>JBEKME010000001.1:0-237846 GCA_050008675.1 Terriglobia bacterium
GTATTCCCCCAACGGCAGGGTTCATCGGGAAGTACTTCATCTTCCTTTCCTTGGTTGAAACGGGGCATTATTACTTGGCCGTCCTGGCGGTGGCCTATTCGGTTGTGGCGTTGTACTATTATTTCCGGATTGTGGTTGCAATGTTTATGAGAAAGGCGACGGAGGCGGTCCCTTTGGCGACCGGTGTGGGTGTGAAAGTGGCGCTCGCCGTTACGCTGAGCATGACGCTGGTGATCGGGATCTACCCCCAGCCTTTCATCTCGATGGCGGTTGAGGCCATTCGGCCCTTCTTTATGTGAGAGGAGGGCATATGCCCAGGAGTATCGGGAAGCAGGCTAACCTCTGGGCCCAGGTGGGGTTCTATTCGAGCCTGGGTATTATTTTGCCCGCGGGTGCGGTTGTAGGTGGTGCAAGCGGTTGGTGCCTGGATCGCTGGCTGCATACCTCGCCGATTCTGACGGTGGTGATGGGCTTTCTGGGGGCAGGGGGCGGTTTTTTTGAGCTTCTGCGGATATTGAAACGAGCGGAGAAAGATGCAGACGGAGATAATTCAAGCCCCGGAACTGGCTCGGGCTGAAGCGCGCCTGCCGCGTTGGATGATGCTCTGTGGTTTCCTGACGTTCCTTGTGATCCTGGTGTGCCGACAGTTTACAATCGCGATCGGTTTTGCCTTAGGGGCTGCACTGGGAATCTTGAACTATTATTGGCTTCACGACGCAGTGGAGGCCCTCGTGAAGGCCGGCCAATCCCGAATTCCAAAGTCGGTGCTGGCAAAATTCCTGATAAGATATCCCGTCGCATTCGGTTTAGTGCTTGTCTTCTTCAAGACCGGATGGTTACCTCCTATGGCGATTCTGGCCGGGCTGTTTACCCCGGTGGCTGGAGTTTTGATTGAAGCAATCGTTCAGCTAGGGGAGGGAATAGTTTTGCGCAATCCGTCCTGAGGACGGTGCGACTCATTAAGAAGAAGTATGGAACCTCAACTTTGGCTTACGGCAATCTTGAATAAACTGTTGGGCGGCGTGGTAACGCCTTTACTGGCCAAGGTCGGACAATCGCCTTCCGATCCCGCCCATCCGATTCCGAATTACGTGGCGATGGAAGTCTTTGTCATCTTACTGATGGTAGTGGGTGTTGTTATCCTGCGGACGAGCTTATCGGTTGAAAACCCTGGCAAGTTTCAACATCTGATGGAAGTCGTAGTGCAATTCATACAGGGTATGTGCGAAGAGATCATCGGCCACGGGAGCAGCCGTTACGTGGCGATGCTGGGGACTCTCGGGCTTTTCGTAGGGCTGTGTAATTTGCTGGGGCTCATTCCGACTTTACAGACGCCAACCAGTTACATTCAGGTGACGCTAGGCTGTGCTGTGGTAGCGTTCCTTTATTACAACTTTCAAGGGTTGCGCCAACACGGAGTGATTGGTTATCTGAAGCATCTATGCGGGCCGATGCTGGCCATTGCAATCATCATGTTTCCGATTGAAGTCATCGGGAACCTGGGCCGGCTGCTTTCACTCAGCGTCCGTCTTTACGCCAACATGATGGTGGGTGATCTGCTGGAAGTGGTTTTTGGCGCCCTGGTCCCTATTGTGGCGCCTGCGCTGTTTATGGCTCTGCACGTTTTTGTCTCGCTCTTGCAGGCGTACATTTTCATGCTTTTGCCTGCTGTTTATATCGGTATGGCGGTTTCAGAGGAGCACTAGTTTTACAACGGGCTATTAGTAGGGGCGGCCCTTGTGGCCGCCCTGGGGCAACCATCCGCCATCTGGCGGATTGCCCCTACGACGCAAGACCGCGAGTGTGAGTCCCGCCTGTTTGAGGGTTGGCGGGAAACCACCCACTGGCGGAAATTCATGGGGAACTCGCCCCAAGGTGGGGGAGAGTTCAGAGGAGGGAGAAAGTGAAACGTTACGTTGCGATTTTAGTGACACTGTTGGGAGCCTTTCTAGTTGCGGCGCCGGCATTCGCCCAGGGGACGGCGAGTGGTGGTGGCAGCGCAGAGAATACCAAGTGGGTGATTATCACTGCCGGATTTGCTATGGCGATTGCTTCCGCCGTTTGTGGCTATGCCCAGTCGAAGGCCACCGCAGCAGCTTGCGAAGGCTTAGCGCGCAATCCGGGCGCCCGGCCTGGCATTCAGTTTGCCCTGGTTTTGGCACTGGTATTGATTGAGTCGATGGCACTGTACACCTTTGCTGTGATCTTTGCCAAAGTGAAGATTGGATAATACGGGGATTCTGTGCCGCTTCGGTGAAAAGAGGGGAGGCTTCGGCCTCCCCTCTTTGTTCTTTCCGGTAGCGTTTTGAAGCAGGTAGGGCAGACCTGTTTTTCAAGGTCTGCGGCTTTTGTCGTCGATCATGCCAAACGGCCTTGACATCTGTTCGCAATAATGCGAACATGCAGGAGAAGTAGCGGTGCCGACTTTTGAGGTGATCTTCTTCCAGGAGGCCGAGAGCAAAACGCCGCCCCTCATTGAATGGTAAGACGGGCTTCCCAAGAAAGCTCGCCTCAAGTGCCTCGTCCGCCTCAAACGGCTGGAGGATTTGGGACACGAACTTCGGCGGCCAGAGGCGGACTATTTGAGGGATGGTATCTATGAGCTACGGGCAAGCTACCAGGGAGTTCACTACCGGATGCTTTACTTCTTCCACGGAAGATCGGTCGTGGTTTTGACTCACGGCGTGATGAAGGAACGGGAAGTGTCCACGGAGGAGATCGACAGGGCGATCCGAGCGAAGGACGCGTTTGTACGAGATCCAAGCACCCACACGTTTAAGCCAAAGAGGTAGCAATGGCGAAGAAAAGACAATTCAAATCCAAGGCGCTCCAATTTGCCTATGACCGTTATGTCGGCGAAGACCCCGAATTGGCTGCCGCCTTTGAAGAGGAGCTTTTAACGGTCGATGTCGCCAGCCAGATCTATAACCTCCGGAAGCGAGCAGGACTCAGCCAGAGGCAGCTCGCGGCAAAGGTGGGAACGACGGCGTCAGTCATTTGCCGGCTGGAAGACTCGGACTACGATGGTCACTCCCTATCCATGCTCAAGCGAATTGCTGCCGCCCTGGGTAAACAGGTCAAGATCCTCTTTATCGCGGCCGGTCGCCGGCGTGCCACTGCTTGAGGTCTTCGGGTGCATGTTTGATCTGACTGTCGATGAGTGGAGGAGGCATTGCAGTTACGGAAGTGGAATCCCTGCGATGTTTGAAAAGGTCAGGAACAGGTTGGGGAAGAGGCCCAGATAGAAGATACCGACTACGCTCACCGCCAAGGCCGTCCGAAGCGCCATGGGCAAAGAGGCTGTTGAGGCCTCGGTTTTGCCTTCCCGCATGTACATAGCGACCACGATGCGAAAGTAGTAGTACACGGAGACGACGCTGTTCAACAAAGCGATGATGGTGAGACCAATCAAGTGGGAGTGAATGGCGGCGCGGAAAAGGAAGAACTTTCCGAAGAACCCTGCCGTGGTTGGGAAGCCGGCAAGAGAAATCAGGAACACGGTCAAGCAAGCGGCGGCGCCGGGCCGGACGTAAGCCATCCCGGTGTAATCATCAATTTGCGTCGAGCGCTCGCCATTTCCGGCCAAGTGGGCGATCAATACAAATGCCCCCACATTCATCAATGCATAAGCCGTGAGGTAAAAGAGCACGGCGGATGTGCCCTCGTGGCTTCCCGCAGCCACACCGACCAAAACGTACCCGGCGTGAGCAATCGCCGAGTATCCCAGCAGCCTCTTGATGTTCGTTTGCCAGAGGGCCGCAAGATTGCCCAGGCACATGGTCAGAATCGCTGAGACCCAGATTACCCAAAAGCTTGTGGAACCTGGGGAGGACAAGCTTCCCTGGAAGATCCGCAGAAGAACCGCAAAGGCCGCCGCCTTGGGGCCAACCGAAAGGAACGCTGTCACCGGCGCAGGCGCTCCCTGATAAACGTCCGGCGTCCAGATTTGAAACGGGGCAGTCGAGAGCTTGAACGCCAAGCCCACGAACATCAAGAGAAGGGCAACCCGCGCCAGCATTGTCCACTGCGCCGGGTGGGCAAGCCGCCCGCTCAACTCCAGCAGGTTGGTGGTTCCCGTCAATCCGTAAACAAAGGCAATCCCGTAAAGGAAGAAGGCTGTGGCAAACGAGCCAAGCAGGAAGTACTTGAGCGATGCCTCGTTGGAGAGAGCGTCTTTTCGCTTAAAGCCGGCGAGAATGTACGTGGAGATTGAAGAAATCTCGAGGCCGATAAACACCATGATGAGGTCGGTGGATGAGGCCATGAAGCACATCCCTGCCGTGCCCAACAGGATCAGTGCGTAGAACTCTCCGTGTTGAATATTGTCTCGCTCGAGGTAGTTGATGGAACCCAGCAACGCCAGTGCCGCGACCAGCAAGAAAAGGTAGAAGAAGTAGAAACTGAAATGGTCAGCAGCGATGGACCTGCCGAAAGCCAGCCCCGGATTATCGGAGGTCCGCAGAGTGCCGCCCGCCGCAGCCAGTACTCCCACCAAAGCAAGCCACCCGAGCAAGGATCTTCTCCCGGGAGCTACGAAAGGGTCGAGGACCATGATCAGGATTCCAAATCCACAGAGGATGATTTCCGGGAGAATCCTCAACAGGTCTGTGGGCTGGAAGCTGGTCATGGCGCGACCCCCGGACGTGTGCCGTGAACTCGGGCGGTCATCATCAAGCTATTTGAATCAATCCGTTGCATGACTGCGGCCACGCTACGGTCCATGCGTCGCAAGAAAGGCTGGGGATAAATCCCCATGGCAAGAATCACAATCACCACGGTGGCTAGGATGAGCTTCTCAAGCGCGTTGCAATCCGGAAGATTCCTATTCTTGTCATTCCTAATCTCGCCATAAAAAACGCGTTGGTACATCCAGAGCAAATAGACGGCGGCCAGCACCACACCCAGGGCGGCCAGGGCAGCGTATATCGCTCGGCTATGGTAGGAGCCGACGATAATCAGAAACTCGCCAACGAACCCATTCAGCATGGGGAGGCCAAGAGAAGAAAGGGTCACGATCAGGAAAAACGTGCTGTAGACCGGTAGAGAAGTGGCCAGGCCGCCAAACTCGCTGATGAGTCGTGTATGACGGCGCTCGTAGAGTAGGCCGACAAGAATGAAAAGAGCTCCGGTCGAAACGCCGTGGCTGAACATTTGGTAAATGGCGCCTTCCATTCCTTGGGTGTTGAGAACAAAGATCCCCAGCACGCAGAACCCAAGATGCGCCACCGAGGAATAGGCCACCAGCTTCTTCAAATCAGGCTGGACCATCGCCACCAACGCCCCATAGATGATTCCGATGATGGCAAGGACGATGACAATTGGGGCGAACTGGCGCGAGGCGTGAGGGAACAGTGGCAGGCAGAAGCGCAGCATGCCATAGGTCCCCATTTTCAGCAGCACACCGGCCAGAATCACGGAGCCCGCCGTGGGCGCCTCAACGTGCGCATCGGGCAGCCAGGTGTGAAACGGGAACAACGGGACCTTGATCGCAAAAGCCACAAAGAAGGCCAGGAAGAGCCATCGCTCAGCGGAGGGAGACAACAAAGGACTGCTCGTGAATGCCCCGACGATTCGCAGCAGGTCGAAAGTTCCCGTGACGCTGTAAAGGTAAAGAATGCCCACCAGCATCAGGGCGGAGCCCACCATGGTGTACAGAATGAACTTCACTGCCGCATAGACCCGCCGCTCGTGACCCCAGATGCCGATCAGGAAATACATCGGGATCAACATGACTTCCCAAAAAACAAAGAAAAGCACGAGGTCGAGCGACGCGAAGACGCCGATCATTCCGGTCTCGAGCGCCAGCAGGAAGATGAAGAATTCCTTCACCCGCTGGGTGATGCTGCTCCAGGACACAAGCACGCAAAGGGGCGTCAGGAATCCTGCCAGCAGGATGAGCAGCGCGCTCAGGCCATCCACACCCAGGTGATAGTTAATCGCCGGTACGGCGATCCAGGGGTGGAACTCGGTAAACTGCATGCCGGGGGTGTCACCCCGCAAGCCGGCGTAAAGCACGACGGTCACGATGAACGTCAGCAGCGAAGCCACCAGCGCTACCCAACGGATTTGTGGGGCGCGCGCGCGGCTGAGGAAAGCGATGAGAACTGCTCCCGCCAGCGGCAGAAAGACTGCGATCGTGAGAAGATGCTCAGCCAACCAGGGCATAGATTGAGCCAAATATGTACCGATTTGCGCTAGTCAGTTGTTCGTTGTCCGTAGTCCGTTGTCCGTTGTCTGGGGTCAGTTGTGGCCAGTGCGCAATAGGTAGCAGGCGGGGAAAGCCCTCCTCCAGCCTTCAGCCTACCGTTTACTGCCAACTGCTTACTGCCAACTGCTTACTGCCAACCGCCTACTGTTTACCGCTCACTGCCTACTGCCTACTGCCTACTGCCTACTGCCTACTGCCTACTGCCTACTGCCTACTGCCTACTGCCTACTGCCTACTGCCTACTGCCTACTGCTTACTGCTTACTGCCTACCTTCCCTGACACCTGACACCTGGCACCTGCCCTCACCGCGGCCAGAGGATGTAAACCAACCACAGCGTGGCCCCCAGCAGGACCCACGAGGCATAGCTTCGGATATTGCCGGATTGAATGCGGCGCAGAAGGCTTCCAACCCCGGCCACAGTCTCACCGGTTCCATTCACCATGACGCCATCAATAGCTTTTGCGTCCACACGCTGCCAGAGGATTTTCTCCGACCCTACTCGAAGTGGCCGGACGACCAACCAGTTGTAGAACTCATCGACATAGTACTTGTGGATCAGTATCTTGTAGAGCCTGCTGAAGCGCTCAGCCATGCGGCTAGGCCAGCGAGTGAATTTCAAATAGAACCAATAGGCAACGAGGATGCCAACCGCTGCGAAGAGCAACGCGAACACCATTAAAGAGCCACTGCTGAGCCCGCGACCAGCATGATGCGCAGAAGCCCGAAGGAAATCCTGCGAGGGTTTGAACACAGGCTCGAGGTAACGGTCAAAGCCTTCGCTTCCCCCAAAAGCCTTCGGCCAGCTCAGGTCGCCCACGACAATAGAAAAGAGCGCCAGCACGAGCAGCGGCGCCGTCATCTTCGAGCTACTTTCGTGCACGTGGCGTTCGACTTCAGGCTCGAGGCGCGAAGCCCCGAAGAATGTCATAAAGAGCCCGCGAAACATATAAAAGGCCGTCAGACCCGCGGTGAGGGTGGCGAGCCAGTACAACCATGGCTGGCCGAGAGGTCCTTCATATGCCCCGGCAAGGATTTCATCCTTGCTGAAGAATCCTGATAACCCCGGAACTCCACTAATGGCCAGCGTCGCAATGAAGAATGTCAGGAAGGTGGTCTTCATCTTGTGCCGCAGGCCGCCCATCTTGCGCATGTCCAGTTCGCCGCCCAGAGCGTGCATCACGCTCCCGGATGCGAGGAAGAGGAGAGACTTGAAAAAGGCGTGGGTCATGAGGTGAAAGATTCCGGCGGCGAAGACGCCAACCCCGCAGCCAATGAACATGTATCCAAGCTGGCTGATGGTGGAATAGGCCAGCATCCTCTTGAGATCGTTTTGTGTAAGGGCAATCGTCGCCGCAAAGAAGGCCGTCACACACCCAACCACGCCCACAACTTGCAGAGCAAGAGGCGCGTGTGAATAGACGAGGTTCGACCTCGCCACAAGGTAGACCCCAGCCGTAACCATGGTGGCGGCATGGATCAACGCGCTGACCGGCGTAGGACCTTCCATGGCGTCCGGAAGCCAAATGTAAAGTGGAATCTGGGCTGATTTCCCCGCCGCGCCGAGGAAGAACAGAATGCCAATGGCCGTCAACGTCCCCTGCATTTCACCCACATGTAGCGCAGCGATGTTGGCGAAGGTTTGCTGGAAATTCAGCGAGCCAAACGTCCAGAAGAGCAGCGCCACGCCCACGCTGAAGCCCGCGTCACCGAGGCGTGTGACGATGAACGCCTTCTTCCCAGCGTCGGAAGCTGACTGCTTGCGGAAATAAAAGCCAATGAGCAAATAGGAGCAGAGGCCTACGCCTTCCCAGCCCACAAACATGAGCGGGTAGTTGGCGGCGGTCACCAGGGTCAGCATCATGAAGAGAAAGAGGTTCAAGTAGGTGAAAAAGCGATAGTAACCGCCCTCGCGCTCCATGTACCCCCTGGAGTAGAGGTGAATCAGGAAGGCGACCACCGTGACCGTCAGGGTCATGACCAGGGTGAGCCGATCGTAGTAAAGGGCATAATCAGCGCGAAGGTTCCCGGACTCAATCCAAGTGAAGTAGCTGTGGATGAAAGGCGCAGGTTGGCTCGTGGAGCTTGAATACGTCCAAGCGCTGAGCAGCGCGAAGATCATGGAGAGTCCTGGAGCGCCGCAGCCGACCACGGAAACCACTGCCTGCGAAAAACGCCGGCCGAATAGGCCGTTCAAGGTTGTCCCCACCAAGGGTGGGAGCAGCATGAGTATGAGCAGGATTTCCATAAGCAGTCGTCAGTTGTCAGTCGTCAGTTGTCAGTCGTCTACATCTTCATTGAATCGAGATCTTCAATGTTGAGTGTGTTTCGGTTCCGATAAAGTGCGATGATGATGGCCAGGCCCACGGTCGCTTCGGCCGCTGCTACCACGATCACGAAGAAAACAAACAACTGCCCGTCCAGGTTTCCCAAATACCGCGAAAAACCGATGAAAGCCAAGTTGACCGCGTTGAGCATCAACTCGATGCACATGAAAACCGTGATGATGTTTTTCCGAAAAACAAAGCCTGCGGCGCCAATCACGAAAAGGGTGGCGCTGAGGGCCAACACGTGTGCAAGCGGAACCATTCTCGAAACCTCAGAACTCCTTCTTGGCCAGGACCACGGCGCCCAGAATTGCCACCAGGACCAAGATGGAGGTGACCTCGAAAGGCAACACGTAGTTCCTGAATAAGAGATGACCAATGGCGGCAGGTGCGGCGTCCAGGGATGAGGCAGGGCGCGTGCTTCCCGCCGGAAATTGCTGCCAGACTGCAAGCAGGATCTCTACCAGGAAAGCAGCAACCAAAGGGGCGCCCAGCCAGCGCGCCATTCGACTGCGGTGGCTTGGCACTTCCCGGCCTGCGTTTAGGAGCATGATGACAAAGACAAATAACACCATAATCGCGCCCGCGTAAACAATCACCTGGATGACGGCGATGAATTCTGCGCCCAGCAACAAATAAACCACTGCCAGCGAACACAGCACCACGATGAGCGAAAGGGCGCTGTATACAGGCGTGCGCTGCGCCACGACGCTTAATGCCGCTATCACAGCCAGGGCAGCGAAAATGTAAAAGAGCACTACCATGTCCGCTTCAAGAGGAGCTGATCCAGGCAACCACGAAGCTGGTCACCAGAATGTTAAGCACGCCCACCGGCAACAGAAATTTCCAACCGAAGGCCATCAACTGATCGTACCGGAAGCGGGGGAGAGTGCCACGCATCCAGATATAGAAAAACAGGAAGCAAAAGAGCTTTGCGCAAAACCAAAAAAGCGGGAGGATCACCCGAAGCGCATAGGGCCCAAAAAGGGGGCCATGCCATCCGCCGAAAAACAGTATGGTGGCCAGGCAGGAGACCGTGACCATGTTGCCATATTCGGACATGAAGAACATGGCGAATTTCATGCTGCTGTACTCGGTATGAAATCCACCCACTAACTCGTTCTCTCCTTCCGGCAGGTCAAAGGGAATCCGGTTGGTTTCTGCGATGGCGGCCGTAAAGTATACGAGGAATCCCACCGGCTGCACGAAGATATTCCAGTGGGGAAGGAAGGTGTTGATTCCGCCGACATGCCAGAAGCCCGCTTGACTATTCACGATTCCGCGCAGGCTCAACGTGCCGGCAATCATCAATACGCCCACCACCGCCAGGCCCAGCGACAGTTCATAACTAATCATCTGGGCGGACGAACGAAGCCCGCCCAGGAGCGGGTACTTGCTATTCGAGGACCAGCCGGCGAGTGCGATGCTGTAAACCCCCAGCGAAGTTACGGCGAAAACAAAGAGCAGGCCGACGTTTAAATCGGTAATCTGAAAACTGATGGTGTGACCGTAAATCGTAAAACTCTCTCCGAATGGAATCACGGCAATGGAGAGTAAGGCCAGGGTAAATCCCAAGAAGGGCGCCAGCCAGTAGAGGACCTTGTCGGCCTCCAGGGGCACGATATCTTCTTTGAGGAAGGCCTTGGCTCCGTCAGCGATAGGTTGGAGAAGCCCGTGTGGCCCAACCAAGTAAGGCCCCCAGCGGGCCTGGATGTGCGCCACGACTTTCCGTTCCAGCCAGGTCAGGTAGGCGATCGTGGTTAGCAAGACAACCACAACCACCGCGATTTTTATCAGGGTGATAAGCAGCAGCAACCCTGTGTCAGAAAATATGGCCATAGGGTTTCTTGGCTTCGTGCACTGAATTCAGCGCCCAACTGTAACGACTCACGGTCCCCGAAGTAAAGAGCGAATCACGGGAGGAAAAAATCAGGTCCGCACCCTCCAGCTCAGGTGGCATCCCCTGGGGCCGTGTCGCGACCGCCCGGCCGACCAGCAGGCTGGGAAGAGGAACAGCGTGCCCGGGCACCTTACCGATGATCTCCCGCGTTACGTCATCCGCGGACGAGTAATTCCATTTCTGGTCAAACAGGCGGGCCAAAGCAAGCAGGATTTCGAGATCGCTCCGGGTTCCAGCTTTGCGCATGGTCTTCTTGAGCGCCTGCACCTGCCCACAGGTGTTGGTGACGGTGCCCGACTTCTCTGCGAAACTTGTGGCGGGCAGGATCACGTCCGCCGCCTGCGTGGTTTCCGTCGGGAATATTTCAGCGACCATGACGAAGGCCAGCTTGCTCAAGACCTCTTTCGAAATCTTGCACGTCTTAACAGGATTTGACCCGAAGACGAGTAAGGCGTTGATTTGTCCTGTTCCGATACCCTCAACGATTTCCAGAAGATTGAGCCCGGGATTTGCGGAGATTTTCGCCTGCCAGGCGGATTCAAAACTCCCGCGAGCAGCGTCATCGGTAAGGGGTAAGTACCCCGGAAGAGTCCCGGGAAGAACGCCCATGTCTGCCGCGCCACGGGAATTCGCGTAGTCGCCAAGGGCAATGAATCGCGTCCGGCCGGGAAGCGAGAGTCCCCAACGGACTAAGTCGCGAACCGCTGCGTCCTGAATCCCGTCGCCGAAAATAATGATGGTATCGCTTTCCTTCTGAAGCTTCTCCCGCAGTGAATTAAGAGTGTCAACCCCGTCCACGGCAAGATCCGCCGAAGGTGTTTCGGCTCCTGCCAGCGCCCGGATCGCTTCTGCTTCACCTCGGGGTTTCACCGTAAGATAGAGGCTCGACTGGCGACGGAGTTTGATCTCCTGATGGTTGATGATGTAGAGCCGCGCTCCTTGCCGTTGCACTGCCTGTCGAATCTGGAATGCCGTCAGCGGATGTTGGTGGCTTGGGTCGTTTCCAACCAGCAGGATGCTGGGGGCGTCCAGGATATCCTCCATCGCCGCGTGCCGGTCGGTGGCCTGCGATTCGGTCAAGGCGCGCACCAGGGAAGAGTAATCGGCCGTGCGGTGGTGGTCCAGGTTGTTCGTGCCCAGGATGGTTCGCGTGAACCGCCCGAGGAGATAGTTCTCCTCGTTGGTTGTGCGATTGGAGCCGATAACCGCGATTGATTCTGGTCCATATTCCGCCAAGATGCCCTTGAGCCGCTCGAGCGTCACGCTGAGAGCTTCATCCCAGGTACTGGCATCCTGCCGACCGTTGTGACGGACCAGAGGAGCCGTCAGCCGTTCATGGCTATTGACGAAGTCCCATCCGAAACGGCCCTTGACGCAAAGGAACTCGCCATTGAACCCGGAATGGTCGCGGTTGTTGGCTCGGATGATCTGATTGTTCCGAACGGAAAGGGTCGTCTTGCAGCCGTCGCCGCAGTGATTGCAGATCGTCCCCGTATAGGTCATCTCCCATGGCCGGGTGTGATAGCGATAGGTCCCGCTGGTGAGCGCACCCACCGGGCATATATCAATGCACATCCCGCACTCTTCGCATTCCAGTTGCTCTCCGCGATTGGGAATAATCTCGCTATGCGCGCCGCGAAAACCGATACCGTAAGCGTTGACGTCCATTCCCTCATCGCATACCCGGACGCATCGGTAGCACAGGATGCAGCGCGGCCAATCATAATAGACAAGGCTGGAGAACTTCTTCTCCTGGTGATGGAGCTTGGACTCCATGAAGCGGGTCTCAGCGGCCCCGTACCGGAAGACGGCGTCCTGGAGCTCACATTCTCCGCCCTTGTCGCAAACCGGACAATCCAAGGGGTGGTTAGTAAGCAGGAACTCGAGCATGGCCTTGCGAGCATTCTTCACTTCCTCAGTCTCGGTGTGGACCACCATGCCATTGGTCACCACCGTAGTGCAGGCGGTTTGCAGCTTGGGCATCCTCTCGATGGCTACCAGGCACATGCGGCAGGCGCCCTGTAAGGTCAGGTTTGGGTAATAGCAGTAAGAGGGTATCTCGATACCCACTTGCTTGGCGGCTTCAATCAGCAAAGTGCCTGCGGGGACCGTCACGGCCCTGCCATTGATCGTGAACTTGACCGGCTCGGGCGCCGTTCCCTTCTTGGTTATGAGACTGGGCATCAAAGCCGAACTACGAGTGTAAGGACCCGGAATCTGACGGTTCTCTTCCTTCAGAGGGTGGTCCACGATCTCGAACCCCGGGTCTTGCGTCCGGTCCTTCATGCTACGGTCACCGCCTCTTTCTGGCCGATTGTAGGGGTAGGGCTTGCCCTACCCCGCCGCAGGGGACGGCAAGCCGTCCCCCTACAGGATTCTTCATGCCACCGCCACCGCCTTCTTCTCGAATGGACACGAGCCCAGTTTCAGGTGCGCTTCGAATTCAGGCCGGAACTTCTTCAGAATGCTGATGGTGGGCATCGCCGCCGCATCTCCGAGGGGACAGAGCGTTTTGCCCAGCATGTTGTACGAAACGTCCAGGGCAGTGTCCGGATCTTCCGGCAGTCCGGCGCCAGCGTGGAATCGTTCGAGCAGCAACTTCAGCCACGATGTCCCCTCGCGGCAGGGGATGCACCAACCGCAAGATTCGTGGGCATAGAACTTCATGATGCGGTGGGCGACTTTCACCATGCATGTTTCTTCGTCCAGAACTACGACTCCGCCGGAGCCCAGCATCGAGCCGATTTTGGCCACGGCATCGAAGTCCATGGCAACGTCAATTTCGTCAGCCGTCAGCACGGGGCAAGAAGAACCGCCGGGAATGACAGCCTTCAATTTCTTTCCGCCCCGCACGCCGCCGCCTACCTCCTCGATCATGCGCCGGAGAGGAAAGCCCATCGGCAGTTCATAGACTCCCGGCCTTTCAATGTGGCCGCTCAGGCAAAAGAGGCGAGTGCCGCCGTTCTTGGGCGTTCCCAGCTTGGCGTACCATTCCGCGCCGTTCAGGATGATATGTGGGACGTTTGCCAGCGTCTCGACGTTATTGATGATTGTCGGGCCTTCGTAGAGTCCCACGATAGCAGGGAAGGGGGGCTTGATGCGTGGGTACCCTCGCAGTCCTTCGAGCGAATTCAAGAGCGCTGTTTCCTCGCCACACTCATAGGCGCCCGCACCCGTGTGGGTGTAAAGGTCAAAATCAAAACCCGTTCCCAGGATGTTCTTTCCCAGCCATCCGCGTGTGTAGGCCTCTTCCAGGGCACGATCAACGATGTCCATCAAATAGCGGTATTCTCCCCGGATGTAGATATAGCCTTGGTGGGACCCGATGGCAAAGCCGGCGATGCTCACCCCCTCGATCAATTGGTGGGGATCGTATTCCAACAATGGCCGGTCCTTGCAGGTTCCCGGCTCGCTCTCATCCGCGTTGCAGACGACGTACTTGGGCTTGGCGGATCGTTTGGGTACGAAACTCCACTTCATGCCGGTGTTGAAGCCGGCCCCACCGCGACCTCGGAGGCCGGAGTTCTTCATCTCATTGATGACAGCGTCCGGTCCCATATCGAACGCCTTCTTCAAGGCTTTGTAGCCGTCGTGCTGGAGATAGACGTCAATCGAGGTCGAGTTCGGGATACCAAACCGCTGGGTGAGAACCTTCACCTCCAGCGGCGATCCTTTGGCGTAATTCTGATATTCCGGCATGCTCTACTGGTCCCTACTAAAGCGTCGTAACTTAATCTGATTCCTCCACGCCGTGCAACTTACCCCTCACCCGGCCCGCGCCGGCTTGTGAAAGCGCCGGTCGCGGTCCACCCTCTCCTCCTGGGAGAGGGCAAGAACCCCGCTTTCACCTTTTCAGCAAAGGGAGGATGGGGCTCTTACCTGTACCCTGTCCGCTTTACCCTTTTGCCCCTTAATCCTTTAGCCTTTACGCTTTACGCTTTACCCTTTACCCTTTACCCTTTACCCTTTACCTTCCCTACTCCCTGCTGTCGTGCGTAGCCTGTCTAAAAGCGTATCAACCTTTTGCGGAGTGAGGTCTTCGTAAAAGTCGTAATTCACTTGCATGGCTGGCGCACCACAACAAGCGCCAAGGCATTCGACTTCCTCCAAGGAGAATAGTCCGTCAGGCGTCGTCTCCTTGTGGCCAATTCCCAGCCGTTTCTTGCAGTGTTCGAGGATTTCCTCTCCACCCCGAACCATGCAAGAGACGTTGGTGCACACTTGGAGGTTGTACTTGCCGACCGGCTTGCGATGGAGCATCGAGTAGTAACCGATGTCCTCAATCACCTCGATCGGCCGGACATCAACCCGGCGGGCGACTTCCTCGATCACCTCGTCGCTGATAAACCCGATCTCATCCTGAGCGAAGAGGAGACAGGGGACGATGGCCGATCGCTTCAGCGGGTAGTGGGAGATCACTTGGTCGAACTTTTTAAGCAGCACGTCGGAAAGCATGGCAGAAGAAAACTAGAAATCAGAAACTCGAAATTCGAAAATCGAAACTCGAAATTCGAAACCGCCATCGGGTTCGTAATCCAAAATCCAAAATCTAAAATCCAAAATCGGCAATCGGCAATCGAAAATCCCCTTACCGGTCTACTTCGCCCAAAACAATATCGATTGTGCCGATACATGCGACCACGTCCGCAATCAAGCGGCCTTCGATCATCTTGGGCAAAGCCTGCAAATTGGCGAAGGAGGGCGCGCGAACGTGACAGCGAAAGGGTTTAGGTGACCCGTCGCTAACCATGTAAAACCCCAGCTCGCCGCGGGGAGACTCGATGGCCTGATACACTTCGCCGATGGGGGGATGGAATCCCTCGGTCACAATCTTGAAGTGATAAATGAGCGCCTCGATGGACGTTTTCATGCTCTCCCGGTCCGGCAACACGATGTGGGGCGCGTTTGCCTTAAAGGGACCCTCGGGGAGACCCTCCATCGCTTGTTGCACGATGCGAAGCGACTGTCGCATTTCCTCCAGCCGGACCAAGTACCGGGCGTACACATCGCCCTCCGGGCGCGTGGGGACTTTGAAATCAAATTTATCGTAGCTCGAGTAGGGCTGCTTCTTTCGAATATCCCAGTCAACTCCTGAGCCGCGGAGTGACGGGCCCGAAAGCCCCCAGGCAATGGCTTCGTCGGCGGTAAGCTTTCCGATTCCGACGGTCCGACGGAGGAAGATGGGGTTCTTGGTGAGCAGATCCTCGTATTCTTTCAGGCGGTCGGGGAATGCCTTTACGAACTTCTCCACTCGCTTGAGCCAGCCGAGAGGGGGTTCGAGGGCCAAGCCGCCAATGCGGAAATAACTGGTCATCATGCGCTGCCCCGACACCATTTCGAAGATATGAAGGATATCTTCGCGCTCCCGGAAACAATAAAGAAGGACCGACATGGCCCCCAAATCTATGGCGTGGGTTCCCAACCACACCAGGTGGCTCTGGAGGCGCGTGAGTTCGGTCAGCAGGACGCGTATCCACTGGGCGCGTAGGGGGATTTCGATATCCAGCAACTTCTCCACCGCCAGGCAAAAGCCCAAGTTGTTGGAGAGCGAAGAAAGGTAATCCATCCGGTCAGTGAGCGGGATTCCTTGTGTATAAGTCTTGCTCTCGAAAGATTTCTCGAAGCCCGTGTGGAGGTAGCCGATGTCATAAAGGGCGCGAACAACTGTCTCGCCCTCGAGTTCAAGGACCAGGCGCAATACCCCGTGCGTAGAGGGGTGTTGCGGCCCCATGCTCAGGATAACCCGTTCTTCCTGACCCGGAATTTTCTCCAGCGTGATCGGCATCTAGCGATATCCCTCAGTGGGATAATCCTTGCGTAGCGGGTGACCTTCCCATTCTTCCGGGAGGAGAATTCTCCTCAAATAAGGATGCCCCGCGAACTGGATCCCAAAGAGATCGAAGACCTCGCGCTCAAACGCGTTGGCGGACGGATATACGGGAAGCAGGGAGTCCACTCGCGGATTCTCGCCGCTGGTCCGCACCTTGAGCCGAAGCCGCTCTGCAGTCTGCAGTGAAAGCAGATGGTAGACCACCTCAAATCGCGGTTCGTTGGGGTAAAGGTCTACCGCGGTTATGTCTGAAAGGTATTTGAAAGTCAGGCCGGGCTCGTCACGCAAAAACTCGCAGACCCTCACCAGTCTGTCGGGCCGGATGTAGATCGTCAG
Organism: Terriglobia bacterium; assembly: GCA_050008675.1. Taxonomy (GTDB): domain Bacteria; phylum Acidobacteriota; class Terriglobia; order UBA7540; family UBA7540; genus CAVROP01. The sequence goes on from JBEKME010000001.1 coordinate 16,601, forward strand.
CTCGCCACGAAACTCCCGTGCATCTTCAACGGATTCGGGAGCAAATTCCCGAAGCTTTATTAGAGCAAGGCTCGATTCGAGATCGGAAGGCATGACGAATGACTATTGATTTCACAGGGCCAAGTCTCGGCTCCCTGAGGCTGCGGCATCTGGCGCCAAATCAAGAGCTTGTTTGCTGGCGTAGCGCCGGTCCCGCGCCCCGGGACCGGCAAATGCCGCCCAGACGGCGGCTCTACCGTTTCCAGTCCAAGGCGCCTTTCTTCCAAATGTAGACATACCCTGCCAGCAAGATGGCAATGTAAAGAAGCATCTCAACGAAGCCGAACCACTTCAAGCTCTTAAAAATAACTGCCCATGGATAAAGGAACACAGCTTCCACATCAAAGAGGATGAAGAGCATAGCCACGAGATAAAAGCTTACCGAAAAACGCTCGCGCGCATTACCCACCGGAGGCATCCCGCATTCATACGGGCTTAATTTCACCCTCGAAGGGCGTTTGACTCCCACCCAGGCAGACAGGCCAAGCATGGCCGCTGTCAATGCCACTACGACCAGGAAATGGATCAGAACAGGCAAATAAGGGCTTGTCATTGCAATCACTTACAGTGAATGTCGTGAACCCCACCGAAACATTTCACTATACGGAGGGCAACCCAACGTGTCAAGTTTTTTCTTGCCTGCGGCGGGTTCAGTCGTTACCATTGTGGCTGTTGTGGTGCGTTGTTCGCCCCTAATACCGGGGCTGCATGTGGGGTGATGGGTTTCAAAACTGACATCAGACACGATGGTGTGGTCTGCCAAGTCCAATCAGTCATAATGTGGAGAAGCAGGTCGTGACCGTCCAATTAAACGGCGAACTTCGCGAGGTGCCCGAAGGCTTGACCTTGGCGGCATTGATTGAGTGGCTGAAACTCCCTCGCGATCGCGTGGCTGTGGAACGAAATCTCGAAATCGTGCCCCGCACCCGCTGGAATGTGACACCCATCCAAGCTGGTGACCAACTGGAAGTGGTACACTTGGTAGGCGGCGGCATGTAGGGGCAGGCCTTGTGCCTGCCCTCGGGCATTGGGCACCCACAAGGGGTGCCCCTACAAAAGGCGGCATGTAGGGGCAGGCCTTGTGCCTGCCCTCGGGCATTGGGCACCCACAAGGGGTGCCCCTACTAAAGCCTATGAATCCCTACTCGAGCAGTTCCGCAGCGGCCATTCTCGTGGCCCTGCTGATCAAGCTGGCGGTAATCGCTCTCCTTGCAGGTTTCATTGCGCGGTTCGGAAGATTCCGGCAATTGATTTTTATCGAGCAGCGTTCCCCCAGCGAAAAACTCGAATTCGCGGTGTTTCTCGGGATACCGTTCACGCTGGGTGTTCTGGCCCGCTTATTAGCCCACTATCCGACCACCGATCTCAGTTTGGAGGTGACGGTCGTGGCGGGCCTGCTGGGCGGGACCATTGCCGGCTTGGTCGTTGGGATGATGGTCAGCTTGCCGGCGGTTCTGATTGGACACGAATTATGGGCGGCGCCATTGGCGGTGCTCTATGCAGTGGTTGCAGGGACGGCCCGCTGGGTCTGCCCGGATAAGGAAGAAGTCTGGAAGTTCTCCGGGTTCATTGACCTTAGCCTTTACCGTTCCATCAAGCAACGCTTCCAGCACCCGGCGGTGGATTGGCAGGTGCTGTTTTCTTTTCTGTGTGTCATGCTCGAGGTCGCGCGCATGACGGTGGGGCGGATGACTCATGGCAAGTATCTTTACTATATGGATTCCCCGCATTTATGGGTCCGAATTTTGATTGTGCTCGCAACGCTCATTGCCGTCGGCCTCCCAGTGCGCATATGGAACAACACCCGGATTGAGCGCAAGCTGGTTGAACAGGAAAAGGCCCTCCTGCAGGCGCGCATGGACGCACTGATCAGCCAGATTAATCCCCACTTCCTGTTTAATACGCTCAATACCGTTTCTTCCCTGATACGTTTTGACCCGGACACGGCGCGAGACGTACTATTCAAGTTGGCGAACATCCTGCGGCGCAGGCTAAAAAGCCAAATTCATTTTGTACCCTTGAAACAGGAACTGGAATTCATCGACGACTATTTGGATATTGAGGTGGTGCGCTTCGGTCAGGATAAGCTTCAAATCCGCAAAGAGATCGAAACCGATACGTTGGACGTCATGGTCCCCAGCATGATCCTCCAACCCCTGCTGGAGAACGCCATCCGGCATGGAATCGGGCCCAAGATTGAGGGAGGCACGATAACGCTTCGTGCCACTCATAGCAAAGGACACTTGGTCATCGAAGTCATTGACGACGGAGTGGGGATTCCGGAGGAACGCCGACCCGGCATTCTCGAATCCGGCATTGGCATCAGCAACGTCCACGAAAGGTTGAAGGTCCTTTACGGCCAGGATTCTTCCATGAAGATCGAGAGCCAGGCCGGGAAGGGGACCGTAATTCGCCTTGAGATTCCAGAACTGGTTACAACCCGGCAGCCTGTTTCCGTCGAAACGGCGCAGGTCTCGCCCTGACAGGTCGCCGAAAAGATGTCTTAGCATGTCGTTCTGAGCGAAGGAGTCAGGAGTCAGAAGTCAGGAGTCAGAATACAAGGTATGAGGTGTCAGGGGGCGGGAGAGGTGGCAGCGAAGGAAGGGCTGTCGGCTGCGCTGTGCTGATTGACTGCCTTCTGACTCCTGGCTTCTGACTCCTGCTTGCTGTGCACCTATCGTTGACTAAACCATAAGAAGTGAGGATTCTGCTATGGCGAACGATGGATCTGAGGAGGGCAAGACAGCCCCAAAGTCGATGAGCATGATCGAGCCGCGCCTTCGCAACATCTATTTGGCGTTTTACAAGGAGAGCTACTTTACCCCCACCGCGCTTGACTTGAAGACCAAAGAACTGATCGCCATTGGTTGCTCCTTGGTGGCCAAGTGCGAGGGCTGTTTGGAAGGGCACATCAAGAAAGCGCTGGAAATCGGGGCAACGAAGCAAGAGATTAGCGACGCGATTGTGGTTGCGGTCGGCATAGCAGCGGCGGGCGTTGTGGATATGTCCGATAAAGCTGCCATCAAACTCGACCTTCACCATTTTGAATAGTGAATGGTGAATAGTGAATTCTGAATTCTGAATTATGAATTGCCTTGCATCTAACGCCTGAAGGTCCTGGCATCAGGGCCCCAAGCAAGAGGCGTAGCGTAGACATCTTCTGTGCGGCGGTTTACTGTTGCATTGGGTTTTCAGGCGGCTATGTTGTTGGTTCTCAACTCTCCTTAGTATTGTGGCGGCGTAGGTGGCAGACACACAGAGCAATTCAGAATTTATAATTCATAATTCATAATTGCCTCAGCCTACTGCCCACTGATTTCCGGGGATGACGCTTGGACTCACTTGTAATCGCCGACTTATTCGTTTTGCTGTTCCTCGGGTTGGCTGACAATCAGATGATTGCCGCGCTGCTTCCCTCGCTGCTGGGTTCGCTGCATGTCAGCGTCGGAGTTGCCGGCCTGCTGGTTGCGGTTTACTCAGTCACCGCGGCGCTGGCTTCTTTCGTCTCGGGGACTCTGTCGGACCATTATGGTCGCAGGCGTTTCCTGCTCTTTGGCGTCTTGCTGTTCGCGCTGGCCTCTTGGACGGCTTCCCGTACCGGAACGTTCAATGAGCTTGTACTGGCTCGAGCCCTGACGGGCTTCGCTGCCGGGACGATTTCCACATGTTCCATCACCTACGCCGCAGATTGGTTTGAGTACAGCGTGCGGGGCAGAGCGCTGGGATTGATCTCGAGCGCCTATTTTGCTGCTCCCATCCTTGGTGTCCCGCTGGCAGCGCAAATAGCCGACCGCTACGGCTGGCGGCGAGCGTTCCTGTTGTTCGCAATTTTGGCTTTAGTTACAGCGGGGCTGTCCCTCAGCTTGCCGAAAGATCGGTTAAATCCCGAGCCCTCCTCAGACAAGTTGAGGGCGGCCGGCCGATCTTTTCGTTCATTCCTTGTTCGGCGTGACACGGCTGCTGCCTTGGGCATCGCTTTCCTGGTGTCCGGTGGGCTGGTCGGATTCCTCACTTATGTCGGCCAATGGTTGCACAGCCAATTCGCCATCTCCACCCGAACCATAGGATGGGTTTTTATGCTCGGCGGCCTGGTGGCTGTCGGAAGCGCTCCGTTAGGCGGCATCATTTCTGACCGCATCGGGAAACGCTCGGTGGCGATTGTCAGTAACATTATCCTTGCGCTTGCGGTGGCGTTAATCCCGCTCCTTTCCTGGGGGCTTTGGCTGCTGGTGGCTTTTTCCGTGGCCAGCTTGGGCGCCGCCTTTCGGCAGGGTCCTTTGACAGCGCTTATTAGCGAGCTCGTCCCTTCCACCCAGCGCGGCGCCTTCATTGCCCTCAGGAACATATTTTCCCAGACCGGCATCGGCATCGCCGCCTTCCTGGGCGGATTGCTTTACGAACGGCACGGCTACGGGGCGGTGACAACACTCTGCGCGGTCATGACGGGCGTGGTTGTTTTCCTCTTGATTACGCACATTGTGGAACCGCAGCCGATCCAGGAACGGGTGTAGGGGAGAAGGCAGAAATCAGAAGTCAGGAGTCAGAAGTCAGGAGTCAGAAGCCAGGAGACAGGAGTCAGGGGTCAGGAGTCAGAAGTCAGGAGACAGAAGAGAGAAGGTCTTGGGCATCACGGGCCTGCGAGTTGGCAGACGTGCAAGGTGGCCAGGTCGGGGCCGCCGCTGACTGCCTACCGGTTAATGCCTACTGCCTACTGCCTACTGCCTACTGCCTACTGCCTACTGCCTACTGCCTACTGCCTACTGCCTACTGCCTACTGCCTACTGCTTACTGCCTACTGCCTACTGCTTACTGCCTACTGCCTACTTGCTCTTCCCGGGAGGGTCGATTGGTATCGAAGCGAAGAATCTGGCAAATCATCCGAAACGTGATATTGATACTGGCTGCGCTGGCCGCCGGTTTCTTCTTTCTCTTCGTCCCCTGGTTCATCGTAAACATTGGCACCACGGGGCGCTATCACTACCCCGACCCAAACGATGGCAAGACACCCATATCGTACCGCATGAATTTCAAATGGGTCGAGTTCCCCTCGAGTGATGGCGTGCTGCTCAAGGGTTGGTATGTCCCTGCCACGAGCGGGGCGCGCGGCACGATTGTCTATTGCCACGGGCTGAACCGCACGCGCACGGAGATGTTGCCCATGGCGGCCTTCGGCCACGCACTGGGTTACGATGGCTTGCTTTTTGACCTCAGGCACCAGGGAGCGAGTGGAGGCGCGTTGACGACCTTGGGGTACAAAGAGCGTTTGGATGTGATAGCCGCCGTTCGCTATGCGCTTTACCAACAAGGTGCGCCGCGCCCCGTGATCTTGTGGGGTGTTTCGATGGGTGCGGCGGCCGCTCTGCTGGCAGCGGCGGAGTCGCCGGAAGTTGCAGCCGTAATCTCCGACAGTTCTTTCCTCTCCTTGCGGGCAACTGTTGAACACCACTGGAAGCTATTCTTTCATCTTCCGAGCTTTCCCATCGCCAACGAGATTCTCTATTGGATTGCATGGCGGGGAGGCTTTCGTCCTTCCGACTTTGACCTCGCGAGCGCGGTGAGCCGCATCGGTAATCGCCCCATTCTCTTCGTCGCTCTCCAGGATGATCGCAGGATGCCACCTTCCATCGCTCAAACCCTCTATTCCCACGCAGCCAATCCGCACAAAGCGCTGCTCGTCCTGCCGGGCCACCGCCACGGCGAAGGTTTTAATCAGGCAACGGAACAATATGAGATTGCGGTCAAGCAATTCCTGTCGAACGTGGCCATGCCCCAACCCTAACCCGATTGACAGATTATTGAGGACGTCATGCACTGTACGTACAAACTAGATGATTGGATATGAAGACTGCACCCGTAAACAAGAAGAACCGGACGAGGAGGCTCAATCTCCGTGCGACGGAGCATCAGGAAAGACTCATTCGCACGGGGGCGCAAACAAGAGGTGTTAGCGTCACGGACTTCATCCTTGAGAGCGCCTGCCTGCAAGCAGAGCACGCCCTTGCAGACAAGCGAGAGTTTATCGTTTCATCAAAACAACGGCAGGCATTTCTTGAGGCGCTGGACAGGCCGGCCCACGTGAACCCGAAGCTCGCACAACTTTTCTCCAACCCTATCGTCCTCCCACGGGCATCGAACCGGTGACGTCTCTGTGTTCTCCGTGGCCGGAAAAGAACTTAACACAGAGGTCACTGAGATCCTCCGTGCTCTCCGTGTTGAGGCTTTGAGGGTGGGAGAACACGGAGAAGCTCGTTTTGATTGCGGCTATCTGGCCGCGCCGTGTGGGCCTACGACTCCCGACTGCGAGGTGGGAGCGCCAACCCTGCCTAGCGCAAACGTTCGAGGAGCTTTTCAAACTGCTCGAGCGCCAACTGTTCTGCCCGAATGTTTTGAGGTAGTTTAAGACCTGCCAGTTCTGTTTCCACGCGCTGGCGCGGGTAAACTGGTGCGAGGTTATTCAGCAGGTTCTTCCTCTTGTGCGCGAAGCACAACTTCACGAAATCCAGCAGCGCTTTCTGCTGCTCGGCCGGGAGCTGGGTTCCCTTCATCTGAAAGGTGACCAGGGCGGAATCGACTTTGGGCGGAGGCGAAAAGGCCCCCGGGGGGATGCCGAACTGGATGCGCGGGTTCGTATGGAGCTGCGTCAGGACCGTCAAATATCCGTAATGGCGCGAGCCGGGCAAGGCGCTGAGCCGCTCGGCGACCTCCCGCTGCACAACGAGCCCCATGCCGCTGATCGAGCCGGCAAAATCCAAGAGGTGATGAAGGATGGGCGAAGTGATGTAATAGGGCAGATTCCCGAAAACGAAACACTGCTCGCGTTGGTAGCGCCGGCAAAGGGTGGCGAGGTCGCTCAGTAGAATATCGGCTTCAAGGACTTCAATCCCCAGCTTGTTTGAGAACTTTTGTTGAAGCATCCGCGCCAGCTCACGGTCAACTTCGATGGCGACGACTTGCTGGGCTCGCGTTGCCAGAAGCTCGGTCATCGCCCCCCGGCCTGGGCCGATCTCGCAGACCAGATCATTGGACTGGATCGCCAGGCTATCGACGATTCGGCGCTGAAACCGCCGGTCGCGGAGAAAATGCTGGCCAAGCTTGGGACGAGGTGGCTGGCGCACGGAAAGAGATTGTACCGTAAGAAGGGGCGTTATGATCACAAGAAGTCGTCTGCGCTTGACAAGGCTGGGGAGCATCCTCTAACGTAGCTTAGTGAGGCACTGGAATCTCTAAGCCACTAAACGAGGTAGCTTTGTGCGTATTGTCTTTGTAGCATCTGAAGGTGTGCCCTTCTCGAAGACCGGTGGACTGGCAGACGTGGTGGGGGCACTGCCGAAAGCTCTGGCAAAGCCGGGTCATAAGCTCGAGGTTGTGCTGCCACGCTACAGGATGACCAAGCCCGGTAAGCCTGAAGGCGAGATGCAAAGTCTGACCATCGCGCTGGGTTCCGGTTACAAGTTTGTCTCCATTCAGGACGCTGGTGTGGCGAGTAGAGTCCGCACGTTTCTGGTCGAATGCCCCTTTTTCTTCGACCGCGCGGGACTGTACCAGGAGATGGGTGAGGATTATCCTGACAATGCACAGCGTTTTGCAGCGTTCAGTTTGGCGGCGCTGGAATTGATGAAGCGCTCGGCGACCCCGCCGGATATCATCCACTGCCACGACTGGCAGACGGCGCTGGTTCCCATCTATTTGCGCAATCTTTACCAGGACGACGAATTCTTCCGCAACACTTCCGTCGTCTTCACCATCCATAACGTGGGGTACCAGGGGCTTTTCCCGCCGCATATCCTGCCGCAGATTTCTCTGCACGCAGGTTTATTCACGGTGGATTTCCTGGAGTACTATGGAAAGGTCAACCTCCTGAAAGGGGGAATTGTCTTTTCTGATTTCATCACCACGGTCAGTCGGAAGTACGCGGAAGAAATCCAGACGCCCGAGTTCGGCTGTGGCCTCCAGGGAGTCTTACGGTCGCGAAGGGACCGTCTCCGGGGTATTCTGAACGGCGTGGACTACGACGCCTGGAGTCCGGCCACGGACAAGCTGCTCCCCGCCGCCTACAGTGCGAAGGATATGAAGGGCAAGGTAGCGTGCAAGAAGGCTCTGCTGCAAAGAATGGGAGTGAATCGGCCGGTGCTTGGCCGGCCGGTCATCGGCATCGTCTCGCGTTTTGCGCCTCAGAAAGGCTTCGACCTCATCGCCGAAATCGCGGAGCAGCTTGCGGCCTTGGACCTTTACATTGTCGCGCTGGGAACGGGCGACCCTGTTTACGAAGAACTTTTCCAGTTCATGGCGGCCCGATATCCGGACAAGTTTCTGGTGGCGGTCGCTTACGACAACACCCTGGCGCACCAGATTGAAGCAGGGTCAGACATGTTCTTGATGCCCTCGCGTTACGAGCCCTGTGGGCTGAACCAGATTTATAGCCTGAAATATGGGACCGTGCCCATTGTCAGGGCCACCGGTGGTCTGGATGATACGATTGAAGCTTTTGACGGCCAGTCGGGCACAGGCTTTAAATTCAGCGAGTACACCGGTGCGGCGTTGCTCGAGGCGATCGAACAAGCTATCGCAGCCTATCACCAGCCCCAGGTGTGGCAGCAATTGGTGGGCAACGGAATGCGAGAAGATTTCTCGTGGGAAAGGTCGGCAAGGCAGTATTTGGAGATCTATGAAGCGCTGCAGAAGCGAAAGGCCACACCTGAATCTTAGCGATCACTAATCTGTGGAGGTTTTGAGACGATGGCGGGCGATCATACTCTGGAATTTTCTGAACAGAACTTTGAGGAGGAAGTCTTGAAATCCGACAAGCCGGTTCTGGTGGATTTCTGGGCAACGTGGTGTGCACCCTGCCACATGATGGCGCCTGCTGTCGATACAATTGCTGAGGCGTATGCCGGCCGTGCCAAGGTTGGAAAACTCAACGTGGACGAAAACCTCACGGTCACCGGTCGTTACAACATCCGAGGCATCCCCACCCTGCTTCTTTTCAAAGGCGGTCAAATCCAGGGGCAGATCGTGGGGGCCGCCTCCAAAGAGGCCATCAGCAAGCTGCTCGATAAGCACCTCTGACCTTCCAGGATGCTCACGGTCCGAGTTATCGAGAGGGCTTTCTTCTCCTGTAAACCTGGATTTCCAACATGAGCGAAAGAGTCTGTCCATGGTGGTTAGGATATCTGTTGGTGAATCCCCTCAGGAAGCTCATCTACAAACCCGAGAATATTCTGAAGCCGTACATCCATGAGGGGATGACGGTGCTGGAGGTTGGGAGTGGGATGGGGTTCTTTACTTTGCCGATGGCGCGCCTCGTTGGAGAATCGGGCCATGTGGTGTGTGTTGATCTGCAAGAAAGGATGCTCAGGGCAGTCAAGAAACGGGCCGTCAGGGCAGGACTGAGCAACAGAATTGAATTGCGCGTCTGCACGCCCACATCCCTTGGCATTGACGATTTGGCGGAAAAGGTCGATTTTGCATTGGTATTTTACGTTGTGCATGAGGTCCCGGATGCAAAACGGTTTCTCTCAGAAATTCAAAGGTCACTCGGAAAAGGTGGGCTACTCTTGTTTTCGGAGCCCGTAGGCCACGTTCCAAAAGAAGCGTTTGAAGATACCTTGGCAACTGCGCAAATCCTGGGATTCCGTATAGCAGATTCTCCAAAGATAAGACGAAGTTACTCCAGCCTGTGGGTGAAGGACTAATTCAATATGCCAGCAAATGTGGTTGTGGTGGGCGCCCAATGGGGCGACGAGGGCAAGGGTAAGGTCGTCGATACTTTGGCGGAGCACTTTGACATTGTGGCCCGTTACCAGGGAGGCGCCAACGCTGGCCACACCGTTTACGTCAACGGCAGGAAATTCATTCTCCAGCTTCTCCCCACTGGCATCGTGCGGCCGGATAAGACTGCAGTTATCGGGAACGGAGTTGTGGTTGAGCCGGAAGCCTTGTTACGCGAGATTAAAGCCGTGGAGGAAAACGGTGTGCGAGTGGATGGTCGCATACTCATCAGCGATCGCGCGCACCTGATTCTGCCTTACCACCGAGCTCTCGAAGTGGCCGCTGAAGAGGCGCGCGGCGTGGGAAAAATCGGCACGACGGCTAAAGGGATCGGTCCCTCCTATGAGGACAAGGCCGGCCGCCGTGGGCTCCGAGCGGGCGATCTTCGCAACCCGGAATTGTTCCGCCGCCGGTGCAGCGAAGTCGTTGCGGAGAAGAACCGTATTGCCTCGGCGTTGTTTGGGGGCGCCGCCCTCGACCCGGTGGCACTGGCTGACCGCTACTTGGAAGTTGCCCAGCACATAGTGCCGTTTCTTGCGGACGTCTCTGCCTATTTGAATGCCGAGATCGACCGGGGAAAGCGAGTGCTCTTCGAAGGTGCGCAAGGTACGCTTCTGGACCTGGACCACGGAACCTATCCTTTCGTGACCTCGTCCAGCGCTTCGGCGGGTGGCGCTTGCACAGGCACCGGGGTGGGGCCAACGCGCATCCAGTCTGTAGTTGGCGTTTCAAAAGCCTATGCCACGCGCGTGGGGAGCGGCCCATTCCCAACCGAGGCCAAGGGTCCCGAGGGTGAAAAGATTCGAGAACGCGGAGGAGAGTATGGCGCGGTCACCGGGCGGCCGCGCCGCTGCGGTTGGTTTGATGTGGCGGCGGCCCGCTATTGCGCCCGCGTAAACCATCTCGACTCCCTTATCATCACCAAGCTCGACATCCTCGATAGCCTTTCCGAGATTCCGGTGGGCTTGGAATACGAGTACCAGGGCAAGCGATTTACCGACTTTCCACCTGACGTTGAATGCCTTGATAAGGTGCAAGTTCACTATCGCATGTTGCCGGGTTGGCAGCAGCCTACCTTCGGTCTGCAGGACTTCGCCAAGCTCCCGCAGAAGGCCAAAGACTATTTGCGCTTCCTTTCCGACCAGGTGGGCGTCGAGATCGCGATGGTTTCGACGGGGCCGGAGCGCGACCAGGTTCTCTGGCTTAATGAAAGCCGTTTTGCGGTACTGGTCGCAACTGCTTCCCACTGATTACGGTAGTGGGTCAGTTTGATGTAGAGGCGGCTTTACGCCGCCATTTGGCGAGGTAAACTCGCCGCTACGACACCAAACTGACCCACTACCCTGATTACAGAAACATTGGCAATGGTTGTCACTTACGCACAGGCCATATCAATCGTCCAGGAAAGGATCGGCCAAGCAAATCCCCTGCCTCCGGTAGAAACAGTGTCGTTGGAGGAGGTCCGAGGACGAGTTTTGGCCGAAGATGTCGTGGCGGACCGCGATCTGCCCTCTTTTCACCGGGCCATTCGCGATGGTTATGCCTTACGTGCTGCTGACCTGAGTGCACTGCCTGCTGTCCTCCGGTGCGTGGGAGAAGTTCCTGCCGGGCAACATTTTGAAGGGAAAGTGGACCCCGGCCAATGCGTCTCGATCATGACTGGCGCTCCTTTACCTGTTGGCGCGGACGCTGTGGTGATGGTCGAGCACACGCGGTCCTTGGGCGAGCATATTGAAATCCAGCGCAGCGTGCAGCAATGGGAGAACGTGGTGCTTCAGGGCAGTGAGGCCGCACTGGGCGCGTACGTTCTGGCGCGCGGAAGGCGGCTGCGAGCGGCTGAAATGGGATTGCTGGCTGCCGTGGGGAAGGTAAGAGTTGCGGTTTACCGGCAGCCGAAGGTGGCCATTCTGCCTACGGGCGACGAGTTGGTGGCGGTCGAGCAGCGTCCTCAATGGTTTCAGATTCGAAACAGCAATGCCGTAACCCTTTCTGCCCAGGTCACGGCAGCGGGTGGCGTGCCCGTCCAGCTTGGCATAGCTCCCGACCGTGAGGACGCCCTCCGAGAGATGATCGAACGGGGGCTGGATTCAGACTTGCTCCTTTTAAGCGGCGGCGTGTCGATGGGTAAGTTTGATCTGGTGGAAGACGTCCTGGCCGAGTTGGGAGCGGAGTTCTTCTTCCAGGGAGCCGCGATCCGTCCTGGAAAGCCATTGGTCTTTGGCCGGGTTCGCGACCGGTTTTTCTTTGGTCTTCCGGGTAATCCAGTCTCCACTTTCGTTACCTTTGAGTTATTTGTTCGTCCGGCTATCGCCATGTTGGGCGGAACGGGGTTCGAGCCTCCGGTCCTCCTTCGAGCCCGCTTGGCCAAGCCCTGCCGCCAAAGGACCGGCCTGACCATGTTTATGCCGGCGCGAGTTTGCGTTCAGAACCGCGATCCGGTTGTGGAACTCGTCAACTGGCAGGGCTCGGGGGACCTGGTTGGCACTGCCGCGGCCAATTGTTTTCTGGTGATTCATCCCGACCAGACGGAGTTGGCGGCGGGCGATTGGGTTGACGTCATGCCGAAAGAGCAGTGACGAGTGACAAAGAAACTCACACATTACGATTCAGCAGGTCGTATCCGCATGGTGGATGTCTCTGCGAAACCCGCCACGGTGCGCCAAGCTTCGGCGCGCGCGCTGGTGAAAATGAGTCCCCGTGCTCTTCGCGCTGCGAAACGAAATCCCAAAGGGAACCCGCTTGAAATCGCGCGTATTGCCGGCATCACCGCCGCAAAGCAGACCGCAGAACTGATCCCCCTTTGCCACCCGCTTTTGTTGAGTCATATTGATGTGAAGGCGGATTTTTGCAAGAATGGCGTAGAGCTTTCTTCCACGGTGAGCTCAACTGGAGCGACCGGGGTCGAGATGGAAGCGCTCACGGCGGTGACTGTCGCTGCACTCACCGTTTATGACATGTGCAAGGCCATCGACCGGGGAATCGAGATCACCAACATCAAGCTGCTGGAAAAGAGTGGCGGGAAGAGCGGCACTTACCGTGCGCCGCGGTAGTTATACGCACCATCCGTCATTCGTAAAGGATAACCCGATCGTCTGTCATTCTGAGCGAAGCGAAGAATCTCGGCATTTTTTCGCACTGATTGAGCCTTCAAATGCGGGGATTCTTCGCTTCGCTCAGAATGACAGGCGGTGGCCTTTTCCTCTACGAATGACGAACAACCCGTATCAGTTATCGCATGCGGGTGTTCTTGCTGATTGCTGATGGTTGACGGCTGAAGGTTTCACTCTTGACTTCCGACTCCTGACTTCTGCTTGTCAGACTGGATTGCGCCTCATTTCATGGCATTTCCCCTTCGCGCAAGGATTCTCGTATTGAGTGATGCCGCAGCGGTTGGCGGCCGGGAGGACCGGTCCGGCCCGGCAGTTCGCGAGTTGCTGGAAAAGCGAGGCTGGCTGGTCCAGGCGCTCGAGGTCCTGCCTGACGATGCGGACCGCATTCGGGGCACGCTTCTGGCCTGGACGGACGGTGATGAATGTGATGCCGTCTTCACCTCCGGCGGCACTGGGCTTGGAGCGCGCGACGTCACCCCGGAGGCTACGCGCGCGGTCGTCGATAAGGAAATCCCGGGTCTTGCGGAACTGATGCGGGCCGAAGGCGTGAAGAAAACTCCCAGGGCGGCGCTCTCCCGAGGGATTGTGGGAGCAAGGAACCACAAGCTTATCGTGAATCTGCCGGGCAGCCCACGCGGCGCCTGCCAGTCGCTCGAGAGCATTATCGAGCTTCTACCCCACGCCATAGACCTCTTACGAGGTCGTACTGAGCACCCGCAATGAAACGCGCCCTCAGGATGACATGTCATTCTGAGCGAGGATAGCCGAAGACCGTTATCCGTGATGTCAGAAACGCAGCGCATGGCAAAGTGGGTCCGCCCTCTCCCAAGGGGAGAGGGTGGACCGCGACGCCGCTTTCTTCAGGCGGCCCGGGCCGGGTGAGGGGTTAGTTGCGGGGCGAGGACGGCTCAGACAGGCTCGGCCCAAAGTGCTCAATGGAAACGAGTAATGCGTCGAGTTTCTGGAGAGCGCAGCGAAGAATCTGCTTTTGGTTGCGGTCGAAGGCGGCGCTGTACGACACAACCAGCAATCCCGCCCTATGGGACCGTCGCGCTCGGCTATTCGCCGCCCGTGCTTGGATCGTTTTGTGACGCCCTGGGGGCAAGCTTGTCAGAGAAATGGATTAACGACTCGAATACCGGCAATGACCTGTCCGTGATTCAAATCTTCGCTCAAGATTTGCTCCGCACTGTCTTGCTCGGCTGCCGCGAGAATCATGCTGTCCCAGAAGGCAAGCTTCCACACCTCGCTGATCTCAGAAGCTCGAACCACCGTAGACGGCATGATCGCGGATTCTACCCAGAGAGCGTAGTTCCAGATCACCTCTCGCGCCACGCTCCGGGCCAGGGGCCTTTTGATCTTCTGCGTCACGTTGACATAGAACTCTTCGAGAATCTGAGTGCTCAGCCGTCCCAAGCCGTTCTCCCAAAGCTCCCTCAGTCGTTCCGCAGCTCGTTCCTGTTTGACGCCCGCATTTGCGTCGTGGGCGTAGATCAGCACATTGGAGTCAACGAAGACTTTGCCGGTCATGGAGCGCCTCGCGGCTGGCAATCCCAGTTCCGTCGAGATGGAAGGGGTTCTCCAAGTGAGCCAGGGCTTTCGTCTTTGCCTGAACGTATGTCGCCTCCCGGTCTACCAGCCTTCCGAGCTCCTGGGCTAAAAGTCCACTGACGCTCGTTCCGCGCTGGGCGGCGATCGCTCTGGCACGCTTGAGGAGGGGTTTGTCAATTGCCAGCGTGATGTTTTGTTTCATGGAGCACCTCCTCCCCAAGTATAACACGTAAAATACGTGAAAGCCTCGCTGCGGAATTGCCGGTGCTTTCGCGGGAATGACTGGCGGCTCGAGTGGATGCCCATTCCAAATGACACCAGGACCAAGCATTTCATAATATTGGTCATAGACTTGGAGTTCGATGTCGTTCAGGTTGAAGTAGGCGAAGATCGTGTCCTTCTCCAAGCGGACCTTTCTTGCAGGTCCGCAGCTTTTTGCCGACCCTGACGGACCCGAAATGTGAGATCCCAAACTCTCAGCTTCTAGCCCCGCTCTTTCAACTGACCACGGACAACGGACTACTGACAACTACGCTCCGAGTGAAGCCCCAAGACGTTTTTTCCAGCATCCTCCTGGACCTCCGGCCCGATTCATGTGCTATGATGGGGGAGATCGGAAAGAGGTGCAACGATCATGCTCGACCAATACGGGCCTATTCTGATTTTCTTTGCCATCGCGGCCATCTTCCCCCCCGCGTTGCTCTGGATCGCCAAGTTCTTCCGACCTTCCTTCAAACCAACCCCGGAGAAAATTCTGCCTTACGAGTGCGGCATCACGCCGGAATCGGACGCGCGCGGGCGCTATACCGTGCGCTTTTACGTGGTCGCCATCCTGTTCCTGATCTTTGATGTTGAGACGGTCTTCCTCTACCCCTGGGCAGTGGAATTTCAGGTTCTGGGACTGTTGGGCCTGGTGGAGATGCTCGTGTTCCTGGGAATCCTCATCGTGGGTTATATCTGGCTCTGGAAGCGCGGCGCGTTGGAATGGATTTAGTGGCTGTTCCGTCTCCTGCCTGGGATTCCCTAATACAAACCTGAAATCGCAAGTTCGAGGTCGAGTGTGTCGTGGGAACAGTGCGCGTAACCTGTGCCTGTCATCCTGAGGAGCCCTGCTTTTCGGGCGACGAAGGATCTCGGCAGTTCGCATGCGAGACTGACCGCTTAGTTGGGGGGAGGAACTACAGAGATGCTTCGCGGAGTTTACCCTGAGCAAAGCGAACGGGCTCAGCATGACAGGGAATCTGGAGGCGATACAGCATCTCGCCGGCCCGAGGCACGATGAGAATGCCCTCGTCCTCACGGCTCTCCCATTCTTGGGGATGGATGCTCGCCGGATCGAGGTAACCCAAGTTGATGCGTCGACAGCGTTCCGGCGGGATGCCCGTGGCCAGCGTCACTTGAATGCGCGGAGTCTCCTTGCCACTCGACTGGTCGTACTGGCCCAGCCCTTTGACGTGCGTGGAGTGCGCGAGCACACCACCCGGATAGTCTTTGAACTTGTCCCACTGCGCCAGAAAATAATCGCGGCAGTGATAACCAATTTCATCTATCAGCTTGCCGTGCGTGTAGCTGACTTCGCGGATGTGCGGCGCAAAAATCACCACCTCGCCGCCCTCGGCGACCGCCGGTTCCACCTTGTACATCCCTTTGGCCCCGGTCCAGAGATCGTCGTAGAGTTTGGGCATCACGGAGAGCACGCGCCGGAAGGGTTTTGGTACGTAAATGATATGCTTTTCGGCAGAGAGGGCCGAGGCCGCCTTCCAAGCCTCTTGCGCTGAGCCGAAAAAAAGCCCTGCCAGACCTTCGTGCGTAACTACTAAGGCGAAGCAGGCCGTGGGCCGGTCGATGAGACTGGCGGCTCGATCGATGATGGCCCGGACGGGCGTATAACGGGCGCCAATAATCTCGTAGTTGGTCATCAACGCACCCAGCCAGTGAGTGAGGTTGATGATTTCCGGACCGCCGATTCCTGGAAAAAAATACTTGGTCCCCCCGGAGAAGCCGACAACTTCATGGGGGAAGACCGGCCCGCAGATAACGAGTTGGTCGTAATCCAGAATCAGCTTGTTGAGCCGGACGGGCACCTCCCGGGCCAGCAGCCCGCTGGTTATCTCACCGATCTCAGAGGCGGGGATGACACCAAGCGTCACGAACTTCGCGGGGTTTTCCCAGTGGTGATTGAAGATG
Source organism: Terriglobia bacterium (assembly GCA_050008675.1). Taxonomy (GTDB): domain Bacteria; phylum Acidobacteriota; class Terriglobia; order UBA7540; family UBA7540; genus CAVROP01. Next base: position 33,256 of record JBEKME010000001.1, read on the forward strand.
TGGCTCTTGCCGGCTAGCTCGTTCCTCACCGCACGCCCCACCAGCGCGCTCAATTGTTCATCGTTCATCATGGGATGAGTGCCGAGCGCCACCAGATAATCCAAGGTTGCCACGCGCGGAGCAAGTTGCGTTTCGAAGAGTTCGAACATGCGCGGCATGGGCATGGTGCGTGTGCCGTCAGGGATGATAATGAGGACACGCTTGCCATCCACCGCCAGCGACCTCAGAGCCTGCAGCGTGATGTGACTAACTTCCTCGGGGATCAAGTATCGGTCTGCGAATCCTTTTCCCACGACCATGGGCTTCATTCCTCCACGTACGGCGATGTTTTCAGTGCTCTTGCTCGCCGATTTCTTTCCCTGGAGCCCTGATTCTCGATTAGACCCCACTATACGCTGAGAATCCGCCATCAATGGGCACGATGACCCCCGTGACAAAAGCCGAAGCCGGCGAAAGGAGCCACAAGACCGCTCCAAACAAATCCTCGGCTCGGCCAAAACGCGCCATGGGCGTGTGTTCGACGATCGACTTGCCGCGCGCGGTCAGTTCGCCACTCTTCTCATCGAGCAATAGAAACTTGTTTTGTTGGGTCAGGAAGAAACCCGGCGCAATGGCGTTCACGCGAATGCGCGGCGAGTAAACCTGAGCCATGTGTACGGCGAGCCACTGCGTAAAGTTGCTGACTCCAGCCTTCGCGGCCGAGTAGGCCGGTATTCGGGTCAGAGGGCGGAATGCGTTCATCGAGGAAATGTTGAGAATGACTCCCTCGCCTTTTCCCGCCATGATTTTGCCGAAGACCTGACAGGGAAGCATCGTTCCCAGGATGTTTAAATCAAACACCCAGCGCAAGGCCTCCGGCGGCAGATCAAAAAACGAGAGGTTGGGTGTGGTAGTCGCCTGAGGATTGTTGCCTCCCGCCGCGTTCACCAGGCTGTGAACGGCGCCGAACTTCTCCAGGATGATCTTGGCGGCCTGGCGCAGGCTCTCCGGGTCCAGGACATCGGCGTGCACCGCCACCGCGTGGTTCGCGCGCGGCTCCATGAGCTCGAGAATGTGCTGGGCCGGGTCCAGATTGCGGTCCAAGATCGCAACATTGGCTCCGCATCCCACCAGCGCGCAGGCAATTTCGCCACCCAGGGTTCCAGTCCCGCCAGTGATTACAACTGTCTGCCCGGTGAAATCATAAAAGCGGGTCAATTCGATTGAGTCCATTCAAGTATGACCTCCCATAAGGTTTGTAACGTTCGCCGCGATAAGACTTTCAATTTGCGCCGGCAATTCGCGCCTTACTTTTCGCGCTCGAGCGGCCCCCCCCTCTTATTCTCGATCAAGATGGCTATCGCGTCGAGGGCTTTCGTGGAAGGGAAGGCTAACACTCGAGCAAGCGGCGGCGCAAGGTTGGTAGTGGGTCAATTTGATGTAGAGGCGGCTTTACGCCGCCATTTGGCGATCCCGCTCGGAGCGGGATCGCCGCTACAGCATCAAATTGACCCACTACCGCAAGGTTCCCTTTCTTGCCTCCTTTTCACTTTGGGTGTTACGATTGCCGCCGGGGTATCTTCAAACTGAGGTCAACAATCGTGAACAACTACAGAGGGTTGAGCCTGGAAGGAAAGCGTGCGCTTGTGTTTGGCGGCACCAGCGGGTTAGGTAACTCAATTGCCCTAGGTTTCGCCAAAGCGGGCGCCGACGTCGCGGCGGTGAGTCGTCGTGGCGAGGAAGTCGAGAAGACGGCCGCGGAAATTCGTGCGCTGGGGCGCCAGACCGTGGAAGCCACGGGCGATGTGACAAGCCGCAGCGACATCCAGCGTGTCATTGACTTGATGCTCAGGCAATTTGGGCGAATTGACATCCTCGTCAATTCTGCGGGAACCACCAAGCGAGTTCCCTCCTTGGAAATGGCCGACGAGGATTGGAACCGCATTCTCGATATCAATCTGAAAGGCACCTGGTTTGTTTGCCAGATGGTGGGCCGTGTGATGAAGGAGCAGGGGAAGGGGCGCATCATCAATATCGCTTCCCTGGGCGGATTCGTGGGCAACTACGAGGCCACTGCGTATTGTGTCAGCAAAGGCGGTGTGGTCATGTTGACTCGCTGCCTGGCAGCCGAATGGGCAAAATACAACATTACGGTGAACGCCATAGCTCCGGGAGTATTCGAGACACCCCTCAACCGCGCCATTGTCAATGAGCCGCAGCGCAGGGCCGCAATTCTCTCCCGCACGCCGATGAGACGCTTCGGGAATCTGGAAGAAATCCAGGGAGCGGCGATTTTTCTGGCCTCGGACAGCGCCAGCTTTGTAACCGGTGAAATCATCGCCGTGGACGGCGGATTCCTGGCACAGGGAACCGGGGATACAGTGGTTAGTGGCTAGTGGTTAGTAAGCCCAGTGGTTAGTGGTTTCGAGTGACCCCTAGCTGACCACTAGCCATTGGCCACTAACCCACTAACCCACTAACCACTAGCCACTTGTTTTAAAATCTGGAATCTGTCGATAAAGTAACCGCGTTACCCCGAATCACACCCAGGCTTTGCGCGTAGTTGTAATACGTGTATCCCAGCTTGAAGGAAAGGCGGTTGTTGATTTTAAGAGAAAGGCCAGGATTCAAATTCAAGGCCCGCGTCAGAGGTTCGTGCTCCTCCGCTTGTTGTACACCCAACCCGCCGGCAAAATCGTAGCCGAGCGGGCCCCGGAGAATGCCAAAAAGGCGTGCGGTGAGTTGGTGGACTTGATAGAACGAGGGGTTAAAGAACCCCATATAAACACTGGGCTGAGACCGGGCAAAACCGAACACCCGACCTTCGTATCCCATGTCTAGCGACGAATGCTCTAACCGAAGGACGTTCCGTACAAGGGCCACGGAACCACCATGGGCCTGGTCGTGGACCGCCGTGCCTTCCACCAGGCTCGGGGTTGCATTCAAGAGGTCAAGCCGCTGGAATCGAATGGATGAGTAACGGGCGAGGAAGAAACCAACCCGCAGCTCCGTGCGCGGAGCAAAGGAGAATTTCAATCCTCCGTCCAAGCCAGTTTCCATGACGCCCATGCGCACAGAAAGGGGAGTATAAGGAACGGCGGCGCGAGCCAGGGACAAATCAAGGGTGAGGTTCTTCTTCAAGGCGTAGCTCGCGCCCGCGAATCCCAGGAGGCGGCAGGTTGCCGCGGAGACAGGTTGGGGCTGGCTTGGAATGTTTTGCAACGCGCCTGGCCCGAATCGTATCAAGCCCACACCTCCGCGCAGTATAAGGCTTGGATAAACCGCCGTCGTTTGGCGGTACATGAACTCCGACGGGACGACCGCTCCACCGAGTGCTCCCGGACTCGTCACCGGCAACGCGTCAAAGGAGACTGACGAGCTCGTTCGGGGCAACGCAGAAAAGCTGACGCCTGACTCATATCCAAAGCTTCGCAGGTCCTGGCCGGAGAACCCGATCAGATCCGGGGAACCATTGCCGGCGCTGGTTTCACGCGCGTAGGAGGCGGAAGCGTGAAAGGTGACCTCTTGTTCCTGGCGAAGACTCCTCTCGAGCTGACCTGATTCAGGGTTACCGGGGCTCATTTGATTTAATCGGGCAAGGAGTTCAAGAGCCTGTCGCCGGTGGTGGCGGGCGCGCTCCAAGTTGGCGAGCAAGAAGAGTGCGTCGAAGTCGTTGGGGCGATCTTCTACCAGCTTGCTGACCAGCGCGTAGGAATAGGCGATGTCCCCGCGAAAATAGAAGACGCGCGCATTGCCGAGCAAGGCATCAAAGTCCGTCGGGTCAACCTTCAGCAGTTGGGTGAAATTGGCGAGCGCTTCTGCATACTTGCCTTGGAATAGTTTTGCATAGGCGAGCTGCAAACGCGCCTCGCGGTGGCGGGGGTGGAGGGTGAGAACCGAGGACAGGATCTCCCGGGCTTGCTTATATTTGCCCAAGCGTATCTCGGCCCGAGCCAAGTCGATCTGAAATTCAGGATTGGCAGGGTGCGTCGCCAAGAGATGCGCGAAAACAGAGCGCGCCTCGAGGGGATCATCCGAGCGGAGAAAGGCGAACCCCGGACCTTCCAAGGCGTCGGCATCATGGGGGGTTATTCTTGCCGAGCGGACCGACCTACCTGCCCGCATGTCGCGCACCGAAACCCGACGGGTGGATTGGGCAGGCTCCGAGGCTGCCGGTTTTCACCCGTGCAATCTGGCCCACGGCAATAGGATGGACCTCTCGGGCATGCAACCATTTGTGTTTGCGGGCTGATAGGTGTATAAGTTTGGTATGGATAGAGCATTCTTGCTTTAACGTGAATGGAGACCCCATGAGCAAACACGCTTGGGTTTCTTCTCTCATTGGATTCTTTGGAATTCTTCTCGCGGCAAGCACCCTGCTGGCGCAAGAAGTAGTGAAAACGAAAGATGGCAGAGAGGTGCTTCTGAAGCCCGACGGGACGTGGGTGTACATTAGCGAGGAGCAGCCTAAAGGCGCAGTGTCTCCCGCCGTAGCTCCCGCCGCAAAAAAAAATGCGGGAGCACTACCGCCGAATTCTGCTGGAGGCAGCGCCCCATCCCCGGACAACTTGAATACGGACAAACAGAAATCGCTTACTGAGACGCCAAAACCGGGCAACGTGGATACTGGTAAAACAACACCGACCGGCAAGACCATTTACCAAGGGCCGCGCGGAGGGTGCTACCACTACAGCAAGAGCGGCAAGAAAGTCTATGTCCCATGCCCTTGATACAAAAAGTTTGCCTAACAGTGGCCCTAATGTGCACCGGGCTTGCTTCGGCGCAGCCCGCCGCGTTGGCCTGGGGCCATGAAGGTCATCAAGTCATCGCCCTGATTGCCGAACAGTATTTGACGGCTACCACGAAGGCCAAAGCGACTGACCTACTAGGCAGTACGATTGAGGCCGTTGCAAGTTGGGCCGACGAATACCGCCGCGACCACCGCGAAACCGGCGCGTGGCACTACATCAACATTCCTCTGGCAGATTCCACAATCGACATGGCCCGCGACTGCCCTAACGGTGACTGCGTCATTGCCAAGACAGACCAATTCCTCGGTGTGCTCAGAGACCCGCACGCCAACAAAGACGCGAAGGAACAAGCCCTAAAATTCGTGATTCACTTCGTCGGTGACTTGCACCAGCCTTTGCATGATGAAGACAACGGCGACAAGGGTGGCAACACACGGCACGTAGTTTTTGACGGGCATCCTGATAACCTTCATTGGGTGTGGGACACGGGGCTGCTCCAACACATCACCCGCAACCCAGCAACATTGGCAGCGGACTTGGAGAGTCGCATCACTCCTCAAGACAAAGCAGAATGGCAAAAAGGGAGCATTGAAGATTGGGCGATAGAAGGCCACCGTCTCGCTCAAACGGTTGCATACGGAGACCTCGGCAATGAGAATCCAGCCGCCATCACTCCTGCGTATGAGCAACAAGCAGACCCGGTGATCGAGCTCCAGTTGGAGAAAGCTGGAGTCAGACTGGCGTTCCTCTTGAACGTTAATCTAGATGGCGAGAGCCATTGATGCAAGGATGAAATGAAAACCTGCCGCCACTGCCTCTCTGAAGATATCCCTGACGCCGCGACCCACTGCAAGCACTGTGGTAAACGCCTAAAGCCAAGCCAGGCCCCCGCCGTCATTATTGTAAGTCTCGCCGTTCTTGCGCTCATCGCCTGGGGTGTCTCAGCCCTCCGGTCATCTACCCAGCGAGATTTCGACAGGTCGCAGTTGAAAATCGAGATGGACGCTATGAAGAAAACCTGCTCGGCTGATACCCCTGAGGAGTTAACTCAGATTGAGAGTGACCGCTTCGAAAAGGCGTTGGCAGACTCAAGTCTTGACGCTGATGACCGACGAGACCTATGGGCGGTCTGGGAAAACAACCTGGCCGTCTGCCGTTCCAGTGCCCGCAACCAGCCCAAGCCCACCCCGAAGCGCCGTTGACCGTTTTGTGAAATTTTGTGAAGGCGACTTTGAGTCTCGCAGGATTTTTAGGACAATGCTTTTACCTAATAGAAGGGGCAATGCCAACACTGGGCCGTGCAGATTCACTCAAGCAGATGGAACGTGTACATCTTCCCCAGTTGCGCGGATGCATGGCTTTGCATCGCAGACCCCGGAGCCAAAAAACCATATTCGCCGCGTTCCAATGTGCCCAGCTCAACGACAAATGCACGGTCCGCGACTTTCTTGAAGTCAAAGGCCATAAGGTCGCGCTTCGCCCCGCCAGAGACGTGGAACACACCCCCGGTTACAGTCCGAAACTCCCGAGCCCCGCCGTGACCGTGGCAGTGGATTAGTTGGTACTCCGTAATCTCTGTCCCTTCCGGCAGACGGAAGAGGAATTCCACGGGAGTGGGTATGGCCGTTTTGCTATGTGCTCCGTACACCCTTCCGTTCACGTCACCTTTGACGACACCCATTGTGCCCATATGCTTGAGAACACCTCCCGTCTGCCAATTCACAGGCTCCGACAAGAGCTGAGCCCAATTGCCCCTGTCCTTCCAGTAGACTCCAACGTCGCTAGGCAGGTTGGGGGCGGACGTGTCTTTGCTCGCGGACTCAGCAGCCCCCGTCCCTTTCGCGAGCATTGCGGAGATGACCTTTTCCGAAACCCCGGCTCTCTTGAGTGCAATAAGATCGTCGGGGGCAAGCGAGTACTTCCCCGGTTGGGTTTTCACAACATTCACCACCATATCCTCGCTTAAACCCGACCCGACTAGCTTGATGACGGAATCATTGCTCAGGACCTCCTGGGCAAACACGGTGCCCGCAAAAAATAACGCCGCAAAGACGACCAACAAAGACTTTCCCATGACTACACCTCCAGAGCTCTCGGTGCGTACCCCCTGCTTGGTGAAGGGATCGAAATCGCCGCCGAGCGGCAGCGGGAAGGGACGCCATTCGCCCGGTTCATGAGGCCGGGCCAGGCGGCCAGTGCCCTCTCCGTCACGCCTATTGTACCATAACAACTCGCGCTGTAACGCGGTTGCAGAGGAGGAAAGCCGCGCGGAAGCTACTCCTCTGAGGCGGGGGGTGCTTGCGCTTCGGTCCTCCCGGTCAGCCGGCGGTGCTAGACGGCCCGCGGCAGGAGCGCCGCCGATTTGGTTAAACGTCAGTCTCACTTGCCTTCTTTTAGGGCTTGGTTGACTTTGTCGGTGACATCGGTTCCGGGTACCAACTTCCGATGGAAGCCCTTGGTACAGTAACCGGGCCATCGATCGACACCCCCCGCAGGACGGTTTTCCTGAGCCATGCTGCCCAAGAACCCTCCCTCATCCAACCACCTACCCTTGCTTGTGTAGACAATGCGGGATACTGTCTGCCCGCCCATCGTGTTCTGTCCGCCGATCTCCAAGCAGAGGTCGCCCTTTTCCGTGACGTAGGCAGTGTGAAGCTGCATACTCGCCGGGTTTTTGAGCCTTCTTTGATACTCCCTTGCGGCCTTTAAGGCGGAGGCGGTGCTGGGGTCTAGAGGAGCGCTGTCTTTGTCCTTCAGTTGTCTGTAGATTTCTGGCGTGCATTTGTCCGCCGGAATATAGTGCTTGGCACAGGTCTTGTATTGCTCTTCCATTGCTGCCGCGTCCTGACCTTGTGCTTTCGCACACAGCCCGCCCGCAAGTGCCGTGAGACATAGCGTCAATGTTAAAAATGATTGTGACATTTTGGTTGCTCCGTCCGAAGTCAGCGGCTGAGCTTTCCCGCCGGAATTTCCTTTCCGATGTATGTACTTTGCGCAAGCTGGGTAGGTGCTACACTCTGGATTAACGCGCGCGTCTATCTGAACCAGCGGCCAGCCGGTTTCCTCCTCTGTATCGCCCGCTTCGCTGCGTCCCCCCGCCCCCTTCGACCCTGGGATATTGCGCATTCGCTCCGGCGTTTGGTCGGAGAGAGTGTTCCCGTTTCTTCGGCGTTGCCCGTCCCTAGAACGGCAAATCTTCGCTATCGGCTTCCGGCGCTTGAGCTTTCGCGGGTGGCGCAGTGAAGGCAGGAGCTGTGGGGCTTGGGAAAGCGGAAACTTGGCCATGGCCACCTTCAGGGAATAAAGAGAGAGACGCGAATGGTTTTCCGTGACCGCTTTGTGCATTCGATCCAGGAGCGCCGGGAAACTTTGAGGTTCGCGAATGGCGGCCAGCGACCGTAGAGCGACCTGCTGAACGTCGGGATGCGGGTCGTCCAGGGCTTTTACAAGAATGGGCCAGCTCGGTTGGTGGCGCAGCAGGCCCAGGTTTCTTGCGCTTCGGGCACGAAGCAAAAAGTGCAGGCGTGAAAAGAAATGGAGAAGGCCGTCGGGGTTTGAGAGTGCCTCGCGCAACGAAACGGGCCCGAATTGACCGAGAATCCGCCGCTGCCAAACATCGATCAAGCCAAGCTCCAGGCACAGCTCTTCTAAGACGGCGGCGAGAGCGGGAGCGGAGACGCACTTGGGAAGTAGTGATTCAAGGAGGAGTTCGAGACTGGATAAAGGAAGCGTGCGCAGATTTGCCAGACATTGCGCCGAGTGCTTACCTTCCAACAGCCTCGCGGGAGTGAGCCCAAAATGGTTGCAGAGGCTTCTAACCCGGCGGTCAAACCGATCGTGATGCCAGCGCCGGACCATGGCACCCACGGCTAGCGCAAGCATCCCCACCGTAACCGTGGCCAGAACGGCCCTTGCCAGGCTGGTCAGGAGCGGGAGGTTTGGAGTGGGCAAAACCATCATGTCCTGCTGATCCTGCCCTCACGGGTCGTCAAGAGAGTATCCCTTCACAAGGCTGTCAATGCCTTGCAAGGGAGCGGAGATGCCTTATTCCCCTGTTTTCGCTGCTGTTGACGGCGCGGGAGGCTAATCCGTTGGCTTGATCAAGGCGGCAGGGAGAAAAAACGATCGTACTAGACTGCATATTGTCCCGTGCGGCCCGCTTGGATCTGTGTGCAGTCTTCAAATTTCACCAATGATCACCACGGGATGCCGCCTGAACGCAACCCTCGTAATTAGGCGGCAAACCGCCTGCATCTCTCCCGAGGAGCGAACCAACCCTGAGAAGGATTGCGGCATGGTCGGTACCGTCGCTTCGGCTTTGCCTATGGGTTCGATGAGGAGTTACCATAAGCCGCCGTTAGCTGCCTCTTCAATAGGGTATAGTACTTAGTATTCAGTAGAAGAAACTGTAGACTTAATGTCCGAAGGCCCTGGCTAGCAGGCGATAATGCCATTGCGGATGGCGTAGCGGATCAACTGGCCGAGAGAATGCAAGTTTAGTTTGCGCATGATGTTGGCGCGATGGGTTTGCGCCGTCTTGACGCTGAGGTTTAGGAGGGTGGCAACCTCCTTGTTGCTCTTCCCCTCTGCCAGCAGTTGGATGACCTCGCGCTCGCGCGCAGACAGGTGGGTTCCAGCGAAATCGAGCGTGTCGCTGCTCCAGACTTGTCCCATCTGACGACTGAGCAGGATTCCTGCGGCCTTGGATGTGAAGAACGGTTTACCTTGGGTTAGAGCTTCTATGGCGCTTACCAACTCGCGCCCGGCGTCCGATTTAAGCATACACCCGTGGGCGCCTGCCCTGAGCACTTCGACCAAGATCTCCTCCGACTCGTGCACCGTGAGGACCAGCACCAGCGTCTCAGGAACTGCTTTGCGGATCTGGCGCGTGGCTTCCAGGCCATTCAGCTCCGGCATGGTGATGTCCATAATGACAACGTTGGGCCTGAGCCTCCCTGCCTTCTCGACTGCTTCGCGCCCCGTTGCCGCCTCTCCGCACACCTCCCACCCCGCCTGTGCTTCCACGAGGGACCGCAGGCCGCGACGAACCACATCATGATCATCCACCAAAAGGAAGCGTAGTTTGCCCATTGGTCACCTGCCCGAGGGGAAGAATTGCCGTCAAGGTGGTTCCTCGGCTACCGGACTGGATATGCAGCCGGCCCCCGAGTTGCCTCAGCCTTTCCCGCATCCCAGGGATACCCACGCCGACGTCTACGCTTTCCGGGCCAGCGATCTCCAGCGCAGCCGAGGGGAACCCGTGTCCTTCATCCGCAACCGTCAGCACGATCTCGTTGGGCCGGCGCTCGAGACAGATGCGGGCTGTCTTGCTTCCGGAGTGGCGGTGGATGTTCGTCAAAGCCTCCTGGACAATCCGGTAGAGCGTCAACTCGAGCTCGCTGGGCAGTCGGTCGAACTCGGGCGAGACGTCTACATGGACTTCTATCCCACTCCTCTGGGCAAAGCCTGCCGTGTACCATCGTAGGGCGGGGGCCAGTCCGGCTTCATCGACCAGAGGCGGGTGCAACAAGTAGGAAAGGGTCCGGATCTCCCGCGAACATTGCTCGGCCAGCTCAAGGCTCTCGGAAAGGCAGGCGCTTGCTCTGGGACTCAGGTCTGCGGCCGAGCTTTTCACTATGGTCAGGTTGACCGCCAGGCCCGCGAGGCCTTGCGCGGTGGTCTCGTGCAGTTGGCGTGCAATGCGTCGTCGCTCTTCGTCCTGCGAGCGAAGCAAACGGCCCGACAGTTGGCGCAGGGCTTCCTCCGTCCGCTTGCGCGCGGTGATGTCGCGGGCGGCGGCGAACACGCCAATGACATCTCCCGTCTCGCCCCGATACACCGACGCCTTGTAAAGCACCGGCGTCGCATGTCCGTCGCGGTGCCGAATCTCCAACTCGTAGTCCTGGACCAAGCCTTCTCGGAACACCTGCTCGTATCCCGCTCGGGCCTTTTCGGGGTCGGTAAAATAATCTGAAAAGTCGGTCCCAATGAGTTGCTGGCGCGGGAGGCCGGTCGCCTTCTCCGTGGCGTTGTTCACGTCGGTGATCTTCCCGTCCGGAGCGATGGTGACGAGTGGATCCAGGCTCGCCTCGATCAGGCTGCGGTTATAAGCGCTGGCCCGGCGCACGGCCTCCTCGGCCCGCTTGCGCTCGGTGATGTCACGAAACATAACCATGTCCGCGAGTTGGTTTTGCCAAATAGTCCTTGAGGGGGAGATTTCTATTGGGACTTTAACGCCGTCTTTATTTAGAAAAGCGGTTTCATAATGGTTAGGAACTTCTAATCCCTCAAGCCTCTCTTTGTATCTTTCAGCAATCTTTGGAAGCTCTTCGGGGTGGGCAAGGTCTCTCATGCATGTCTTGAGTAATTCCTCGATAGGATATCCAGTAATTTCAACCGCTCGCCGGTTTGCATAAACATTCCGACCTTCCTCTCCCGTTGCGATAAGTATACCTTCACTGGCGCTTTCAGCGAGGGCCTCGAAGTTTTCTCTACTTCGCCTCAGCGCCTCCTCCGCCCGCTTGCGCCCGGTGATGTCGTCGAAGGTTGTATAAACCTGGTAAGGCTTCGTCTCACCCGGCCTGAACTGGGGTACGGCATGGATGTTGATCCAAACGTATTCATTTGCACCAGGGTGGAACACACCCATTACTACGTGTGATACCTCTTTTCCCGTCTTTAACGCAATCATACACGGATGCGTATCGCCGGGAAAATCCGAACCATCCTCGTGGATGGCTTGCCATCTGGGGTCCATGGAAGTTCTTCCCAGCATTTGGGCGAGCGTCAACCCCAGGAGCCGCTCGGCAGCGGGGTTGGCAGAAATGATGTGGCCCTCGGCGTTCTGGTACACTACCCCCTGCGCCATGGTTTCGAACAACGTTCGATGCTTTTCTTCGCTGGCCCGCAGGGCTTCCTCCGCCCGCTTGCGCTCGGTGATATCATTTATGAAACCCTCAATCCCTACAATTCCCGTGCAGTGTTTAACGGGCTGTATATTGAAACTGTGGTATTCAATCTTGCCTTCTCTTCTGAGACGGCCAAACTCGCCTACTATGGTCTCGCCGGCCAAGGCCCGTTTGACGAGTTCTCTTGCCTCTCCCACCGAATCTGGAGGTTGGGTGACTTCGAACGGCTTCCCAATGATCTCTTCAGATGAAAGTCCATGCATACGTTCCCATACCGGACTTACGTACTGCCACAGCCCATCCTTCCCCACCCGGTAATAGCCAAAAGGCGCATTTTCAACTATTGCCCGGAATCGTTCCTCGCTCTCTCTCAGCGCCTCCTCGGCCCGCCGGCGCTCGGTGATGTCGCGGGCAATCCCAAGCTGTCCCACGACTTTGCCGTCCCTGACGTGTGAGGTGGAGGTGAATTCCCCGACCATGTACTCGCCCGACTTGCAGAGAACGCGTAGTTCACGGGGGGGTTGCGTCTCGCCCCGTAAGGCCTTCTGGAACCTCTCTAAGGCAACAGGCAGGTCGTCAGGATGTACCATCCCCGCAAAAGGCTTGCCCAGCCATTCAGCGCGTGACCAACCCGTAAGCCTCTCAAAGGCTGGGTTCAATGACGTAAGCGATCCATCCTCTGCAAAAACGGTGTAGATAACGTCGGGCGCAGCTTCAATCAGGCTGCGATATCGTTCTTCGCTTTCGTGCAGCCCCTGCTCCGCCCGCTTGCGCTCGGTGATGTCGCGCACGACGACCTGCAGGGCGGGCCGGCCCTGCCACATTAACAGAGACACGGCGATTTCCACCTGCACCGAGGAGCCATCGAGCCGAACGAAGCGATCCTCGAAGCGAGGCTGCCTTTCACCGGCCAATACGCGTTCCATGTGCTGCCGCGTCCACTCGTGACGCGTGGGCTCGATGACGGCGAACACCTCCAGGCCGACCAATTCCTCCGGCCCGGCGGCGCGGAGCAGGCGGGCGGCAGCGGCATTGGCGTAAACATTCCTGCCCTCTTGTCCCACCAGCACTGCGTCCAGCATCGTTTCGGCCAATTGCCGGAGGCGTTCCTCGGTCTCCCGCAGCGCTTCCTCCGCCCTTTTAAGTTTATCAATATTCTGAAATGTCCCAGTAAGCTCTACTGTTCGCTCCTCCGGCTTTACAGTGGGTAACCCCCACGGGTTGTGGTCAGCGCTGCTCATGAGGATGCCCCCTCCAGTTTATCGCTGCGATAGATCTTCCATGCCTCGAAAACGCGAAGTTTGGATTGGCGACCAATGTCCCGGTTCACACTCACAGACTCAGCCCAGGATCCCCAGACCCCCAACCACTACATATTGGGGCTACCCACTTCAAACCCGCGAGGACCCGAAAAGTCAATATAAGGGCAATTATTTTAGACGGTCAAGTTATTTGCCTTTCGGCCACGTTATCGAAAGAAAAAGCCAGGCCGCTTGCCGTCAGACCGGGGTCGCGTCAAAGTCCGCGAAGTTCCCCGAAGGGGAACAAGATCATTAGTCCCGCAGTCGCGGGATGAAACCTACGGACGAGGAGCCAAGAGATATTCGATCCCGTAGGGGTCGAACATCCACGGACGACGCTTCCCGTGGGTTTCACCCGTCAGTTGACGGACTCGTTTTACACTTTCGTTTTTCCCGGCTTGGCCTTGAGGATGGCTTTCAGAGCTTGCTCGAACGGCGCGGCGATCCTGAATGTTCCCTTGCGGCGTGATGACGACTCCTCGGCCTTCTGAAAATCCTCCATCACCTTTGCGACGTTGAGGCGGCTGTCAATTTTTCTGCTCGTCGGCCTCATGTTTCTCATTTTCTTCTGGCTTCGTTGTGTCTGCTTCATCTTGTTTGGCTTTAGAGGCGACCGCCGCTACTGTATCAACGTTAGGCAATAGCGGCAACTCCCCTTGCGTTCCTAGAGCGAGGGGCAGAGTTTCTTTTGGTTCTGATTCAGGCGGTGGTGGTAGGGGAAGGTCACAAATCCTTACCACCTTGATTTTAAGTGGCTTAGCGTAGTTCTCAATGTCCTTATCGTCAGCATAGATGACACCGACACCTTCAGCTCTTGCTATTGACACAATCTGGATATCGAATTTGACCTTTGCCCACGTAGCCCAAGGCTCTTTGTTGCACTTGATTTTAGCAATCAGTTCACTCGCCTCAATCGCAGCGCGAGCGTCGAATGGGAGTATCTGGAACTTCCATGTATTGCTCAAAACGGCCACGTATTTTGCCCTTCCGTTTCCAGCCCTGACTAATATTTCGGCCATGGCTGGTGCTGGGACTCCAATTACGTCATTTGAGACATCCATCGTCGCTGCGAGATATGCGACTCTTTCCTTGAATTGAAGCACTGGATTGTTGTCACGATCATTAGCGGGTGCCGGATCGGGATGGAGCAAGACTATCAAAAATGATGAGTCGAAAATGATCACGGACGCCTTCCTATTCCCCGTGGCGAATCTTCCGTAGCTCTTCCAATGGGTCAGGAATGCTTGGCCACTCGCTGCCTTCAATCCCCTTCAGCTTCTCGATTGTCGCGGAAAAACGTTCGTCAGACAGCGGTTCTGGGTCGAAAGACTGTATCTTGAAATGATCAATTCTCCACTGGCCTTCCTTACCTCTACTGTAGGTTGCTAGACCATGGACGCGAATGATCCGACAATAGAACGGAGCCAGTTGCTTGGCGATTCCCGCGTCCGCGTCGCAATAGAAAATAGCTCCATCCACTCTTTGTAAGTGGATGGGAATAGTGGGATCAAATCCTCCCACACGCTTCAATTCGCCCACCACGGACGCCCGCTCTTTGATCGGGCCATACGCTTGGGGTAAGTTAGCCTTTATCCCAGGGAACTCGATTACCTCCGCCTTTTGGGAAACGTTGATGATTGTAGCACTTGCCGTGTCCTCCCTCAGCTTGTTGTCGAGCTTCTTATAGGCTCTATTAGCGTCGATTGGACCCATGCCGCGCTGGGCATGGCGGACACGGTAAGTAATTCTGGTTTCTTCGGCAGGATCAATATAAATAACGGGCGCGGTACTCCCCTCGGCCACAGCGATCAGATGAACACTCTCCCGGTATCCAAACAGTTGTGCTAAATCGTTGAGGTATAGCGCAAGACGCGCCATCGGCATAGTGAACGGCGTCAGATCAACTCCGTTGATCTTGCCTTCAATCTTAAAGTGTAATTCTTTCCACTCTGGCACGGCGGCTCCTATGGTACACTAATATTGTGCCGTCCGTGGACGCGGACAGTATGGCCCAACACTTCGCAATTCAGTAAAAGGCTCGCTGGCAGGCGAGCCTTTCTCCTTAAACCCGCTACCGTTTTTCCCTCACCGTTTTCTTAGGCGCCTGCTTGTGAGTCCCGATAGGTTAATCTCTTTCCAACAGAACTTTTGAGAGCGAGTTCTGCTCTTTCGCCATCGGAAGTATCTCTCGCATTATAGCGGAAGTCAAACTCATTCAGATAGCGGTGAACATGCTGTCGGCTGATGTGATGGAATGTCCCATATACCCCGCGCTTAATCAGGGAAAAAATCCTTCGATGGTGTTGGTGGTTACGAGGCGACCATCGGGTTCCCGACGTGCATACTCTTCTCTCGAATGGTTCACCACATCATGCTTCGCAAATTTCTTTCCTATTGTATCATACGCCTTGTTATCATCTGTGTTCAAAATAGCATGGGAAGCGATATGTTCCATCAAGAACGGCTTAAGCTGTTTGGCGGTTACTTTCTCCACGTGCATGGAGTGAACGCGGCCATTCCTTTCCACAAGCGCCACCACGGGAGCTTTATTGGCTACCGACGAAAGACGATCCTTGGGCCTCTCACCACGCTTCACAGATTGCGAACCTGTCCTTAGTTTTCCGCCGATGAAAGTTTCGTCTGCCTCAACCGTTCCCGACATTTGCGAACTGGGCGTCTCTTCCATTGCATGACACTTCCGACGATTTCTCCGACGATTTCTCTTGACAACGCCCCGCCCCTGTGATAGCCTATTAATGTGTATAGCCTGACCCGCGGGGAAGGCCTTTCCTCGCCATCCTAACATCCCGTCCCAGGAGGAACTATGTCCCTACGCAAGTCACCCGAACTTACGCCCGCGTTGCTCGCCGCCGCGCAGAAGAATGCCCAGCATTCCACCGGCCCGCGCAGCGCCGCCGCCAAGCAGAACTCCAAGCTCAATGCCCTGAAGCACGGCGCATACGTCGCGGACGAAAATCGCCGCCAGTCCATGCTGGCGCTGGGCGAAGACCCGGAACAATTCCAAACCCTCACCGAGGAACTCATGAGCGCCTTCGGCCCCGGCGACGCGCTCTGGGAGAAGCAGGTCGAGGACCTCGCCTGGCTCTACTCGCGCCGCGAAAGGCTCGAGCGGGCGCAAGACGGCCTCAGGCGGCGCGCCTTGCAGGCCATCGACGACTGGCAACACCGCCGCCAGCAGGAGATGGCTCGTGTCACCTTCGACGCCTCCCAGCACCAGGTGCTTGATGTCGATCTCCCGGAGTCTACAGATCGAGGGGTGGCGCTGAGAAAGACTCTTTCTTATCTCGAACTCGTACGGGAGGAGATCAACCAGCGCACCTTCCGGGAGCGCCAGTACGCCGTATTGGAATCTTTTTACAGAGGGATGATGGGGTGGCGGCCGGGGCTGATTTTCAGCCTGCTGCACCGTTTCAGTGACCCTCTGCACCTGCGCGAGCAACAAGAGGAGGACGAGGAATACCGGCAGTTCCTGCTCAAAGAAGGCGCCGACTGCGTGCCGCCGGGCGAGCCCGAGCGCCAGGAACTTCTCCGTTTGCTGGAGGAGGAAATCGCCAGCGTGCGGGAAGAGTTCGATTATGCGGAAAAGGCGAATGAGGAGAGAGCGGCGATAGAACGGGACGCCTGCCTGGCTCCGGAGGGGGAGACGTGGGGCATGATGCTGCGCCAGGAAGCTGCCCTGGACCACTCCATTGACCGCAAAGTGAGGATACTGCTGAGGCTGCGGAAGGAATCTATCGACCACCCGATGGCTCCTGCTGGCCAGGGCGATGGCGGGAGGATGGAGAACATCGAGGACGTCCCCGACAGGGACATTGTGTCCGAGACTTCACAGGGTGTGGAAACAGTCGAGAGCTTAAAAATGAACGAACGACGCGGGAATGTTGTTGAAAACAAAGGATCGGGTTTGGACAACCGGCAGCGAAGCGGTAATGTTGTTGAAAACAAATATACTTACGCTTAAAATGTAGGAATGCTATTGAAAACAAAGGGTGTTATCGGAAGCACAGAGTTGCACGCGACAAGCAAATGGCCCAGTACTCTACCCGTATCTGATGATGGACGCTCTCTACGATAACGCGGACCCGCTCGATGTATCTTACGGTATGGCTCACCGAGGGGTGTGAACCGCGCGGCAGGCGACACTAGCAAGGCATGAGCCGAGATGGCTGGATTGCTATGGGAGAACTAACTATGATCCTTCCGTTGACGAAAGTCGTGGGCGTCTTGTTGACGCCGAGGTCGTTCCCTTCTTGACGAGCTGCCTCGACTCGCGAGAGGGAGGCTTTGGAGTCGATGCAGGCGGCGAGTCTTGACATGCAAGACTCCCTTCGTTGCGCTCCTTGTGTGTAGCGCCGCCGTGCCGGCGGCATGTCTCGCTGCCGGCGCGACCCGCAGCCAGGCGAGGCGCGTGCCGGCGTTACACCCGAGGCGTCACTGTTTCTCGCAACCCTCAATAATGTTGGATCGGCTGGCCGGCCTTCTCCCACCCCGCAAGCCCATCTTGATAGACCTTCACCTTATCGAAAGAGAACCCATACTCGAGCAAGGCACGCCCTGCGGCGCGGCTGGCAGCGCAGATGTCACCCGAGGAATGTCCGCTCTCGTAAAGTACGATGGTCTTGTCTTTGGGTAGCTTGCTCCAATCCCGTCCAAAGTTCTCCGCCGGCATGTTTATAGCGCCGGGAATTCGCCCGCCAGCGTAGTCCTTGGTTGACCTGACGTCCACAAACAGAGGTTTCGGCGTAGCCTCGAGAAGCTGACGGACCTCGGCTGTCCCAATCAAGGCTGGCTGCTTCTTATTTGCCTCTGCCTCGCTACAGGCGCCAACAGAAGTCTGGAAGTCGGAGAGTGATCCTCCTGGGTTCGATCCGAACAGCCCAGCAGATTCTGCATTGGCATCCTGGGGCTTTGCGCCGGCGGGCGTCGGGGCAGGGGATTTGGGAGTTTGCGACGATGGCTGGACTGCGGCACTCTGAGAAATGCTCGTGGTGCTGGCCAACTCCTGGTCCACCAACTGTGCAAACGTGGCGAAGTCCAAAGGGCGCACGATCATTTTCTGGCCGATGAAGAAGGTTGGTGTCCCGCGCACGCCCAGCGCGTGACCGTCGGCGAGGTCCTGCTTGACGCGCGAAGCGGTTTCTCCACTGGCGAGGCACTGGTTGAAACGGCTCTGGTCCAGGCCAAGTTCTCCAGCGTAGCGCTTGAGGGCGTCCTCGCTCAAATCAGCTTGTCCGGCATAAAGCTTTTCAACGGCCTCCCAGAACTTGCCCTGTTCTGCTGCGCATTCCGAGGCTTCCGCTGCTTTCTCGGCCTGGGGATGAATCTTGCTGAGGGGGAATTGGCGGAACACGAAACGAATCCGGTCCCCGTATTGGGCGCGGATTTGGCGAGCGGCTTCTTCCGAAAGGCTGCACCCTGGGCACTCGAAATCTCCGAATTCGACGACCGTGAGAGGCGCGCCCAAGTTTCCGGTCATGTGGCTTTCCGGGCGGACCAGATGCTCGGCCAGTGCCTGGGATGAAGCTTGCGGGACGGGGGGGAGTACCCCGTGCCGGGCGAGCAAGATGAAGGCCGGGACGCCGATCAGTAGCGCCACCACGCACAGGACAAAGTTTGTCCTGATTCTTGCAATCACCGCTAAAGGGTCCGTCAGGGCGAGCGGCCGGCGTAGTTCAAGAAGCGACAAGACGAAAATGCCGGTTACGACGAGCGCCGAGACCACGCACCACACGCACAAGGCGTGGATGACAAACTCTGCCAGCGAAGTGAGGTAAATGGAAAACAAGAAGCCGCCACACGAGATTCCCGCTACGGCGTATTGGATTGCTCGCCCCAGGCGCGGCGAGACCAGGACTTCTGCGAAAATCAGCAGCCCCAGAAGCGCGTAACTCGCAACTCCAAAGGCCGGAAGTGGCAGTCCAAAAAGGTGCGCGTAGGAGCTTGCCCGCACTGCGTCGCACCCCGATCCCAGGCAGACCATGGGCCGCGACGGCGACGTATAAACCCAGAGAAGATAAAGGGAATCGAAAAGTCCGAGCAGGGGGAGCGCCAGCAACAGGGTTTTTCGCATAGGAGACTATTCTACATCCATTCCGGCAGCGCGGCGGAGTAATGCTAGCGAGGCACGCTCCTTGCTCGCCGCCTCACGCTTTTCTCGTTGTCTTGGCAGGCAGTCAGCAGAACATGGCAGGCGCCGTCGAGTACCTGCGCGCGCACCCGGTCCCCGGCGCCATGTACAACACCTCCAGAGCATCCGGGCGACGGCGAGCGCACAAACTCGCATTCAAGGGAACATTCCTAATGAGCTAAGGAGGGGGAACATTCCTAATGAGCTAAGGAGGGGGGACATTTCTAAAGAGATTCGAACTAGTCCCTCCCAGAGCTTGACAATGCGCGCTCTTGATCCTCAAAATAATACCCCGTGGGTGAGAGGGTGTGAAAAATCGCGTTGTAGGGGCGGCCTTTGTGGCCGCCCTGGGGCAACCATCCCGCGCCTGCGGGACCCCTACGACGCGCCGCCACAACGCGATTTTTTCACACCTTCTGAGGCGTGGGGGATATCTGCAGGTGAGCAACCCACCGGGCAATAGCCAGTTGCAGACTCATCCCGATGATTAGGGTGCGACGTCAACGCCGCCCCTCCTTTGGACATCGTTGCCGGAGATTTTCTCTGCCTCAGGAAACGCCGCAGCTCGGACGTAAGGAAGTGGGTGCCCCTTACCCAGAAATTCTGCCGAGGAACCGGGGAGCGAGACCGCCAAATGAAGGCTGAACTGGTCAAAGCCGAGATGAAACTGGAGGGAACCTACTGGTGGTTCGTTGGGCGGCGCGCCATTCTGGAACGAGTCCTGCGCCGTTTAGGGAAACATAGCCGCGTGGCGGTTGACGTCGGCTGCGGAAGTGGGCGGAACATGCAATTGCTGTCGCGCTACACTGACTGGGTGATGGGATTTGACCGTTCCCCCGCGGCCCTGGAATTGGCGGCTTCCCACGGGTTGCCGATAGCTTGTGCTGACGGCTAGGCCATCCCCCTGGCTGATTCCTCGGCAGACCTTCTCAGCGCGCTTGATGTGCTTGAGCACCTGGACAACGATATGCTCGCATTGAACGAGTTCCACCGCGTCCTGCGACCTGAGGGATTTCTGGTCGTGGCCGTTCCTGCTTATAGGTTTCTCTGGAGCGAGCATGACGAGGCACTGATGCACCGCAGGCGATATGTAGCTTCAGAGTTGCATATCAAGCTGACTTGTTCCGGCTTCCGAGTGTTGAAACGAAGCTATGCTGTCTTCTTCGCCTTCTTCCCTATTGTTTTCTACCGTCTGTTCCGCGGTCTGTTTCCCAAAGATCCCCTCGCCCCCAAGGCATCGTATGTGCTGTTGCCAGCCTTTCTTAACAGTCTGTTCATTGTTTTGCTGAGAATCGAGGCCTGGATGATGGGAGCGATTGATTTGCCTTGGGGCACCTCGATCATAGTCCTGGCCCAGAAGATTCCGGCAGAATCTTGACGGATGCAAGGGCAGTTGGAAGGGGCCTCCGCTTGGGCGGATGAAACCCGGCGCTCAGAAGCTGGGAAGGGAATCGGGCACCTCGACTTTTGGATAGTATAACCTATTGAATAGTCGTATGGGACACAATGCTTATCTCAGATTTTTCGCGGCTTCTCACGGCCTGAAGAGGCACGCCAAGGTACGGGGGCGAGCAAGGGCACGTCCAATGGGCAAGGTCGCGTCAGGTTATCAATGAGACTTTCACGCCAATCACCGCGGTTCTTCGCGTGCTTTGGAGGCCTACCCATGTGGCTGCCGCTACCCGCCGCCTGGGCGGAGCGGACCCGGCGGGTGGGCCTTTCGACGCGCCGGGCAGGCCACACGGGGTGATTCGGATGATCTTGATGCAGAAGGCATCCCGGCGCAAAACTCGGTCGAGAGTCTTCAGTTTGGCGCGCAGGCCAGGACGTCGGTCCCGGCCGGCAACTCGCCGACCCGTCGCGACGTCAGCGGCCGAGGTCAGGAAAACTCCCCAGACTCCACCCTCTCGGCCCGAGCGGGCTGCGTCCCCGCTGGATCGCGCCCGCGCACTCCTCATCACGGCCCTCGTGGCCTGCGCTACCCTACCCTATCTCAACATTCTGTTCAACGGGTTTGTCTATGACGACGACACTGCGGTGGTGAGAAGTCCGTACGTGAGGAGCTTCCGGTACCTGAAGGAAATCTTTACCACCAACGTTTGGTCTTTCCGGAGCGCGCACGACGTCACCAATTACTATCGGCCGATAATGACGCTCGGGTTCCTTTTTTGCTATAAGCTCTTCGGTCTGCGGGCTTACGGCTTCCATCTGGTCAACCTTTTGCTCCACGTTCTCATCGTTTGCCTCGTCTTTGTGCTCACTGAGCGCCTGACGGGGGACCGTGTGTGGGCCTTCGTCGCCGGCGCGCTGTTCGCCCTGCATCCGGTTCACACCGAGTCGGTCGACTGGATCTCTGGGGTTACGGACCTCGAGCTCACCTTCTTTTATCTCATCACCTTTGGGCTCTTTTTGGCGGTGGCGAGGCCGGGGGGGCGGCGTTCGGAGCCTATGCTGGCCGGGCTGGGGGTCACCTTTCTTCTCGCCCTGCTTTCCAAGGAGGTGGCGATGACGCTGCCGGCCCTCGCCACTGTCTATGAGCATTTCTGGCGCGAGGACCGCTCCGAGACAAGCACCTCCCAGAAGCTGGCCCGCTACGGTCTGCTGTGGCTCATTGGATTAGCCTACGTGCTCTTTCGCATCCACTTTCTCGGAGCGCTGGCCCCGGCCAAGAATATGCCCCAGCTCACTCCACAGCAAATAGTGCTCTCCGCCATCGCGCTCGTGGGCCAGTACGTCCTCAAGCTCTTCTGGCCAGTGCGGCTTTGCATCTATTGGGTCTTTCGCCCAAGCACGAGCCCGTTCGATCCCCGCGTTCTCGCCGGCCTGCTGGTCCTCCTCGCGCTGGCTGCCCTTTTCTTTGCCTGCTGGCGCAGCCGCGAACGAAACGTCCGCTTCGCTTCCTTCGGGATCGTGTGGTTCTTTGCTACGCTGGCTCCCGTCCTCAACGCCCACTTCTTGGGCTTCAATGTTTTCGCCGAACGCTACCTCTATCTGCCATCTGTGGGCGTGGCGTGGCTCGTCGGTCTCGGGGCCTCGAAGTTGTGGCGCCGAGCGGCGCCGCATCGCGCGCAACGGTGGGCCCTCGTGCTCGCCGGTTCCGTGGTGGCCGGGCTTTTCGCCGCCCGCATCGTGATCCGCAACTTCGACTGGAACAATGACATCGTGCTGTACAATCAGACACTCGAACTCTCGCCGGACGCCTTCCCAATCGAAAACATGCTGGTCACTGCTTACTGGCGTGAGGGCGCGGTGGACAAGGCTGAGAGCTTTTGGCGGCGGATGCTTGTCCGGCACCCCCACGACGCCAAGGTGCTCAACAATCTGGGCCTAGTGGCAATCCGAAGACATCAGTATGAGGAAGCAGTCCGATTCTTCCTGGAGGCGATAGACCTGGGCCCAGCCTTGATGGACGCGCATCTCAACCTGGGCGAGACGTACATGAAGATGGGGCTGACGGACCGTGCCGAACCCCAGCTTCGGGCGGCAGTCGCGCTTTCATGGCTTGATGTCCGCGCTCACAATGAGCTCGGCGAGTTTCTCGGCAAGGAGGGACGCACGGACGAGGCCGAGGATCAGTTCCGGGCCTCCGTCGGCATTGAGCCGAATGCCGTCGCCGACGACTTTCTCGGCATGCTTAATATTCGCCGGGGCGCTATGGAGGAGGCGGAGCGTGACTTTCGGGCCGCCCTCAGCTCGGATGAGTCTGACAGCAACGCCCACTTCGGACTTGGCTATCTTTACAAGGCCGCGGGCCGCAAGGCCGACGCTCTGAGGCAGTACCAATCCGGCTTGGAGAAGGATCGAACCAACACCCAGGCGCTGGCGGCTGTTCAGGAACTCCAACGAGGGAGCGGCAGCGCCGCCCCGTAAACCGCGCCACGGCGGGCATCACGGCCAACCATGGGCTGGTCACCCAGCTTCACATTTCCGATTCCTTGGCCTCGCACCTCAATGTCATCGGACTTCCATCGCCCCGGCACCTCTAGCCCTATCGCCCCCCAGCATAGCTCCCTGCTCCTGCCTTGAACCCCATGCTGCTTACCAGCATAGGCCGTCATACTTGCCCTTCTCGCTCCTGCGACCGGTAATCCGCACGAAATCCACCAGGACCTGATCATCGCGCAAGCGCTCCGGCACGTTCCGGAAGTCGGGATCCTTGTTGCCGATCACGACCGTTTGAGCGTGATCCAGAACCGCATCGATACCGTCGACCATGAGCCTGGATACGTGCGGAATGCGGTTGAGGATGAATTCCCGGTTAGCGCCCACCAAGCTGGCTATATGCACGTTCTTGTCATAGATGCGCAGGTCATAACCTTTGCCGATGAGACGTTCGATGACTTCGATCACGGGGCTCTCCCGCAGATCGTCCGTTCCCGCTTTGAAACTGAAGCCCAAAATTCCGATCCGTTTGTGTCCTTTTTCCATAATGAGCTGAAGGCCCCTGGCGACCTGCATTTCGTTGCTCGACAGGATGGAAGTAATAATCGGCAATTCCAAATCGCACATTCTGGCCTGATAAGCCAACGCTCGGAGATCCTTGGGCAGACAGGAGCCGCCGAAGGCAAAACCGGGCAAAAGATAGGCGGGAGAGATGTTGAGCTTTTCATCCTGGCTGAAGATTTTCATGACCTCGTGCGCGTCGAGGGCAAAAGACTTGCAGAGATTACCGATTTCATTGGCGAAGCCGATTTTGAGCGCATGCCAACTGTTATCGACGTACTTGATCATCTCGGCGGTTTCTAAATCCGTCCTAATCAGCGGTGCATCGGTTTTTCCGTAGAACGCAGCCAGCATCTCGCCACTGGCTTGGTCCAACTCACCGATAACCGTCTTGGGAGGGGAATTGAAATCCTCCACTCCTGAACCTTCACGCAAAAACTCGGGATTGTGACAGACGCCGAAGTCAGCCCCGGCTTTCTTCCCGGAGGATTCCTCCAAGATGGGGATTACGATGTTGCGCATGGTTCCAGGCAAGATGGTGCTGCGGACGACGACCACGTGCCGCGCGGCTTTGTCTTTGAGCGCACGGCCGATTTGCTCACTAACGCGCTTGATGTACCTTAGGTCGAGGTTGCCATTGGGCAGACTCGGGGTGCCGACGCAGACGAAAGACAACTGCGTTTCCCGGATGGCTTGGGCCACGTCGTCCGTGGCGCGCAGCCGGCCGGCTTGGGCGCTCGAGGCGATGATCTCACTGATCTCCGCTTCGATGATGGGGGATTGGCCATTATTTATCAGGTTGACTTTTGTCTGGACCGGATCGACGCCTATGATTTCATGTCCATCATTGGCCAGGCATCCCGCCAACACCGTACCGACATAACCCAATCCCAAGATGCTGACTTTCATGATGCGCTCCTTATTACAGATTGACAACCATTCTCGCACAAAACCACTTTCTCTTTTCCCAAAACCGCGTAATTTGCCGTTGCACCGTGCCGTTGCTGGTGCGATGGCGCTTAAGCGCGATTAATTCAACGGAGGGGGCGGAACAGTGTCCCTTGATTTACGAATTCGGCATATAATCTCGTCGTGCCCTCTGATCCGGTTGTTCGCGACCGCCGCTTGATTCGTCCGCCCTTAACCGGTCATGCGGACTCCGGA
Organism: Terriglobia bacterium; assembly: GCA_050008675.1. Taxonomy (GTDB): domain Bacteria; phylum Acidobacteriota; class Terriglobia; order UBA7540; family UBA7540; genus CAVROP01. The sequence goes on from JBEKME010000001.1 coordinate 57,950, forward strand.
AAGCACAATTGAATCCCGGCGCCCGTGGGGCCGTTCAGAGAGGGAAGTCATGATCGGCTACTATGCCTATTTCAGGTACGTTGAACCGCACGCGCCTGACTGGCTGCACAGGTGGGCGGAGCTTCTGTGGAGGCATTTCCACGAGCATCACTACTTGGAAGCGCTCCTCCCAGCATCCCTCCGCAGCAAGGTCCGCGACGCCTCCGAACGAAGGCGTCCCCGGCTCTTCCTCTGGCGAATCAAGCCACTTCCGACCCGGCTCCTTGGACGAAGCTGGTCGCGGAGTCGCGACCGGGTGACGATTGACATCACCTATTCCTGCAACCTGAGGTGCTACAACTGCAACCGCTCCTGCGAGCAAGACCCCAGTAACGACCGCATGTCCTTGGAGCAGGTGCGCCATTTCTTGGAAGAGAGCCGGGCGGGTCGAGTCCAATGGAAGCGTATCAGCGTTGCCGGAGGAGAGCCGACGAATCATCCGCAGGTCCTGGAGATCATGAATCTGGTTCTTGCTTATCGCTCCAGATACTTCCCCAAGGCCCGCGTGCTATTGAAAACGAACGGATACGGCGAGCGGGTGAACAAGGTACTTTCTCTCCTCCCTCCAGGCGTGCAGGTTATGAATACGGCGAAGAACGCAAAAGTCCAGGCACGCTTTCAGACCTTCAATGTCGCACCGATCGATGTCGAAGGGTACGAGGGGGCAGATTTTTCAAATGCCTGCTATGTAACGTGGTCGTGCGGATTGGGAGTAACGCCCTACGGATACTATCCGTGCGCCGTGGCGGGAGCCATCGATCGTACCTTTGGCCTGGATTTGGGCCGAAAAACCTTGCCCGAACCTGACGACCCCATGATCACGGAGTTGCGGACCTTCTGCCGCCTTTGCGGCCACTTCAAGCCACCGCCTGGGGAACGGTTGAGTGGCCCCGTGATGTCATCTACCTGGGTAAAAGCGTACGCACGTTCACGCCAGAACCCGTCCACGCTCTCGCGACTGGCCGAATCGCCAGCCCTTGTCCAGATCGGGTGCGAAATCGGAGCCTACGACTCTAGCTAAACTTAGCCTGCACTGTTTTCAACCAGGAAGTTCCCGAGCACCAGGCAGTCCATTTCACTCTTGGAAAAAGTGTTGAAGGCGTTGGCGGGCGTGTTGACGATGGGTTCGCCTTTCAAGTTGAAAGACGTGTTCAAGAGGACGGGAACGCCAGTGGCCTGACCAAAGCGTTCGATTAGACGGTAGTAGCGCGGGCTTTGGTCGCGAAAGACGGTCTGTAATCGTCCCGTGCCGTCCACGTGGGTGATGGCGGGAAGCGTGGCATAATGGTCCGGCTTGACGGGGGCCACATAGAGCATGTAGCGGGCCGGGTAATGGTGTGCGGCCTGTGGGAGGTCAAAATACCTTTCTGCACATTCGGCGAGCACAGAGGGGGCAAACGGCCGATAAGGCTCTCGGAATTTGATTTTGGCATTGACGATGTCCTTCATCTCTGGATTTCGAGCATCCGCCAGGATGCTGCGATTGCCGAGCGCCCGCGGTCCCCATTCGAAGCGTCCCTGGAACCAGCCCACAACTTTCCCCTGTGTCAGCCGCTCCACGACTCGGTCCAACAACTTGTCGTCGTCCTCGATCAGGCAATGCGAGATGTTGTTCTTGGTCAGGAAGGCGCTGACTTCAGACGGTGAATAGGCTCGGCCCCAGAAAGCATGCTCCATTCGGAAGGCGCGAGACTTGCCGAGCAGCGTGTTGTAAGCCCACAGGGCAGCGCCGAGGGCGGCACCGCCATCGCCGGCGGCCGGTTGAATGTACAACTCCTCGAATCCGGACTCGCGCAGGATGCGACTGTTGGCGACGCTGTTCAGACTCACACCTCCAGCCATGCAGAGCCGCTTGAGACCGGTTTGCTTGTGGAGGTGCTTCGCCATTCCGACCAGCAGTTCTTCAGTCACCCGTTGAATGCTGGCGGCAATGTCTGCATAGTGCTGGTTTAGGCGGGATAATCCCGGGTAGTCGGCCGGGCGCTCGCCGAAATACTTCGGAAAGCCAGTGGACTCCGTGAAGAAAAGCATCCTGGGATGGCGCGGCTCGCCGAAGAGCTTCAGGAATCGCCCGTTGAATGTCCGGTCCGTGGAGTGGTGGAAGCAAAAATAATCCATGTCCAGGGAAAACGAACCGTCCTCGTTCTGTCGCACCAGCTTCCAGACCTTGTCGACGTAACGGGGCTGGCCATAAGGGGCCATGCCCATCACCTTATACTCTCCTTCATTTACTTCAAAGCCTAAGAAAGCCGTAAAGGCGCTATACAGCAAGCCGAGTGAGTGCGGGAACTCCATCTGTTTGGTCAAGCGAATCTGGTTGCCCCGCCCGGTCCCATACGTGCCGGTCACCCATTCGCCCACACCATCCACCGTGAGGATAGCCGCTTCGTCGAAAGGAGAGCAGAGAAACGCGCTGGCCGCATGCGAAAGATGGTGCTCCGCGAAAAGGACTTTTTCTTTCGGCACGCCCAGGTCGGACTCCAGCTTGCTGGCCACCCAAAGCTTGTCGAGCATCCAGGTGATCATGGACTCGCGAAAAACCTTCCAGGACTGGGGATAGGTCTGGAGGACGGTTGCCAGGATGCGATCGAACTTGCGGAAGGGCTTTTCGAAGAAGACAACGTAGGCGAGGTCAGCGCCGCGAACCCCTCCTGCATCAAGGCAGAATTGTATGGCGTTCTCCGGGAAGTCGTAATCGTGCTTTTTGCGGGTAAAACGCTCTTCTTCCGCAGCAGCTACCAATTGGCCGTCGCGCAGCAGAACGGCTGCCGCGTCATGGTAGTAACAGGAAATTCCCAGGATGTCCAAGCTTCACTGCTTTCTGGCCCATTGTAAGTCGTTCGCCTCGTCTGGATGGTCCAGCCAATGGGTTGGGCGCTTCTTGATTCGCAGGGGGTCTGCGAAAACACGCACGATGATTCCAAAAGGCAGCACGAACAGCGCGTAAAGCACGGTGAGCAGCACTCGCGCCTGAAAATTGCCGATCTTGTGGGCCAGGCGCGTCCAGGCTGCCCAGAGGCGCCTCAGGCCCTGCCAGAGGTTTTTCAACATGCTTGCCTCTCTAGAAGAGTGTGTAGATGAATGGCGCAATCACAGAACTCTGCGCCAGAATAATCAATACGCCCGCGAGCAGCAGCGCAACGATGATGGGCAGCATCCACCAGCGCTTATTCTCCCAGAAGAACGAGACTAATTCGCCCGCGATTCCAAACCGTCGTTGGGCAATCTGTACAAATCCCATCGCTTTCTCCTCCCTAAACACGGAGATTATGGTTTCACCAACAAATAGTTGTCGATGACCAGCGCGTCGATTGCGGAGGGTATGCAGAAACGCGCGCGGGTCTCATTCTTTCCCCATGATCTGTGGCGCATGATCACGAATCTGGGTGCATCCCTGCTTGACGTATTGCGGAAACTTGTTTGCAAGCATTGGACATAGGGACCTGTAGACGATGTCGGTCACCACTTGGGCACCTTCATTCGTGTAGTGCATGTAATCCCAGAAATAGCGCGAACTCTTCGGCATTTGCCTCGCCAAGTCGATAACCAAGACGTTGTTTTCGTGGCCTACCTTCCTGGTGACGTCGTTGAACGCCTCAAGCGTTTCCCACCACATTTCACCATTGCGGGTCTCATCCACCTTGATAGCTGCGAGATCGACCTTGGTTACATCGTCGACAGCGGGCCCGACGAGCAAGGGTTGGGTGATGAATACTGGCTCAATACCGGCTTCCCTTGATATGTCAATCAGGCGCTTAAGCCTGGTCTCGTAAGACCGAATGTACGGTTCACTGGAACTCGCCACATACTGGTCTTCTACCTCGCGGGGGACTTTCAAGCAGCCGACCTTAGTCAGATCGACCGTGCCTCCTGCGAGGCTGGCTCGGTAGGCAGTATAATTGCGGTACAAATTCACCCCGAGCGCAACGACTTCGCTGTATGCGGATACGGACCGCAGGAAACCCGTCACCGAGCTGAAGAGGATCCGCCCCTTGAGGTACTCGGAGTCCACCTCACTTAAAAAGCGTCCTTTCACCAGGTCATTCTCGCCCACGAGAAAGAGCACGACTTTTGGGTGCAGCTTGCTGACGAATTCTTCCATCAACACGATATGCGCAAAAGTCGAGTTACCAACCAGACCCGCATTGTCGACCCACACCCCTTGGAAAGACTCGGCCAGACGATTCTCCAACTGTGCCGGCCACGTCTTCTGGTCTGAGAGCATGAAGCAGTACGTAGTGCTGCCGCCAACGGTAATTACCGTTAAGTGGCGACTAAAATCACTGGGTGGCTCGGCACCCCGAAATCCTAAGGAATTGATGGTGACGGTAATGACTGGATCCAGGCGCTTGACGAATTTGTTCTTAATTCGAATCGTTCCACTCTTCGGGAAAACAAGCCGCTTGCCCCTAATTCTTGTCTGGAAAGGATTAGAGAACCGGAGCACGGCCTCGAGGAGGACTACTGCGGCCGCGATACCTAGAAACAACAAGAGCGCTTTCAGCGACGCAGACCATAGCCATGACCTTCTTGGCAACATTACTTCCGCCTCCTTAGCGACATTGCCTCCGCCTGAGAAACCTTATGGACCGGGGTATGAACATGGGCGCCACTTGGCGGCCTGCGTCGAGAGCGGCCGCTGGTGAACGAGACCTCATGCCCCGACAACCTCCGCGCGGACCGCTCTGGGTGCGGGTACAATGCACCAATTGGTGATGAAGCCTGCAAGATTGCCCATCACACCGGCTGATACCATGACCAGTGTCATGTGGACCAGACTCTCCCGGCCAAACAGAAACATGCCCACTCCTTGCCAAACGAGAACCCCCACCAGGGCATAGATAAACGCCGGGCGCTCCAGAGAAAGAGCATAATTCAGCCAGATATTCAAACCAGCGTAAAGACTCGCTGCCAAGGTCGCCAGTGCCAGGACAATGCCCGGATTATGGTAGGCGTCGGTAAATATGGTGCTCACCAACAACCCAGGAAACAGAAAATAGAAAATTGTCACGACCAGGCCCGGCGCCAGCGCCCCCGTCAGCGCCAGGAACAAGATCGGCCGGGCATCTCGGCCCATGGCGCGACGCCGCACCGCCTTGGGGAGAAGGATGATACCCATCGCCAAGGGCAGGAACAAACTTACCTTAGCTAGGGTGACCACCGGCCCGTAGTCGCCGGCCATCCGGGGGCTGAAAAAGTGCTTTACGAATAGCGCATCCAGGTTCGCCAACACGCCAAAGGCTGCCAGTCCCAGCAGGGTGTAAGACGAGTAGTGCCAGCTTACCGGGCGGGCAACAACCTCGCCGCGGGCCTGGAAATAGGGGCGTAGCCACCGTAGTGCCACCATTAGGACTACGGTACCGGCAAGCGGTACTGCGACGATGGCCCCAACGGCCTGGCATCCCAGCCAGATCAGCCCGGCGGCAAAAAGCAATCGCAGGAGTGACTGAGTGACCTGCACCACTCCCAAGCCTGCAAAGAGTTGCATGCCCTGAAGTGCGCCATCGGTCACCGGCCGCACGAAGAACAGCAGCACCACGGCGGGGCTGGCCGCCCACAACGGCCAGGGGTTAGGCAGCCGCAGCAGACGTGCCAAGAAAGGGCTGATGAGGACCATCAGCGCCGTCGCCATCAGACCCCACTGCCAGGCCCAGCGCCAAGCGCGCTGCACGAAAGCTCCCACCTGTTTGAAGGAACCACTTTCGACGCCCAGTTTCGCGGTGTAGACGGCCACAACGTTTCGGATGGCGACCGACAGGTAAACCAGCACTTGCAGGATAGCCGCCACGCAAACAAAGATGCCGTATTGGACGGGTTGGAGCCAACGGCCAGCTAAGACGTTGACCGCATAGTCCAGCCCGCCAGCCAAAATCATGGCCGCCCACATAATCACGCCGTGCCGGATGCCGACTGAGCGAAACAGCGCGAGCCGCCACGCCGTCATATACCTTGTGTAACGAGCGCGCAAACGCTCACCCTTCTTCAGCTTGCTGATAGGTCATCACCGGACGGTAGACGCAGCCGCAACGGTGGCCTTGGGGACAGTCTGGCAATGGCAGAAGTGGAGCCTGGTCAGGATGGTAAAGCTTACCGGCGGGCAGCTTCCGCGCCGCATCGCAACAATTTGACGCCGGCCGAACCACGACGCCTACGATGGAACCCTTGGCCTTCATTCCCAGGCGGTAGGCCGCCAAAGTTTTCACGGCGTAGTCCGGTTCCTTCTCTATGTCCTGCTGGAACTTGTTCAACCAATCGAAGGCCATGGGTCTCGCCCTGCAATCTTCCGTTATCTCACTCTCCGGCTTCCTGGCGAACCGCCGGCGCCGGTTGGCCCGGGTCACCGATGGCGGCCTGCGGGCGCTTGTTCCCTGGACGCAACACCTTTGCGCCTATGCGCGCCAGCGTCGGAAAGTCGTGCAACATGTTGGTATAAGATGCGCGGGCCAGCGGGCAGTGACATTCCTTCGCCGCGATACTCCGGCGTACTTCTTTGATCTTCTCGCCAAACCAGACTTCCTTGAAATCATACTTATGATTACGGAGATTGCCCAGATTGTCGGCTCGCACACAGCAAGGCCAGACCGTCCCGTCGGCGTAGATGTGGGCGCTGACCCAGCCGGCGTAACAGGCAATCACTTGGTCTTCCTCGTCCAAGATGCGCTTGACCAGCTTGTAGTATTCAATACGCAGAGCTTCCGTGATTCGCGCGATGCCTGTGAAGCGTCTGCTCTCCACGTAGGCGATTACACGATCTATGGCCTTCGCGTAATCTTCAGGGCTGGGCGTAATGGGCAATCCGACAGTGTCAAGCTCCACTCGGGGTTCCGCAATCTCGGTGATGAACTGGTCGGCGCCCGATTGGTTGGCATAGGCGATGATTTCGTCCAGGTGGCCCACGCTGAAGACCGACACCACCGAGTGGATTCCTATCGTCAGGTTGCTCAGCCGGCTGCGCAAGGACAGCAGTTGCTCCAGGCACTGTTCAAATTTTTTGAAGTTGCCCGGGACGCCACGAATAAAGTCATGCTTCTCCCCCACTCCGTCCAGGGATAGGTTGATGATCACCTGGCTTTTGGGACACGACCGGGCAATGTGCTCCACTCTCTCAGGGATGGTGGGTAGGATTCCATTGGTAGGGATGTTGATGACGCCCGGCCGGCAATGTTCGTACATCAACTGGGCGAGCTCGACCACGTACGGGTACATCAGCGGTTCCCCACCACTGATCGTGAACCAATACGGGGTCTGGCCGAGGGAAGCCAGGACCTTATCCCACTCCTCCAGGGTCAGTTCGTCCTCGCGTTTCATCCAGATATTGCAAGTGAGGCAACGCGAATTGCACTTAGGGGAAGGGGCGAGGGTCAGGTTGAGCGGCAGCATTCGCGGCCAGCCAAGCCGGCGGTATAGCTTGAACAGCGGAATGCGCAGCAAAACGCCAGCCATTGAATTCATGTCGCCGCTATCCCCTTGCCTTGAGGTCTTTCGTTGTCTTTGCGATTTCCCACACGGAGTGGTCGCGTCGTTTCTTGTAGTCGCTCCTGCCCAGGAACCGCCCGTAAGCTTCGAGTGCCGCCACACCCCACGTCCAGAGAAAAGGCCGCGGCCGCCAATCAAGGTTAGGCAGTAAAATCCACAGTATCCTCCAGCCGCTCATGGTGCTTACGGTGAAGCCAAGCGTATTGCGCAAAGCCAAGTGTCCGGAATAGATACGTCGGCGCTGGCGCAGGAAATCGCCGACCGTGAGTGGACCTTTGTTGTGGACGACGGCCGTCGGTACGTAGCGTGCCTCATATCCCTGAACGCGAACGATCGGCTCGACTCTCGCCTCGTCCCCCGACGTGCGGAAAGGGATTTGCTCGAAGATCTTGCGGAATGCGATCAACTCCCCGCCCTTGAAGCTGCGCAGGTTGACTTGGTGATGCAGGTCCCAGAGCAGATGTGCGGCAAACCCCATGAAGGTCCCGGGGTCGTTGACGGGCACCGGCCGGCCCGCAGTCATTCCCACTGCCGGGTCGGCGAAAGGAGTTACCAGTTGTTCAATGGCGTCCGCTTCCGGCAGCAGATCGGCGCCGCAAAGCACTACTATTTTCTCCCGCGCTTGCGGAAGAAACTGATTGATTGCCGAGGACTTACCCTCGCGCCGAGGCTGGACCACCAGGCGAATTCGCGGGTCCCGCCTTGCCCAATCTTGCACGATAGATTCGGTGCGGTCAGTACAGCCACTGGCTACCACTACAATCTCCGTAAGGGTTACCTTTACGGTTCGTTGCGAAACCACGGCGTCGAGCGTGCGGCCGATATTGGCTTCCTCGTTGTAGGCCATTATCCCTATCGAGCATGCGATGGACATGGGGTGATCCTTCATTATAGCAATTTCGAATCATGGCGCGCCGACCCATCACGAACGCCGCCCAGCACACCCTTACTGGCGCGACGAAGAGGTTTGGCCGGTTAAAACCAGCCTTCGGTTGCCGGAGTCGTCCCACACCGGACCTTGGCTGTCCGGAGCGGGCGAATCCCAACTCCGCCAGATGGTCGGCACGTTGAAGAAGAGGTTCCAGACGCCCCCCAGCGTGACCCCCGCGGCGGAGGCCAAGGGAAGCGGCACCCCTCGCCAATTCAGCAAGAGCGTCAGCGAGGCATTAAGCACCACTCCAGTGGTGCAGACCTTCCCGTAATGGAGCAGCCGGCTGAGGACTCCCGCTCGAGGTTCCACGCTGGGGGCTTGCGAGGAACGAAAAGTGAAAAGCCAGTTCCAGAAGAAGTTGTTCACCAGGGCGAGCGGGATGGCGACCGCCAATGCCCACCCGACCGGCCAGGCGCGCCGCTCGGCCAGAAACGCCAATACACCGACGTTCACCACCGCGCCGCTGAAGCCCACCGCAGCGTAACGGATCCAGCTCCGCAGTTGACCCGTGAAGCGGGCCAACCGCGCCAGATGCGCCAAGTATTGCGCGGACTCCCGCATGCCAAGCTTGGAGCTTCCCAGGCTCCGGGCTTGGAACACGAAAGGGACTTCCACCAGTTCGCGGTAATGAGCCTTGCCCAGGACCTCGAGCAGGATCTTATAACCCGTGGGTTCAAGCCGGATTCCCTGGAGCGCCCGGGCGCGGAACAGAAACATTCCGGACATGGGGTCGCTGAGGTCGGCCAGCGTCCGGGGAAGCACGCACGCCGCCAAGTGCCTTGCCGTCCATGAGGTTAGCCGCCGCCTCCAGCGCCAGTCTGCGGCTGAGCCACCGCCCGGACCGGAACGGGTGGCAATCGCCCCATCCACGCTCGGATCCCGAAGCGCCCTCGCGAGCCGGGTCAGAGCTTCGGGCGGATGCTGGAGATCAGCATCCATCACGCCCAGCACGTTTCCCTTGGCGATGCTCCAACCGTCCACCACGGCGGTCGCCAAACCTTGTCGTCCCGGCCGCCGTAAAACTCGCACCGGAATCTCGTTTGCCAGGGCTTCAGCCAGGTCCGCAGTGCGGTCCGGACTTGAGTCGTCCACCACAATTAATTCGTGGTCTTCCTCGGCCTTCCGCAAGGCTTCGGAGGCCCGGCGCAGGACTTCCTGAATGCTCCGGGCTTCATTGTAAGTGGGAAGCACGATAGAGATCATGGTTGGGGAAGTTTAGCACACTAACTGCCAAAATCCATTCGGAAGCGAGCTCGTGCGGGGACAATCAGGTGCTTTCGATTAATCCCTCCCCCCTCCCCACTGTCTGAGAAGCTGTGAGATAATCCCAGGGGGCGGGTTTTGCGCGGTCTAATTCATTCAGCAGCAGAGAGATAAAGTTGGGATCAGAAACTTGGGGTTGAAGGACATGGGACGTAGCCGCAAGCACAGAAGTTCAGGCGTGATTCCCAAAACGGATCGCCCGCCTGACAGGACAGAGGCCCTTTCCTCGAAAGGAACTTTCTCGATAGCGGAAGCGTTGGTATGGATTGCCTTAGCAATTATTCTTGCTTTTTCTCTCGTAACCCTTGTCTATCCGGTGGCCCGAGCTTTCTATCGTTTTGAAATCGACTACAACGAAGGGTGGAACGTTTACAACACCCAGACCGCCATGCAGCATCGCTACCTGTACTCTGCGAAGAATGGCTGGAGCGGTGTCGGTTACCCATTCCTTTCGTTTTACTTAGTTGGATATGTGTCGCATTTTACCGGCGATTACTTATTGACGGGTCGTTTGATTTCTCTCGTCGCGCTTCTCGTCTCGTGCGTTCTGGTGGGGCTCATTGTTAAGAAGCTGACCGGCGGTTGGGGACCTGCGGTTTTTGCAAGCGCGTTCTGTCTCGGCCTCTTTTGCTCACGAGCGCTATTACGCGTGGGGGTGGACGATCCGCAGATGCTCGCCCATCCATTCTTCCTTTTCGGCTTGTGGGTCTATTTGCAGGCTGTTCCGAGCACGCTGCGGATTGCGGGGATCACATCTGTTTTTATTCTGGGAGGCAACATTAAGCACAATCTCCTCCCTGTTCCCCTTTCGGTACTCTCCGACCTATTCACAACCTCATTAAGCAAAGCAGTTCGATTCATTATATTTGGAGTCATTCTCTTGGCCTTGTCGATCGCAGTCAACATACTGGTCGGCGGTCCATTCTTCATTTCTCAAATATTGTCTTCAAGAGCTTATTCACTCGCGAAACTTCGCCTCGCGTTCATTTTGTTTTATGTTCCACTAGCACTGCCCCTCGCAATTTCTGCCTTTTGGTCAATCTGGCAGTTTCAAAACCGGCAGGCGCGTGTGATCTCCTTCTATTTTTTCTGGTCGCTACTGGTTGGCGTGGCCTTCGCAGGAGGCGCGGGGGTTATCAACAATACCTTTTTCGACGCCTTCTTTGCCATGTCGATCATTATGGGTGCTTGTCTGGATTCATTGTGGAAAGCTCCAATCCCTAATTTAGGGAAAGGCGGTCGGTGGAGATTCCTGGTGCCCGTCTTGCTTTATTCGACTGTGGTCATGGCGTTTGTCGCACGGGACCTCAACGTACCTAAATTGCTCTCCGACCTGCCGGAGCAGGAGAGGGCGTATAAGACCGAGGTGTCATTCCTGGCCGCGCAACCAGGACCCGCTATCTGTGAGAGCTTAATTCTGTGTTACGACGCTGGTAAGCCCTACATTCTCTCATCGTTTGGCTTCACCTCACGCGTGCGACGCGGGAAACTGAACAGCAATGAGCTCGTGAAACAGATTGCTGAGAAGAAGTACGGGGCTATCCAAACTTCCCTTCCAGTGACTGAAACGCCGCCCGATCGCTTCCCGGGCGATGTGCTTGACGCCATAGATCGATACTACGTCGAGGCACTGAAGGGTCCCGATTGTCATATCTACGTCCCCCGAGTGGAACCAAAGGGCCCATAGAACCCCCAGTAACCGTCGTGCACTCCACTTTTGGTTGTGTCAAAGGTTGAGAGGCGTGGAGCACGCGGAGAGTGTCATCTTGGTTGCGGCCGGCCGTCGCGCTGTCATCCTGAGCCCGCCGTGCTTTCGGGCGGGCGAAGGATCTCTGCAGTTGTCTTTTGCGCTTGGCATCCAGCGACGAACTGCAGAGATTCTTCTCCCGCGACTGCGGGATCAGAATGACACGGGCTGTCACACACATATTCAGTTGGTCTGCTTTCGACTTTGGACCTTCGACGCTCGACTTGTCGGGTGGCGTTGAGAATTGGAAATATGTTTGGAGGAACCGCATGCTTGTCCCCTATTTTGATTTGAAGAAACAATTCTCAAGCCTTCGCAATGAGATCAGGGAGGCCCTGGATCGAGTGTGCAGTAACACGTCATTTATCCTGGGCGAAGAGGTTAGTGAGTTTGAGAAGGAATTTGCCGCCTATTGCGAAGTCAAATATTGTGTCGCTTTGAACTGCGGCACAAGCGCCCTGCACCTGGCTTTGCTGGCTTTGGGAGTGAACCCCGGCGACGAGGTGATCACCACTTCGAACACGTTCATCGGCACCGCCGAAGCCATTTGTTACACGGGCGCCAAGCCGGTGTTTGTGGACATCGACCCGAAGACGGGGAATCTGGATCCCGCCCTGCTCGAGCGGGTCATAACCGGCCGGACCAAGGCCATCCTTCCGGTTCATTTGTACGGACGCCCTGCCGATATGGACCCGATCCTGGAAATCGCGCCAAAACACGGCCTGGCGGTGATCGAAGATGCCTGCCAGGCTCATGGCGCCCGCTACCGGGGCAGGCGCGTGGGAAGCATTGGCCATGCTGCTGCCTTCAGCTTTTATCCGAGCAAGAATCTAAGCGCCTACGGTGAAGGTGGAGCGCTCACCACGAATGACGCAGGAATCGCCGAACTTGTGCGCTCGCTGCGCAACCATGGCCAGAGTGGCCCCTACACTCATGAGAGAATCGGCTACAACTACCGTATGGACGGATTCCAGGGCGCTGTCTTACGGGTCAAGCTGAAGCGGCTGGACCAATGGAACACGCGCCGAAAGGAAATCGCCGCTCTCTATCGCAGTGTGTTGAAGGGCGCCAACGTGGAGATTCCTTCGGATGATCCGCGAAATGAAAGGGTGTACCACCTGTTTGTGGTTTACGTTGAGCGACGTGATGCCGTGCGCGCGGCCTTGCAGGCGCGCGGAGTCCACACCGCTATCCACTATCCTCGTCCCGTGCCTTTGCAGCCCGCCTTCGCTGCGCTCGGATTTGGACCCGGCAGTTTCCCTCATGCCGAGCGTGCCTGCGGGCGGGCCTTGAGCATGCCGTTCTTTCCAGAAATGACCGATGAGCAGGTGCGCTATTCTGGTGAACAACTCGCCGACGTTGTAGGAGGGCTCCCGCGAAGGCGGGAATCCAACTCTTTCTGATCTGCTGTGGAGGGGATTTCCATTTGCCCCACGGGTCTCGCTTTTTTGAAGTATTCTGCGCCAGCGACATCCTGTTCCTATGTGTTTTCAATGGGTTAGGAGAATGCTGAGGGGGATGGGGGCGAGCGCATGAGTGTGGCATTGTGACACACTCCGCGGTTCGCCCGAGTAATGATACGCTACATTCATAGCCCATCCTAGCCAAGCGCAAGAGACAACTGCGGAGATTCTTCGCCCCGACAAATCGGGGCTCAGAATGACAGGCGTTTCATGATGAGTCGGTCAGCATGAAGTTCTTCGGCCAGACCCCGCTTACGCGGGGGTGACGACGACGATGATTTTCATCTCTTTGGGTGGGCCGAAGGCCCATGTCCACTCAGGATGGCAGACTTGCAAGTCTGCCGCATCCGCCCAACCTGCCCGAAGCGCAGCCCGCCGAGATCCGTGTTGTTTCCTGAGTACTTTCGTGCTAGAGAATGAGGTTCGAAGCTGATATAAAGTTTGTGCGTGGAGGGTTGTGGCAAGTTGATCGCTCCCCACTCAGAACCCCGTCCCGCTCCGAGAGGAGTGAAGCAATGGAGCACTCACGACTTTCAAACGTAACGCTATTTGCTGTCAGTTGTGCCGTCCTCATGCTGGAAGTGGCGTTGACCAGGCTCTTTTCTTTTGTTACGTGGTATCACTTGACTTATTTGGTAGTCAGCCTGGCTTTACTTGGATACGGCGCTGCTGGCACCTATCTGGCCATTCGGACTGATCTCGCGAGCGCCGACTATCCACGCACCATTGGGTGGAGCTGCGGGTTGTTCTCCTTGCTGACAATCGCGTCAGTGACCGCAAGCGTTTGGCTCTCATCAGGTGCGGAGGGTTTCTTTGAAGGAAACTACAGACTGATCTTCCTGATCGTCCTTACCCACACGGTGCTGGCTATGCCTTTTTTCTTCGCCGGAACAGCCATCGGATTTGTATTGATGCGAAATCGGGAACAGACTAACCGGCTGTATTCGGCTGACCTTTTGGGGGCTGGTTTCGGCAGTTTCCTCTCAGTAGTCCTCATTAATTACCTAGGAACGATCCCGGCGATCTTCATGGCGGCAACACTGCCTGCTCTAGTTGCGGTGGCTGCTTTCCGGAAAAGCCATGTTGTGATCAAAATTGCGGCAGACGTGACCGCGATACTGTTGATTGGAGGAACAGCTCTCAGCCTACGGCATCAGGTCATTCCCCTAAGGATTACTCCCGAGAAAGAGCTTCGACTGAATCAGGCTATCTTCACGAAATGGAACATCCTTAATCGCATCGATGTCACACAACTTTCCATCGGACGTAGCGGTTTCGGCGGAAGACTCTCTGATGCGTATAAGGGACGACTGCCACTACTTCTGCCCATCTTTCAGGACGGGGCAGCCCCGACGGCGTTGGTCCACGTGGGGGGCGAGCCGAGGGACTATCCTCTGTTTAATTATTTCCTCCAGAGCGCTCCCTATGCCATTCACACATCTCCTCAGCGGGTGTTGGTGATCGGAGTCGGTGGAGGAATCGACGCGCTAATTGCAGAACACGCAGATGCTGGCCATGTAGTGGCAGTGGACATCAATCCAACGATCATGGACCTCCTCGCGCGGCGCTACCGCTGGTTTGCGGCCGACCTCTTTCGCGGCGGAAAACTTGAGCTTGTGGTTTCTGAGGGAAGGCACTATCTGACGAGGACTCCAACTAAGTTTGACGTCATCCAACTGAGCGGTGTGGACACCTTTGCGGCGCTTTCCGGAGGCAGTTTCGTTCTTAGTGAAAGCTATCTCTATACCGTGGAAGCTATCGAAGACCTGCTGAATCATCTTAACCGGGAAGGGATCCTCTCATACTCTCGTTGGCTCTTTAATCCTCCGCGTGAAACCCTGAAGTTAGTGGCCACGGAATACGAAGCCTTACGAAGGACTGGGGTAGGAGATCCCAGTAAACACTTTCTTATAGTCGCGGGCGGGCCAGTGGAGGCACGTTGGGCCGATACGATGGTTAAGAAGATTCCCTTTACAGCGGAGGAAATCCTTGCCCTTCGGTTGTGGGCACGCGACAAGCAATTCGATGTGATCTACGACCCCTCCGGGGGACCTTCTAATTTCTTTAGAACGTATTTGAACAGCCCGGAGCAGGAAAAGACAGCCTTCGTGCAGTCCTATGCCTATGACATCTCGCCCAGCTATGATGACCAACCATTTTTCTTCCAGTTTTACCGCTGGAAAAACGTTCTTAATCCCACAAGCATTCAGGGAGAAGGTGGCTACCCCGTTACCAAGATGCCAAGAGGGCTTTTCTCACTTATTGTGACGCTAATCGAGCTCCTATGCATAAGCGTCGCCGTGGTTTTGATGCCTCTGACAGGTAGAAAATCCTTGGGCCTGCGTTTCCGCCAGAGCGCTCCCTGGCTGGCAGTG
This sequence comes from Terriglobia bacterium, assembly GCA_050008675.1. Taxonomy (GTDB): domain Bacteria; phylum Acidobacteriota; class Terriglobia; order UBA7540; family UBA7540; genus CAVROP01. The sequence goes on from JBEKME010000001.1 coordinate 73,244, forward strand.
TTCGCGGGCCTTGGTGTTGGTTTCATCGCCGTCGAGATGGTCCTTATCCAGAAGCTTTCTGTGTTCCTGGGTGGTCCGGCCTATAGCATGGCGGTGACTCTGTGCGCCTTGCTCATTTTCTCCGGGCTGGGAAGCCGGCTTTCCCAGGGCCTCTCAAGATCTGGCCACCGAGCGGTGGCCGGTATGGTTGCTGGTGTGCTCTTGGTTCAGACACTTGAATTAGTCTTTTTGGACTGGGGGATACCTGCGTTACTGGGGCTTGCCCACACCTGGCGGTGCATCATGGCGATCCTCGCCATCGCCCCCCTGGGCCTGCTGATGGGCATGCCCTTTCCCACCCTGCTGGCGAAGTCGGGGCGGGTCTCTGAAACGTTACTCCCTTGGGCTTGGGGGGTCAATGCCTGTGCCACCGTTGTCGGGTCAGTGTTGGCCACAATTTCCAGCATTACGATGGGATTTAACCGCACCTGGCTGGTCGCCATGGGCATGTACCTCGTGGTTTTGCTGATAGTGGTTAGTCGCCTGGTGCGTGAGCGGACGCTCGCGAGCGGGGCCTGCGTAGAGCGCGAGTCCGCGCTTCAACAAGCTTGAACTCCTGCGTATGCCGGAACCCAGAAATGCGCTCTGCGTCAGCGAGATGCACGATTTCGGTTAGCATTCCAACCCTTAAGGAGGCCGCGGCTATCAGTGAGACCATTCGGCATGCCGGCACGGTTAGTGAAGGGGGCAATTCGTCTTATGGTGCGCACCCCGGGAGGCCCACGGACAAATCCAGAAACGGTTGCTGCGGACATGCCACAGATCTAATTTCCACGCCTATGATCAACCTACCCACTCGGAAAACTCAGACCCGAGCCTGGCTTCTCGCCGGTTTGGTTGCGGTACTCCTGCGGGGTCTTCCTGACCTCCGGTATCCCGTTGGGGTGGACCAAGCCCTGTTCTGTTTGATCGGGCAAGGCCTTCTTCGCGGTCAACAGCTTTACCGCGACCTTTGGGACATCAAGCCGCCGGGGATTTTCTATATCTACGCGCTGATCGTGAAGGCCTTCGGACCTGTCGCGTGGTGCATCGGTGTGGTGGATGTTTTCTGGTTGCTGGCTATCTCCCTCTGCATATTTTACTTCGCGCGTCGCTTCGTCGGCGCGCCAGCGGCGGCTCTGGCCATGGTTTTCAATGTTGTGAGACATTGCCGCCAAGGGTATATCCACGCTGCGCAACCGGAAACGTTCCTGATGCTTTGCGTATTTGCAGCCTGGTTCCTGCTGATTCCCGCTGGGCCGGGACTTGTCCCGGCCCTTGCCGACGCAAGCGTCGGCCCTACGTCGCTGGACGGGGCCGGAGCGCGGCGAGTCACGGGCTGGCCATTTCGGTCATGGGCATGGGCGGATTACCTTCGGGTTGTGGTGGCGGGTTTCGCGTTGGGGGCGGCATTCTGGCTGAAGTACAACGCCGTGCTGTTCTTCCCCGTTCTCATGCTGGTGCCCTTCCTCGACTTCCGGGAGTGGGACCGAGGATCGTCGCGGGTAAAAATGGTGGTTTCTTGGAAAGACTGGCTGGCGAGGGTCTGGTTTGTTGGTGCCGGCTTCGCTCTCACGGTCCTTGCGGTGCTAGCGTATTTCTGGGCCTCGGGCGCGTGGCCAGCCATGAGGGAGAGCCAGCTCGAAGTGCTGCCACGCTTCGCCGCCGGGCACTTTCAGTGGAGACTCACGCAGGAGAACCTTTCCTTCCTCGTCTCGGCTCTCCGCTCAAGCCAGTTTCACCTGGGACTCTGGACCGAGATCATGGCTCCACTCAGTTTGTTGATTGCCTGGGGGCGGCGCGAGCTGCGTTTCCTTGCTCCTGTATTCTTGCTGGCACTCGCCGGATATCTTTGCGCAGCGGTGCAGGGCCAATTCAACTCCTATTACTTCGAAACGTGCCATCCCTTCTTCTCGATGTTCTGGGGGTACCTGTGCGTCAAGACTTTGGAAGGCTTTCAGTATGCCCGGCGAGTGTTCGGGCAACGCGGATGGATGTTGGCCCGTGCTATGCTTTGGCTGGTGCTTGCGAGCCTCACCTTTGCCTTGTTTTCAGAAGAGGGCGTGCGGGTTGTGCAGCAGTATGGGTTCCTTCGTGACTGGTGGAGAAATCCAGAGCAGTCGTACAGCGCCTATTGGTATCAGATTCCACTCGAAAAACTGTCAGAGAAACACCGGATAATCAACTACTTGAAAAAGAACTCCGACCCTGAGGATGAGGTCTACGTTTGGGGGTATGCTACGCTCATTAATTTCTTGGCGCAACGGGGCACCCCCAGTCGCTTCCTGTACGACTGGCCAGTGATGTCCACCTGGGGTCTGCCGCACTGGTGCCAGGAGCTGGTTCATGTACTGGAGACGAAACGCCCACGGTACATTGTGGTGGAGCGCAATGATTCGGCTCCCGGCTGCACCCACACGACGTTAGACTCGGAACAATACCTTCGTCTTCGTCAATGTCCTGCGTTGACTGACCTATTGAACCGCCAATACCAGCCCGCTGTCAATTACACAGATTTTGAGATTTACATGCTCAAGAAAAGTCCCGGGTACGGGGCCGGAGAAGCAGTGACGAGTGACCGGTAAAATGTGCGGGCGACCTGCTGAATCTGGCATAAAACAGTGAAAATGTGGTCAAAAAGAGAGACCCGCGTGCTTTAAGGCACGGACAAGTGCTGACGCCGCGATTTCGCGAACAAGTACAGGCCGGTGAGGGAAAACGCCAGCCGCATCAAGTCAACTCTGATCTGGTCGAACGACATGTCGCCTAACGTCGGTGGGGAAGGATTTCGAGTGGGGCGAAGAAGTAAAGCGACGCCAGCAATACACATGTCAAAGCGGAAATTACTGCCCCAGGCAGAAGTCCACTTTGATGATAGTAGAAGCACAATGTGTGCGCACCCGCTGGAGTGTATACCGTGCGGAAAAGTTGATTGGCGCGAAGAACCTCGGCTTTCCGGCCATCCAACTCTGCGTGCCAGTTGGAATCATAGCGGTCGAGCAGGACGACATACCCCGGCCGGGAGAGATGGGCTGTCAGTGTCACCCTATTGGGCTGGCGTTCGGTGACTTCGACCCGACCTGCGGGACCAGATCCCTGGACGGCGGGAGAGGTGCCAGGGTCCGCGGCTAAGATCACATTTTCCAAGGCATCAAAGTCCGGCGAGGCCATCCGACGCAGCGTGTCGAGCGGGCTGGTTGTGAAAATCGCCGTGCCTGCCACGTAAGCGCGCGGAACAAAGTAGAGGTCCTCGTAGAGATAACTCGGCTGGGGCGATCCATTAAAGATTTCGCCGAGAATTCTCGAACCACTTGAATCGCGGCGTCGGGAGCGGACGATGTATTTCACATTGGTGCGGCCTAACAGACAATCCTGGTGGAGAGTATCGGGGGCCTGTTTAAGCATGTAAATACACTCGTCATAAACGAAGGGTGGCAAGGAGCGTTCCATGTCCAGGTTCAGGCTTCCTTCCACACCCTCGAGCATAGAACCGGCTCTCAACACCAGCTTCTGTTGGAAATCGCCTTGCCCGATGGCGGGTATTCCGGCAACTTCAGGGATTGATTCGAAGTTGACAAAGCCTTGGAGGTCGTTGGCATTCACCGTCACCGTCGCATTCGGCGCCTGGGCATCTACCCGAAAAGATCCTGGCGGATCAGTGAATCTTGATAGCACCGGGGGACTATATGTAAAAAAGACACGAGGTACGGTGGGATTGGCCTGGTAATTCACCTGGATAAGCTGGGCCAGCCCAAGGAGAGCGAAAATCGGCACACCGGTGCGCGCCCAAACTTTGTTTTGACCAAGGCCGAGAAGGAGCAGCACGCCAAAGAGAACAAAACCGGCAACCCCGGGGATATAAAGCCGCAGCATGGCCGCGAGAAATTGCGCCATTTGGCCGGCTTCCGCGCTTGCATGTCCTTGGCTGACGAGCGCCCACTGGCTGGGGAGAGTAATGAGTTTCGGCGCCATCCCTGCGGCTGCCCATAGGGCCAGAGAACAAGCCAGCAGAATCGCCAGCGGGAAAAGGGCGCGGCTGCGCCGGGCCTTCCACTGGTTGGGTTCCCGGCGCAGCGCGTCCAAGCCCCAGCCGGCCAAAATCGCGACGAGCATAATAACCGGGACCAGCAATTTTGCGGGATATCGCACCAAGGTCAGCACAGGAACGAGCAAGTAGGCGAGGGAAAAGACCGGCGTGAAGTGCCCAAAAGATAGCACGAGGATAAGGAGTGTCGATCCCGCGACAAAATTCCGGCGCCGATCCTGGCCGAGCGCCCAACCGGCAAGAGCAAAGAAGAGCGGAACGAATCCTGTGAAAACGGAAATGAAATAGGGACTATTCCCGTCATCCACCATCGCATTCCAACTCGTCGGCGAGGTCAGACCAGGACCGTAGAAATCCGGGACCAACATTTCCATCAATAAGAGCGGGTGGAAGGCCCAGCTCGAAGTCTCGCCGTAGCGCAGGCCTTGCGCTCCTCGGCGCGAATGGCTCAAGAGTTCCGCCGAAGGCAGGAATTGGACTGCGCACAATGCCATCATCAGGCATCCAGCCAGCACGAATCCGGTTAAGATCCGCAGGTTGGAGGCTGACATAAGAGGGCGCCATTTTCCTCTCAAGTACAGCGCGTAGGCGAGACAGAGGCCAAAAGTGGCGAGAAGAGTGAAAGGCTCGGCAGCGAGGAACTGCAACGAAAAAACCAGCGTTAGAAGAATCCAGGGGCGTGCCGTTCGACCCTGAACGGCCCGGTCGGTGGCGAGCAGCGCCCAAGGCATCCAGGCCGCGCAAGCCGCGTGATTGTACAGATTGCCCAGCGACAGCAGCGGACCGCTGAAGGCAAAGACGAATCCGGCGAAGAAAGCGGCTTGGCGGCTTTGTCCCCAGCGCCTTGCCAAGAGGAATGTGCCGACACCAGCCAGGGCAAAGTGGATGACGTAGTGGAGGGGGTAAGCCAAATCTATAGGAAGAAGGATGATGAAGAGCGTGTAGGGGTAGAAAAATAGCAGGTTGGGGTTCTCAAGCAAAGGCTGCCCGTAGTTCATATAGGGGTTCCAGTAGGGCAAGGCACCATGGCGGCACATTTCCTGGATGAAGCGGGTAGAGGGATAGGTGTAGTTGAAAACGTCACGGATGAAAAGCATGGAAGGAGTAAAGATCACCTTCCAAAACAGGACCAGCGAGCCGAGCGCGAGGATGGCCGCCAACGCCAAATCAACGCGGTCAATCGGCTCTCCAAGGTTCATGGAGGGGTCCGAGGCGGGGTCAACCTTGGCGTGGGAATTGAGTGACGTGTTGGGACGCATGGACGCTCGGAATCTTGGACACTAGCACAGCCCTCCCCTGCGTGCAAGCCAGCCTCGTGTCCGCCCCGTGAAGAACGGGAATCCAATTACACTACGGTATGTTACCTTCTTTGTTGGGCTATGGAATGGTACTTTTGTAAGCGGAGGTTGAACCATGCATGCAGTCCGATTCCACGAGCACGGCGACATTGAGGTGCTGAAATACGAAGAAGCGCCGGAGCCAAAAATCCAGGCCGACGAAGTGCTTGTGAAGGTGAAGGCCTGCGCTCTGAACCACCTCGACCTCTGGGTCCGCCAGGGAGTCAGCGATTGGAAGCTTCAACTTCCCCATATTGAGGGCAGCGATGTTTCCGGCGAGGTGGCGGAAGTGGGCTCGCAGGTCAAACGCGTGAAGGCCGGTGCGCGCGTCTTGCTTTACCCGGGGATCAGTTGCGGGCAGTGCGAGATGTGTTTCAAAGGATTGGATAGTGCCTGCCGAAGCTATACGGTTTTGGGAGTTTTCGTGGATGGCGGCTATGCGGAGTATGTAAAGGCACCGGAGGTCAATGTTATACCCATCCCTGGTGGCCTGAGTTTTGACGAGGCTGCCGCAGTGCCGCTGGTTTTTCTCACCGCCTGGCACATGTTGTTCACTCGCGCTCAGCTCAAGCCGGGCGAGGATGTGCTGGTGATTGGGGGCGGCTCCGGCGTGGGCAGCGCTGCCATCCAAATCGCGAAGTCAGTGGGGGCGCGCGTGATTGCCACTGCCGGAGCGGATTGGAAGCTCGAGAAAGCGAAGGCTATTGGCGCCCACGAAGTCATTAACCACAGCCGGCAATCGATTTCCGGAGAAGTCAGGCGCCTGACGGGAAAGCGCGGCGTGGACGTGATTGTCGAGCACGTGGGCGCTGCCATTTGGGAAGAATGCTTCAACTCTCTCGCCACCTATGGCCGGTTGGTGACCTGCGGCGTGACCAGCGGCGGAGAAGTGAAGCTGAACGTGCAGGGCCTGTTTGGCCGGCAACGCACGATCCTGGGTTCTTTTATGGGCGGAAAGGCAGAACTGCTGGAGGCCCTCAAATTCCTCGCCCGGGGCTATCTCAAGGCCGTAATTGACTCCGCTTTCCCGCTCCGGGAGGCCGCCGCCGCCCAAAAGAAAATGGAAAGCCGGCAGTTCTTCGGCAAAATCCTGCTGCACCCGTGACGCAGAAACTCGAAAATCGAAATTCGAAACTGGAGAATAGAAACTGGAAATTGGAAACTCGAAGCTGGAAATTCGAAAGTCGAAAATCGAAACTCGAAACCCGAAATTCGAACATAGACACTGGAAATTGGAAACTGGAAGATCGAAAATGGAAAACCGACACTGGAACTTGACAGCCGTCCGTTTTAGTCTCTATCTTCGAATTTCCAGTTCCGATTTTCGAGTTTCGATTTTCGAGTTTCGAATTTCCAGTTTCGAGTTTCGATTTTCCACCTAGGATGTGGAGGAGAGGTCAGAATGAGTACAATCACGCAGAAGCCGATTCGCCTGGCCGAGCGGATGTCCCGGCTGGGCACAGAGAGTGCTTTCGAAGTCCTGGTACGCGCCCGCGCACTTGAAGCACAGGGCAAAGAGATCATTCACTTGGAGATTGGAGAGCCTGATTTCTCCACTCCCCCTAACATCGTGGAGGCTGCCGCGCGCGCCCTACGCGACGGGTGGACGCATTATGGGCCTTCTGCCGGCTTACCTCAGCTCCGGGAAGCGGTGGCTGAGTACACGGCGCAGTATTTGGGAGTTCCGGTTGACCCGAATGAAGTCGTCATCACGCCGGGCGGCAAACCCATCATGTTCTTCATCATTCTGGCGCTGGTGGAGCGGGGCGATGAAGTCCTTTTCCCCAATCCCGGCTTCCCCATTTATGAATCCATGATCGACTTCGTTGGGGGACAGGCCGTTCCGTATGGGTTGCGTGAGGACCGGGACTTCGATGTGGATGTGGAAGAAATCATCGACAAGATCACCGACCGCACACGCTTGATCATCCTGAATAGCCCTCAGAATCCGACCGGCGGCGTGATGAGCCGCGAGGGCTTGAAGGTTCTTGCAGATAAACTCGCAGAGCGCGAAATCCCCGTCCTTTCCGACGAAATCTACCATCGACTGATCTACGAAGGTGACCACTCGAGCTTGGCGCAGTTTCCAGGCATGAAGGACCCCACGATCATTCTGAACGGATTCTCCAAGACTTACGCCATGACCGGCTGGCGGATGGGTTGGGGTGTGATGCGGGCGGATCTGGCGCGATATGTGGCGCAGTTGATGACCAATTGCAACTCCTGCACCGCCAGCTTCAGTCAGATTGCAGGGATCGAGGCATTGCGAGGCGATCAAAGCTCCGTAGGCCTCATGCGCGAGGAATTCCGGCGGCGGCGGAGCGTCATCGTCGAAGGCTTGAACCGCATCCCGGGCTTCAGTTGCCGGCAACCGCACGGGGCCTTTTACGTATTTCCCAATATCAAAGAAACGAAGTGCAATTCCCGTATCATGGCAGACGCCATACTGAATGAAGCCGGCGTGGCGTGCCTGGGCGGGACCGCATTTGGACAATGGGGTGAGGGTTATCTGCGGTTTTCCTTTGCTAATTCTGTGGAGAACATTCAGAGGGCGCTCGACCGCATTGAGAGTTGGACGAAGAAAAACCTTTGATCGAAGACTTGGCATTCGTTCCGGGCAAGCAGTCCCTTGAGGAATAGGAAATGGATTTGGCGCTAGCGGTCTGTTGGGGTATTCTGATGCTGTGAACAGAGCCGAGTTCAAGAAGTTGGCCCTAACCCCATTGGACGATGCCAGAGTCCTGCTCAAGAATAGGAGATACAGCGCAGCTTTCTATCTCGCGGGATACGCTGTCGAGTGCTCACTCAAAGCCTGCCTGGCAAAGAAGACCCGACGCTTCGACTTCCCTCCCGAGCCCGAGCAAGTCAAGAATGTCTAATACATTCATAAGCTCGAGACGCTGGCTAAAGCCAGCGGCCTTTTGCAAGTCCTCCGAGGGACCCCCAAGTTGGACACGTATTGGACTTTGGTCAAAAACTGGAGTGAGACCAGCCGCTACGACCCTCGCGCTGGCAATCGGGCAAAGGACATCCTACTCGCGATAGAAGACCCCGCTGAGGGAGTACTGCAATGTATAAAACACTACTGGTAGAGGAACTTGTCAAAGAGGGCGAGACACTCATCAAGGAGCTTGAGAAGCGCCGCTTGCGGATCGCTGCTGCCCTTTGGCACTACATCGAGGACCTCGACCGCTGGCGACTGATCATCGTCTTCTCAAGCTTGGTTGACAGGGAAGGCCCCCTGCGTGCGTACACGCGCATCCAGGAGGTCCTCACGGAAATGAATCCGAAAGAGCTGTCACTTTTGGCACGGGCACACTGAAAGTCGTGTCGCAATATGCCGTGGGCTTCGACATGGATTTCCTCTGCAAGGGGGCATCGATGTCCTAGAAGGCAACTACGGCGGCAACCCTGCCAACATGCCTTACGTGGTGACCAAAGAAGCCTTCCGGTAGAAATCTCCCCTTTATTTTCCATCCCAGGGTTGTATAATGCAGGGCCATTCGGAGAGCCTTGCGCTTCGGGTTTTTCAGTGGTGCTCGGAACGCAGGAGATTATAGGTACCCGAACGCTGGATGCACGCTCGGGAGGAGGTCATGATGGAAGGTTTGAAAATGTCGCGCCGGGATTTCAATAAATCCGCAGTACTTGGAACGGTGAGTCTGGCTCTTTCCGCAGGCCCTGCGGTGGGAAACGTGCTGGGAGCCAACGATCGCATTGGGGTGGGGCTGATCGGTTCAGGAGGTCAAGGTCGTTATGACCTGGGCTCTTTCATTAAGACGAATCAAGTAGACGTAGTGGCGCTCTGCGATGTGTGGGACCTGCGCCTCAGCGAGACGCTCGTGGGTCTCAATCTCTCATCGGAGAAGGTGAAGAGTTACAAGGACTTTCGCAAACTTTTGGAGCACAAGGATATCGATGCGGTCATCGTCGCCACGCCTGAGCATTGGCACGCTATTCCGATGATCATGGCGTGTGAGGCCGGCAAGGATGTGTACGTGGAAAAGCCGACTTCGCACACGATTCTGGAAGGTCGAAGGATGGTGGAGGCGGCCAACAAAAACAACCGGGTGGTTCAGTGCGGGACTCAACAGCGGTCGGGTGAGCACTTCCAGAAAGTTGCCCAACTCCTCCGCAGCGGGAGGATTGGCCGGGTGACGGAGGCCGATACCTGGGTTTTGCGTGGGACCTCGGTGCAGTCGAGGATGCAAACGTCTTACCCCGATACCGACCCGCTGGAGGGTCTCGACTGGGACACGTGGCTGGGTCCGGCGCCCTATCATCCCTACAACCGCAACCGCCATATGGGATGGGGCGGCTTCTGGGAGACGGGAGGCGGGGAGTTGACAAACTGGGCGCCTCACCTGATCGATATCGTTCATTGGGGACTGGAGGTGGACGCCCCGCGGACGGTGGTGGTTTCCGGCGGACAGCTCATTTCCTCCGGCGTGTTTGAAATTCCCGATACCATCGAGGCGACTTACGAGTATCCCGGTTCGGCCGTAAATGAGAGTGGCTTCCTGGTGAAGTTTTACAATCGCTCCGGACGCGGCCCCGATAATCACCCATATGGCATGGAGTTCTTCGGCACGGAAGGAACGCTCTTTGTGAATCGCGAGGGCTACACGATCTGGCCAATGGATTTGGTCCACGATGGCTGGGAAGATTTTGGTTCCACAGCAGTGACCACGGGCGATGGTACTCCTCAACATCAGCCGCATGTGGAGAACTTCCTGGAATGCGTCCGCTCACGCAAGAAGCCGAACTCGGATATCGAGACGACCCATCGGGCCACCAGCGCCTGCATGATCGGAAACATCTCTTACAAGCTGGGACGGAAGTTGCGTTGGGATCGAGACAAGGAACAGTTTGTTGGCGACACGGAAGCCAACAAAATGCTCACCAAGGAATATCGAAAACCGTGGAAAGTCGCTTGATCCCGGAGTCCGAGGGTGAGCCGTCTGTCATCCTGAGCCCGCCGTGTTTTCGGGCGGGCGAAGGATCTCTGCAGTTATCTTTTGCGCCTAGCATCCGGCGACAAACTGCAGGGATGCTTCGCGGAGTTTAGCCTGAGCGAAGCGAATGGCCTCAGCATGACAGCATCCACGCAAAGGTCGAGGAGAGTCGCGCATGAAATATGGCGTCAATACAATGGTTTGGACGACGCGCGTGGACGAAAGCCACGCGGCGTTGTTCTCCCGGATCCGGGAGTGGGGCTTCGATGGGGCTGAGCTGTTTCTATCCCCGCAGGAGCCTGCCGACATACCTGCTGTTCGAAAGATGCTGGAGAAGAATCAACTGGAATGCACTACGTGCAGCGTTATACCCCGCGAGTGCCATCTGGTGAGCCCCCAGCCTGAGGTGCGGGCCAGGGGAGTGGAGTTTCTGAAGACGTGCGTAGACCGCACGGCAGAGCTTGGGGCACGCTTGATCTGCGGTCCGATGTTTGCCGGCCTGGGTGTGATGACTGGCTGCCGCCGCACTCCCGAAGAGTGGAATTGGGCCGTGGAGGGATTGCAGGTGGTTGCCCACCATGCTCAGAAGCGCCACGTTATGGTCTGCTTGGAGCCACTCAACCGCTTCGAGACTTACTTCCTCAACACACTGGAGGACGCGGCTCGCTTGATTCACGATATTGGCGAGCCCAACGTCAAGATTCACTTTGATACCTTCCACGCCAACATCGAAGAGCGGCATCCGGCAGAAGCGCTGCGGTCTGTCGCCAGGGAGCTGGGGCATGTCCATGCCTCTGAAAACGACCGCGGCATCCCGGGGACGGGGCACAATGATTGGCGAGGGGTGCTAAAGGCGTTGAAGGTTATCCGGTACAACGGCTGGATGACCATCGAATCGTTCGCGCAGCCGGAGCCCGACCTCGCTGCGGCGGCTGCCATCTGGCGCGACATTGCTCCCTCCGGCGATGAGTTGGCGCAACAGGGATTGCACTTCATTCGAAGTTTGGCCAAGGGGCTGGGGATCAAGTAAGGACAGGTGACAGGTGTCGGGTGTCAGGTGTCGGGACTGGGTGGAGCGCAGGCCCTGCCCCCCTGACCCGTGGTTCTTCAAAGGCAGTAGCCAGTGGAAACAGGCGGAATTGACACGTATGAAAGCTGACAGCCGACTGCTGATGGCTGGCAGGCCAACTGACCACTGACAACTTCGTTTTCCCGCGACCAATTGGGGGTTCATATGAGTGCGAATTTCGCTAATGTGCGTCGGATTTCCAGAAGGGCCAGGGCCAGGCTTTTCATCTTATTTGCACTTCTCGTGATGGCTGCGTCGGCTGTGTGGTTCATTCCCCGTACTGACGCCCAAGGCTCGGATGAAATTCCCTTCCGCAAGCACACCATTGACTTGGGCCCGAGCGAGACCGTGGCCATTGTGGATATGAACCGGGATGGCAAGTTGGACATAGTCTCCGGGGAAAACTGGTTCGAGCAGGCGCCGCCCGCTGCGCCCGGCGAGGGGCCGCGCTGGATCAAGCACAAGTTTCGCAGTCTGCCTTATAGGGATTTCTACTTGGAAGACCTGAGCGATCTGGCTATCGACGTAAACGGAGACGGCTATCCGGACATCGTGAGCTGTTCGTACTGGTCTGACCCGCTCACTTGGTGGGAAAACCCTGGGGCGCAGAACAAGCCCTGGAAGAAGCACATAATCGAGTCGCGCGCCCCGGTGGAATTCGCATTCCTGGTGGATATTCTCAACACGGGCAAGCCGCAGCAATTATTGCCCCAGTTTGGTGATCCGAACTTTCCCTTGACCTGGTATGAGTTATCGGGCAAAGGGGGCGATTCCGCGTGGATCCCGCACGTCGTGAGTCCAAAGAGTTACGGCCACGGCATCGGAGCAGGAGACGTGAACGGCGATGGACGAACTGATATCATCACGCCCAAAGGCTGGTTTGAAGCGCCTCCCGACCCTCGCAATGGTCAGTGGATCTTCCATCCGGAATTCGATTTGGGAGCAACGGGGTTCATTTACACGCTGGACGTGAACGGCGACGGACTGCCAGACATTGTCACTTCCCTGGGCCACGACTACGGGATCTTCTGGTACGAGCAAAAGAAAGATGCCGCGGGCAATCGAACTTGGATCAAGCATGTGATTGACAATAGCTGGTCACAGGCCCACGCGCTGACCTTGGCGGACCTGAAGGGCGACGGGCACATGGGTATCGTAACGGGCAAGCGGTACTTTGCGCACAATGGTCACGATCCGGGCAGTCGCGAACCGCTGGGAATCTATTGGTACGAACCTTTCAAAGTGGAGAGTGAAGTGCAGTGGAGGCGACACGTCATCGACTACAGCACGCGCACGGGTGGTGGCATGCAGATCGCCGTGGTGGATATCGATGATGACGGTGACTTGGACATCGTGGTGGCAGGGAAGTCCGGCCTGTTTCTTTTCGAGAACCTGACCATCACGCGTTGACCGTGGGTCGGCTATTCGCCCCGCAATCCGATGTCTTTTTGGGGCCGGCCCTCTCCCGAGGGGAGAGGGTGGCCCGCTGCCGGCGCTTTCACCAGCCGGAGCGGGCCGGGTGAGGGGTCACTTGGCACAGGCTCGACGAGCGGGATGCTTCGCTGGTTAATCTGTTCGGATCCTGTGCCCAGGGGGTTGAGGACGATCGCCAACAGCCGCATACTCCATGGCTTGCTGAATGTCAGCCGGCTCGAGTTCCGGATAAGTGGCGACGACTTCGGCGGGAGTCCTTCCGTTGGCCAGAAGCCTGAGAATCAGGTGAACAGGGATGCGCAGGCCGCGAATGCAGGGCTTGCCATCGCACTGCTGGGGGTCCACAGTAATTCGATCAAAGGCTATGGTCGCCATTCAGGATGAATCATATCACGTACCCGCAAATGTAACCAGCACATCACCCGGCGCGGGTGCAGTGATTGTTTGCGCCCATAGCCAGCGTTTCCCACGCAGGGAGAGGTGCGTCAAAGTCGAAACACCGCACTCGCAGGCCTCCGGCGCGCCAGCGGATAACACTGCGCTCGGGTTTCAGCGACCGGCGGAGTCTCACGCTGCGGAGGCGCGCTCCTCGTGACCCTGCAAGCGCTCGCGAAGCTGCAAGACGCGCGCGGCGATATGTTCGGCGCTCAGCCCGAACTCCTGAACCAGTTCCCAGGGTTTGCCGGAGAGTCCGAACCGGTCATTGACCCCGACCATGTCGAACAACAGAGGGTGCTTGTAATTCTTGCGATGTCGAAGGATGGCGCCAGCCACGATGTTTCCGAATCCTCCCACCTGGTGCTCTTCGGCGGTTAAGACCAGGCCCGTATGCTCGGCGGCCTGCGCCAGCGCCTCCACATCGAGGGGTTTCACCGTGTGCGTGTTCACCACCCGCGTTTCGAGGCCGAACTCTTCCCTAAGCAGCCAGGCGGCCCGCATTGCCTCGGGCACCATCGGCCCGCAGGCGATGATGGACACATCCTCATCTTCGCCCGCGTAATGGGTGGAGAGGAAGGTCTCGAAGGCATCCAGGAAGCGCGGCTTCTCGCCTCGATAGCGAATGATATTGGCTACGCCGTACCGGAAGGGAGTCGCCGGAGTGGTGACGACAGGCGTAGCCTCGCGCGCAAAGCGAATGTAAGCCGGCCCCCTCAGGTCGAGCAGACTGAAGAGAGTGGCGCGCTCCGCCTCCAGCGAATCGCACGGGGCCAGCAAGTGCATATTGGGCAGGATACTCATCAGCGAAATTTCTTCCAGCGCCTGGTGGGTCGCGCCGTCCGGGCCTACGGAGATGCCGCCGTGCGCCCCGGCAATTTTGACGTTTAGATTCGAGTAGCAGATCGTGGTGCGGATTTGGTCCCAGCAGCGACCCGAGGCGAACACGCCGTACGTGCCGGTCACGGGGATCAGCCCTTCCTTGGCAAGCCCTGCGGCAACCTCCATCATGTTTTGTTCGGCGATCCCGACGCTGAAGACGCGGTGCTTGCGCTCCGGGTGCTTGGCCTCGAAATCCGTGATGCGGATGGAGCCTGAGATATCGGCGTGCAACGTGACCACGCGCTCATCGCCGCCGGCTTTTTCGAGGCCGCGCCCGAATCCCATCCGCGTCGGGTCCATATCCACTTTCATCGTCGCGCCTGCATTCCACCAATAATCGCGGCGGAAGGTCGGCAGGGTGTCTTTTGTGTTGCGTGCGACCTGCGCGCCATAATCAGCGGCCCTGGCAAGCAACACCTCGACGCGCGCGCGAGGGAGCGAGGGCGTGGCCAGGTCCACCATGGCCTTTTCAAACTGCGCGCGGTTGGGCGCCACGCCGTGCCATCCCGCCTCGTTCTCCATGAAGGACACCCCTTTGCCTTTCACGGTGTGGGCGATGAGGAGAGTCGGCAGGCTTTGGTTCGCCCGCGCGCCCTGGAAGGCCTCGAGGATCTTGTCCATATCGTGGCCGTCGATTTCCAGCACGTTCCAGTTGAAGGCCTGGTATTTCTCAGCCAGCGGGTCCACGTTCATGACGTCGCGCACCCAGCCGTCGATCTGCAAATCGTTCTTGTCGATAATGCCGCAGAGATTATCCAGCTTATAATGGCCGGCAGCCATGGCAGCTTCCCAGATGCTGCCTTCCTGCTGCTCGCCGTCCCCCATGATGCAGTACACGCGATAGGGGCGGCCCAGCAACCTTCCCGCCAGTGCATTGCCCACCGCGACTCCCAGCCCTTGCCCCAGCGAGCCGCTGGAGATTTCCACGCCGGGGAGTTCAAGCCAGTTGGGATGGCCCTCGAAGCCTGAGCCAAGCTGGCGCAGCAAGACCGTGTCCTCCAGAGGGAAGTACCCGGCTTTACCCAAGGCCACGTAAAGCGCCGGCGCCTTATGGCCGGCTGACCAGAAAACGCGGTCACGGTCGGGCCAGACAGGATCTTTTGGGTCATGGTTCAGTACCCGAAGGTACAGGGCGGCAGCAATGTCCATGATGGAAAGTGTGCCACCGGGGTGGCCGGAGCCAGCGGCAAAAATGTCTATTATATCGAAGGCGCGCATCTCGGCGGCGGCGGCGCGCAGCTCTTCCACGCTCAGCCGGGGACCGCGTTGCTCACAACTTGTGCTCATATCACTGGATATCGCCAGGCGAACCGATAGACAAGAATGTTGGTGTCAACGAGAGCCGCCACGCGTGTAAAGGTCCTCTCGTTTCCAGCCCCGGTCCACGGGTTCCCTCGTATTCAGCCGCCCGTCGTTGGAGAGTTTCCTCGCTCGTTCGCGCTGGCGCTCGGTGGCCTTATCGAACAGGCGCAGACGGGTTTCGAGGTCGGGTTCGTGGGCCGCTGGGCGGGCAGGAGCCACGCGGATCGCCTCCCCTGCGGGAACCCAATCGAGTTCGTCGCCCGGGCGAATCCCATATTTATCCGCGAGCGATTTAGGAATCGTCACCTGGAGTTTGCTGGTCACTTTAGCCATCGTCCTTACTTTAGCAAGGATTATTTCCTTGTCAAGCGGCCAACTCTTCCACTCGGCCGACGCTGAACATGCCCCGCTTGCCAGCCGACGTCGCTACGTATTGCAGGGCGTGAGCAGCCGACGAGCTGCGGTGCTTCCATCCGACGCCTCGAACGGCAACGCCAGTTGGGGGTATCTCGCGGCCGGTGGCGGTTCGCCGTGATTGCCCTTAAGTCCGTAGCGGGCGCGGAGTCCCGCGAGCAACTTCGTCATGTGCTCTTTGTAATCCCCGTTCAGGTAGGCCGAGTGAGCGTAGAGTTTGCGATACTGCTTGACCAGTCGCGGAAACTCTTCTTCCAGGAAAGGCATGAACTGCTTCATGGCGGATGGCGTCAGGAAAAGGATGTTCCCGTAAAGGGACTTTGCCCCAGCCTCGGACGCCGCACGCGCCAGGGTTTCGAGTGACCTCTCGGAATCGTTGAGTCCTGGCAGGATCGGCATGGCATTCACGCCCACGCAGATCCCGGCTTCAGACAACTGCTTGACGGCTTCGAGCCGCCTTGCTGCGGGTGGGGCCTTGGGTTCGAGCAGACGCGCCAGGCGTTCATCTGTTGTGGTTATTGTCATGTGAACGCTGAAGCGGTGCCGGGCGGTAACCAGCCTGAGCAATTCGAGGTCGCGAAGAATCAGCACGGACTTCGTGGTAATGGAGAATTCCAGCCCTTCGAACTCGGCGAAGACTTCCAGCAAGCGCTTCGTAATCTCGAACTGCTTTTCCGCCGGCTGATAGGGATCGGTCGCCGTACCGAGAGCGATGGGCAAGCCCTTGTCCTTAGCTTGGCGGAGTTCCGCGCGCAACAGGTCCGGCGACCCGACTTTGGCATAGATCTTCCGCTCAAAGTCCTTTCCGTCCCACATCTCCATGAACTCATGTGTATAGCGGGCGTAACAATACTTGCAGCCGAACTCACATCCTCGGTAGGGGTTGATGGTCCAGGCGAAAGGCATGCGCCCGCTCGATTCTCGGCTGAGCGTGGAGCGGCAGGGAAGAGCAAAGTACTCCACCTCGGCGCGCTCGCGGACCCGGGGACTTTCGGCCGCCAGGCGAGCGATCCCCACGAATCGCGCCGCCTGGGTAGGTGGGGGAAGCACTATAGTAATCGAGGGCATCGAGAGGCTCCAAATATAGGATAAAGCAATATTCGCTTTTTCTTCGCCCATTGTCAAGCGCTATAGGGAGGCAGACAGGAGGGGTGGAAGTCACTGTTCCACGCGTGCCCATTTGTGAAGTGGTGTGTTTTGACCTGGAGTGAAAGGAATTGGCAAAAAAAGGTCGAATGGGGCAGCGTGACGGGCTGCCCCATCCCATTCTCGTGGCGAGGACCGAACCGGGTCAACTAAGGATGACCAGATCTCACCTAAGCAAGAAGCTGGGCTGGGGGGTAGTACCTATCTGCCTGCCGCAAGCGCCCGGCGGCATTCCTCGAGCGCTTGGTTCACGCGCCCTATGGCCCTACCCCGGTGCCCATGGAAACCACCTTCGACACCCTCAAGCTCGTGCTTGGCTTCCTCCAGTAGACGTATGGCCTCCCTGATCTCCCGACGACGCTGAGGCGCCGGACTGGCCGCGGCTGCGCGGGGAGTCGCCGCCGACGCGCTAGGCTGTGGAGATCCAGGTTGCGCGTGAAAGAGTACCGGTAGTAAAGTAGCGGCCAGTAGCGCCACCCCTGCCGCCCACGAGATCAGTCTTCGTTTCATAGTTCCTCCATGCATTGAGATTCTCAGTATACAGCAAGCGTCGCGTAAGGAAGTATTCCTCAACGTGACTTAGCCCTACGCCAGATTTAAGCACAAGTCAGAGGCATTTGCACGAGTAATTGCTGAAATGATTGACTATCCAAGGCCGGAGAGGCCCATCATTAAGCTCCTCGGCGACGATCATTGGGGCGATTCCGGATCTGACATAATCCGCTGCAAGGTTAGACGGGTGCCGTTTTCTTTACGGAGGGTGGGGATTGGGCGTTGACCGTCAAAAGCGAATTGCTGCTAAAATGCTCTCGCCCTTTAGGGGGCTGGGGGAGGATTCATGAAAGTTGCTGCGGTGCAGATGGACGTCAAGATCCTGGAGAAACAAAGGAACTTGGAGAAAATCCTTGCCGGCCTTGAATCTGCCGCCTGTGCTGGCGCGGGCATCGTGGTGTTCCCTGAATGCGCGCTTACCGGCTATTGCTTCGCGGGCAGGGAGGAGGCCGACCCCGTCGCAGAGCCGGTTCCTGGCCCCTCCTCGGAGAAGCTATGGGAAGCGGCAAAATCGCTCGATTGCACCGCAGTGGTTGGCCTGCTCGAGCGCGACGGCGACCGGATTTTCAATGCTGCGGCGGTGGTGACTCCACAGGGAATCGCCGGCACTTTTCGCAAACTCCATCTTCCGTATCTCGGGATTGATCGGTTTATTGCTCCAGGGGACAAGCCATTTCCTGTGTTCGAGACGTTGCACGGGAAGATTGGCATCAATATCTGCTTCGATTGCAGCTTCCCGGAGGCGGGCAGGGTACTAAAGCTCAAAGGCGTTCAGCTCCTGGCGATCCCCACGAATTGGCCCATTGGCTCAGATTCTTGGCAGCATACCCCCAAGGTTCGCGCCACGGAGAACCATTTTCACGTTGTTGTGGCAGACCGTGTCGGCGAAGAGCGAGGATTCCACTTCTCGGGCCACTCGCAGATTGTAGATTTCACTGGCAAGGTCCTTGCCGAAGCGGGTGAAACCGAGGAGACAATCCTGACTGCGAACCTTGACCTGCTGGGGGCGGACCGCAACCGGGTGGTCCGTGTGCCTGGGCAGTGGGAGTTTGACCGCATCGCCGCGCGCCGGCCTGAGATGTACGGTCCCATCACCGAAGGTTTGAAACCACACCCCTGAGATGGCATAATAGTGTTTGAAGGGGCGTACGATTCATGCAAACAAACGAATCATCGGGGTTTGAAGGTCTGATTTTCGCCAAGCTGGACCAGGCGGTGAATTGGGCGCGCAAGTCCTCGATCTGGCCCATGAGCTTTGGTCTGGCATGCTGCGCCATCGAGATGATGTCCACCGGGGCCTCTCGCTTTGATATTGCGCGGTTTGGAGCGGAGGTCTTCCGCGGCTCACCGCGCCAATCGGACTTGATGATTGTTGCCGGCCGCGTCGCGCAAAAGATGGTTCCTGTGATCAAGAAACTCTACGCGCAGATGCCGGAGCCCAAATGGGTGATCTCGATGGGCGCTTGCGCAACCTCGGGTGGCGTTTTCAATAACTATGCGATCGTCCAGGGCGTAAACCAATTCATTCCTGTCGATGTGTACGTTCCCGGATGCCCGCCACGGCCTGAAATGCTCCTTCATGCCATCATCCTGCTGCAAGAGAAAATCATGCAACAGCGAGGCACTTTCAAAGAGGCCGTCTTCCACATGAAGTAGCGGCCGCCCAATTGGAAACTGGAAATTAGAAACTGGAAATTAGAAACTGGAAAATCGAAATTCGAAAATAGAGACTGGTGCCTTCCGCCGGCTCTCTGGCCGAAACATCGGTGAGAAGGGAAGCAGCAGCCGTTGTCGCCTGCCACTGCTCGGGAGGAGACCTTTATCCAGTAACTTGTCGGGTATAGGCCATTGCAGGAAGGCGCCGCGCTCGGGGTGACATGCCGAGTCGCCTCATGTTACCGGCGTAGATAGGCGGAAATGAAGATGGTGGCAACTGCAAGGCCGACAGCGATGGTGAGCCAGATTTGCCGTCGAGCCCGGACCCGGTCGAAGAGTTTGAAGGGCAGCGTCAGGGCTAACGAAATGACGAAGACAAAGAGGGCGAGAACAATCTTTACGGTCAAAAGCGCCCAGGACTTGCCCCAGGCCGCTTCCCAGTAATACTGGCGAATGCTATAGAGCCCTGAAACGAGCAACACGATAATCGCCGACCAAACTATCCATCGGAACCGGTCCATGACCTGTTTGGCGAGCAGATCGCGGTGCTCGGGGTCCAAGGCTCCCAGGGAGGGCATCAGGATGAAAAGTAGGAACGCCATCCCCCCCACCCCGATGACGACAGCGGTCACATGGAGCCATTGCACGAGTGTGGACATCAGCTTTTTCCTGACCAAAGCATGATTGCGATTCTATTCGCTTTCGCCCTCAAAGGACAAGATACAAGGGCGATTATTAACGTTGTGGTCAATGCGGGGATTTCCGATGTGTCACCGCCAGGTTTTCATTAGTAAAGCTTGTCAATAGCTTCCGCCAGGTGGAAGTCCTTTTCCGTGACTCCGGACTCGCTGTGCGTCGAAAGGCTGATGCCCACTTGGCTGTAACTGATGGTGATGTCGGGATGGTGGTTGGCCTGTTCGGCGGCTTCGGCGATCTTATTCACAAAGGCGATGGCCGGCAGGAACGATTTGAAAGTAAACTTCTTGTAGATCGCACTGCCGATGAGCGACCACTCCGGCATATTCATCAGCCTCTCCCGAATTTCCGTTTTGCTCAGTGCTGCCACGGTAGCTCCTATTCTCGCGTTGGGAATGAAGGGCCGAGAAGTATCTCCTGTTCCCCCGCCGATGCCAGCCGGTCGCGAACGAAGCGGCTGAGCGCGGGATTCGACCACTCACCCGCCGACACCGGGAAGACTGGCTTGTCTTCGAGCATTGGGAGGGATATTCCCGGCCAAAGGGGCGCCTTGAGCTCAGGTCCCACCGTAACCAATGCGTCCGCGCGGGGGAGGAACTGCCTTGCTGAAGCCTTCAATTCCCGCCGCGATTCATCAATCACAAACAGAAAGACCGCGGGTTTGAGGGAGGCCAGTATGCTGTTGCTTTCGATGATCACGTGCTCATCGCCCTCCAGAGCTTTGAGTAATCCGGGCAGCGCTTGAGCAAGTGTCCCTCCCCGAGCGCCCATCCACAGCGCGCGCCGCGCCCCCGCCGCGAGGTACCGGGAGGTGTCGTGGTGTCCATTGGGATTCTTTTCTTCGCTCCATAAGAAGTCAAGATGCGCCGGGAGGTCGTCGGCCGATGGCCTATCCTGCGAGTTGGCATCGCCGCCGTGATGGCTGATCTTTACTGCCGTCCAGGCAAGTGAATTCAGCCCCCGAACTAATCCGGCGATCACCGAGGTCTTGCCGACCTTCCGCGCCTGCCCGCCCACCACCACCAGTTTCATTTGCTGCCGCACACCCTGCTCGCGTTGAAAGCAAGTATAGAAGAGTGTCCGAGGCAAGTCAACGACCCAAAGGCAGTGACCCAAAGGCAGTGATGAGTGATGAGTGATGAGTAGGAGTCAGGAGTCAGAAGCCAGAAGCCAGAAGAGAAGCCCCAGCTCCGTCCTTTCAACTGATACCTGACCACTGACCACTGACAACCGGCTCCCCCCTCAATCAGCAAAATAACTCAAGATTCGTCTCTGCCTTCGGGTGCTTTGACCTGGGACAGACGGGGGGGCAGGAAAACCGACCTGCGCTGCCGCCACAACTCGGGTACAATGGTTGGGGGCGAAAGGAAGGATAACCAAGGATGATTCACGAGATTCTTCCCGTGGGAATGCTGGCCTGTAACTGTTCCATCGTCGGTGATGAAGAGACTGGCGAGGCCATCGTCATTGACCCGGGGGACGAGATTGAACGTGTCCAGGAAGTGCTGGCCCAGCACAAGCTGCGGGCCAAGTACATCGTCGCCACGCACGCGCATATCGACCATGTGGGTGGCCTCGAGGAGTTGAAACGCGCCACGGGAGCCGCTGTCTTGATGCATGTGGGCGATCTGCCTCTCTATAGGAACTTGGCCATGCAGGCGGAATGGCTGGGCCTCATCCCTCCTGGTGTTGCGGATGTGGATCAATTCCTGAAAGAGGGGGACGCGCTGCGCTTCGGGTCGCACGTCCTGGAGGTCTTGCACACGCCCGGACATTCTCCTGGCAGCCTCTCCCTCCACCTTCCGGGCGAGCAAGAGAAGATTTTCAGCGGTGATACCCTGTTCCAGGGAAGCATCGGCCGTACGGACCTGTGGGGCGGGTCTTACGAGGAAATCCTGCGCTCCATCCACAACCGGCTGCTGATTTTCCCCGATGAAACGCCGGTCTTCCCCGGGCACGGACCTGCGACAGTGATTGGCGAGGAGCGGGAAACAAACCCCTTCCTCCAGGACGGGCGTGGTCGGGGGCTGGGGATTAGGGAATAGGGAGTGGGGCTGGGGCAATTTTCGATTTTAGATTTTGGATTTTGGATTGACCCTGCCTACTGCCTTCTGCCGACTGTCTACTGCGAGAACGGGGGCTGGGGGCTGGGGCGATTTTGGATTTTGGATTGACCCTGCCTACTGCCTTCTGCCGACTGTCTACTGCGAGAACGGGGGCTAGGGGCTGGGGCAATTTTCGATTTTAGATTTTGGATTTTGGATTGACCCTGCCTACTGCCTTCTGCCGACTGTCTACTGCGAGAACGGGGGCTGGGGGCTGGGGCGATTTCGGATTTTAGATTTTGGATTTTGGATTGACCCTGCCTACTGCCTTCTGCCGACTGTCTACTGCGAGAACGGGTGCTGGGGGCTGGGGAGTAGGGAGTGGGGCTGGGACAATTTTAGATTTTGGATTGACCGTGCCTACTGCCAACTGCCTACTGTTCTTCCCCAGTGCCCAGCCCCTGGTTTTCTGCTTACTGCCTACTGCTTATTGCCTACTGCCTACTGCCTACTGCCTACTGCCTACTGCCTACTGCCTACTGTTCTCCCCCAGTCCCTGCTTTCTCGAACCAAGCCGCCTGCCTGCCGCGCCGAATCAGGCTCGGCGCGGAGTGAATCGATACTGGGGCTGCGGCCCCGCGGGGTATTTAGTAGCCATGCTTGAGTTGAAGCTGAATCAACTCCCACCCTCCCAGTTTGTCCTTTGTCGGATCCGTCTTCAGGTTCATTGGATTGGCGGTTCCGACATACATGACGTTGCCTACGGGAAGCAGGTTGCGAAAGCCGTAATTCAGATAATTCCCCAAGCCCTGGTCGTCGTCGAAGAAAGCCGGGCTATACGCGCTGTTGAAGTAGGCAAGGTTGGCGCCAAAGGGAATGACTGTGCCGAGCCCCAGCTCTTGGAGATTGATCGACCCCGACGTCAGCCCCAACACCTCCTCGACCTGGGGAGCGACTTCGTTAAAGACATAAGCCCAGTTCATGGTTCCAACCCACAGCCTGTTACTCCAGACAGCCATCGACCAGATGTAATTGTTGAACGGGTTGTCCATGCCGCTGGTGCCATGTATCGGTATCGCATGCATGTTGTTAGGCACAATCGCCCAGGTCTTGCTTGCCACTTGGTATTGGGTCAGCATCTCCGCTCCGTAAAGCAGGTCTATGTCGGCCCTTCTCATACCCAGGTTCGTTCCGCGGAATACCGCCGCTGCCCGTTGGGTGGCCGCCAGTAGGGTTGCCGTCGCTGTGCTGGAGGTGGGAGCGCCGTAGGTCTTCCAGGCGGCCACGGTCGCCTCGAACGGCACATGCATCGTACCCCAGTACAGGTCGCCGCCGAAGGAAGCCAGTGCGCCGCCTCCGTAAGTGGCCGCGATCACGGGGTCTGGCTCGTAGTCGGTCGCGTTCCACAAACTCGACCACAGAGAAGTGCTCGCCGGGAGCTGCCCGTTGTTGGGCATTGTCGGACCCATGACCAGCGATGCGTATTGGTACACGCCGTTCACTTTGCCCGGCCAGGTGGTGACGTAAAGGCGGCCCTGATGCGAAGCAATGTAGGCCCCTTCGCTGGGCAGCAAGCCGACCACCGTGAACGCAGGGCAGTTGTGGCACGTCGTGACACTTTGGCTGTTCTTGTAGTCTCGAACGCCCGAGTACAGCAGAACGCTTCCGCCGGCTGTGGTGTTGGGGTTGCTGGCGCTATTGGCGACAGCCGTATAGATGCCGCTCCCAGTACTCCCTTGATAAGTGACGTACTTGCGGATGTCCGAGTACTGGGGCAGGCTGAAGCTGCCGATGTAGGCGTGGGTCGTTGCGTTGAAGACGAACATATTAATGCCCAGGGCCGATTGCAGCGCCGGCCCCGCCAGCACGACCATTGGGGGGTTCCCGGGCAGCGTTGCGGCGGATCGCAGGCCCGTTGTGGCAACCAGAAGCGGGTAGACGTTGGTTGGTCCCCAGCCCGCTGGCGTTGTAGCAGGCACTCCCGGTGTCACATCATGCAATCCGGAGGACGAGTTATACCAGTAGATCCGGGGCGGACGGAGGTCACCAGCCGATGCGACGCCGCCGAAAACAGGAGTATCCCATGCGCTCGAGCCGAATTCGCATGCCCAGGCGTTATCGGGCGTCGTGTATCCCGACCCCGACAGACCCAGAAGCGCGCCCTGCACCGTGCATAGGGTATTAGACATCGTGCCGAACCAGATGTCGCTGCCTCCGCTGCCCGCCGACGTGAGTCCCCAGACATAGGCTTGGTTCACCTTCGTCTGGCCGTCCGCGATCCGGGTGCAGTTTGCCGCCTCCACCGGCACTCCCCCGTACCCATCGTCAGTGATCAGGTTGTTGCCGATGCCATAGTAGCAGGCGTCTTCCGGAGCCTTCGCCAGCACTTTGCTGTTTGCGATTGGAAACGTGGGCAGACTTACCATTGCGCTGGGGAACGCGACCCGAGGCGCCGCGGTTTGAGCCTGCGCCTCCGTCAACAAGACACCAGCAATTAACGACATACACCAAAGCATGCACAGCGCTCGAACGGATGCAGACTTCGTCCGGCACGCTACGCGTTCAAACAGGCCTTTCCACATACTGTTCTCAATACACATACACCTCTCCTTTCGCCGGAAGTTCCGTTCCGGCGTTCCACTTGTCGCTCATCCGGGCCCCGCCTCAAGCTCCCCCGCCTCAACGGGAGCAGCCATTCCAGAGGTACGGTTGCTCGGCTTGGCCTTTTCGTAGCACCAATAGTGAATCGGCGAAAACACAAGGAATCTTGAGCGATTTTGTAAGTGCAGGCGGGAGGGAGCGCGAACATGCTGGAATCTGGCGTGTCTCGGACCAGCAAAGGGGATTCCGCGATACACCCCAATGAGTTGCCGGACCCTTCGAT
Organism: Terriglobia bacterium; assembly: GCA_050008675.1. Taxonomy (GTDB): domain Bacteria; phylum Acidobacteriota; class Terriglobia; order UBA7540; family UBA7540; genus CAVROP01. Next base: position 98,114 of record JBEKME010000001.1, read on the forward strand.
TAGGCCGCAGACCTGGAGAACATGCCCACGCTACAACCACAACTCGAGTACAATGGTTGGGGGATAGGGCAATTTTGGATTTTGGATTTTGGATTGACCCTGCCTGCTGCCTTCTGCCGACTGCCTACTGCGAGAAGGGGGGCTAGGCGCTGGGGAGTAGGGAGTCGGGAGAAGGGAGTGGGGGCTAGGGACTAGGGAAAAGCAGATAATCAACACCAATTCCCGGTCCTATGGCCGACTGCCAACTGCCTACTGCCTACTGCCTACTGCCTACTGCCCACTGCCTACTGCCTACTGCCTACTGCCTACTGCCTACTGCCTACTGCCTACTGCCTACTGCCTACTGCCTACTGCCTACTGTTCTTCCCCAGTCCCCGCTTTTCTGGCATTGGCTCAATTGGCTCTTTACAATCGGCTGGAAATGGCCTAATTTGGTCTGGTAACCTCAGACTGGAGATTCGGTCGCCGTGTTAGTGACTCTCGATTCCAGCTTGCCCAAGCCTCTTTACATTCAGATCCGCGAGCAATTGCGCGAGCGGATGGTTTCCGGAGCCTTGAAGCCGGGAGACCGGCTGGAACCCAGCCGCGAATTGGCGAAGCACCTGGGCGTACACCGCACGACCGTCGGCAATGCCTACGCCGAACTGGAAGCTGAGGGACTTATTCAGGGGAATGTTGGTCGGGGAACGTTTGTCACGACTTTGGCGGAAACGCTGCGATCCACTGTCCGCGCTCCGCGTCCGGCAGGCAACGACATGTTCTGGGAGAGTTATTTTCCCGAGGACCCGCGCGACGACTCCCTGGGACGGTTGATGGCCAGCGCTTACGAGGCAGGAGTCATCTCCTTTGCGACTGCGCATGGCGCCGATGAGATGACGCCTCATGAGCTCGTTCGGCGCGCCACCGACTCCCTGCTCCGCCGCGAGGGTGGCAGGGTTCTCCAGTACGGTTCAAGCGATGGCTACCTGCCGCTCAAGAATTATTTGCGGGCGCGCTTGCAGCGTGACGGAATCCCTGTGGAACTGGACGAACTGGTGATCACGAACGGGTGCCAGCAGTCGATTGATCTCCTCCGCCGCACCCTGGTTGCCCCCGGTGATGCCGTAGTCTCGGAGAACCCCACTTATACGGGACTCTGGAATGTCTTCGAGTCACCGAGCACCCGCTTGATCGGCATTCCCGTCACGGCTGAGGGGATGGACCTGGATTTCCTGGCAGCGGTGCTGGAGCAAACCAAGGTGAGGCTGATTCTGACCAGCCCCAATTTTCAGAACCCCACGGGCCACACCATGCCGCTGGCAGCCCGAAAGAGGCTGCTGGAGCTTGCCGCGCGCTTTCAGGTTCCTGTCGTCGAGGATGATATCTACGGGGCCTTGCGTTACAGCGGGCGGTCGTTGCCCCCCTTGAAGGCTCTCGATACCACCGGGTTGGTGATTCATCTGAACAGTTTTTCAAAAGTCGGGTTCCCGGGACTGCGGGTTGGTTGGATCGCGGCTTCACGCTGTGTGATCGATCGCCTGCGCTGGGCCAAACAGCGGGCCGATCTCCACACCAACCTGCTGGGACAGGCGGTCCTGGAGGAACTGGGAAGACGCGGCTGGCTCGACAAGTGGATTCGGCGGACCTGTAAGGTGTACGAGCATAAGCTGGAGGCCCTGCGGCAAGCCACCGAGCGCCACTTTCCGGAAGCTGTCCGGCTGGTTTTTCCGGAAGGTGGAATGTCCGTCTGGGCGGAGTTGCCGCCACAGCTCGACACCGCGGAACTTTTGGTGAAAGCGCGGGAGCGAGGCGTGATCTTCGCGCCTTCGAGGTATTTCTATTTCCAAAACCCCAAGCACAACGCCTTACGTTTGTGCTTCAGCGGCCCCACGGACGGGCAAATTGAAAAGGGAATCACCATCCTTGGAGACCTGTTGAAGGCGGAAATCCGCAAGTCAAAGACAGGCCGGAAACGCTCCACGGAGGGAGCCGGAGTAGCGTTGGTGTGAGGAAAGTTGAGAGTCGAAAGTCAAAGGTCGAAAAGTGAAAACCGGCGACTTTCGACCTTGGCCTTTCGGCCTTGGGCTTTCGACTTTGGGCTTTCGACTTTGGACTTTGGACTTTGGACTTTCGACCTTTGACTCTCGACCTTTGACTTTCGACTTTGGACTTTCGACTTTGGACTCTCGACCTTCGACTGCTCTTCAAGGAGACTAACTATGTGGGAATACGATCAGCAAATGAAATTGAAAGTCGGCTTGGCGGAAATGCTGAAAGGCGGTGTCATCATGGACGTCACGACCGCCGAGCAGGCCAAGATCGCCGAGGACGCTGGAGCGGTGGCGGTGATGGCGCTCGAACGCGTACCTGCGGACATCCGCAAGGAGGGTGGGGTGGCCCGCATGGCCTCCATCAAAATCATCAAGGAGATTATGGAGGTGGTGACGATCCCGGTGATGGCCAAGGCGCGCATCGGCCACTTCGCGGAGGCCCAGGTGCTGGAAGCGGTGGGCGTCGATTACATCGACGAAAGCGAAGTGTTGACGCCTGCCGACGAGGAACATCACATCAATAAGTGGCCGTACAAGGTGCCTTTCGTTTGCGGCGCCCGCAATCTGGGCGAGGCGCTGCGGCGCATCGGTGAGGGCGCGGCCATGATCCGCACCAAGGGCGAGGCGGGCTCCGGCAACATCGTCGAGGCGGTCCGCCACATTCGCGCTATCACCGGCGAAATCCGGCTACTCACCACGCTGCGGGAAGAAGAGTTGATGGCCAAGTCCAAAGAACTCGGCGCGCCCTACGACCTGGTGAAGTGGGTGAGCGAGCACGGCAATTTGCCGGTGCCCAACTTCTCGGCGGGGGGGATCGCTACGCCTGCGGATGCGTCGCTGGTAATGCAGCTCGGCGCCGAGGCAGTCTTCGTGGGTTCAGGCATCTTCAAGTCGTCGGACCCCGATAAGCGCGCCAAAGCGATTGTCCGCGCCACCACGCACTACAACGAGCCGGAAGTCGTGGCGGAATGCTCCGCCGAGGTCGGCGAAGCCATGCGCGGCCTCGACGTCGCCAAACTCGACCCCAAAGAATTGCTGCAAACGCGCGGTTGGTAGGAAGGGCAGTCGACAGTTGACAGTCGACAGTTTAGAGATCGGAGGGATGTGTTCCTTATTCCGCAGTCAGAAGTTGGCTGACTAAGTCATCTCTCCTGGGGCCGTCGTTCCCAAGTCCCGGCAGGGGCGCAAGATGGTAGCCCAGGGCGCAAGAAGCTGTGAAAAAATTGGATTTCATTTTTCTGGCCCTTGTGTTTTCAGTTACTTACAGGCGCGAAAAACCGGATTTTTCAATTTTTTCACAGCTTCTTACGACGTGGGCTACATTCTTTCGCCCGTCAGTTGACGGGCTGACCAAATCGACGAACTTATGACTAAGGACACTAGAAGCCCTACGAGCGAGATGAAATACGTCGTAATCGTCGAAGAAGGCGCGAGCAGTTTTGGTGCCTACGTGCCGGACCTGCCCGGCTGCGCCGTTGTGGGGGAAACGCGCGAGGAGGCCTTGCAGCTAATTCGCGAGGCCGTGGAGCTTCATGTCTCCAGCATGCGGGAACAAGGCGATCCCCTCCCGGAGCCGGCCTCGAGCACTGAGTATGTACAGGTTTGAAGGGGTTCTGGAGGACATGCGCAGAAACAAGGACGCAGCCAACGTTCAGTGCGACGTCAGTTAGAGGAGTTCAAGAAATTGCTGCTCGGTAAGCCCGGCGCGTTTGATTTGTGACCGGAGAAGAAACGGTGAGACTTCGCGATGCAGGGGGATAACAAGGACGGGAAGGCCGGTTTTCCTGAGCGTGACATGGCTGCCTTCAGGCCTGGCAGCCACGAAACCGACTCGCTCAAACGCACGGACCGCCTTGCGCCCGGAAATCCCCGCCAGGCGCGTCACACGCGGACCTCAACCTGGCTGGTGAGCACTTCGGGGAGCGCAGCAATTTCTTCTTGGCGCGCAGCCTTGAGGTAGACGGTGATGGCCTTGCGCACATTCTTCAGTGCCGCTTCGACTGTCTTGCCTTGCGACATGCAGCCGGGGAGTTGCGGCACGTCGGCGACGTAGCCGTGGTATTCCGGATCGAAGATCAGGTTCACAAGAAATTGGCGGGTTTGAGCCATGTAAAGATTCTACAACAAAGGCGGCAGCATGAGTTACCGATTTCTTTTTGTGGAAGACAAACATCCGGCCAAGCCTGGAACAGTAACAGTTGCCGGCGAGCCGAACCTGGATGTGCCGCCCGGTACGCTCAACAGCATCCTCAAGCAAGCGGGATTGAAAGGACAACAGGACACCTTCAGGAACTCGACCCGAAAGAGTTGTCGCACACGCCGGAGTGGTAGGGGGCAAAAGACAGGAGCCAGTAGGGGCGCATGGCGATGCGCCCCGTGCCGCGTGGGTGGTGTTATGTGGAACGGCATCCCTTACGGGACGGCGGTCATTCCCGCGAAAGCGGGAATCCAGTCCTTAGACAGCGCATTTCCGAAGGTTTGGGGAGTGGATTCCCGCCCTTCGGCAAGCTCAGGGCAAGCTTTTCGCGGGAATGACTGCGACATGCACCGCCCACGTCTCGCAAACGACACCTGTACCGCCGCGCGATACCTCTGGCAAGAATGCTAGAACGCGGTAGATAGGGAGGCGGTCGAAAAGCTTGCCGCGATCTCATTCCTGGGTGGCAGGTTCAGTGGCTTTTCAAACCCCTGCTTACTGATTTTGTCCGAGGAAGGGAGGATTTCAGATGCTTCGAGCGGCCTTACAAGCTTGCGTGCTTGTGTTTCTGACGATGCTGGTCACACCAATTGAAGCGCAGGATACAGCGAAATCAGAATACGATTCGCTCGTCGAAAAACTCAAGAGTGGTGATCCCAACGTCGATTTTGGCAAATTAAGAGAGGCCTACGCGGCCTCAAGCAAATACTCGCCTCCCGAAACTGTTCCGGACGCGCGCCGGGCTATGTATTCCGCCCTCAGCAATAAGAAGTATGATGAAGCAATAGGGATCGCCGAGAAGGCACTTAAGGCAAGCTACCTCGATATTGACGCCCATCACGTCCTTTCCATCGCTTACCGAGAGACCAAAGACCCGATGCGGGCTGACTTTCACCACGGGGTCGCTGGTGGACTCATAAACGCAATTCTCAAGTCCGGGGACGGGAAGAGTCCCCAGACGGCAATGGTGGTTCTGGCGACCCATGAAGAGTACATTATCCTCAGCGTGCTCGGACTCAGGCCGGGTTCTCAGAGCCTCCAAAAAAAGGGCGGTCACGTTTACGACGTCTTGAATGCAGTTAGCACAGAAACCAACAAGAGCGTAACGCTATACTTCAATATCGATAAGCCGTTCGGCTATCTCGATAGCATCCTCAGGCACGAGGCGAAATAAGCTGCCCCTCCAGCGCTACTCGCGGCCGACTCGCTCTTGCTTGACGGATAACAGGCGAAGCACAACAGACCCGCCGCGGCGGGACGACTGACCACTGACAATGAACGACGGACACAAACCCATTGGGGTACTCGCCATCCAAGGCGACTTTGCGATGCACGCGCAGATGCTGGATCGTATCGCTGCGCCGTGGAAGCTCGTGAAGCATGCCGCAGAGCTCGAAGGAGTCAGTGGGCTCATCATGCCCGGCGGTGAGAGCACGACGATGTTGAAACTCTTTGCGAACGAAGGCATGGGCGCCGCGATTAAGGATTTCGCAGCGAAGGGAAAGCCGGTTTTCGGTACCTGCGCCGGGGCGATCCTGCTGGCGAAGGAAGTCTTGAATCCCTCCCAGGAGCGTTTGGGCCTTCTGGACATCACCATCGAACGCAACGCCTACGGCAGGCAGGTTGACAGTTCCGTGCGCCAAGGTGAATGTCCCGAACTCTCGCCCCGCCCCCTGGAGATGGTCTTTATCCGGGCGCCCATCATCCGCCGGGTGGGGGAAGGGGTGCGGGTGCTGGGGCGCTGCGCTGGCCTGCCGGTGCTAGTCGAGCAGGGCAACATCCTTGCCGCCACGTTCCATCCTGAACTGACTGAGGACGAGACGGTGCATCGGTACTTCTGGAAGAAACTGAGTCAGTGAATCATTTGATCATTGATTCATTGGGTCATTGGTCCATTGATCCATCGGGTCATTGATTCATTGATCCATTGGATCATTGAACGATTGCAACAGGCCCTTTGCTTAGCCCTTGGTTACATGAGTGGTTTTTTAAATGACTCAATGGAGAAATGATTCAATCAGACAATGCTCAAGGTTCTTTTCGTTTGTTATGGCAACTCCTGCCGCAGCCAGATGGCGGAGGCGCTAGTCAATCATCGCGGGGCGGGAAAAGTCCGGGCTTTCAGCGCCGGATCGCACCCGCTGGGTGTGATTAGCCAGGGCACACATGAAGTCCTGCGCGAAAAAGGGATCACGCTTGAGGGGCACTCGTCGAAGGGACTGCAGGACGTGCCGATTTCGGAGATGGACGTTGTGGTGGAGAGGGGGTACGGGGTGACATGTCCTGTCCCGGCGGATTTCAAAGGGCGGTTGATTCAGTGGAACATCCCCGACCCTTACGGCCTGGACTGGGACTGTTTTCGGGCCGTGCGGGACTTGATCGAGAATGAGGTTCGGACGTTGCTTGTCGACCTTGTCGGGGATTGTGCAAACTCCAAACTGGAAACTAGAAATTGGAAAATGGAAACTGGAAACTCGAAAACCGCCAGGTCTGACGCAGGGCGAGAGTAGCCAGCCCCATGGGCGCTAAATTTGGGCTTGCATCGCCTCAAAGATCGGCAAGCCTTTCTCGATTTAACGCCTGGGGTAGCCACCCCCTACCCCCGTAGGCGCTGCTGCAAGGGCGCCACGACGCCGGCTCGAAGGCCACGAAGTCCTGTTTGCGTTAGCGGTTACGCCGCTGATCCGTTAGGTCTTTGGAGAGGAGTGGTGATTGAAAAAAACTCTGCTGCAACACTGGCCGCTTTACGCATCGGTTTTAATTCTCTCTCTCCTTTTTTGGCTGATCTTGGCCATTTCCTTCAGCCAGAACCAGGGGCATCTGGCTTATGCGCTTGATGACGCTTACATTCACATGGCCATGGCCAGGAATTTCTCCCACTATGGCGTCTGGGGCGTCACTCGATACGGATTCACCTCTTCTTCCTCCTCAATACTGTGGACGCTCCTCTTAAGTCTCACGTATTACCTGTTCGGAGTAAGCCAGATTGCGCCTCTGCTGTGGAATCTACTCTTCGCGGTTCTTGTTTTGTGGGTAGCCTATGCCATCTTTACCTGGTACAAGCTGTCGCCGGCGCTGAAGCTCGCAGCGCTCCTGGCCATTATCTTCTTGATCCCGCTTCCCACCCTGATCCTCGCAGGCACGGAACAAATCCTTCAGACGCTTCTCGCCATGCTGGTGACTTTTCTGGCCGCGCTGGTGCTTTCCGGTGAAGCGCCGAGTTCCACGCCTCGCAACTCAACCCTGCTCCTCGTGCTGGCGCCGCTGGTTACTGCCGTGCGCTTCGAGGGAATGTTCTTGATCCTTGCCATCTGCGTCCTCCTTCTTCTCTGCAAGCGGTGGTTTTACGCCCTCGCCTTCGGGGTTTGTGGATTTCTTCCCGTGGTCATTTATGGGATCATCTCGGTGTCGCACGGCTGGTTCTGGTTGCCAAGTTCTGTTCTTTTGAAGGGCGTGATGCCGGACCTGACCTCCTTGAGCGGCTTATTCCTCTCCCTGGCGATCAACGCCTTTGTCAATCTTTACCAGGGCCTGCACGTTTTCGTGCTTTTGGTTGCGGTTCTCCTCTTTTATGTCTTGGGCTGTGGCAAGGGACGAGGGGTTTTTGATAGCCGCCAAGTCATGGGCGCGATTTTGCTCGTGACGGCATTTCCCCACGTGGAATTTATGCAGGTCGGTCCGCTGTTCCGTTACGATGCCTATCTCTTCGCCCTGGGCGCGCTCTTCCTGGCCTCGCAACTCCCTATCCTAGTTCCCAACCTGCCGGCTCGGACCTCCTTCAGCCGGGAGCTGGTTCCCAAATACCTTGCCGCCGGTGCGCTGGCGCTGCTGCTCTTCTTCCCTTTGGCTGTGAAAGGCTCGCGGCTGCTCTGGCTTCTTCCACAGTGCACTACCAACATCTTTGAACAACAGTATCAAATGGGGTCTTTCGCCCGTCAGTATTACCAAGGCTCAACCGTCGCGCTGAATGACGTCGGCGCGGTAAACTTTCTGGCGGATATCCATTGCCTTGATCTTTGGGGATTGGCCAACCGCGCTGTAACTTCGTTGAAACGCGAGCATAACTATCACACCAGGGACATCGCCGGCCTTTCCAAACAAGCCGGGGCGCGAATTGCGATCCTCTACGATTATTGGTATGCAGGGGAGGTGGGCGGTCTGCCTGCGGAATGGGTCCGGGTCGGTCAGTGGACGATCCGAAACAACGTCATCGAGGGTGGAGATACGGTCTCGTTCTACGCGCTGGACGCTTCGGAAGTCTCACACCTGAGTCAGTGTCTGCGCGAATTTTCGGTGAGATTGCCGCAAGAAGTCATGCAAAGAGGTAGTTACCTGGAATGGCGCAGTATCCCGGCCACCCCCTAGGCGTTAGACTGGGGGTCGCATGGCGTGGGTGCAACGCCTACGGGCAAACTCCGACCCTATCGTTAGCCTCCTGTGATCGACCGAGGCGGACACGGTGTCTCTTGACAAGTAGAGAAAGATAGGCTAGAATCGTAATTTGAAGCCATGGACACGGTCATGGCCTTCTGGGACCACTTGGCTGCCATGCTACGCCGGCCCTGCGATTCACTCTCGAAAGTGCCCCAAGCGGGGCCCAAAGCGCGAAAAACCGGCTCGTTTCAAATGGACAATAAGTCCGCTAACGCAGAGAGAAAGAGAACAAGGATTCTTAAAAAATGACTGAACGACGCAGGAATGTCTATGAAAACAAAGGGCCGGTTTTCCACAGCCCGATGGAAAGTGGGAATGTTATAGAAAACAAAGATAGTTACGCGTTCAAAGTGGGAATGTTGTTGAAAACACAGCATGTTAGTCTTAAGTCTCGAGTATTCTCTCGCCCAAGTTTACTGGGAGGTGGCAACATACGTCGGAGGTCTATCTTGGCGGGGACAGTGGTATTGGGTCTGCTTTGGAGTATGGGGTTAGAGGCCCAGCAATCTGATTCGAGTGTCTCGAATAACACGAACCTGCCCGCTTCTTCGCAGTCGGCTGCGGGAACGGTCCCGCGGCTGATCAAGTTCACTGGAGTGGCGAAAGACCTTACGGGTAAAGTCCCCACGGGAGTGGTGGGCCTGACGTTCTCGCTCTACGAACTGCCCGAGGGCGGCAGTCCGCTCTGGGTGGAGACACAGAGTTTGCCACTCGACCCGCTGGGGCGTTACACGGCGCTACTGGGCGCGAGTTCTTCGGGCGGCTTGCCGCTGGATTTGTTCACCACCGGCAAGGCGTTGTGGCTGGGCGTGCAGCCACAGATGCCGGGCATAGCGGAACAGCCGCGCGTCCTGCTGGTGGCCGTGCCCTATGCTTTGGAGGCTGCGGATGCCGACGCCTTGGGGGGCAAGCCGGCTTCGGCGTTTGTGACCACGGACACGCCCGCCAACTCCTCGGGACAGACCCAAACGCCGGCGACGGCTTTGGGGCAGGGTCAAGCTGCGATCATCGTGCTGCCCCCACGCGATCTCGACGCGAACCAAACATTGTCGAACCTCACCAGTCCTACGGCGATTAACCTGCCGACCCTGACGTTTGCGGGTGCGGCGGGGGTCACAGCGGGGGGCACAGGCAATAACATCACGCTCACGCCGACCGGGCCAGTATCCGGGAAGTCGGGCCTGGGGACTGAGGGCGTGGTGGTCGTGAACTCAGGCCAAATATCCATCCAAAGTCAAGGCAACCAGGACAATAACAGCCTCAACCTTACTGGCTATGCGGACGGGTACGGCAACAATCCTCGTACCGCCGACCCCGGACCGATGATAGGGATGGGACTTTACAGATCGGGGGGTCAGTTCAGTGATTGGATCGCTGCCACCGACGGAGTTAACAACGGTGCTGCGGCGCTGTGGTCAAACTCCGGTCTTTTCGCTATTACCACCGTGCCGGGCCTTACGCCGGGTGGTGCCGGTATATACGATCAATCTGTTCCTGACAGCACTATCTGGAACTATAACCGGCTCGTCATTACTGATAACGGACACGTCGGCATCGGCACGGGAACCCTGTTGCCCTCAACGACTGTGCTCGAAGTGGGCAGCAACCCTCCAGGCTATCCCGCTGACGTGTTGATCGGTCCTGGGGGTGCAACTGCTACCGATGGCTTCATTTTTGGCACGGTAGGTTGGAATCTAGGCTTTGATGGGACCAATTGGGACACTAAAGGCGACGGCGTTGCTAACGGCGGTGCGATGATTTGGTCAAATACCGATGGAGGCCTTCGTTTCACTACTGTGCCATCTACAGGGCCGGGCAATCAATCAATCTCAGATAATAATATATCAATAGATAATCGAATGATTATCACCGGCACAGGCAACGTCGGCATCGGGACGACAACGCCTTCGGCCGCTCTGCACGTGAACAATACCCTCGCGACTAGCATTCTGCTCGGGCAGTACAACGGCACAAACAAGTTTCGCGTCGACAACACGGGTAAGGGCTTCTTTCAGGGCGGCACGGAGACCGGCGGCGCGGACTTCGCCGAGTCGCTGGCAGTGCGCGGCAAGCGCTCGCAGTACGAGCCTGGCGACCTGCTGGTAATCGACCCGAGAGGTAAGCGCCGCCTGGCGTTGTCGCGAACTGCTTACTCCCCCCTCGTGGCCGGCATTTACTCCACCAAGCCTGGCGTCCTGGCGACACCCCACACCATGGACGACGGCCAGTTGAAAGATGAAGTGCCGCTGGCCATCGTGGGCATCGTACCGTGCAAGGTGACGGCCCAGGACGGACCGATCGAGGTAGGCGATCTGCTGGTCTCCTCCTCACGGCCGGGCTACGCCATGAAGGGTACCGACCGCAGTCGGATGCTGGGGGCCGTGGTGGGGAAGGCCCTGGAGCCGCTCGGGAAGGGAATCGGAGTCATCCAGGTGCTGGTCACGCTCCAGTGAGAAAGCAGCGCGCCCTGCGCCTTCGATCGTGGACAAAGGGGGGATTCAGGCGACCGTGTGCATCGGGCCGCCGGATGGGATTACGGCGGACTCGTGGTATCATGATTGCCCGCGAAGTAATGAGCTTGGCGCCCCTTGGATATGAAGGCGTAGTGTGGACCAATTGGGGTGACCAACGGAGCGATTCAGGGAGGTGCGCGTGCGAGAAAGTCCAGATCATTTCGATGCTGAACTGTTGCTACGTCTTTATGAACTGCGCCGCGAGGAGAAATTGCGCCAGGCGCGCCAGTGGATGATCGAGAAATTCCAGGCCGACTCGGTGGAAGAGCTGGGCAGGCAACTCCCCCAGGGGTCTGAAGAGAACGCGTTCTTTCGCATGGCTTTAAGTTATTGGGACATGGCTTCGTCCCTTGTGAATCACGGCCTGCTCAAAGAGGATCTGTTCTTTGAAAACACCGGGGAATTCTGGCTGATCTGGGAAAAGGTGAGACACCTGGCGCCTGCCATGCGGGAGGCCCGCAAGAATCCCCTCGCCTGGAAAAGCCTGGAGACGCTTGCTCGCAAATATGAACAGTGGATGGCAACGCGCGCTCCAGAGGCTCTGGATTCTCTTCGCAAGAGGCTGAAGGACGCGGCGAAGGGGTGAGTGACGCAGAGGCGTTCTCCGGGTCTAGGGCTTTTGCCGAGCTTTAGCGAGCTGCTTTTCAGCAAGCAATCGTCCCGCCAGGTCGGGGTAGCGTTCAGCTATCAGCCGTCAGCTTTCAGCACTCCCATGGCGCAAGGCTCAACAGTATCTTCACTGCCGGGTGCTTCGTGCTTTTAAGGAGCTCCCTGGACAGGGCGGAGCCTTGCGCTTGCTGCTATCCTGGCACCTGAAACCTGACACCCGACACCTGCCTTTTACAGCCCAAGCCGGCGCTTGCATTCCTCGAGGATGTCGGCGGTTCGGCTGGCGCCGACGCGTGTCACACCGAGGGCGCGGACCTCGAGCAGCTTGTCGAGATCGCGCACACCGCCCGCAGCCTTCACCTGAACGTGTGCAGGTGAATGCGCCCTCATCAGTTTCAGATCCTCGATGGTGGCGCCCCCGCTGCCATAGCCGGTGGAGGTTTTCACCCAATCGGCCCGCAACTCGCCGCAGATTTCGCAGAGGCGGATCTTGTGCTCGTCTTTCAGGTAGCAGTTCTCAAAGATGATCTTAACCTTTTGGCCACGGTCGTGGGTGAGGTCAATGACCGCCTTGAGTTCCTTGTGCACGTAATCCCAGTCGCCGCTGAGGACCTTGCTGATGTTGACAACCGTGTCCAGCTCCTCGCCGCCGTCGTCGAGAGCCCGTTTCGCCTCCGCGAGTTTGATTGCCGTCGTGTGGCCGCCGTGCGGGAAGGCTATGGTGGTGCCTGCCCTGACCGTGCTGCCGCGCAGAATCTCCGCGCAGCGCTTCAAGTAATACGGCATGGTGCAGACGCTGGCGCAGTTGTAATCCACCCCCTGTTGGCATCCCTTCTCGAGTTCCCTGTCTGTCAGGCCAGGATTCAGCAAAGAGTGGTCTATCATCTTCGCAATATCTTCGTACGTGTAATCCATCGCATTCTCCTTATGATGGTGCGCGATTCTCCCAAGAGGTTGATTTATGCTTCCGCCAGGCGCCCTCCTTTCATGGCCAGGGCAATTCCGCCCAGTGTTCCGGCGTTGTCGCCAAGTTGGGACGGTTTGATCTGGATATCCTCAGTTGGGAACATACCGACACGCTCACGAAGCGTCTGGCGGACCGTGTCGAAAAGCAGGTCACCGATTTGAGCGACGCCGCCCCCCAGAACGACGAGGTCTGGATGAAGCGCCACCACAACGTTGACCACGCCGATGCCGAGGTATTGGGCGGCACGAATGATGGCCTCGCGCACGTTCTCGTCGCCCGCGCGCGCGGCCTCCGCCATTTCCTTCGTGGTCACTCGCGATGCGTCACCTCCGGTTAATTCATGCAATCTTGGCGCGAGCCCGGTTTGCATCAGGCGGATCCCCTCGGCGGCAATGGCGGGCCCACTGGCCAAAGTCTCGAGGCACCCGCGATTGCCACAACCGCAGCGCGGCCCGTCCGGAAGGATGATCTGATGGCCGAGTTCGCCGGCGGCACCCAGCGGGCCGAGGCGCAGTTTGCGGTCTATGGCGATGCCGCCCCCAATGCCGGTCCCCAGCGCGAAGAAAACCATCGTCTCCGCTGTCCTGCCATGACCGAACGTCAATTCCCCGAGCGCCGTGGTGCGGACATCGTTCAGGAGATACACTGGACATCCAATCGCCGGTGAAAGGATTTCTCGCACCGGAACGTCCCGCCACTTTGTCGGCAGGTTGGGGAAGAATCTCGCCACGCCGTTTCTAATGTCCACGAGTCCCGGGCATCCCATTCCCAACGCGGCGGGTTTGCTACCCGCTTTCTCGCTGAGAGCGAGTACGAGTCCCGCGATGCGTTCCAGGACTGCCGGCGGACCCTGGTGCGAGAGAGTGGGCGTTGAATCCGAGTAGAAAATCTCGCCGGACTCGTTCCCCAGGGCGCACTTGATGTTCGTGCCTCCCAGGTCAACGCTGGCATAGACTGCGGTCATGGCGGCGTGTCTCCTTTGTCCGCTAGTAGCTGCCGCACGCAGCGGGCGCTTTGGGCGAGTACCGTTTTGCGCCCTTCAAGCTAGCGCTCGCTCCTAGCCGATCCTGAGAACAGCGTGTGGCGATAATCGCAAAAGCTGAGAGCAGCAGCGTGGCGGAGATTAAGTGCGCCCGCCAGCGAGCCGATTTGTGCGCCATGCCCTTCACGCCCTTCCAGCCTCCAGCGATCGTTCTGCTCAATTTCGGGATTCCCATTTGGAATCCCCGGTAACTGAGAGTGTACACGCTACAGCCTCATTTTGGAACGTTCCGCCGCCGGAGAACAGCGGGCAGTAAGCAGAGACTGGCGTGCCTTCGGCAGGTCGTTGAAAGAGTCTTTTCGGTTGTCGCGAGGGGTCATCGGCGACAAACAATCTGGCAGATCCTGGAATTCTTGTGGAACGAGATTCTTCACCTAGAATTACAAGGCCAAAACGTGCCTAGCGGGATCGCCGGCTGAATTCTCCTTGACGTTGCGGCAATCTCAGTGATGCGGAATATCGGTGGCCTTTGTAGCGCGCTCACACGCGTAGGGAATCACTTTTCCGGCGGCTAGACCCAGGTCTGTGTTAGAATTGGTTTCAGTGGACTATCTTAGGTTGACCAAAGTGACTCGATCATGGCAGCGCATCTTGACCTGAACAAGCTGGATTTTGGAACGGGTGCTTCGGAGCAGGAGCGGTCCCTAAAGAACTACTTTTACAGAAGCCTAGCTTTTGACCACGCATGCCAGGATTCCATTTGCTTAATTCTAGGTTCGAAGGGATCGGGGAAGAGCGCAATTTTTCGAATGATGGATGAAGGTAGCCAGGATATTGCGAGCTTCAAGAATCCGAACATCTACCTTCCTACTGATGCTAATTTACGAAACCACTACATACTCCTGCAGGCTAAACTCCGCAGCAGGGTCGATTTTGTTACTCTTTGGAAGTTCTACTTCGGTAGCATCGTTGCCTTCCAGTTGGCACAGACAGCTACAGGTGGAAGCGCGAAATTCCTCCTTGACTTCATAAAACACTGGGGTCTGGACCCAAGGAAGTTCCCGGGACTGTTCGGGGCGAGGCTCAAGATTCCCTTTAAGCTGGCAGAAGTGGATATTGGTCGTGAGGGAGGAGAATCGCCAAACCCCCTACAAATCCAGGAGGTGTTCGAGGTTGCTGACCAACTGTTGGTTGAAGACTCCAGCACACTGTGGATTTCGATTGACGAGCTAGACAAAGTTGCTATCAACGGGGGCAGTGGCACAACCAAGAACCATTCAAGTGATTTGCTGAGCGCCTTGATGCAGGCACACTCGGACTTGTATCGGCTCGAGCATATACGGTTTAAGTTCTTTATACGCTCCGATGTCTATGAGGGATTGACCTACGTCGATAAGGACCACTTTTCCAATGCGATACTGGAGCTTCGATGGAAGCCTGAAGACCTCGCAATCATGTTGGCAATGCGAATTGCCGCCTCGAATGGGAAAGAGAACCGGGAATTGAATCTGGCGGATTCCATTGAACTGATTAACCGGGTTTTTGAATGGCCGAGAGAAGTGCCGGATTTTGACAGATTGTTGAATGAATTGAGAGACGGAAACAGCTTCGTGACCCCCCGTGATTTGCTTAACTTTGCGATCAGGGCACGGGATTCGCAGCTACAGTTTAATCGGTACGGAACCAATCCCCCTCGTGCCGGAATGATTTCTGGAGCCGCAGTTGAAGATGGACTGAAAGGAGCAAGTAGAGCAAAACTAGAGGATTTTCTGACAACTTTCCCCGAGATTTACAGAAGATTCCTGAACCTAAAGGGTCACAATGCGGTTACATTGACCCGTTCCCAGTTGCAGCATCTACTAAACATACCGGACGAGCTCAACTTCAAGATTGCCGCCGAGGAATTCTGTCGGATAGGGGCAATTGGCAAAGAAGATGAAAGACCAGTCCATTTGACGGAACGTTTCGTAATCCCAGCGATATATCGCAGGGCGCTTAGTTTGAGGGAGCAGGCACCATGAACGACGACGAGTCCATGACGGCAGGTCCATCAGGAACGGAACCCGGCTTGCTCGAAGAAGCTCTCGAGACCAAAGGCAAGACGGGCAAGAAAACGGCCCAAAAGCTTCGGGGCACTTATGCCTTACCGTTAGCCGGACCGAAGGCATTAGCTGATTTTTTGAAGGGGTACGTCATTGCGAGTAACCAAGGGGCGGAGGCCGTAACGTATAAGGATGTGGCTGTGGTTGCCAACACGCATCCTACGATGGTGAGTAAGAATAACGCGTTTCTCGCTGAATCAGGATTCATATTGAGTGAACGATACGGATACTTCAAACCAGCTCGGGAAACAACGGAGTACGCGAAAAGAGCTCCTTGGGATGAAGAGGGTGCGAAGCAGCACATCAGAGCCCTGATTGACCGTACATGGTATGGTGAAGTAATCCAAAAAAAGTTTCAAATGCACAGTACTTTGACCAAACAGGACCTTATCAAGGCATTTGGAATTATAGCGACTCCTGACCCGTCTGACGCTGGCAACCTCGATCTCCTGTTAGATTTTCTTGTCTATTTTGGTTACCTGCAATCTGACGAACAGGGGAACTACTTTCGTCCACGTCCGGAGGTCGAGATTGAGGAGCCGGAGAGGACCAAGTTTGATGAGGACATGACAAAGGTAGTTTCGGGGATACCAGTCAGTACCGCTGTTGACAAGTTGCTCGCGGAGCCGGAGGAGGCAACACGGAGTGTTTCTTTTGTTCCGCATCTCAATATAAACATCAACCTTACCGCTTCCACGTCCGAGCAAGAGTTGCAGGAGCTCATTAAGAAGGTGCGTGCCGCGTTAGAAATGCTGCAACAATCAGCCAAGTAGATGTCCTTTTTGCAAATCCGTTTCACCACGTCATTGAGCCAACTTAGACCTGAATCAGTTGCAGCGGTACTGTCTTTGGAACCGCTGGGCAGGAGGACAGACCCGCCGGTTTGCCGGCCCACACGAGGGCGGTAATTCGCTTGGTTGTCGTCGCAGTCAACTACTAAAATGCGCCAATTGACTGCTGACGCTTGCAGGTGCCATGCGAGCAGTGTTACCTTCGCTTGTGGTGGCATCAAGCGCCTCTTGCTCAGATTGGCCCACTACGGCTGGCGAGGCGCGCACCTGAGCTGGGGGAGTGAATTATGCGCTGGTCCTGGAGAATCGGAACAATCGCCGGCATTGGCGTGTACATGCACGCTACATTCCTGCTGCTTATCCTTTTCATACTTGGTCTCTATTTGCATCAGGGACGCACGCTGGAGGGGGCGCTCGCTGGCACACTGTTTATCCTGGTCATCTTTGGTTGCATCGTGCTGCACGAGCTAGGTCATGCGCTGGCCGCGCGCAAGTACGGTATTCAGACGCGCGATATTACGTTGTTACCGATCGGGGGGCTGGCGCGCCTCGAGCGCATGCCGGACGTGCCGATCCAGGAGCTTTGGGTGGCGCTTGCGGGGCCGGCCGTGAATGCGGTGATTGCGGGCGGGTTGTATGTGGGGGCCCGTATCGCCGGTGTTTCCCCTCAGGTTCAGCCTTTCCATTGGACGGGGGGAAATTTCTTGAACAGGTTAATGGTGGTCAACCTCTGGTTGCTCGCCTTTAACCTCATTCCCGCATTCCCGATGGATGGTGGGCGCGTCCTGCGCGCCATTCTTGCCACGCGCATGGAATACACACGGGCCACGGTCCTTGCCTCGCGCATCGGCCAGGCCATCGCCTATGTTTTTGGTTTCGTGGGTCTGTTTACCGACCCTTTCCTTCTTTTCATTGCTTTGTTCGTTTGGATGGGCGCTGAGCAGGAAGCCGCGATGGTGCAGGTACACACCTCCCTCGGGGGCATCCCGGTGCAGCGGGCTATGCTTACGGAATTCCGCACCCTCACCCCGGACGACGCGCTCCAGACCGCCATCGACCATACCCTCGCCGGGTGGCAGCAGGATTTTCCGGTTGTATTTGGCGATCGTATCCTGGGTGTGCTCACTCGGGAAGATGTACTCCGCACGATCGCTCGGCAAGGTTCTGACGTCCATGTCCGCGAGGCCATGAACCGTGAGTTCAAGACGGTTGACTCACACGACATGCTGGAGAGTGCCCTCGCCGTTCTGCACGGCTGCAAGTGCCGTTCCTTACCCGTAGTGCATGATGGCCAACTGGTCGGCGTGCTCACCACCAACAATGTCGGCGAGTTCCTGATGATTCAGGCGGCGTTGCGACAGGCTCGCCGCGGTGGAACACCGAGGTAAGGTTCTACGCTGGGCGCCGTCATTAACCTTCTTGCGCTATGGTGACGCTGCAAGCGGAAGGCAGTAGGCTGTAGGCAGAAGAACAGGGACTGGGTGCTGGGGACTAGGGGCTGGGGAAGAACAGTAGGCAGTCGGCAGTAGGCAGAAGGCCATAGGACCGGGAATTGGTGTTGATTATCTGGTTTTCCCTAGTCCCTAGCCCCCAGCCCCTGACACCTGGAACCTGGCACCTTTTCTTTTGTTCCACACCGGCCCTCACGGCCAATGGAGGAATCCTCCCATGCACCGCACTCTGATTCTTTGCGCTATCCTTCTTCATGTTCTTCCCGCTGCTGCACAGGACGCGGGTTATCCGCGGAAAATCTCTCTGAACGGAACCTGGAAATATCAACCCATAGCACGCACGACCCTCAAGACTGACGGTAGCATTGTTGACGACAAGGCGAGCCTGCCGGCTTCAGGGGAGATGACCATCCCTTCCAACTGGCATTTGAACGGCCTCCCTGACTTCAACGGGCGAGTTCGGTTCGAAAGAGGCTTTGATTTTACGGTTGGGCTTTCCTCCCTCGACCGCGCGTTCCTGATCTTTCACGGGGTTGACTACTTCGCGGAAGTCGAAATCAATGGCGTCTTGGTCGGTCGCCACGAAGGATACTTCCAGAGCTTCGAATTTGACGTCACTCCGCAGCTCAGGCGCGGCCGCAACCGCATTGCAGTTGTAGTTGACGCGCCATTCGAAGAGCCCGGCGCCGTGTGGCCGGACCACAAACGGATGATTAAGGGTGTGCTCTCCCACTGGGATTGCAAACCGGGCAGCATCTCGACGAAGTTTGGGCAAGACGGGACTTCGGCGGGCATCTGGAACAGCCTGGAACTTGAAATCCGGCACGGCGGCTGGCTTGGGAACGTAAAGCTGCAACCCTATCTTTATGAACGAGGCCTCGCCACTGGACACAAGGAAGAAAAAGATCTCGATGCAAAGGTATTCGTCACCGCCGAAGTTCACGCCCTAAAACCGGGCAAATACGTGCTGGCCGCGGAGGCTGGCGGCGCAAAGGCATCCACCGAGGTTGTCCTAACCACTCCGACGACGACGGTCGTGCTCGTGTTGCCCATCGAGCACCCGCGCCTCTGGTGGACATGGGACCTCGGTGAACCTTACCTGTATACTTGCAAGCTATCGCTTTCTGCCGGCGGCGAGAGCCTTTACCAACGAGCTACGAACTTCGGCGTGCGGACCATCAGTCTCGACGAGAAAACAGGCGAGTGGCGGCTGAACGGCGTGCGTTTCTTTATCCGCGGTACGAACATTGTGCCGGACATGTGGCTCGCCCATTACACGCCGGAGCGCATCGCACAGGATATTAAGCTGCTCCGCGACGCTTACGTCAACGGTGTCCGGGTTTGCGTGCACGTGAACCGCGAGCAGCTTTACGAGGCGCTTGACCGTGCAGGCATTGTGGCTTGGCAGGACTTCCCCTTACAGTGGGATTACACGCACTCGGACGACCTCATGCAGGAGGCGGCGCGCCAGCTTCGCGAAATGATCCGGCAGTTCTACAATCATCCTTCCATTGTCACCTGGGTCTGCCAGAACGAATCTACCGCTTACAACGTGAATGTGCTTGATCCGTTCCTGGCCCACGTGGGTGCGCAGGAGGATTCCTCGCGGCCGGTGCGCCCCGTGTCCGCGTTCAACGAGCACATCTACGAGGGGTGGTACGACGGCGACTATCACAATTACAAAACCGCACCGCGCGGCCCCATCATTTCCGAGCTCGGAGCGCAGGCACTGCCGTCACTTGAGGAGACACGCGAGATGTTCGGCGATGCTTGGCCGCCTGACTGGGAGAAGCTGGCTTACCACGACTTCCAGTTCGAGCAAACCTTCAAAATGGCCAAACTCCCCATGCCCTCGAACTGGAACGAATTCGTCAGGAACTCCCAGCAATATCAAGCGGACCTGCTGAAGTACGCTATCGAACACTACCGTCGGGAAAAATACTCAAAGATCGGGTCGTTCTTTCAATTTCAATTCGTGGACTGCTGGCCTTCCATTACCTGGTCGGTGGTAAGCTACGCCCGGAGGCCTAAAGCGGGCTATTGGGCGATGCAGAGGGCTTTTCAACCCGTCCTGATTGAGGCCGAGTTGGACAGGAGAGTGTGGAGCAAGGGAAGGGAGGCGCAGCCTCTGGCGGAGGTTGGCCTAGACATCGCTGTGGACCTTTGGGTGGTTAACGATGAACACCATGCGCTTGAAGGGACTTCGTACGAAGTTGTCCTGCGTGGAAAAGGGGGGGATGTGTTACTGGCGAGTGGAACCGTAAAGGACGTAATTCCGGCAGATGGCGTCGCTCAGCTTCCCGAGCTCTATTGCACCCTGCCAGGGGATTTTGCGCCCGGCGGCTACGATTTGGTGTTGACTCTCAAGCAGGGCGACAAAACGCTGAGTGAAAATACATATCCGGTTACCATAATTGATTGAGGACTCTTGGTAATCCCCGAGGTCACCTGTTCCGCAGGACAGGCAGCCTGACCCGACCCCAGCTTGCTGTGGCTGTGGGGGTCTCGCCCCTGAGCAGATTATTGACGCTGGGATATTCCCGGAAACTTTCCATGGAGGCGATATGGAGCTAGTGAAGAACTACCTGATGGATATGGATGGAGTGCTCGTCACCGGCACGAACATCGTCTCCGGCGCTGACAAGTTCATGGCGCGGCTGAAAGAGCGCGGCGCCAAACACCTGGTGGTGACGAACAACCCGCGCTACACACCCGGTGACCTCGCCCACCGGTTGCAGTGGATCGGGCTTGATGTGGCTCCCGAGCTCATCTTCACCTCGGCATTGGCCACCGCCCGGTTTCTGCATGCGCAGCGCCCCCGCAGCACGGCCTTTGTGATCGGCGAGAGCGGGCTGACAGATGCCATCCATGATGTGGGCTACATCATTACGGACCACGACCCGGAATACGTCGTCCTGGGCGAGACCAACAGCATTGATTTCGAGCAGATTACTACGGCCATCCGTTTGGTCACCCAGGGAGCTCACTTTATCGCCACCAATCCCGATGCAGCGGGGCCGGCGGAAGACGGCCTAGTGCCCGCCTGCGGAGCCATGGCAGCGCTTATCGAGAGGGCGAGCGGAGTCAGCCCCTTCTTCGTCGGCAAGCCCAACCCGCTCATGATGCGCCTGGCGTTGAATTACCTGGGCGCTCACTCCGAGCATACCGTCATGATCGGCGACCGCATGGACACCGATATCGTGACCGGGATTGAATCCGGCATGGAGACGATACTGGTTCTTAGCGGCGTCACCCGCGAGGAGGACGTCCGACGCTTCCCCTACCAGCCGACACGGATTGTCAAGACCATCGGCGATATTGAGCCGTGAGAAAGAAAGGATTCAGGAGTCAGGATTCAGGAGTCAGGAGCCGGGGCTCGAGAGCAACTCCATACTTTACACTTTACACTTCATACTTCAGAATTGGAATTGCTCAACCCCTGAACCTCCACCATCATTTCCAGGGCGGCTTTTCGGGCAGCAACTTTTCGAACTCATCGATCAGCGAGGCTTCGTAGTCGCCTGCGTAAGTGTGATCGAAGAACCGGTCGATGCCTTCGCCATAGAACCTCTCCCAGGACTGCTCCTCGTGCCCCGGGTTGATGGGGAAGAACAGGGCGGCATTGAAACGCGCGGCGGCCAGGTCGCCTGGCGCGTCTCCCACCATGAGAGTGCAATCCTTCGAGTACTTGCCTCCCGCTGCAATTTTCAGGTGTTCTTTCTTGCTGCCCATTTCCTGGCCCGCGATGACAGCAGCGTACTTGGCGATGTCGTGCTCCTGCCATTCGCGCTCCAGCGCTTCGCCGGGGGTAGCTGAGACGCAGATGACGTCGGCTTGCCGCGCAAGTTTCTCCGCGCACTCGCGAAACCAGGGGAAGGGTGGCACTCCCTCCACCAAATCGGCGATCGAGCGGTTGACGGCCTTACTCCATTCAAGGGCCTGCTTCAGCACCGGGTCGCCAGTTTTGGCAACCTCCGCTTCAAGTGCGGGGTTTCCGAGTGTCGCGCCGGAATTGATCCAGGCCTGAAGACTGGCGACATCGGGAATCGGCGCCCCACGCCGCATCGCTTCGGGCCAGTCGCGCAATAGTTCGAAGGTCTTTGTCAGGGCAGGGAAGCGGTTGACGCCCCTCCACTTTGAATAGAGGTTGACGAACTCGGCCGCGGCACGTGCGTATTTCGAGATAGCTTGAAGTTTCCAGTACTTGATGATGTTGGGGATGAAGCACTCTTTGTGCTTGATTTCCATGCTGTCAAAAACGCAACCATCCGAATCAATGCCAACAAAATATGAGTGCTGGGGTTTGAAGGCGTAAAGCCTTTCCTTGGCTGATGATTCCATTATTCCTCCGTCGGGTTTGGGCGAGGGAGAACCGTAGACGAGTTTGTGGCCGCGCACCGGATCGGCCCTGGAATTGCCCCTCACTGGGTAGAACGATCCCGCCCCTTTCCGCCTTGTGACGCGCCATCTTAGCGCAAAACCGGAGGACTTAGGAAGGGGTAGGCATTGGTTCCCTTGCTAAGAGCCTGCAAGGTGTAACAACAGCATTTTGGCGCGGGAACTTTTGTCTGCGGGCTCAAATAGTGGCGGCCAGGTTTTGGGTAGTGGGTCAATTTGATGCTGTAGATGCTGTAGCGGCGAGTTTACCTCGCCAAATGGCGGCGTAAAGCCGCCTCTACATCTTGACCCACTACCAGGTTTTGGGCGGCCTTGCATTTTGTTGCTTGCAAGGTCTATACTTATCTTGGCGAACGCGCTTAGTGGGCGAAAGCCCACTTTTTTGTTAGTCGCGAGTCTTGTCGGGGTTTCCCCCCATCGGATTCGCCACGGTAGAGGAGTGCAAGGCGCACGGCGATGCGTGAGGCTGACCTGGAGAAGATCACGGAGATGGCCCAGCGAGTCGCGGTCTCTGAAGGGTTGACACTAGTTGACGTGCAGCTCAAGGGGGGTCGCGGAAGCCAGCTCCTGCGCGTGTACATCGACAAGCCGGAAGGAATTTCCCATGCGGATTGTCAGCTCGTGAGCGAGCAGTTGAGCGCCATGCTGGATGTGGAAGACCTTTTTCCGGGCAGTTACACGTTGGAGGTATCATCTCCGGGTCTTGACCGAGAGTTGGTCAAGGCTAGCGACTTTGCGCACTTTGCGGGGCGAAAGGCGCGGGTGGTGGTGCGCGAGCCAGTGGACAATCAGAAGGTTCTGGAAGGACGCTTGGCGGGCTTTGAAGCGGGTCGTGTTCGGCTGGACTTGGGAGACGCTGGCCTGAAGGAACTCGAACTCTCCAATATTCAAAAGGCTCGGCTCGTGGTGGAAATCTGAATGGCGATTAGGGATTGAAGGGTAGGGGCTAGGGAAGTCGCCCAGGGGCGGCAATCCCTGGCCGATGTTCCCCAATCCCGGGTTGCAAGTAGGTGGGAGGACACCGGTGACGACAAGTCTCTTGTTCCAAACCATTGACCAGTTGAGCCGCGAGAAAGGTATTGACTCGCAAATCATTATTGCGGCGGTCGAGGATGCCGTCCTGGTGGCCACGCGAAAGTACTACAAGTCTTCCGAGGATCTCCAATCGCGTTTCAATAAGGTAACAGGGCAGGTTGAGGTCCACGCGGTCAAGAAGGTTGTGGAGGTCGTCCAGGATCCGGATCATGAGATCGGCCTGGAACAGGCGCTGAAAATAGATTCGCTGGCGGTGGTGGAGGGCGAGGTACGAATTCCCAAAGCCACGGATGTGCTGGGGAGGATTGCGGCGCAGGCTGCGAAACAAGTGATTTTTCAGAAAGTCCGGGAAGCGGAGCGCGATACCGTGTACGCGGAGTACAACCAGCGGGTGGGGGAACTGGTCAATTGCACCGTAAAGCGGGTGGAGGGGCCGGACGTTATTGTTGACCTGGGCCGGACGGAGGCCCGCATGCCGCGCAAGGAGCAATCGCGCTTGGAAACCTACCAGATCGGGGATCGCATCCGGGCGGTGATCACGCAAGTGGACCGCGCCGCGCGCGGCCCGCAGGTGGTGGTCTCGCGCGCCGACGCGATGCTGGTACAGAAGCTCTTCGAGATGGAAGTCCCCGAAATCTACGACGGCACGGTGGTGATCAAGGCCATCGCGCGGGAGGCGGGTGACAGGACCAAAGTCGCTGTCTATTCCAAGGACCCGGACGTGGATTGCGTGGGTGCCTGTGTCGGTATGAAGGGGATGCGCGTACAGTCCATCATCCGTGAGCTTCGCGGGGAGAAAATCGACATCATCGAATACAACGAGGACCCGCTGGTTTTTGCGGCGAACTCGCTCAGCCCTGCCAAGATCAACCATGTCTCGATTCTGGAATTGGAACAGAAGCATCTGGAAGTGATCGTGGATGACACGCAGTTGTCCCTGGCGATCGGGAAAAAAGGGCAGAACGTACGGCTGGCGGCAAAGCTCCTCGGCTGGCATGTCGATATTAAGAGCGAAGAGGAGAAACGCCAGGAAATCGAATCCCAGATGGCTGCGATGGCCTTGCGCGGCGCCTCCATTTCGGAGCTTCACGGTCTCGGCGACAAGACTCTGCAGCGCTTGCGGGAAAAGGGCATTGAGACGGTGGAGCAACTGGCCCAGATGACTCCCGATGACCTGACGCAAATCCCGGGTATCGGGGAAAAGACTGTTGAAAAAATTCGGCGCGTGGTGACGGATTACTTCGAGCAAGACCAGGAATCCTCCCTCGCCCTGGCCGCCGCCGCAGAAGCGGAAGCCGTGAAGGTCGATGAACCACTCGGTGAGCATCCCGCCACCCTCGAGGAGGTGGCGGAGGAGATGCCTGAAGAGAAATCAAGTGCCGAAGGCGCCGCAGCCGAGGTTTCTGTTCAGGTGGGAGGCGCCGAGCCGGCGGCTGAGCAAGCTGAATCCAGCGAAGAAGAGGGATCAGCCGGAGGGAAAGGAGGAAAGGAGGAATGAGATAAGACTGTCAGGGTGCTCGAGTGCGTCAAACCTGCAGATTTCTGCCTGCCGGATTGATCGGTCGGAAACAAGGGAGATAAATTAAAAAGACAGCATGGGCAACATACGAATCAACCTCTTGGCGCGTGAACTGGAAGTCAAGAGCCACCTCATCCTGGAGTATCTTGCCGTATTAGGGATTGAGAAGAAGTCTCATTCCAGTGCGCTTGACGACGAGCTTGCCGACAAGGTTCGGGAACATTTCTGTGTCTTGAGTGAAGCGGGACAGGCTGCCGAGGAAGCTCCCGCTCCGCCCCCGCCGACTCCTGTGGTGAGCAAAGAGCCTCCTGCGGCGGTCGTGGAACCCAGGAAGCTCCCCGACATTATCAAGGCTGAGCTGCAACATCCTTTGACGCGCTCCTTTGAAGAGATTAAGAACGCGGCGCGGAGGGCGGTGATACCGCCGCCACCTCCAAGAGTGGTTCACGTTCCGGAGACGTTGGTGCAGCCAACGCCGCCCGTGCTGAAGCCCGTGCCCCCTCCCCTTGCTCCTCCTCCTCTCCCTCTTCCTCCCACTGTCCCGGCTGCTGCTCCAGGTCCAGCCATAGGGGGGCAGGTTGCGCCAACACCGCCTCAGGAGCCTCTTGTACGGCCGATGGTCAGTCCCCCACCTTCTCCAGCGGCGGCGCCGGCGGTGAAGGTTGGAGCGGAAATACCTGCGGCTGCTGTGGCGCGTGGCGGCGCGGTGAGAGAAGCCCCACCGGCTCCGCCCAAGGCTCCCGAAGTCTCGCACCTGGCAGCCAGTGCCATCGCGCACGGCAAACCCACGCGAGCCGCGCGGCTTGTGCGCCGCGACCCCTCGGCCAGCCAGCCGATCTACCCACACGTCGTAAAACCTAAGGTTGCGCCTGTGCGCCCCGCGGTTTCCAGGAGGCCCGGCGAACCACGGCCAATGCATCCCACTTCGGCTCGGCCGATAGCAAGCGCGGCGGCCGGCGCTCTTGCTACGGGCGGCGTTCCATCGGTACGGCCTCCTGTGGCGCGACCCGTGGCCCCGCCCCAACGTCTTCCGGGCGTGCCCCCACCGCTTGCACCCAAGCCGGTTCCGCCGGAAGAAGTTCCAGCCACGCGCAAGATCACGATTACCGAGGGCATAGCCATCAAGGAGCTTTCTGAGAAGCTGGAAGTACGCGCCAAGGATGTGATCAAGCGCCTTTTGGACAAAGGTATCTTCGCGACCATCAACCAAACCCTCGATGGCCAGACGGCGGCCGAGATTGCGCGGGGGTTTGGAGCGGAAGCGAATGTGGTGAGCTACGAAGAGGAAATCCTCCATGAAGAGGAGGGAACTGATCGGCTGGAAGACCTGCAGAGCCGCGCCCCTGTCGTCACCGTCATGGGGCATGTCGATCACGGCAAGACCTCCCTGCTCGATGCCATCCGTCAAACCAATGTTGCGGCGCACGAAGTCGGCGGAATCACCCAGAGCATCGGCGCCTACCAGGTAGAAGCGCAAGGGCGCAAGTTGACTTTCATCGACACGCCGGGCCACGAGGCCTTCACGATGATGCGCGCCCGTGGGGCGCGAGTCACGGACGTGGTGGTGCTGGTGGTCGCCGCCGATGATGGGGTAATGCCCCAGACCCTGGAAGCCATCAACCACGCCCGTGCCGCCAATGTTCCCATCGTGGCCGCCATCAACAAGATTGACAAACTGGAGGCACAGCCGGAACGCGTCAAGAGGCAACTTACGGAGCACGGTCTGATGCCGGAAGAGTGGGGCGGGCAAACTGTAACCGTCGAAGTCTCTGCCAAGCAACGGAAGAATCTTGATTTGCTTCTGGAGATGATTCTCCTGGTCGCCGATCTCCAGCAACTCAAGGCCAATCCGAAACGACTGGCAACCGGAACGGTGTTGGAAGCGAAACTGGATCGAGGCCGGGGCCCAGTGGCCACGCTCCTGGTCCAGAACGGGACTTTGCAGGTCGGCGATTCCTTCATTATCGGCGCGATTTACGGCAAAGTGCGCGCCATGTTCGATTACCGCGGACGGCCGGTGATTGAAGCTCTGCCTTCCACCCCGGTGGAGGTGCTGGGCCTGGAGGATGTCCCGCAGGCCGGTGACAGGTTGCAGGTGATTGACGATACTCTCAAGGCTCGGCAGATTGCCCTTCATCGCCAAGCCAAACAACGTGAGGCCGCGCTGGCCAAGAGCGCCCGCCTGACGCTCGAGCAGTTGCATGCGCAACTGGCCGCCGGCGACGTGAAAGAATTACCCCTGATCATCAAGGCGGATGTGCAAGGGTCGGTGGAGGTTTTGGCGGACACGCTGAACAAGTTGAGCACGGATAAAGTCAAAGTGAGGGTCATCCATGCCGGCGTCGGCGCCGTCACCGAGACGGACGTGTTGCTGGCCTCGGCTTCCAATGCGGTGGTCATCGGTTTCAATGTCCGGCCGGAGCGCAAAGCGACTGAACTCGCCCAGCTTGAACAGGTGGACATCCGCTTACACACCATCATTTACAACGTCACCGACGAAATCAAGAAAGCTATGACGGGCCTCCTTGCGGTGGTTTTCAAGGAGACGACATTGGGCCGGGCGGAAGTGCGGGACACTTTCCATATCTCCAATGTTGGGACGGTGGCAGGTTGTTACCTCCAGGACGGTAAGATCACTCGGGAGGCGCCGATACGCCTGATCCGCGATAGCGTGGTGGTTTTCCAGGGCCGTGTAAGGTCCCTGCGGCGGTTTAAGGATGATGTGGCCGAGGTAAGGTCCGGGATGGAATGCGGGATCGCGCTGGAGAACTTTAACGACGTCAAGATCGGCGACGTGATCGAAGCCTTCGTGAAGGAAAGGGTTCCCGAACCTGCCATGGCCTGACGAGCGTTAACGCTCAGGGGTGAATGCGATGCCCGTTGGTGTACTGACCCTGGAGATCCAGCTCCCTTACGCCCACTCCCTCAAGGAAAAGCGAGCCGTCTTGCGAAAGATGCGCGATAGGCTCCGCTCGCGTTTCAACGTGGCCGTTGCCGAGTTGAACCACGAGGACGTTTGGCAGCGCGCCACGTTGGGTGTGGCATCAATCTCCGATAGCCAGCCGCTGCTGGAATCTGTCTTCCGCCAGGTATTGGCCGAGTCAGAAAAAATCCTGGGTGAGGACGTGGCGAATCATTTCGTGGAATTCTTCTGAGCAATTCGTCTCCCCCTTTGGTCAGACCGTGGTGTTTGGTACTCTGCATGCACTCCCCTGGAGCGCTATCACCCAACTTCTTCGAGTTCTGGAGAGAATTCTAAAGCAGATTCTTCTCCCGCAAGGCGGGATCAGAATGACAGGCTTGAACGGTGGACTCAGGATGACATGTCATTCTCAAGAGGCCCTGCCATTCTGAGCGGAGCGCAGCGTAGCGAAGAATCTGCTTTTGGTTGCGGCCAACGGCGGCGCTGTAGCACTATTGGCCAACTTCATCGCGCGGCGCGAAGAAAAGCAGATCCTTCTCCCGCAAGGCGGGATCAGGATGGCATGTCATTCTGAGCGCAGCGAAGAATCTGCTTTTGGTTGCGGGCAAGGACCGCGCTGGAGCACTAGCTCCGAAATTCTTCGTTTCTTGCGAAGAATTTCTGCGGTCATCGCTTGGCCCAGGTTGGCTGGAATTGCCGATTTTCAATTGCCGATTGTCGATTGCTGATGGACGTTGGAAGGAGTTGCCACACCATTTTTTCAATCGGCAATCAGCAATCGGCAATGAAAATTTGGTCTTTGGGTTGCGGCCAAGGACCGCGTTGGCTCCCTCGCGGCGCATTAAGAACTTCCAAAAGGTGTATGTTTCAATGGCGGTTCCCGGACGTCGGGCAGAGCGATTGGCAGACCGGATTCGCGCAGAAGTGGCGGCGATGATCTCGGCAGAGTTGAAAGATCCGCGCATCGGCTTCGCGACGGTTACGGAGGTGGATATGAGCGGAGATCTCCACCACGCGCGCGTGTCCGTCTCGGTGCTTGGAAGCGCCGACGCCCAGCAGAAATCGCTGGAAGGACTGACTTCCGCTGCAGGCTTTATACGCCACGAACTCGGCCACCGGCTCAGATTGCGGCGGGCCCCCGAGTTGACCTTTGTGCTCGATCAGGCGGCAGAGGAAAACGAAAGGCTTGAGATGCTCCTGCAGAAATTGAAGAAAGAGCAGTAGCCACGGCCTGTCCGTCGTCAAAGGCGGAAATTCGAAAATCGAAAATCGAAAATGGTGGCGAGTTTCGAATTTCGAGTTCCGAATTTCGTTCTTCCTCTTAACTGATGACTGACGACTGAGAACTGACAACTGACGACGGACGTCCTTGCGGCTCCAGTGCCCGCAACGAACTTATGATTGATGCTCATGCTGGAATTTCCGGGGTCTTCATCATTGACAAGCCCGCAGGGCTCACCTCGCACGATATCGTAGCGCGGGTGCGCCGGATTCTTGGCATTCGCCAAGTTGGACACTTCGGCACGCTGGACCCCTTCGCCACGGGCGTGCTTCCAGTTTCGGTGGGAAAGGCGACGCGCTTTGCACAGTTCTACCTGAAGTCGCGGAAGGCCTACGAAGGGACCATCCGCTTCGGGTTTTCAACCGATACCTACGACTCTACTGGTCAGCCGACCTCGGAAAGCTCGCCCGTGGTGCTTGATCGGGACATTCTGGAAAACATCTTTCGGGAATTCACCGGTCGTCTGATGCAGACGCCGCCGCCTTTTTCCGCTAAACACGTGGGAGGCGTGCGGGCTTATGAACTGGCCCGCCAGCACAAGCCCGTTTCGTTGGCGCCGGTTGAAGTGGAAATCTACGCGCTCGAGCTGCTGGGAATTGAGAGGCAGGACGTCCAGTTCGCAGTGGAGTGTTCCGGCGGAACGTATGTCCGGTCATTGGCGCACGATTTGGGCCAGAAGGTTCGCGGTGGAGCGTACCTGGCAGGTTTGCGGCGTACGGGCGTGGCGGAGTTCAAGGAAAGCCAAGCCGTTACGCTCGACCGGCTCGCCGCAGCGGTCGAGGAAAAGAGGATAGAAAACTGCCTTGTGCCCCTGGAAGCTCTCCTGCCGGAATTTCCGGAACTTGTGGTTCGCGGACGCCAAGAGGTGGGCGTGCGGCACGGACACGCCTTCGAATTGGCGCAATCCTCGCGCGCCAGCCGAGGCGCCAATGCCGGCTGTTCACCCGTTGCTGCTTTGCTGAAAATCCTGAATGCCGAGCGGCGTCTCATCGCTGTCGCCCGCCACGTGGACGGTAGCGTTTACCATCCTGACCTTGTTTTGGTCTAACCGCAGGAGGAAGAGGACAGTAGGCAGTAGGCACTAGGCAGCGGGCGGTAGGTAGAAGGCAAGAGCCGACGTTTCTCTGACCCAGTGGCCTTTTCCACCTAACTCTTGACCGTGGCAGGATAGGGCGCTTATGGCCCTCCTGCGAGGTCCCGGACTGCGATAGCGCCAGCTACCGCCTTGCTTCCCGGAGCGAGGCATAACGATCGCTTGGGCTACTAGCGGTTGCTTGTAAAGAATTACCTGCGACAGGATACATGCATCTATCTCGAGTTCGCAAATTGAGGGACACTGTTCCTGTCCAATCCGTTAGATCGAACCAGACTCAGGCGAAGACCTCGTAGGAGCGCCGGGGGTGCCTTGTCCTGCCCGGCGAAGAATTAGGAGAAACATCGCCTACTGCCTACTGCCTACTGCTCACTGCCTTCTGTAGTTTAAGGATGGCCCCCGCCGCATCATAGGCCGCGCGAGGCCGGGCCAGAGAGGCGGCCCGTGCACGAAGGCTTTGCAATTCTTCCGGCCGGGCCAGCAGTCGCTCGATCGTGGGCGCGAGCTGAGCGGGGCTCTTTATCCACACGCCGCCTCCCCATTTCTCAATCCATTGGCAGGTGCGTTGTTCATTCCCCGGCAAAGGATCGACCGCCAACATGGGCAGGCCGCAGGCAAATCCCTCCGCTAGCGTGGCCCCGCCAGGCTTGCCGACCATGAGGTCTGCCGCGACCATCCACTCATGCATGTTATCCACCCAGCCCAGTACTTTCGAGCGAGGAATACCTTGACACAGCGCGCGGACTTCCTTTTCCATCCGCATGTTTCTCCCGGTGATGACAACCACTTGCAGGGTGCGTCGCAGCTTTGCCAATTCGCTCAGAATCAAGCGAGGACGCCCGAAGCCTGCGCCGCCGAACAGGATCAGGAGCAAGGGGCTGTCGCTATCGACCCCCAGGCGAGCGCGCACGCCTTCTCGTTCAGGCAACTGGCAGAAGATCGGGTCAAGGGGCTGTCCCGGGGTCACAATTTTGGAGGCTGGCGCGCCGGCGGTGGCAAGTTCGGCCGCGAGGTCCTGGTGAGTGCAGAGGTAGAGATCCACCTCGGGCTGCACCCAGGCTTGGTTAAAATCCATCAGCTCTAAACCTACAAGTCGAAACCTCGCCGTGCTGGCGCGCTTGTGCATGCTGGCGAGTTCGCACAGGCCGACTTCCGTGGCCACTACGACATCGGGATCGAAATCACGTATGAAACGGAAGAGCGGGCGCGCGCCCCGGCGGTAAAGCCAGCCTGGACCGGTAGATGGAGATTGGTGCTGGACACTTTCGATCCATCCCCAGAGGCTCGGCCAGTATCGCAATGGAATTTGATAGGAATTGTAGTAGGCCTGGAACCACGGTGTGCAGCGGCCCAGGGCGTCCACGACCTCCACGGCGATGCCCGGCTGAATTTCCAGGAGTGCCGCGCGCAGCGCGTTCGACGCCCTTTGATGCGCTGCGCCGTGGGGCAATGTGAGGATCAGTATTTTCAGAGGTGCCTCCGCAGTGGGCTGCTACAAATAACCGCTGGGCTGCCGTGCTGAGCACAGCCGTCAGTTGTCCGTTGTCCATCGTCAGTCGTCCGTTGTCAGTTGTCCGTTGAAGAAGCGTTGCGACGTGCTTGGGCCAGGGCACTTCTTCCCTTCTCACCTCACGGCTCTTCGCTTCTCTCAAAGCGACACGGCAACGGACAACGGACGACTGACAACGGACCACGGACGACGGACATTCACCAAGCATTCCCTCGCTTCAACGTTGATGATACAATTTCTTCTCGAATCTGGGGAGACCCCCGCAATCTCCGGGAGAGCATAGCGGTTGGGCTGTATCGTTCTTCACTGAAGTATCAGGATAAGAGATGGAAAGTATCTGGATAATCTTAATCTGCGCAATATGCCTCGTCGGCCTGCTGGGCCTGTATGTCTACGCCTGGAGTATTCCCACCCTGCAGCTTTTCGGGCCCGCTCTTTTGCGTAGCCCTGCGGCTGGAAATCGAATCGCCCTTACCTTCGACGACGGCCCCTGCGCGAGCTATACGGGACAGATTCTCGACATTCTGCGCTGCCATGATGTGAAAGCCACATTCTTCGTCTGCGGCCAGAACGTAGAGCGCTGTCCCGAGATTCTGCGGCGCGTCCAGGCGGAGGGCCACACCATCGGGAGCCACAGCTATTCCCACCCGTTTCCTTACTTCCGGAGCCGCGCTTTCTTTGCGCGCGAGATTGACCTCACCCAGGAGGCCATTGAGAAGGTAACGGGAGAACGCCCAAAGTTCTTTCGACCGCCTTTCGGTGCGCGTTGGCTGGGGCTTCATCCCGTGTTGAAGCAGCGGGGCCTACGCTTGGTGAACTGGTCAGACACCGGGTACGACTGGAAGCTCGATGCGGAACAAGTGGTGCGCGAAACACTCAAAACTTTGGGCCCGGGATCCATCATCCTGCTCCATGATGGCCGCCGAGCTTATCCCCCAGAAACAGTGGACCGGTCGGCAACCGTGAAGGCGCTGCCCGCCATCCTTGACGGCGCCGTGAAAGCCGGCTTCACTTTTGTCAGCTTGGAAGAGTTGTTGCCAACCGAAACCAATCTGGGTGGCCATCGGCCTGCGGCCCACCCGAGGGATTGAATATGAATGATATTCATCAGGCATCAAGAGATGGCGACGTGGGAAAGGTCAAGACGCTGCTCGAAGAGAATCCTGATCTGGTCTTCAATGAAGACAGCACAGGGAATACGGCCTTGCACGTGGCGGCGCAAAATGGTCACAAAGACGTGGCAGAATTACTGTTGGCCAACAGGGCCGACGTCAATGCCAAGACAAAAAAAGGCATCACGCCTTTGCATGAAGCCGCGGAGCATGGCCACAAGATCGTGATTGAATTGCTACTGGCCAATAAAGCCGATGTCAATGCCAAGACCAGCGTCGTCGGCCAGACGCCTTTGCACGTGGCCTTGAATTATGGTCGCAAAGACGTGGCAGAGTTTCTGTTGGCCAGCGGGGCCGATGCCAATGCCAAAGACAACGACGGTGAAACGCCTTTACACTATGCCGTGATGGACATCCTTCAGGGTAGGAACGTGGCAGAATTGCTGCTGGCCAACGGGGCCGAGATCAATGCCCAGGATAAAAAGGGCCATACCCCCTTGCGTAAAGCGGCAGATAAGGGTTGGCCAGATGTGGCAGAATTACTACGCCAGCGCGGTGGTGAGGACACGACGGCTACGATTCATGATGCGGCTAGGAGCGGTGATTTGGCAAAGGTTGTGGCATTGCTCAAAAACAATCCTGACCTAGTTTTCAGCAAAAACAAGGAAGGCGTGACTCCTTTGCATGAGGCGGCTGCTTGCGGACGCAAGGATATCGCTCAATTACTATTGGTCGGAAAGGCCGAAGTCGATGCCAAAGACAACGCACGCAATACGCCTTTGCACTTTGCGGCACGGAACGGCCACAAGGATTTGGCAGAAGTGCTACTGGCCAATGGGGCTGATGTAAATGCCAAGGACATCGATGGTGAAACGCCTTTGCTCAATGCGACGTGGTTTAACCACAGGGATTTGGCGGAAATGCTGTTGGCAAACAAGGCCAACGTTAATGCCAAGTCCGACTTAGGTTCTACGCCTTTGCACAATGCGGCGCAAAACGGCAACAGGGACCTCGTGAAATTGCTACTGGCCAACAAAGCAGATATCAACGCCAAGACCAACTTTAGCGAGACGCCTTTGCAGTTTGCGCAAAAAAATAAACATGAGGGTGTGGCGGAGTTGCTGCGCCAGCACGACTTCACACTCTCCGTCGCAAAAGACGAATCCTTGTCATTCGAGGCTCTTGTCGAAGAACTCGTTCAACTCTCCCAACAAGCGTTCTTTTGGGGATTGAAGAACGGCTTCCCAGACATACATCCGCAGGACACCAGAGCCAAACAGCTCGGTGAACTTATCTATGCGAAGGCAGGCTTTGAAGGGATGCAAGAAGCCGCACGTATCCTGCGGCGGAGGGTTGTTACGCGGGACGGTGGTGGGCAGTGTTTTTTGATCACCTACAATTGGCAGGGGATTGGCAATTGGCACCTATAGCAACGACGACAGCAATAGCCAGATACCCTTTTGCTATTCGGCGACGTTTGGCCACGCGGACGTAGCGGAACTGGTGCCCCAGTAAGGCGACCACGAACAAGCGTTATTCAAGTTGAAAACAGCCGTTCCCGTCACCCCCGCGTAAAGCTTGCCCTGAGCTTGCCGAAGGGCGGGAGTTCACGTCAGTCCAGAAGGAGCTGGATTCCCGCCCTTGGGCAAGCTCAGGGCAAGCTTTGCACGGGAATGAATGGCAGTGGGTGGTTTTCGACGAAGGGCAAGAGGTGTGTCTGTACTTGGCTCGGAGGGTCACTTACGCTTTGCCTTGGCTTCAATATAGGTCGAGAAGGAGTCCGGTTTGCCAGGAGGCGCGATCTCGAACTTGAGGGTTAGGGTATCGCTGCCGGTCCTAACGTAAGTTAAGCGGTATCGCGGGCTGGAAGGCAACACCTCGCTGAGAAACTCGATCGTTTTCTTGTCCGAAGAGGCCGTAATCGAATAGTGGATTACGTGCCCTTCGCTATCAAAGTAGAGGGCTCTTGGCGACGCATTATCCGACTCTCGATATACCACCATCAGATCGTCATGTCTGAAACCAGGGCGGTCTTTGGTGGGCGGATAAGCCGCGTAATTCTTTCGCACCAATATGCGGTTCTGAAGATCAGGGTGAAATGAGAATTCGCCTGTTCCTTGGCCAGGTTGCCCTCCGCCTTCGCCAACCCAGTCGCCTAAGAGGTACTCGAAGAGCGCCCAACCGCTCGTCGTTTCTTGAGCGCTGCTGGCGCTGCTCAAAGGCAATAATCCGGCTACTGTAATAAGAATTAATATGCGCACGGCACGATTCATTTTTGCAACTCCTGATATCGAAAGCTTATCATAATTCGAGTCGGCACGAGGAGTTCAAGCGGCCTGCCTCCTGAGGACATCATGAATGAAAATGTTTGGATAGGAATAGATGTGGGCGGAACTAAGACAGCCATCGTTATTTCTGCAAACCCGCCGGCTGTTTTGGGCCGAACGGAATTTGCCACCCTTCCGGCGAAAGGCGCGGATCGAGCTCTTAAGCTGGCCAAGGAAGGAATTCGCGTCCTGCTTGCTCAGCAAGGGCTCGAGATATGCGCCATCAAGCGGATTGGTGTGAGTTGCGGCGGCCCGCTGGATCGAATCCAGGGTGTTATCCAATCGCCCCCCAATCTTCCAACCTGGGATAACGTCCCAATCAAAGCAATTATGGAGGAAGAATTTGGGGCTGAGTGCCAGGTGGAGAATGACGCCAACGCAGGCGCCGTGGCGGAGCACCGCTTTGGCGCCGGCCAGGGAACACAGAATATGGTGTTCCTAACTATGGGAACAGGCCTCGGCGCGGGGATCATCACGGATGGCCATCTTTATCACGGCACTAACGACTTGGCGGGGGAAGTCGGCCACATCCGCCTGACGCGGACTGGACCGGTCGGACATAACAAAGCGGGCTCCGCCGAAGGGTGGGCGAGTGGTGGAGGCATAGCCCATTGGGCTGCCCAGGCGGTTGCCAGGGCCGCAAAGAACAAGCAAAAAACCACGCTCACCAAACTTCTTCAGTCCGGCAAGGCGCTGACGGCGCGGGATGTGGGCTTAGCCGCGCAGAGGGGAGACCGCATTGCCCTTGGGATCATTCGATCAACAGGCCGGCGGCTGGGTGCGGTGCTTGCCATTCTCGTTGACTTGCTGAACCCGGAACGAATCGTGATCGGAGGCCTCGCCATGCGGCTGGGCGACTTGCTGCTCGAGCCGGCTCGTTCAGTCATGCGACGAGAAGCGCTAGCCCCTACGGCGGCAAGCTGCGAAATCGTCCCCGCGGCGCTCGACGAACGCATTGGTGACGTGGCGGCCCTTTGTGTCGCCCTGGGCTTCTAGTTCCAGGTGTCAGGTGCCAGGTGTCAGGTTCCAGGGGGACTGCAAGCGCAGCGCGCCGCCAAGTATGTTGAAATCTGACATCTGATAACTGAATACTGACGACTTCGCGGAAGGGATTTCTATGAGCCACGACATCGCTCTCCTGATTGCTACTTCGATCCAGGAAAGTCTGAAAGTGAAACAAGCCCTGCTCGACGACAAAGACCTTCTGGGCCTTATAGCCACTGTGTCAAAGCAATTCGTGTCGGCCTTGAGCCAGGGGCACAAAATCCTGCTCTTCGGCAACGGCGGCAGTGCGGCCGACGCTCAACACATTGCCGCGGAATTTGTGGGCCGATTCCAGATGGAGCGAACCCCTCTCCCCGCTCTCGCGCTGACGGTCAACACCTCTGCACTCACCGGAATCGCCAACGATTACAGCTTCGAGAATGTATTTGCCCGGCAGGTGGAAGCCCTGGGAGGAGAAGGAGACATTGCGGTCGGCATTTCAACCAGCGGAAAGTCTCCCAACGTGTTGAAGGCGCTGGCGGCGGCGAAAGCCAAGGGCTTGGTCACAATTGCCCTTACGGGAAGAGACGGAAGAATGCTGAAGGAAGTGGCAGGCTACTGCATTTGCGTCCCGGCAGATTCAACTCCTCGCATCCAG
The DNA here is from genome assembly GCA_050008675.1 of Terriglobia bacterium. Classification (GTDB taxonomy): domain Bacteria; phylum Acidobacteriota; class Terriglobia; order UBA7540; family UBA7540; genus CAVROP01. Next base: position 135,031 of record JBEKME010000001.1, read on the forward strand.
GAAGCACACATCCTCATCGGGCACATTCTTTCCCAGATCACCGAGATGGAGCTTTTCGACAAGTAAATGCGGAGGCGCTTTGGGAAGAAGGTAGGTGGTATGTCGTAGGTGGTAGGTAGGCCCTGTCTCCCCACCTACCACATACCATCTACCACATACCGTCTACCACATACCGATGGTCACAGGGCCCGCGTCGCAGCCTCTATGACCTCCTCCGGCGAAGCCGTGCCCGTACCTTTCTTCATGACGGTAATCGACGCCACAAGATTGCCGAAGCTCGCCGCGGCGACGGGGTCACCTGTCACCGCCATGGTTAGCGCCGTCCCGGCAGCAAAGCTATCACCGGCGCCACAGATGTCCACAGGGTTCTCAACCGCGCGGGCTTTGGCCCACGTTTCTTTGCCTTCTTCCACCACCAGGGCGCCCTGGGGCCCGTGCGTCACCATCACCGCCCTGGCTCCCAGGTGTTCGCGCAGCCGCCTGAAATCGGGATGCCCAAAAAGTTGCTCACAGGCCGCTTCGGCCTCCGCGCGATTAGGCTTGCTCATCACTTTCCGGAACAGGTGCACTCGTTTTCGAGAGTCCACTAGAAACACCTTACTGGCATGCCTTCCCGCAAGCTCGATAATCGAGTCACGGACCGCAGGGGTAACCACTCCGCCGGCAGCCGTCTCTGCCTGGTCGGCGACAAGAACAACGTCAAAACCCTCGAGCGCGGAAACAAGGTTATCAATGACTCTCCTTTCCGCCTCCAGGGGAAGCGGCTGCGTGGAGATGAAGTCCACTCTGGGTTGGTCCTCAATGCCGGTTTGACTGTTTAAGAGCTTGGTGTAGGTGAATGTCTGCCACCGGCGGATTTGCACCATCAGGCTGGCGGAGATTCCCCGCTCGTTCAAAGCCCCGACCAACTCAAATCCAAAACCATCGTCGCCGCGGATTCCCAGGACGGCCACTTTCCCGGTTCCCAAGGCGGCCAGGTTATTGGCTACCGTCCCGCCAGCGCCCGGAGTGACCTCTGTGGAGACGATGCCGAGCCGGGGGATCCCGGTTTCACGGGATGGTTCCGAGGTGGCGGGATCGTAAGTGCACCAGCGATCCAGGCAGATGTCCCCTACCACCAGTGCCTTGAGTTTCCTAAAGCCGTCCAGAATCTCCGCTGTCGTCATGTGAGCTCCAGTAAGGTGCGCCGCAGTGCAGGCACGGTCGCCCGATGGTCGCCGCAGAAGTAAAAGCTTTCTCCCCCATCCGCCACGGTCCTGACCAGGATCGTCTTGTGGGGTCGGAAATAGTATCCGGGGTCACTCTTCGGCAATTCACGGTGGATGTCACCCTGAATTGGGACAAGGTCAAAGACCGCAGTCGTGAAGTGCGCGATCGCGTGCCCTCGCTGATGAGCCACGTTGCGAGCCATGGAAAGGGCTTTCAGATAGACCTCCGGGCTCATGATGGCGGAACCAAAATCGAGCATGATTCCCCCCTCGAGGTCTTCAACCGACCTCGCGAAGATCAGGAAGTCACGGTAGCTGGCCGCGCCGAGGGCTGCCCCATCACAGTTCGGGTGCTCATGGATGATGTCATATCCAATGCCCACGTGCACCGTAGCGGGAATGGAAAGTCGGTAAGCGGTGGCAAAGATGCTCACGCTCTTGTGCGGGAAGGAGCCGGTTTCGATTCGCCGCCCAACGTTTTCACCCAGCCCCAGGGAGAGGTCCGCGGCTTCGCGAATCACCTCGTTTAACTCCCCTGTCTCCCGCCACAGGCCAAACTCACCGCTTCGAATATAACGGGCCACGCTCTCGGTGGTCGCGCCGACTCGGGCCAGCTCATAATCATGAATCGCGCCCGCGCCATTCATTGCGATATGTGTCAAACAGCCACGTTCCAGCAGGTCGATAATGTAACGGCTTACACCCGCTTTAATGACATGCGCTCCCATCATCAGGATGCGGGCTGCCCCCTTCTCCTTGGCAGCGGCGATCCTCCGGGCCACCTCCCTGAGTTGGGGATGCGAGAAGTCCGGCGCCGGGCCCTCGAGCGGCAGAAGATAGTCAAGCTTCATGTCGTGTACGCGCTCGCCCAGAGGTTTGGTCAGAAGGCGTGAACGGTCGAATGTTTCATACTTGGATTTCATGTCTTACCATCGCTTAGTACAGCATTTTGTAAGTTGAAAACGTCTTGGTACCCCCTCACCCCCGCCCCCTCTCCCCCAAGGGGGAGAGGGGAGAGTAAACTCAGGAGGCTACGCCCCTCGCCTCCTTGGGGGAGAGGGGCCGGGTATGAGGGGGTCCGCATAACTCCTATCCGAAAGTGTCAACGCAACTACCGAAGGCGGTAATTAGGAAATAAAGCCTTAGAAAGCTGTTGGCGGCAAAGGAAATTCGGGACGATGAAATCTGCACCCACCTTGACCAGCCGCTCCCGCTTCCACTGGTTCACGACTCGGCATTCAGGTTCATCCGTCGCCACACCGACTGCGACACCACCGGCATCTTTGACGTTCTTGATTTCAACGTATCCGTCGCCGAATCCAACCAGCTCTTCCCCGCGGCACTCCATGGAAGAAACCATCTTGCGGATGAGAATCTCCTTCGAAAAGCTCTTGTAATCGTCCAGGGCGCCGAAAATGCGGCCGTCAAAATACTGCTCGATTTCCAGTAAGCGGGCTTCTTCAAGCGTGTAAGCCTGATCCGTCCCACTCGCGCAATAGAGTATTAGACCTCGTTCTCTCATGCTCTCGAGGAAGGCGCGAGCGCCGGGGACGAGGTATTGTTCGGAAGAGACTCTTCCCTGGCATAGCTCTTCTCTGCGGTGCTGAATCTTCTGCATCAGACGATCGTTATAGATGCTCTTGTATTCGAGAGGCGCCAGCGGGTTGCCACCCCTTTTCTCCACCTGCTCGGTCAATTCGATCATCTGGTAGATGGTCTGCTCGCCCGTGAGACGTGCCACGAAATCGTCCACCAGCGCCCGCAAATCCTCTTCGCTCTCCCCGGTCTTCAGGTCCGCCAGGATTTCGACCATCATGGGGACCATGACGTCCACCCAGCCCGCGCGAATCAGAGACAGTGTTCCATCAAAATCAAACAGCGCTACCTTTGCACGGTCGGCCGAAACACCCTGACGGATAACTTCCATTGTGTCCACCTGAGCCGTATTACCCTTCCGAATAGTAAATTCTGAATAGTGAATATAGTGAATTCTAAATTGAGGAAGTGCAAGAGCAGAGCCCCGGGCGCGGACGCAAAGCAAACTCTGCGTCCGCAATTCACCATTTACTATTCACCATTCACTATTTAATATCCCGCGCCTCACCGGCTTCCGACCTGAACCAATTCACCGTCCGCCTCAGCCCTTCTTCGAAACTAACCCGCGGCTCGTACCCGAGCACTTGGCGGGCCAGCGAGATATCGGCGAGTGAATGGAGGGCATCGCCTTTGCGAGGCGGGTCATACTTGGGCTTTACCTGCCGTCCGAAGATTCCATTGAGCAGGGCGATGGTCTGGTTGAGCGTGTAGCTCCTGCCTACCCCGATATTGATGACTTTGCCTGCTGCTCCCGTGGCGGCACAGGCCCTGAGCGTGGCGTCCACGACGTTATCGACGTAGGTGAAGTCGCGCGACTGTTCGCCGTCTCCGAAAATCACCGGAGTATCTCTCCGATGGTAGGCGGCAACGAACTTGGAAAGGACACCCGTATAAGGCGAGTCAGGGTTTTGCCGCGGCCCGAAAATATTGAAATAACGGAGCGCCACGGTTTCGAGACCGTAAATCCTGGTAAATATTTGACAGTAGTACTCTCCCGCCAGCTTCGCCAGCGCGTAAGGCGAAAGTGGGTTGGGGGTCAAGGTCTCCACGCGCGGCATTGTAGGATTGTCGCCATACGCCGCTGCTGAAGCTGCGAAGACCAGACGTTTAACGCCCGCCTCCCGCGCCGCCAGCAGCACGTTTAAGGTCCCCGTGATGTTGACGGCGTTCGCACTCAGCGGGTCGGCAACGGAGCGCGCCACCGAGGGGAGGGCCGCGAGATGTAGGACGTAATCCGCGCCCTCGAAAAGCAGTGAAATGCTGCCCAGGTTGCAGATATCCATTTCATAAAAAGTTATCTGTTCAGAAACATCCGCGATGTTGGCGATTCTTCCCGTCGAGAGGTTGTCCAGTACGCGAACCACTTCGCCCCTGCGCACAAGCTCATGAGCGACGTGCGAGCCTATAAAGCCTGCTCCCCCGGTAACCAGATACGTGGCCATAGTTAAGAAACCGTCCGGCAAGTCTAACACAGGCTGGCGGGTGGCCCAACTAGTTCCTGTGGTGGTGCCATTTGGAATGGGATCCCTTTCGATAGGCCGGTCATTCCCGTCCTGCCACGGCGGGAGGAATCCAGTCCGTGGGCAGCGCATTTCCGAAGGTTTGGGGAGTGGATTCCCGCTTTCGCGGGAATGACCGCGAATTGCGACGCCCATGTGTCGCAAATGACGCCAGCACCGTTCCTGTTATTTGCTTGTGCTGGGGATTCGGCTGGATGTATAAATTTAGGTCTCTCAGGAGCAGGTTTCAGGTTCCAGGTGTCAGGGGAGCAGGAAGCGTAGTAGGGCATTGGCGTGTCCAGGCGCCTCTTGAGGAGCACGAGACAGTCGGCAGCGGCGCCTTATCACTACGCGCCAGGTGACAGGTGGAGGAAGCAAGAAACCCCGCAGTCCGCTCCCTGACTCCTGCTTTTTAGCACCTTGCCAGATCCGGAGATTTCAAACCATGAGGATTCTTGTATTGGGCGGAGACGGTTACTTGGGCTGGCCGACGGCTATGTATTTGTCGGCCCGCGGTCACGACGTGGGTGTGGTGGACAACTTTGCCAAGCGACGCTGGGAAATGGAGCTGAACGTCGAGCCCTTGATGCCCATCCGCACCTTGCACGATCGCGTGAAGGCGTGGCACGAAGTTACAGGGAAAAACATCGAGCTTTTCGTGGGTGACCTGCGCAGCTACGAACTGGTGCGGCAAGCCTTCGAGGCGTTTGGCCCGGAGGCCATCGTGCATTACGGCGAGCAACCTTCCGCGCCCTACTCGATGATTGATCACAGCCGCGCCGTCTTTACCCAGATGAACAACCTGGCGGGTACGTTGAATGTCCTTTGGGCCATGCGCGAACTTTTCCCCGCCTCGCACCTGGTGAAGTTGGGGACCATGGGGGAGTACGGCACGCCGAATATCGACATCGAGGAAGGGTTCATCGAAATCGAGTACAAGGGCCGCAAGGACGTTCTTCCTTATCCCAAGCAGGCGGGCTCCTTCTATCACCTCACCAAGGTGCATGACAGCCACAATATCCTGTTCGCCTGTCGGGCGTGGAAACTTCGTTCCACCGATCTGAACCAAGGCGTGGTTTATGGCATCGAGACGGATGAAACCGGGCTGGATGAGCGCTTGGCCACTAGTTTTCACTACGATGAAGTATTCGGCACTGCCCTGAACCGCTTTTGCGTGCAGGCGGTCGCCGGAATCCCGCTGACGGTTTACGGGCGTGGCGGGCAGACGCGCGGTTTTCTGAATATCCGCGATACGCTGCGGTGCGTGGAACTCTCCATCCTGAACCCGCCGCAAGCCGGCGAATACCGGGTGTTCAACCAATTCACAGAGACTTTCAACGTGCTGGAGCTGGCGCAGATGGTGAAGGCGCAGTCGGAAAAACTCGGTCTCAAAGTGCAGATTAACCATCTGAAGAACCCTCGCGTGGAAGCGGAGCAGCATTACTACAATCCTAAGCACACCAAGTTGATCGAACTGGGATTGCAGCCCCGCCTGCTGTCTGACGAGCTGCTGCAAAGCATCGTCAAGCGGGTCCAGGAGCACGCTCAGCGCATCAAGAAGGACATCATCCTGCCTCGTGTGACCTGGGAAGGCTCGAAGGCAGAATTATGAATAGTGAATGGTGAATAGTAAATTGAGGACGAGTTTGGTTTGCGCGCCGAGCCCAGCGCTTCTGGTTCCTGTAATCCCTCAATTCAGAATTCACCATTCACTATTCACTATTCAGAATTACCCCAGCCCCGATTTTTCAAGGGCTGAAAGCGGATACCTGAGCGCTGAAGGCTGGCAACTGGTTATGGACCTGTTACTTCTGGGAGCCGGGATGGGAATTGTGGGGGGAATGATTCCTTGCCCGCTCCATTTCATCGCCCTGACACAAGTGGCGCTCAACCGCTGGCTGCGCGCCATCCTGATCCTCGTCGGACCGCCCGTGGTTGTGGATGGCGGCATGCTCGTTGTCACGTTCTTCTTCTACCACTACATTCCTCAATCCATCGCGCATTACGTGGCCTACTTAGGCGGAGCAGTGCTCATCGGGTTTGCGAGTTACTCGCTCAACGCCATGAGGGGTAAGACCCAAGCCGAAATGGCTAACTCCGCCACGCTCACCTATGCGAGTGTCACCACCGCAACCCTCGCCGAACTCACCGCCCCCGGTACCTGGATTTACTGGATGACCGTCGCCGGCCCCATCCTCGCCGAGGGCCGCTTCCGTGGTTACTGGCACATTGCACCCTTCTTCGTGGGCGGCCTCTTCGGCTATTATGGGGCAGCAGTCGTATCTTTGCGGGTGCTTGCCTGGGGCGCCAGCCTCCACAAGCGCTTCCATGAGCGGCTATTCCTCGCCGCCAATGTACTGCTCCTCATCCTCGGAATCTCCTATCTGGGAAGGGCATACTTCGGGCGGTAAAAGAGAGGTTTCAGGTGTCAGGTTTCAGGTCTCAGGGGCTAGGGCAATTCTGAATTCTGAATGGTGAATTCTGAATTGCCCTTCTCCTTCCGTCCACTGCCTACCGCTCACTGATTACTGAAACAACGGGCTGGGGCATTTTGGATTTTAGATTTTAGATTTTCGATTGACCCTGCCTACTGCTTACTGCCTACTGCCTACTGAAAGGATGGGACTGGGGGCTAGGGACTGGGGACTGGGGGCTAAGGACTAGGGACTGGGGACTAGGGAAAGGCAGACCACCAACACGCAGCCCTGGTTTTCGTGCCCTTTTGCTCACCGCCCACTGCCGACTGCGTACTGCCCTCTGCTTACTGCCTTCCGTTCTTCCCCAGCCCCTAGTCCCCAGTCCCTAGCCCCTCTCGGAAGGGCGTGCAAAAGACGCTGAGTTGCGGTAGCATCTGAAACGCATCTCACAAACCGAAAGCAAAAGGAGGTTCTTATGGAAGAGAGAAAGTCAATTTCCATCACGTGTCTGATCACGATTCCAGCTTTGATTACCCTGGGCGTTACCATCCTGCGCTTGGTGGGTGAACTTGAACACTGGCCGAAACCGTGGTTCAGCGCGGCGGCAGGTGGGGGAGGCGCCATCATTGGTATCTCCTGGCTGCCGATCATCTTCGGTCCCTATTTCGCCTTGAAGTTGGCCCGGGTCGGCGACCGGCCCTCGAGCCTGGGTAAGGCCGTGGGATTCGCGGTCTTGGGGTTGGTGGTACTTGTTCTAGGCGGCGTGTTGGCTGGGGCAACGCACGAGCACGTCGCGATTCTGACCCTGGTCGCGTTCCTGGTGATGTTAGTTGCAGCGTTTATCCCTGGTATCGGTTGGCGTTCATTGGGGAACACGTTGCTCGCTTACGCCTTTGCTGCCCGCATCCCGGTACTGATCGTGATGTTCCTCGCTATGCGCGGCAATGGCGGCCAGGGTTGGGGAACGCACTACGACGCCGTCCCGCCCACGTTCGCCCAAGCCTCGTTTGCCACCAAATTCCTCTACATGGCCATTCTGCCTCAGATGACCGCGTGGATCGCTTGGACGGTTGTGTTGGGCTCAATCATCGGTGTCATCGTTGTTGCCATTGTGGGCCGGGGAAAGCAAGCGGCGCCGGCTGCGGTGTAAGCTGCGTACGAAGATCTTAACGACACCGAAAGCCTCTCCCTGGACCCGACCTTTCGGCTGCTCAACTCCGAAAGGGTATGTGGGAGCATGGGACGGCCCCCACCTCACGGTTGCAGACCTTCGAGACCGAGATGCTGGCCGAAGAGGAGAACCTCGCGGGATTGGCACGACTCAACCGGGAACTGGTGGGGAGAGCGGAAGCAATCGATTCAGGCGACCGGACGATCCTGGAACTGGATTCCACCGAGGTCCCGGTGCACGGAGAGCAAGAGCAGAGCGCCTACAACGGGCACTGCGAGTCCACCTGCTACCACCCGCTCCGGCTGTCCAACCGCGAGGGTGATTGTCTGGTGGCCAAGCTGCGGCCTCTACCTCAATCATAGGATAAGGTCCCATCCGTACGTCTTAAAGAACAACGCCGGCATGTCCCGGTGCTGAACATCCGTCCGCTCGACCGTCTCCACGTTGAGAGCCGTGAGGTAGTCGTAGAAAGTCACGATCTTTTCAGCACAGTCCCAATTGTTTCCATTGTACACACAACGGATCCTGGTGGCGAAGTTATCCACCACCTTGTTATCCGGGTACCCCTCCATCGTGGGTGACACCGGATCGATGAGGCCCAGGATGTGCCAAGGTCTGAGCTTCGGGTGCCAGTAGATTTGTATGCCGCCCCTTGAGAAGCCGCAAAGGGAGTAGCGGCTGATGAGGCCTCCCCTGTTGTTGATTAGCTGTTCCGCCTCGAAGAGGCACGTCGCGCAGTGCATGTCCCAAGTCAGTGGCACGACAAAAATGACCTGGTCCATTAACACCTTCGGCATCCCGATCTTTATCTGCTCGACCATAAAACCGGCAGTATCCCAGTCGTACTTGACCAACTTGCCCTTGTACCAGTAGTCATCCTTACGTCCGAGGCCGGGATAGACGACGACCATCGGAAGGGCTCGACCCAAATTACCCGGGGAGGCTTTGAAATCTGCCAGAGGGTCAACCACCAGGGTGCTTTTTGTTTGTGCCATGGACCCACCTCTACGCTCAGTATACCACCATCCGCTCCTGATGGTCGCAGTTCACATTCCCGCGTCGCGGAAGGAGCGGCGAAACCTCCATCGGCGAAGAGCGCAGCGCGAGGGGCAAACGAAAGACTCTGTCTCTCTGCATTGGTCCGTGCGGCGTTCGTTCAAGGTCGCCGGTGGGCCAGTATCCCACTTTTTGGCGTGTCTCGCAACTTACCCATTCTGAAACACGGGGGAATTAAAACACTTCTTCCGACAATCGTTTCAACAACAATCTTTTGGCCTGACATCCCTGCACTCGTCTGCCATGCTGTCATTCTGAGCGCAGCGGAGCGGAGCGAAGAATCTCGCTCTGGACTTTTCCGCCGAGAAACAGCAGAGCGAGATGCTTCGCTGCGCTCAGCATGACAGTGACGGGGCGCTCTCCAAGACTTCGGCGCGTAAATGTTTTGCTTTTAACGGTTCCATTGCACCGGTGTCGCGGCGACGTCGTGACATCACGGACAGCCGGTTTTCCGCTGTGCATGCTCAGAATGACAGCGCCGTCGAGGTTTTCGACAGGCCGGGTGATCGGCGCCCTTTTTGGGGAGGGCGGGCCAGCCGCATCCTGCTTATGGTTGCTCACCCTCTCTCTTCTTTTCTGCTGCTCGTTTCACTCTTGCCATCAAATCTCTGAGCCTCTGCCTCTGCTGCCGTTCACCTTCGTCCTTTGGTTCGGCCTGGGGGCGAGTGACCCGCCAGGTGAGCTGACCTGAGAGCGGTCCTTCAGGGTAGGCTCCTGGATCAAAGAGCGTGTAGTTTTGGAATGAAGTGGGCTCTTCTTGATAGCCAGACCAGACGGCCCGGCGCAGCAATTCGGGGTCGCCTTCGTCCAGGAGATTAATCATGTGGACCTGTTGCCGAAAGCGCGCAATGAACTCCATTGGCAGATTGAAGAGATAGGGAGTCTGAGCCTGCGCACCGATGATCCGCCGGCGCTCGTCTACACCATTTTCGTGCAGCATGAGGAGAGCATCGCCCGTCTGGTGTCCCGGCGACTCCGGCCCGAAGAGCACCAGATACCTGATGTTTGGGTTGGCAACGATGTTACAAATGAGCTTTTCGATACCGATGTTTTCAGTCTGGATCGTGCCGGAGAGGGCGGCTCCACTTTCCAGGCCAACTCGAACCAGATTCTCAATATCCGGCGGGATTTTTTCTTGATCGAAAATTAAGATGACAGCGACAGCGACGGGCGAGTAGTCATTGCCGCGCAGAAAGCGCCCTTCTTCAGGAGGATAGTTGGAAGCTGGCTCCGCCTTCAACATAGCTTCTCCATCTAGCCTTGAGCAAAGGCTCGAAGCCTGGCTCGAAGCTCGTCTCGGACGCGGCGGAAGGCTGTCAATCCTTCGCCTTGGGAGCCTTGCACCGCAGCGGGATCTTCGATACTCCAATGAATACGTTTTGTTTTCGCCGGGAAGACGGGGCAACTCTGCTTGGCGTTATCGCAGACCGTAATCACGTAGTTGAAATCCTGCCCTGCAAATTCGTCCACCGATTTGGATCGGTGACCGGAAATGTCAATCCCCACCTCGCGCATCACCGTGATAGCCTCGGGTCGCACATGGCTCGGCTTGGTGCCGGCACTGAAAACCTCGTAGACATTTCCTGCATCATGGCGCAGTAACCCTTCCGCCATTTGACTGCGAGCCGAATTGCCCGTGCAAAGGATAAGGACTCTCACTGATTTCCCTCACTGTCCGTATAACTGTCTAACAAGCCGTATCTTCGCGAAATGGAGCGGAGGTGGGGGATTACCCACGAACCAGTTGAACTGCGTTGGTGCCCTCCCGAAGTGGCGTGAAGTAAGTACGCTGAAAGCGGAGAGCAACTCCCACCAGCCCAATCAGCACTGGGACCTCAACGAGCGGACCGATGACCGCCGCAAATGCAACCCCGGAATTGATTCCAAATACCGCCACAGCCACGGCAATAGCCAGCTCAAAATTGTTGCTGGCGGCGGTGAAGGAGAGGGTCGCCGTCTTGGGATAATCAGCTCCCAGCTTCCTGCTCATATAGAAGGAAACCAGGAACATCACCACGAAGTAAATCAACAGCGGCAGCGCGATCCGCAGAACGTCGAGCGGTAATTGAATGATGTATTCACCCTTCAGGGAAAACATCACCACAATCGTGAAGAGCAAGGCGATAAGCGTAAGCGGACTGATGCGGGGGATAAACTTCTTCTCGTACCATTCCCGCCCTCGCAGTCGGACCAGGGCAAAGCGAGTGAGCATGCCGGCGAGGAATGGAATCCCCAGGTAGAAGAAGACGCTCTGCGCAATCTGCTTCATTGACACATCCACAACTGCGCCTTTTAGACCAAGCCATGTCGGCAATACGGTGATGAACAGCCAGGCATAAACCGAATAAAACAAAACCTGGAAAACCGAATTAAGGGCTACAAGTCCCGCGGCATATTGAGTATCGCCCTTCGCAAGTTCATTCCAGACAATCACCATCGCGATGCAACGGGCCAGTCCGATCATAATCAAACCGACCATATAGTCGGGATGGTTCCGCAAGAAGGTAACGGCGAGGACGAACATGAGAACAGGGCCGATCACCCAGTTCTGCACAAGTGAGAGAAGCAAAACGCGTTTGTTTCGGAAGACTTCCCCAAGCTCTTCGTAGCGGACTTTTGCCAGGGGTGGGTACATCATAAGAATCAAACCGGCTGCAATAGGAACTGAGGTTGTGCCCACCTGGAAGGCCGTCAGGGTCCGAACCAGACTTGGCAGCAGATAGCCAGAGATCACGCCCAACGCCATGGCAAGAAAAATCCAAACGGTAAGAAATCGATCAAGAAAAGAGAGTCTTCGCGCAAGATGTGCTGACATATCTCGATGCCTTTCCCTGGAATGACAGCCTAGGCGGGTTTTGCAGCATCCTGCTAAAACCACGTGCTGGCTCTGTACCGGCGATACTCGTCGCCAAAGGCTTGCTCCAGGATCGCCTCCTCTTTTCTTAAGCGAGCGATTTGCCATGGAACAGTCAGAGCAAAGAAGGCAAGTGCCAGGAGTAGTTTGCCCCAAGCGAGGAACAGGCCCGCATAAGCGAGTCCACTGAACAGATAAATGGGATGACGAAGTTTCGAGTAAAGGCCTGTCATCACCAGCGCCCTGGCCTCGGCTCGGACGCTAAGAGACTTCCCGAGCTGAACCCGTGCAACCATCCACAAGGCGAAGCTAACCACGGCTATCCCGATCCCAACGAGGTATCGAACGTTCCACTGCCATTGAGAACATACGAACACCCCGAAACCCAGGAAGAGAGCGACGTCGATCCAAAAGAAGCCCCTCAACGGTCACCTCAGCGCACGGGAGTTTGCATCAAACGGTGTTCGGCCCGCTCGCCGGCCCGAGCGACGATGAAGCTGGTTTCTTCGCCCGCACGAAGGCGCTCATGAACTTGCCATCGACTCGAGGCGCGATCGCCTCCACGTCAATCCCCGCGCTCGAAAGCGATTCGCGCGCATCCGCAACGCGGTAAATCCGGGTCGGTTCGATGCTCACGACCTCAAATCCTGCCTTCATGAGTTTGGCAAGGTATTCGCTCTCCTCCAGCGCCCCGGCCATACAGCCTACCCATAACTCCACGCTTCGCCGAATCTCGGCGGGAACTTCGCCGCGCACCACGATATCGGAGACGGCGAATCGCCCACCCGGCTTGAGCACGCGAAACGCTTCCCGCAACACTCGGTCCTTGTCGGCGGAGAGGTTGATGACACAATTCGAGATGATGACATCGACGGAGTTATCAGGCAGTGGGATGTTCTCAATTTCGCCCTTCAGGAATTCTACGTTCTCAACTCCGGCTTTGCGCTGGTTTTCGCGGGCGAGCGCCAACATCTCATCCGTCATGTCCAGACCGTAGGCCTTGCCGGTCGGCCCCACCCGCTTGGCGGACAACAGCACATCAATGCCCCCGCCTGATCCCAGATCGAGCACGGTTTCGCCGGGCTTCAGCTCGGCGAGTGCCGTCGGGTTTCCACACCCTAACGAAGCGAGGAGAGCTTCCTCGGGGATTTGGCTGGTTTGGCTGCCATCGTAAAGGTTCGAGGTGATGGGGTCAGGATAACCGTCCACAGCCGGCGCCGTTCCGCAACAGGAACTCCGGCCCTGGATGACACGCAGGGCCGCCTGCCCGTACTTCTCTTTCACCACTTCCTTGATGTTTTCTGTGCTCATTTGTTTTTCCTTTCCTGGCTCCCCTTTGAGGCGTGCACGATCAAGACCAGGTCGCCGGGTTTAACAGCTTTGTTGCGGGTGCAACACTCCGCATAGAGGAAGTTAAGAAGCTCCTGTAGTGCCTCGGTGTTGGCCGTGTACCAAAGGAATGTCCCCTCGCGCCGCACTTTGACCAGTTCCTCGTTCTTGAGCTTCTCGAGATGATGGGAAAGGGTTGAAGCAGGAATACCCAGCTCGTCCTGAATATCTCCCACCACCAACCCCTGCGGGTGGGCGGTCAGCAAGAGTTGCATGATGCGCAACCGAGGCTCGGCCCCCATGGCGGCAAACATATCCGCGTACCGTATGACTCGCTCGGCGTCGTCAGGAACTGTCATATTTCCATTATACCGGAAATAGCGAATGCGTCAAGTGGCTTCCGCCCTCGTTCCAGGGTTTCGTCAAAGTCGGAGTGGCCGGGCCGCCAGCCAGATTACCGGCGAGTGGGCGGGCAGTGAAAGGAAAAGCACTTCTCGTCGGGCTTCCCACCTCTACGAGTAGCCCGTTATACGTCCAAGTGGCGCCCACTTGACGCGAAGGCGACTTCAGGCGAAGTCCTAACCGAGGGTCGTAAGTGCCCCGGCAGCGGTGGCTTGCAACGGATGAAGCGGCGCCGCGAAAAATGAGGCAATCGGCACTGCTGGAAATCTGTTAAAATCCCTCAGTACCATGCGTTTGCCCTGCGTATACTTAATCGATCGATAATGGTACCGTCCAAACGCGATGCATGAAGCACCTTCAGCCGCCGAGTTAATTGAGCGTGCATTCAGTCTCGCACGCCGATCTGGGAAACCCGATTGGTGGGCAATGACGATTCCCGTCTTAAAGAATCGATTGCTGCTGTTGACGAAGAACACCTTTAAGGAAGCTGATTTCGGAGCCACGTCCTTTCGAGACTTTCTGAGCAAGATTCCAGATGTCGTAAGTGTCGAAGAAACTCCACCGCCAGGGTTTGTTATCCTGAAATCGGCTTCCCCGGAGCGCTCGGAGCAATCGCGAGCCAACAAATTCCGTGGCGATCGAATACGGGCTGATCTTTGGCGTGCCGTGCTCGACTATTCGAGCGGTCGCAGGTATGTATGGGACATCTTACAGCAAGCCGCCAGGCCGGCCAGCTTGGAAAATGAGGGTCCCGTACTCCCGACAATTTCCGCCGCCGCTCTCGACCAGTGGCGAGTTGAATTCGTCGCATTGCATAAACCGACCGATCCAGAAGTCGCCGAACGTCTCGAGGGATGGCACAGGGATACCCTTCCAACGGTAGGATTGCCCGCACCAATGCGACCCATTTGGAACAACTTTTTGAAACGCAAAGTCGAGCGTCGGCTTCAAGACTGGTTCATGACCAACTCGATTAAAACACCCGAAATCATCCAAGGAAGATATGAATCAGATGATTCAGACAGAGATGTAGAAGCGCTCAGGCAGTTCATCGTTGACTGCGTAAAGGCAATGTCAAAGGGAGAATTGCTGGAACTTCGCATTTCGCCCGCTACCGCAATGCGGACGCTGCGAATCCCGGGATCTAGAAGTGGCGAGAATGAACGTTGACGTTAACCTATTCTTCCACCGGGAGGATCGAGACGCAACCAGCGCGCTTCGAAGCCATGTGGCCACTGTGTGCGAAAAACGCGGATGGGGTTTTCATCCTCGATCTGTGGTCACGATGCGCGCGCCGACCGGACGAGCAGTGCCCCTGGTTGCTCGAGACCTCGCGGCGGGACTTTATCCGCGAGCTCATCGATCCCGAGTCGCGACACTAGTTGTCGGTAGCGACCCGAGAGTCCCACTTCATCCAAATGAAGGTGAGGCTCTCAAGCTCGGGCGACACATGTCCCTACGAAGATTCATGGAATACAAATCTTTTTGGGTTCGTGTCCCAAATGACCCAACGAATGACTCGTGGGTCGGAGCGCTTGCAAGCTGGTGTGAACGAGTCGAGTGTGAGAGCGAACGCGATCCGCGCTGCCTGCCATTCCATGTTTTTTCTGGCGACGGCACCGGCCTCCACAGTGCTGATCGCCGACGAACCTTTGACGACCGATATGGTTCCGGTGCTCAGCGAGTTGACGCCCGGGGTTTCCAGTGGATCCTTAATCCTCATGAGTATCACGGTCAGGAGTCGCTTTGTGTCGCTGGATGCAATCTCAGGGCCGGCTGCCACTGGGACGTGACCGCTGGGGAATGGAGAATCTCCACGCCAGTCGGCCTGTGGCGCGCTTGCGGGCACGTTAATATTTACCCAGACGCGCACGTTCGACC
The DNA here is from genome assembly GCA_050008675.1 of Terriglobia bacterium. Taxonomy (GTDB): domain Bacteria; phylum Acidobacteriota; class Terriglobia; order UBA7540; family UBA7540; genus CAVROP01. The sequence continues at coordinate 150,444 of JBEKME010000001.1, forward strand.
CCGAGGAGCAAACGTTCGCAGACTGATATAAAAAAACCCCGCGCATTTACGCGGGGTTCTTTAGAATTAATTGACCTGCGAGCCTTTTGAGGCATAACGAATGGTCCAGCCATGGGACTTGTTCGGGCGAGGGAATTTACTTAAATTCCCGGCTCGCGAAAGCGCGAACCAGCACTCAAGGCTACCCCATTCGCAGCTGAACTCCTCGGGGGCGACCCGAGAATGTTCCTGCAACGGTCAACAAACCATTGCATCGCAATAAACATACCTGAATTCCGAGCTCAATGCAACAAAATAATAATAACTAACGACGGACCAGCGATTTAGCTTCCCGACGACTCCCCAAATTTGACATTCCTTTTCGAGGATCGGACCCAGCCGAAATTTGCATTGACCTCCGTGTTGCCAGCGGCTTGAGCATGGCACACTCGGAAACCTTCCGCTGATTCCGGTTCGTTGGAGCTTTGCAGGATTCAGCCTGATAAACGCCCTTTGCTGATACCAAAGCGGTGCGTCCTGCTTGACTGTTGGGAAATTCCCTTCCCACAATCTTGGTCCAGGTCCACGTCAAACCACCCAGACCTTCAGCTATGCCGCGCCGCGAATTCCAAGCGATCCATTTGGCTGTATTGTCGGCAAACCGTCGAAGTGTCACTCGCATTCAAACTCCCGAGATACGGGCTTCGGGGAACCGACTTCACTTAGCCGTGAGGCCCAATGCAGAAAGTGGCAAGCTGATCCGCTCACTGGCAAGCGAGGCGACTCTTCAGTCCCGATCTTGCGAACTCCGCCTGAATTTCAACGCACTGAGTCCCTGACACGCCGCAAATCGCTTGCGCCAGCGTGATCCGACGAGCGTGGGCCGGACTGCGCTTGTGGGGGACCTATCCACACAGGGTTGATCCAAGCACCCTCCGTGCCAATATGAGTGAGACATCTTCCCCGGCGGAAATTACTGTAGAGGGTGGAGAAGGCACTGATGCTCAATCAGCAAGTTGGACCTGAAGCGGATGGAAGCAAGGGATGTGGAGTGGGAAGCTCCACAGGGCAGGAGGGCAAACAGGATTCGGGATTCAGGATTCAGGGGAGGGAATCAAGAGCATCCACTTTCTTCCTTCTGCGGACGGTCTGGCCCTGCAGGATTCAGGATTCAGGATTCGGGATTCAGGAGATAGAACTCAGGAGTCAGGACAAAGAGGAGATGACAGTGCGTTTAGTGCTGGCCCCAAATGCGAGGAAAAACGATTGGTTGATGCTATGCTGTTCTTAGCAGCCTGAGCCTATGGGCCGCGGGAAGCGATGCCCAGCCCCGGCAGGGGTCCGGCAAGGCGGGATAGCCCAGGGCAACAGAAGGTGTGAAAGAATCATGGAACAAACTTCTCACCACAGAGACACGGAGGCACAGAGAACTGAAGAATAGGGCATGCGTAAAAACCGGCTTGAACGCATTATCGACGAAATGGTGCTGCGGATTGTCGAGCGTTTTGATCCGGAGCGGATCATTCTTTTCGGCTCGGCTGCGCGCGGCGACGCGGGGCCGGATAGCGACGTGGACCTGCTGGTTGTGATGCCAGTCGAGGGGTCGAGGCGTGAGAAGGCGGTGGAGATCGGCGTTGCGGTGAACGACATCCCGGTGCCCAAGGACATCGTCGTTACGACGCCTGAAGATTTCGAATGGCGGAAGGAGATCGTGGGTACGATCGAGCGGCCGGCTGAACGTGAGGGGAGGTTGGTCTATGCCCGCCGTTGAGCAATTGGTTTGTGTGGTTCAGGGATGGGTCCAAAGGCGTGTCCGTAAGCTTCTGCCGCCTCCAGCGTTAACAGGGAGTTCGTAATGGAACCCTGGTACAAAGTCACTACTCCCCGCGCTGAAGTTCGCGAGGGCCGCTCGTTTAACCCCGACGAGTTTGCGATTGCTTTGGAACAGGTCGTTGCCGGCAAGGCGCCGCTCGATTATCGCGACCCGAAGTAGTTCTTCGACCGCACGGTTTTCACGCGCGCACTGAATGAGCACCTGGGGCTCGTGCTTCGCCGGCTGGCTGGCGAGACTCAAAACACAGCGGCGAGTGGGTGCGGCCATTCTCTTTGAGTCTACGGGAGTAGCTACGGACCGTGCCGCTCACTTGCCGGAAATCCGATTTGCACTGGGAGAGCACAATCTGGTGTACCCTGCCGCACTGGTCCGGGTTGTGCGCAAACCTGGTCGAACGTTGCGCGAAAAGGGCGAAGCATGGCTGGCATGGAAGCGGGTGGCAGAGGATCTTAATTCGGGTGTGCTGGGCGCTGAATTCGAACAGTCCGATCGCGGCGAAGTAACAAGACAGATCAAAGAGGGCGAGGAAGTACTGCGAAGGCAGATACCGAGCTTCGTGGAGAGGGGCGAATTCGGTCTCGGATCAGGGCCCAAGCCGGACGGAGGCTTCGAACGGATCTGGTGGAAAGAACATACCGGGTCTGAGGAAGTCGTGTTTGACGACAACACCTTCTTGCTGATGCGCACGCGCGCAGCCGCTCTTAAAGCGGGACCGCCGCCGCAGAGCGTGCCGGCCCCAACCGAGCAACCAATAGAACTGGTCCTGGAACCCCCGGTCGCACCTCCCGCGCCGCCCGTGACGCCGGCAACTGAGCAGACAGTGCGTTTGTACTTACGCGGGGCCATCCCACCTGAGCAATGGAACAAGCTGGGGACAAAGCTCATACCCAAGTTACGCACCTCGGGACAGGGGCTCTCCCTCACCGTCGAGGCCTCGCTTGACGTGGCCGCGAATGATCTTAGCCATGTTGAATCAGACCTGCGCCAAGCGCTGAGGGACCTCGGGCTCGAAGAGCTCGTTCAAATCGAAAAGAAGCGCATCTGAGTCGTCAAGGAGCGCAGCAAACCACATCCTTTGGCACGGTCAAACTAAACCCGCGCCTGCCATGCAGAATCGAAGCGATACAGCCGCACCTTTCGCAACCCTTTGATACAGCCAAAACACCGGATGGATGGAACCTGGCACGGCCATTCGGGTGCGCTGTGGATGGTGGCCAGACGATTTCGCAAACCGTAGGCAGTGGCACAGCGCGGGCCCGGTGGCCGCAACCAAAACGGGCTTCTCCGTGTCCTCCGACCCTTCAAAACCTCAACACAGAGACCACGGAGGATCTCAGTGACCTCTGTGTTAAATTTTTCCTGGTCACGGAGGACACGGAGGCGTTATTGGTTCCAGAAGAAATCTTCGCGGCACAACAACGTCCCAGGAACTAATGCTACAGCGCGGCCCTTAGCCGCAACCAAAAGCAGATTCTTCTCCCGCAGGGCGGGATCAGAATGACATCGCTGCGTTCTTCGCCTGCCGCGAAGAAGTTGCACGCTAGTGCTACGGATACGCCTTTGATCCTTCACAACGGTGCACTTCTTTCCCCGACGAGACGATTTCTGCAAATCTTGGGGTAGTGGGTCAATTTGATGCTGTAGCGGCGATCCCGCTCCGAGCGGGATCGCCAAATGGCGGCGTAAAGCCGCCTCTACATCAAATTGACCCCCTACCAATCTTGGAGGGGACTTGGTTGCGCGTAGAAATTGGCATACAATCTCCTTGGTGGGCAAGTCCGCCAAGTTACGGCTACCCATTACTTCCACAAGCAGGAGCAGCCCATGCCGAGCCGCCATTCGTTTGGTGAGATTCATCTTGATGTGACTGCAGGTCGTGAGCAGGCACCGATCACGCCTGGCTCCGAGACCCCTTTTCGAATCGCTATTCTGGGGGACTTCAGCGGCCGCGCAAATCGTGGTTTGTCTGAAAGTGGGGATGCCCTCGCGAGCCGGCGTCCCCAGATGATCGATCGGGACAATTTTGACTCTGTGCTGGCAAGAATTGCGCCTCGGCTCGAGCTGGCTCCAGGGGGAGAGGATGCCTTCCGCATCTCATTGAAGTTTGGTGCTCTGGACGATTTTCATCCTGACAGGCTCTTTGAGCAGGTTCAGATGTTCCAGAAGTTGCGGGAGACGCGGCAAAAACTCAACGACCCGGCGACATTCGCCAAGACGGCTTTGGAACTGGGCCTGGTAGGGAAACAACCCTCGGCACAAGTCGCCCCTCCAGCGCCTGCGCACCGAGTCTCCGGGGCGGATATACAGCGGGTGGTTTCGGGTAGCCTTCTGGATGAAATGATCGAAGCAACCGAGGGCAGGGCAGCAATAGAGTATCCCTCCAAGCCTGCCGACGAATGGACCACCTTGGTAAATAAGATTGTCGCTCCCCATGTGGTCGCCAAAGCGGATCCTCGCCAGGCAGAACTGGTTGCCCTGATCGATAAAGCCACCAGCGCCCAGATGGCGGCTTTATTGCACGCTCGCGACTTCCAAGCCCTTGAAGCTGCGTGGCGCGCCGTGTTGTTTCTGGTTCGACATATCGAAACGGATTCTCAGCTTAAGTTGTTTCTGATCGATGTCTCCAAAGAAGAACTTGCCCAGGACCTGTTGGCATGCAGCGATTTGAGCTCGACGGGAACCTACAAATTGCTTGTGGAGAACACAGTGGGTACGCCCGGGGCGGAACCGTGGGCCGTTATGGCAGGGAATTTCAATTTCGGCCCTAGCTTGAAAGATGCCGAACTACTTGCTCGGATGGCGAAAGTGGCCGCCGGGGCCGGCGCCCCATTCATTGCCGGCGCGAGTCCGCGCCTGCTGGGTTGCGACTCAGTCCTCGACCTGCCTGATCCGCGGCAATGGAAGATTCAGATGTCCGGGGAGACTGCCGCCTCCTGGCAATCATTGAGGAGCTCGCCCGAAGCTCGCTTTGTTGGATTGGCACTTCCCCGTTTTCTTTTGCGGCTACCCTATGGGAAGGATACCGAACCCGCTGAACTCTTTCAGTTCGAAGAAATGCCCGATCCCGCCGCCCATGAGAACTACTTGTGGTGCAATTCAGCTTTTGCCAGCGCTTCATTGCTGGCGCAGTCTTTCGCAGAGCAGGGGTGGGAACTACAGCCCGGTTCGATTTTGGAAATAAGCGGACTGCCCATTTATATCCATACAGTGGAAAGCGAGCCCAGAAACCTGCCTTGCGCCGAGGTTTTGTTGACGCAGACGGCAGCGGAGAGAATGATGGAAAAGGGTTTCATGCCGCTTGCCTCGTTAAAGGATCAGCCGACGGTCCGGCTGGTGCGATTCCAGGCAATTGCCGACCCTCTCAGTCCCCTGGCCGGCCGCTGGAGAGCCTGAGGCAATTTTGGATTTTAGATTTTGGATTTTGGATTGCCCCAACTGCCACCTACGATCTGCTGTTTTTGAGGATCCGCGGGTCTTCGGACGCCTCGGCAGGGGACCTGCGCTTTGCTCGCTGGGGACTGAAGTTCTTTTCCGCATGTACCATCTGCTACCGTCCACCTGTTGTAGGATGGGCTTTATTGAGCAAGCTGCTGCCGGATCAATGGACCCCCACTTTCGCGGGGGTGACACGTGCGGTAGGATGGGCTTTATTGGGCAAGCTGCTGCCGGATCAATGGACCCCCGCTTTCGCGGGGGTGGCGCGTGCGGTAGGATGGGCTTTATTGGGCAAGCTGCTGCCGGATCAATGGACCCCCGCTTTCGCGGGGGTGACGCGTGCGGTAGGATGGGCTTTATTGAGCAAGCGGGTGGAAGATCAATGGACCCCCCGCTTTCGCGGGGGTGACGCGTGCGGTAGGATGGGCTTTATTGAGCGAGCTGCTGCCGGACCAATGGACCTCCGCTTTCGCGGGGGTGACACGTGCGGTAGGATGGGCTTTATTGAGCAAGCGGGTGGAAGATCAATGGACCCCCGCTTTCGCGGGGGTGACGCGTGGGGCAGGATGGGCTTTATTGAGCAAGCGGGTGGAAGATCAATGGACCCCCGCTTTCGCGGGGGTGACGCGCACTGCGAGATGGCCTTTATTCAGCGACCTGCCGCAATGCTGGAAAGGCGGAGGCTCGAAATCCAGGGGAAGACTGAAAGCTGAGAGCTGAAAGCGCTACAATGCTGGAAAGGCGGAGGCTCGAAATCCAGGTATGACAGAACCCGAGTTGACACCTTACGATGAAATTGCCTACCCAACATTTCCCTTTTCATACACACATCCTGATCGCTTGGCGACCGTGGCAACCCACTTCGGCATGAGGCCTGCGCCTGTTGAGCGATGCCGGGTGCTGGAGTTGGGGTGTTCCACTGGGGCCAACTTGTTATCCATGGCAGTCACTCTGCCGGAAAGTGAATTTGTCGGAGTCGATTTGGCAGGAAGACCGATTGCCCAAGGAAAGGCCAGGGTGGAGGCTCTTGGGCTGAAGAATCTTACTCTCCGACACCTTGATTTGCTGGAGATGGCCCCAGACTACGGCAAGTTCGATTACATCATCGTGCATGGTCTCTATACATGGGTTCCGCCGGAGGTTCGTGACCAGATCCTGGCCATCTGCAAAGGCAGCCTGCAACCCCAGGGAATTGCTTTTATCAGTTACAGCACATTTCCAGGATGTTATTTCCGGGTGATGATCCGAGAGATGATGCTGTTCCACAATCGGGATTTCCATGATCCGCGGCAGCAGATGCAGCAGGCCATCGCCTTGCTCAAGCTGCTGGCAAATTCGCCCACGGAACCCCAGAACTATACGAAAGTACTCCAGGACGAGTTTGAGCGAACGTTCAAGCGGTCAAAAGAAGGTCTTTACCATGACGAGTTGGCAGAAGTCTTCCAGCCCGTCTATTTCCACCAATTCATGGAGCACGCTCAACGCCATGAACTCCAGTTCCTGGGGGAAGCTGACTTTTTCGAGATGCACACAGGAGGCCTCACGCCCCAGGCGAAAGAAGTGCTGGATAAGATTTCCGATGACCTCATTTTGAGGGAACAGTACCTGGACTTTATGCGCGGCCGGGGCTTCCGGAAAACGCTTTTATGCCACGAGAATGTCAAGCTCGACCGCTCGGGGAAATCCGTCTCCGTCAGGTCATATTACGTTTCCTCTCAAGCGCGGCCGAACTCACCGGCTGCGGACTTTTCTCCGGGGGCGGAAGAGACTTTTCGTAGTGGCAGTGGAGTAGAACTTTCCACAGCCAACCCGTTGGCGCGCGCCCTGCTTTGGTACCTGATCGAGTCACAACCACAGCGAATTACTTTTGAGAAGCTCGTGACCGAAGTCGAGTGCAGGGCCCGCCAAGGGCTGGGCTTTGTTGCGAAAGCCGATCAGGATTTCGCCTCCGACATTGCGGATTTCGTATGGCAGACATACTCGGCTGGACTGCTCGAGCTGCACGTGTACGTTCCGCCTTTCGCGACGAAGGTCGGCGAAAGGCCTGTGGCAAGCCCCCTGGCTCGACTCGAGGCTCGAGACAGTGATGTCATAACGACACTGCACCACAGGAGCTTGCGTCTAGGTGATGCGCTGCAAAGAGGATTGGTTATGCTCATGGACGGCACCCGCGACCACGATGCTCTGAGGAAAGATCTTCTCAAGCTTTTCGAGTCAGGGGCTCTAACGCTGCTTGACGGTGACAAGTCAGTCGGTGACATGCAGACTGTGGAGAAGAGGATTGCCGCTGAGACCGAGAATGTGCTGGGGGGCCTCGCGCGCATGGCTGTACTAATGGAGTGACCAGCAGGAGGTCAGTTTGGGGATGCAACACGAGGAGGCGGCCGGCAGCCCGGCGTTGCCATTATGGCTCGAACCATCGCCACATTTCGGCTTTTTGCGTAAATTTCTAAGCAGTTCGGAATTCAACGAGGAGTCAATCTGCCGCCGGGTGGGCATGGCAGGTCTCAATGAATTCCTTTCCAATGACCGAGCGCGGGTAACTCTTTCGGGTGAATCGGATGGGCTGGGCTTCTTGATCCGCCTGTTCCTGCTGGGAGATCCGCTTGGCGTAAAGGACTTGGAATCCGTGATCCCGGCAGGCGCATTGGAAGCCATGAAAGATCTGGGCTTGCTGATTGAAGACCCTGCGGACCAGGCGCGAATATGTGCCAGTGTGACGCTCTACCCGGTTGGGCGGTTATTCATTGTCTCGGATCGATGGACTACGCCGGAGGGCAACGCCCCTGAGTTGCCAGATGATTTTGTTTTTCCGGCGATTACTCCAAACACCTCGCAGTTCATGGCGACCTTGCCGTGGGACCCTTGCGAGAGTTTGCTCGAACTTTGTTCCGGCACCGGCGTGGCGGCATTAGAGGCCGCCCGGCACGCGAACCACGCATGGGCAGTTGACATTACCGAGCGATCCACCCAGATGGCGGAGTTCAACCGCCTGCTCAATGGACTCGACAACGTCACGATGGTCGAAGGGGACCTTTATGAATGCCTGGGCGACCTGACGTTTGACCGTATCGTCGCTCATCCACCATATATGCCCGTGCTGAACCGTGCCCAGATTTTTTACGATGGAGGCTCGGACGGAGAACAGGTGACGCGCCGCATAGTGATGGGCTTACCACGCTATCTGCGACCGGGTGGGCGCTTTTATTGTCTGGCGCAGGGATCGGACCGCGAAGGCGCGCCTTTCGAGCAGCGTGTAAGGGCTTGGCTGGGGGAAGAACAATCGGAATTTGATGTCATGGTCATTATCAGGCAGCCGCAAAAGCCTGAGGATGCGGCAATGCAGTATGCCGTGAAATCAAAGGGGGGTGGCGAGGCAGCCCATGCAATGAGAGAAGCGTTGAGGGGCCTCGGCATCCAATGGATGGTTTACGGATGGATGATCATCCAGAGAAGGGAAGGGGCCCGTCCGGTCTTCACCACCCGGAGATCCGTTGGCCCGAATACGGGGCGGGATGAGATCGCTTGGCTCCTGAAGTGGGAAAGCGCTGCTGTAAAGCCTGAGTTCATTGAAATACTCGCTGAAACGCACCCGGTCACCGCCCCTTCCCTTGAACTTCACGTAGTCCACCGAATGAAGGAGGGGGATTTGGCGCCTGAGCAATTCTCGCTGCACACTGAGTATCCTTTCAGTGTGGACTGCCGAGTGCAGCCCTGGGTGGGGTTCCTGCCCCCGCAATGCGACGGGAAGTTGACCGTGCGGCAACTTCTTGGGTTTTGCAAGGAGAACAATTTTGTCCATCCTGAGACGCCGCTGGCGGAGTTTGCCAAGCTGCTCATGGTCTTTATAGCGGGCGGATTCCTTGAGGTGGAAGAGTTCAAACTGCCAAAGAGAGCCGCGTAAGCGTAAGTTAGACCTCGGATTCGGGCTCCTCAAACATCCCTCGGTGAGAAGTTGTGAAAGAATAAACAATCTCATCCCGCAATGCGGGACCAAGGCGCAAAGACTCGCAAAGAACAACTCCTTTCTTTTCTTTGTGCCTTCTGCGACTTTGTCCGTCAGATGACGGATGAAGTGCTTTTGCCCATCCAGGGATTATTTCGCAGCCGGTCATGAGCTGGCACTCGCAACTAGGATGAAAATGGGCGATTCTGCGCCCCGTAGCCACCTTAAGGCTTGTCTTTTCAGGGAGCTGCAAGCGGCGGAATGGGTAAATCTACTTTCGAGAGAGCTTCTGAGCTAGTATTCCCACATCCTGTCATAGCCCTGCTGGTTGGCGAGGCTCATGTCGAACATCGGCGTTCCGCCGTACGGGAAGCACTTTGCCCCATACTGCCACACCTCGACGGCTGATGGATGGCCCTTAACCGGAAAGGGGGCAAATGTATTTGCCTCCACGTTTCTGCTGCCAAAGTGCTGACTTGCCCATGACCAGACCGAGCACCAGAGTTCGATCTTGGGGATAGTGCCACAGGTTTCAATTGCTTGGGCGATCTTAGTGCTCCCGGCACTTAACTGGAAATAAATACCAGGGCCGTACCCGTGCTTCCACAGGCCATCCCACCACCCCAGAATCCATTCGACCTTTGGGGAATAGCCGGCGTCGATATTCGCATAGATCCAGACGCTGGGAGAACCTATACTCGATGGCGCACCTAAATCGGATGCGGCGTTCGCCGCCTTGTCTGCGGCCATCTGGCCGAAGGGGAACGGTTGCTGAACGGCCCCACTGGAGAGCTGGTTGTAATTCAGCAAGATCCTGCAGTTCCTGTCAGAAAGGAATTGCAGTTCAGTTTCTGTGATGAGTTGCTCCTTGTTCCTCGCAGCCGTCAGGTACCTTCCGAAGAAAGCCGGCGGCCGACCCTTCGACTTCTCGAGTACGTAGTCGTAGAGCGTCGGGGTCTTGGAGCCGCCCACGGGTTGATTCGCCGGTTTGACGGAATCGACGCCCCAGTACGGGGGGCCATCGATGATTGGCTTTTCAGTATCGCCCATAAGTTCCTCCCCGTTTTGTAACGTACAGCTTATCAGGTTATCGGACCTTTCTCAGTACTTTTTTCTGCGACCCGACTTCTCACCCCCGGTGGAAGTTCAGCCGCGGAATGCAAATGCGGTGCGGCCTTGCGCCATCGTTACCGCCACCCAAAGCAAGATGGTCAACGGGAACGATACCGTAGATCGTCTCGCCGTGCAATGCATCACCGGACAAACACGACAACCACCAGGCGACAATACTTCTAGTTTTGCATTGACAAATGCTCGCCGATTTGCTAAAATGGGTGTCGGTTCGGAGATTCACTCAAAGACAAATTCGAAATCTTACTGAAGGGGTGCCCCATGGCACAGAGCGTCCAAAAGAAGCTGGAAAGGGTACGTCCTCCACGTGTCCACGTCAGTTACGACGTGGAAACCGGAGGCGCCATAGAAATTAAAGAGCTCCCATTTGTGATGGGAGTTCTGGGTGATTTTTCAGGTCAACCGGTAGATCCTCTACCCCGGTTAAAAGACCGGAGGTTCGTAGAAGTAACCCCCGATAATTTTGACACCGTGCTGGAAAGCATGAAACCTCATCTGGCATTCTCGGTGGAGAACAAGCTCAGCGAGGATCCCGATGCAGGCCAATTGAAGGTCGGTCTCGATTTCAAGAGTATGGATGACTTCGCGCCGGAGAACGTGGCCAAGCAGGTCAAACCTCTGCGCGAACTCCTTGACCTCCGCACCCGCCTCAACGATCTAAAAGGTACGTTGCAGACGAACGACAAGCTGGATCAAGTTCTGCTGGAGGCGGTTAGTAACACGGAGAAGTTGAACAAGTTGAGGGCGGAGCTGGGCGGAAAGAAGGAGGAGGAAGGGAAGGAGGGGTCAAATGGCTAATGAAGAAATGGTAAAGGCGCCTGCACAGGCGGCGGAGCAGGTCGCGGAAAAGGGATTGCTGGATCAGATTGTTGAGGACGGCAGGGTGGGAACAGACGTTGCCACCCGTGAGCGCGGCAAGAGCCTGGTGAGGGAATTCATCAGCCAGGTGCTGGAAGGGGAGGTCACCGTATCGAAAGATGTCGAGGCGATGATTAATGCCCGCGTGGCGCAGATTGACCACCTGCTCTCCATCCAACTCAATGAGATTTTGCACCATCCCCAGTTACAAAAACTCGAGTCAAGCTGGCGCGGTTTGAAGTACCTCATCGGCCAAAGCGAGACCAGCACCATGCTGAAGATTCGCGTTATGAATGTATCGAAGAAAGAGCTTCTGCGCGATTTACAGCGGGCCTCTGAATTCGATCAAAGCGCATTGTTCAAGAAGGTATACGAAGAAGAGTTCGGGGTTTTCGGTGGAGATCCTTTTGCCGCTTTGATCGGTGATTACGAGTTCAGCAAGAGCCCGGAGGATCTGGAACTCCTGGAAAAGGTCGCTCAGGTTGCTTCGGCGGCGCACGCGCCATTCCTGACGGCTGCTTCATCACAACTACTGAATATGGAGAGTTTTACGCAGTTGGATCAGCCGCGGGACGTGGCACGGATTTTTGATACCACCGAGTATGCTAAGTGGAAGTCGTTCCGCCAGAGCGACGATTCCCGTTACGTGGGGCTTTGCGTGCCGCACGTCCTAATGCGTCTTCCTTACGGTAGGGACACGGTCCCTGTGGACGCCTTCACTTACGAAGAGGGCGTGGATGGGACCGATCACACCAAGTACCTGTGGGGCAATGCAGCCTATGCCATGGGAGCGCGCTTGACGAACGCCTTCGCCTTGTACGGGTGGTGCGCGGCCATCCGGGGAGTGGAAGGCGGAGGTCTGGTGGAAGGGCTGCCCGCACATACTTTCCGGACTGACGAAGGGGACGTGGCGCTGAAGTGCCCTACGGAGATTGCTATTACGGACCGTCGTGAGAAGGAACTGGCAGACCAGGGGCTAATCCCCTTGGTGCATTGCAAGGGCACAGACAAGGCGGCGTTCTTCAGCGTGCAATCCGTCAATAAGCCCAAGTTGTACGACACCGATGCGGCCAACGCCAATGCTCGGCTCTCCGCGCAGTTGCCCTACATCATGGCCACCTGTAGGTTCGCCCATTACCTGAAAGCCATGATGCGGGATAAGATCGGCAGCTTCACTTCCCGCGACGAAATCCAGATGTTCCTCAACCGCTGGATTGCGCAATACGTGACCAACGACGACACAGCAACTCAAGCGACGAAGGCGAAGTACCCATTACGGGAAGCGCGCATCGATGTGGAAGAGGTGAAGGGCAAGCCCGGCGTGTACCGCGCGGTGGCATTCCTTCGCCCCCACTTCCAGCTCGACGAGCTTACGGTTTCGCTGCGGTTGGTAGCAACGTTGCCGCAGTCCGCCAAAGGTTAGTTACTTAGCGGCTTGGGGCGGACTTCGAGCACGAGTCCGCCTCGGGTTCTTTGGACAATCCAAATTCTACGAGGAGAGAAAATATGGCAATCGAATACCATCTGAAATTTGGCAGCATTAAGGGTGAGAGCGCCGCCACGAAACACATGGACGAAATTGAAATCATGTCCTGGAGTTGGGGGGCAACCAACCCGACCACCATCGTCGGCACAGGTATGAGCGCGGGAAAGGTCTCGATGTCTGATCTCAGCTTTACAAAGCACGTGGACAAGGCGAGCCCCAAGCTCCTGGAGCTTTTGGTCACCGGTAAGCACGTGGACGAAGCAATTCTTTATTGCAGCAAGCAGACCGGCGGGAAAACCCCTGAGGACTTCGTTACCATCAAGTTTAAGGAAGTCTACGTTTCGAGCTACCAGACTGGCGGCTCGTCAGGCGAAGATGTGGGCTCGGAATCCATCTCGATCACTTACGGTGTGATCAATTTCGATTACAAGGTTCAGGATAAGGCTGGAACGCTGACCTCGGCAGGGAACGTCGAATACGATCTCAGGAAGAGGGAGCAAACCGCATAGTCCGGGGGCTGGCCGCGCAGTTTTGCTCCCGAGTGCGCATGGCACGCAGCCCACCCAAGGAGATGAATATCGCCGGCTCTGTCACCCCCGCGTAAGCGGGGGTCCAGGTCAGTCCACAGAGGGCTGGATTCCCGCCCTTCGGCAAGCTCAGGGCAAGCTTTTCGCGGGAATGACCGGCACCGGGTGATTTTCCAGAGAGCGAATATGGAAAACGCGCATCAACTCTTTCAGGCCGGAAGACTTAAAGAGGCTGTGCAGGCATTGAGTGCTGAGTTGCGAAATAACCCCTCAGACACCCGACGCCGTACCTTCCTCTTTGAGTTGCTCTGCTTTTCGGGAGAGTATGAACGAGCAGAGAAACAACTGGACGTGCTGGCGGAAGCCGGCCCAAACAGCGAAATAGGGGCACTGCTCTACCGCAGTGCCCTTCAAGCTGAAAGGACACGCCAGGATCTCTTTCAAAAGAAGGAGAAGCCTTCCGGGGGGACATCTTCTGGCGCGGAAACCATCACCGGTACACTGAACGGCAAGCCCTTCCAGACGATTACGGACGCCGATCCGCGGATTGGGCCACGCCTGGAGGTTTTTGCCGCCGGGAACTATCTCTGGCTCAATTTTGAACATTTGGCTTCAATCCAAATTCCGCAGCCACGCCACCTTCGCGACCTGCTCTGGACTCCTGCCGTGGTTCGGGTTGGACCTGCCCTGAAAAGCACCGAGCTTGGGGAGGTCTTGTTGCCGGTCTTATCCCCCTTCGCGTGGCAACATCCTGATGATGCGGTTCGCCTTGGCCGTATGACGGTTTGGGAAGAAGACGAGTCGGGCGAGGCGGTCCCGGTCGGTCAGAAGATGTTGCTCGTGGATGGCGAGGAATTCCCGCTGCTCGACGTCCGCCAACTGGAATTCAATTTACCTCAGGCTGCGGCATAGGTTAGAATGCCTCTACCGGATAACTTACTTAATCCGATCCCAGGGGAAAACCCCAGCGGGGAAGACCTCCGCTACGCGCCCATCTACGATCAGATCAAGGAAGCCCGCCGGGAAGAGGAAGAGTCTGAACAGGGCGAATGGAAATATGAGGTCAAGAAGGCGGATTACCCTTTGGTGGTGAAGCTGGCTGCTGAAGCCATCGCCACCAAGAGCAAAGATCTGCAGCTTGCCGCATGGCTTACGGACGCTTTGCTGCGGACGGGAGGATTCGGTGGTCTGAAACAGGGTTTAGAACTGTTGCGCGGTCTGGTCGGGACCTTCTGGGAAACCTTGTACCCCCAACTCGAGGATGGCGACGCGGAGTTGAGGGCGACGCCGCTGGAATGGGTTGGCTCGAGTCTGGTTATTCCCCTTCAGACGGCTCCCCTCAACAAGGCCAGACATGGTTGGCTGGACTACACCGAGTCCAGAAAAATCGGCTATGAAGAACAGGCTGACACCGAGGAGAAAAAAGCTGCCCGGACAAAGGTTCTCGGACAGGGGAAAATAGCGCCCGAAGACTTCGACAAGTCCTTCGACGAAACTCCAAAAGCTTTTTACGTCAGTACTGAAGCTGTCCTCGACGAGTGCAACGCGACGCTCCAGGCTCTGGATTCTCTTTGCCGGGAGAAGTTTGGTGATGTCTCACCAAGCTTCGGGGGACTAAAGAAGGGCCTCGAGACGGTTCGCCACAGCGTTCATCTGCTCCTTCAGAAAAAGAGGGAGACCGAGCCGGATGCGGTTGAGGTTCAAGCCAAGGGGGGTGAAGCCGAGGAGGGTGCGGTTGCCGAACAGCCTGTCCCCGGAGGAGGAACGGTTGGGCGAGCCGCCGCAGGGGCGGCAGGAATTGTAATACCGCTGGCAGATAAGGAGCCTGCCGGACGCCGGGAGGCTATTGCCAGTGTGGCGCGTGCCGCAGCGGCGCTTCGGAAGCTGGACCCTTACGGCCCAGGCCCTTACCTGATGATGAGGGGCTTACGATGGGGTGAGCTTCGAGCAGCGTTCCACACCTCCGACATGACTTTGCTCGAAGGTCCACCCACAGAGCTTCGGCAGCACATCAAAAAACTGGCGATTGAAGGCAAATGGAACGAACTCTTGGAAGCGGCCGAGAATGCGATGTCGCTTCCGTGCAGCCGAGGCTGGCTCGATTTGCAGCGCTTCGTGGTCGATGCCTGTGTGGGACTGGGAAGCGAATATGCGGCGATTGCTATTGCCATCCGTTCCGAGCTGAAAGCATTACTGCACGACCAGCCGCAGATCCTGGAGACCAACTTGCTCGACGACACTCCGGCTGCGAATAGTGAGACTCAGGCGTGGTTGAAAGAACTGCTGGCAGAAGCCGCGACGCCATCACCCGATGCCACTCCCCCGGAATGCCGGATCGTGGAGAATCACTCTGCCCCTGGATGGCACCGAAAGTTTGTGGACAGCTACGATTTGGCCCGTGAGGCTCTGCGCGCCGGACAGGCGGAAAAGGCTATTGACTTAATGCAGCATGAGGTCGAAAGGCAACTTTCAGGAAGAGGCCAGTTCTTGCGTAAGATGCAACTTGTGGAGGTCTGCATCTCGGCCCAGAAGAGCCAAATTGCCCAGCCGATTATCGAGGACTTGGCCTCCATTATTGAGAACAATCACCTGGAAGGCTGGGAGGATCGGGAAGTTGTAGCCAAAGCGCTGGTCATGATTCTGAAGAACAGCCAAAGGGTACAGGCGGATGAAGCGGAAAAGCTCCGGCTTTTTCAAAAGGTCGTGCGTCTTGATCCCGTCCAGGCTATTTCCTGTCTTGAAACCTAATGCCGACAACCGAAAGGGAAGGCCCAGTTACGTTGTCGGTGCTTGATCGACTCATCGATCAGGAGCCCGAGCGCAAGCTGGAGCCCCCCCTCACCAGATCTCAATCCTTGCGTGAGTTGAAGGCCGCGCTCAGGCGCGACCTGGAATGGCTACTCAATACCCGGCGGACGATCGAAGAACCCCCGGCGTCTCTCAAGGAGTTGGAACACTCCCTTTATAACTACGGGCTGCCGGACGTTTCAAGCCTCTATCTTCGATCCTCCAACGACCAGGATACCCTGCTCAAAGCGATCCGGGTGGCGATCAATTTCTTTGAGCCAAGGCTTCTGAATATCAAGGTGACGCTGGAACCGGCGGCCGACGATACGCGCGTCATCCGTTTCGGCATTGAAGGATTGCTGCGCATGGATCCTGCTCCCGAACATGTTTTCTTTGATACCATGCTGGAACCGATGAGCGGCCAATACCAGGTCAAGGGTTCGTAGAATGCGCGATGATCTTCTGGAATATTACGAGAGTGAACTTAGCTTCCTCCGGCAGATGGGAGCGGAGTTTGCCGAGAAGCATCCCAAAATTGCGGCGCGCCTGCAATTGGATGCCAACCGTTGTGACGACCCGCATGTGGAGAGGCTGCTGGAGGGTTTTGCATTCCTCGCTGCCCGCGTTCACCTGAAAATCGACGATGAGTTTCCCCAGATCACGGAAGGGTTGCTCAGCGTTCTCTATCCTCATTTTCTCCGGCCCATCCCTTCGATGACGGTGACGCAGTTCCATCTGGATCCTGTGCAGGGTAAGCTCACCACCGGCGTGAGGATTCCCCGTGGCTCGGCGCTCTATTCACGGCCCGTGGAGGGAGTGCCCTGCAAATTTCGCACTTGCTACGATGTAACCCTCTGGCCCTTGGAGGTTGCCGACGCGAAATGGTTGACCCCTGATAAGCTGAATCCTCCTCTGCGCGCCCCGGAGGCGGTCGCGGCCCTGCGGCTGGAACTTCGCTGCTTTTCCGATGTCAGCTTCGACAAACTCCAACTCCAGTCGCTGCGGTTCTTCCTGAATGGTGAAGGAGATGTTGTACAAACTCTCTACGAATTGCTCTGCAACAATTGCACCCAAATCGTGTTGAGAGACCCTGAAAACAGCCGCAAGCCTCCGGTCACACTGCCCGTGAACTCTTTGCGTCCCATGGGGTTCTCCGAAGAGGAATCCATGCTGCCGTACCCCCGGAGGTCCTTTGTGGGTTACAGGCTTCTTCAGGAGTACTTTTCGCTGCCGGAAAAATTCTTCTTTTTTGAACTCCAGGGGGTGGAGCAACTAGCGAAAGCGGGCATGGGCGGACGCGCCGAGATCATATTTCTCATTGCACCTTTCGAGGTCAACCACCGGCAGCAAAGATTGGAAGTTGGTGTCAATGCCAAAACCATCCGTTTGGGATGCTCTCCGGTCATCAATTTGTTTCCTCAAACGGCTGAACCCATCCTGTTGACCCAAAGCCGCTCGGAGTACCCTGTCGTGCCGGATGCGCGGCGCAGGAATGCCACGGAGGTTTTTTCGGTCGATGAGGTCCTCAGTTCGAATCCCCAGACCCATGAGATTACTTATTACCAGCCTTTCTATGCTTACCGGCACAGGACTTTAAGGGACAAGAGTCAAACCTTCTGGCACACCACGCGGCGGCCCTCGAAGAGGAAGGGTGATGAAGGCTCGGAAGTCTACCTGCACTTGGTCAACCTCTCCTCGCGTGCTTCCTTGCCTGAGGCTGAGACCATAACTGTCCGCTGCACGTGCACCAATCGTGACATCCTGGCGCGCTTGCCCTTCGGGAACGAAAGTGGTGATTTCGAAGTCGAGGGAGTTGGATCTATCAAGGGCTCGGTGGCCCTGCGCAAGCCCACGGCAACTGTTCGGCCCCCGATGGGGAGGGGCGCGTTCTGGCGCCTTATTTCACACCTGGCCTTGAACTACCTTTCCATCGTGGAAGAGGGCAAGGAGGCGTTCCAGGAAATCCTCCGCCTGTACAACTTCTCGGATTCTGTTGACCTTGAAAAACAAGTCGGGGGAATCGTGAGCCTGGATAGCCAGCGTCACTTCGCGCGCATCATTTCCGAAAATGGCATATCCTTCGCCAGAGGGACGCGGGTTCAGATGGAGTTTGACGAGGATGAGTTCGTGGGTGGAGGAGTGTTCCTATTTACCGCGGTGATTGAACGTTTCCTGGCGTTGTACGCTTCGCTCAACAGCTTCAGCCAGCTTGTCGTCAAGACGCGCCAGCGGAGGGAGGTGTTGAAAGAATGGCCACCTCGAGCCGGCCAAGCGATCTTGATGTAAGCAAGTCGCCGGTGGAAGAGCGGCTCCGTAACGAGCCTTATCTCTTCGAGTTTTTCCAGGCCGTGCGCCTGCTGGAGCGCTTCCTCCCCGACAAGGTGGGGGTGGGCAAGTTCGCTCCCCCCTCGGCGGAAGTGGCCCGCTTCCAGGCTAATTCCACACTGGCCTTTCCGGCCAGCGAGATTCAGACTCTAAGCTGGCCAGAGAAGGGCCCCGTGAAAATGAAAGTCAACTTCATGGGGTTGACCGGGCCGGAAGGCGTGCTGCCGCTCAATTACACGGTTTTCTTGGCGGAAAGGGCGCGGGCGGGCGATTTCTCGGCAGTCGATTTATTCGACACTTTCAATCACCGCATCATCTCCCTTTTCTTCCAGGCCTGGGAAAAATACCGCTTCTGGATCGCCTATGAGCGCGGCGACCGCGACCAGTTTTCACATCACCTGCTGGATTTGATAGGCCTCGGCACCCCCGGCCTGGAGGGTCGGCAGGCGGTGCCGGATGCCTCTCTGCTTTATTATTCGGGTCTGCTGGCGCAGCATCCGCGGTCTGCGGCCGCGCTCGAACAGATATTGAATGACTACTTCGATGTCCCGGTTGAGGTGGAACAATTCGCGGGAGGCTGGTACCGCCTTGATACCAGTACCCAATGCTGCCTGGAAGGCAGGAGCAGTTATTCCGAACAACTGGGCGTAGGCGCGGTGGTGGGCGATGAGGTCTGGGACCAGACAGCACGCGTCCGCATAAAAATCGGGCCCTTGTCGCTGGCCCAGTACAAGGAATTCTTGCCCACGGGTTCGGCCTTCGAGCCCTTACGGGTGCTGACGCGCTTCTTTTCGAATGACGAGTTTGATTTTGAAATTCAGCTTATCTTGAACCGCCATGAAGTCCCGCGTTGTGAACTTGGCGCCGAGGGTGAAACTGCCCCAACACTGGGCTGGACTACCTGGGGCAAAACCCAAGAGATGACGAGAGACGTGGCAGACACTATATTGCAACTTTGGGAGGGAAATGCATATGACATTAAACCTAAAATCGTTGATCGGAAAGCTAAATGAGTTAACGCGTATCGCACTTGAGTCGGCCGCCGGTCTGTGCTTGTCCCGGACGCACTACGATATCGAGGTGGAGCATTATCTGCTGAAGCTTCTGGACCAGGCGGAGGGTGATTTTGCTCGCATCACCCGACATTTCGGCGTCGACAAATCCCGGCTCGCCACCGAGCTGAACTGGAGTCTGGACAAGCTCAAGACCGGCAATGCTCGGACCCCTGCCCTAAGCCCTTCCGTGGTGAAAATGATGACCGAGGCGTGGACCATCGGGTCGATCGATTACAACGCCGGGCAGGTGCGGACCGGTTTTACCATCCTCGCCCTTACCACCAACGATGAGCTGCGCAGGCTGGGCCGTGAGATAAGCAGGGAGTTTCAGAAAGTCGACGGTGATGTTCTACGCAAAGACTTCCTCTCCATTGTGGAAGGCTCTGCCGAACAAATGGCGACCAGTGTGGCGGCGCCAGCCGGCGCTCCCGGCGCACCCCGGCCCGCCGGCGCTGGCAAGACGGCCAATCTCGATCAGTTTACGATCAATCTCACCGAGAATGCGAAGGCCGGCAAGATCGATCCGGTACTCGGAAGAGACATGGAAATTCGGCAGATCATTGACATCCTGATGCGCCGCCGGCAGAACAATCCCATTCTCACCGGCGAGGCTGGGGTTGGAAAGACCGCAGTCGTGGAAGGCTTCGCCCTGCGGGTGGCCAAAGGGGATGTGCCGCCCCCGCTTCGTAATGTCATGATACGCTCCCTCGACCTGGCGCTTTTGCAGGCGGGCGCGGGCATCAAGGGTGAATTTGAGAATCGGTTGAAAGGATTGATCGAGGAGGTCAAGGCTTCGCCCATCCCCATCATCCTCTTCATCGATGAGGCCCACACCATGATCGGCGCGGGTGGCCAGGCCGGCCAGAACGACGCTGCAAACCTGCTCAAACCCGCCCTCGCCCGCGGCGAATTGAGGACCATCGCTGCCACAACATGGTCCGAGTACAAGAAGTATTTTGAGAAGGATGCGGCGCTGGCGCGACGTTTCCAGGTGGTCAAGGTGGAAGAGCCCATCGAAACCCAATGCGCGGTAATGTTGCGGGGAATAATTCCCGCCCTCGAGAAACACCATAAGGTCCGCGTTCTCGACGAGGGCTTGGTTGCCGCCGTGATGTTCTCGCATCGCTACCTGGCTGGCCGCCAGCTTCCCGACAAGGCGGTAAGCGTTCTGGATACCGCTTGTGCGCGCCTTGCACTCGGCCAGAGTGCTACGCCTCCTGCCATCGAGGATGCTACCCGCCAATTGGACGACTTGGAAGTCCAGCAACGAATTCTCGAACGTGAAAGTGCCCTCGGCGCAGACCACAAGGAACGCCTGGAACAGATTGCAAACCAGAGGGTGGAGGTTGAGGCCCGCCTGAAAACGCTCCAAGGACGGTGGACCAAAGAGCACGAACTGGTCTCGAAGATCCGGGAGCTGCGCGCCCAGGTCGAGGCGGCGGTTTCCGGCGACGGCCACGGAGCGGTGTCCACGGCCAAACCTGCGCTGGAGGGTACTGCTCCTGCCTCCCCAACCGTTGCGGCTAAGCCTGCGGCCGGAGCTGCCGCTCCAGCGCCCGCAGCCGCTGCCACCGAACCTGCCCCGGCTCGCGACCCAGAGGCTTTGCGAGCGGAACTCGCGAAACTGGACGCGGAACTGGCAGCCTTGCAGGGCGAAACGCCGATGATGAGGGTGGCTGTCGACGCCCAAATTGTGAGTGAGGTGATCTCCGCGTGGACAGGAATTCCGGTGGGCAAGATGCTCAAAGATGAGATTTCGACAGTCCTGACGCTCAGTGCTCACCTCGGAAGACGGGTGATTGGCCAGACCCATGCCCTGGATATCATCGGCCAGCGGATTCAGACCTCGCGGGCCAGTCTGGATGATCCCAATAGGCCGATCGGGGTCTTCATGCTTATCGGGCCGAGCGGCGTGGGCAAGACGGAAACCGCGCTGGCCCTTGCGGATCTGCTTTATGGCGGAGAACATAATCTGATCACAATTAATATGTCCGAGTTTCAGGAGCCGCACACCGTTTCGACTTTGAAAGGCTCGCCTCCCGGATACGTCGGCTATGGGGAGGGTGGGGTGTTGACTGAAGCTGTCCGCCGCCGGCCGTATTCAGTCGTCTTGCTGGATGAGGTGGAGAAGGCGCACCCCGATGTCCTCGAGCTTTTCTATCAGGTGTTCGACAAAGGCATGATGGAAGATGGCGAGGGTCGCGAAATCGACTTCAAAAACACCATTATCATACTGACCACCAATGCTTTAACGGACCGAATGATGAAGCTCTGTGCTGATCCGGAAACTATGCCCGGCCCTGAGGCTCTGGTGAAGGACCTGAAGCCGGAGCTGAATAAGACCTTCAAACCGGCATTTCTTGGCCGTATGGTGGTGATCCCGTACTATCCCATCCGCGATGAATCGCTGAAACAGATCGTGGTCTTGAAGCTGGGGAAGATCCAGCGGCGTATACAGGAGAACCATAAGATCCAGCTTACCTATGACCCCGGCTTGGTCGATGCGGTGGCCAGCCGCTGCACTGAAGTCGAGAGCGGGGCTCGAAATGTGGACCATATTCTCACTAACACGTTGCTCCCGGATATTTCGCGGCAGTTGTTGGGACGGATGTCGGAAGGCGAGAAGATAAGCGCCCTGCACGTGGGCGTCGGCCCGGATGGCGCGTTTGTGTACAACTGAGAACAGTCGAGGAGTCGAGAGTCGAGGAGTCAACAGTCAAGAAGTCGAGAGTCGAGGAGTCAAGAGTCGAGGAGTCGAAAGTCGAGGAGTCAAGAGTCGAGGAATCGAGGATCGAGGAGTGCAAGGCCTTGCTTTGGGGGGAGATTCGCTGCCACTCTTCGACCTTTGACTCTCCACTCCTCGACTTCTCGACTCTTGACTTCTCGACTGACAGACAGAGGGTCAATCTATGAGCACTTACACTCAAGAAGGTGGGCTGTTTAAGATAGACACTCCGCTGGGGAAAGATGTCTTGCTGCTCAGAGGTTTCAAGGGCACAGAAAGCATCTCGCGCCTTTTCAGGTTTGAACTCGACCTCCTGTCCGAGAACTCCTCAATTTCGTTTCCAGATATGGTCGGCAAGAACGTGACCATCTCTTTGAAACAACCCGACGGATCCTATCGGTACCTCAATGGCATCATCAGCCGCTTTGCGCAGCATGCGACTGAAGAACAGTTTACCTCGTACAGTGCCGAAATGGTGCCCTGGCTTTGGTTTCTGACCCTAAATGTGGATTGTCGCATTTTCCTAAACAAGAGCATTCCGGATATCATCACCGAGGTGTTCAACGATCTGGGTTTCAACGACTACACGAACTCACTGCAAGGTTCGTATGATGCGCGAGAGTATTGTACGCAATACCGGGAGTCGAGCTTTAACTTTGTTTCCCGGTTGATGGAACAATACGGAATTTTCTACTTTTTCAAGCACCAGCAGGGCAAACACACACTGGTGATGGCGGACTCTGCAACCGCCCACAGTTCCTGTCCCGGGCAAAGCAGTGTTCGCTATGTGACAATTTCGGGGGGCCCCCAAGAGGATGTCATAACCGAGTGGCATATCGAACAGCAACTGCGCACTGGGAAATACTCTCACACGGACTACAATTTTCAAACACCAAGTACCAGTTTAATGGCCAGCGAGCCCACCGTTTATGATGTCGGAGGAAACAGCAAATTCAAGATCTACCAATACTTCGCAGGGCATTTGACCAAGGACGCTGGACAGTCTCTGTCCAAAATTCGCATGCAGGAGGAAGAATCTCAACACCTTATTGCTCATGGAACGAGCCACTGCCGTATGTTTGTCAGCGGCTGTAAGTTTACCTTGGAAGAGCATCCTCGCAAGGACATGAATACCGATTACGTCCTGACGGAGATACAACACACCGCCGTCACAGACGCCTACCCTTCGTCGAGACTTGCAGAAGGGGAGTCTTACTCGAATACCTTCACGTGCATTCCTCTTTCAGTTCCTTTCCGCCCTTTGCGCGTCACCGGGCGGCCCAAGATCAACAGTCTCCAGTCCGCAGTGGTCATTGGCCCCGCCGGTGAAGAGATCTACACGGATCAATTTGGCCGGACTAAGGTTCAGTTCTTCTGGGACGATCAGGGAATGTGCACGGCCTGGGTTCGCGTCTCGCAGATTTGGGCCGGCAATAACTGGGGAGCGATGTTTCTTCCTCGGATTGGCCAGGAGGTCCTCGTCGACTTCGAGGAAGGGGATCCCGACCACCCTGTTATTGTCGGTCGGGTGTACAACGCCCAACAGATGCCGATGTGCCCCCTGCCCGACAAACAAAACATCAGTGGCTTCCGGTCCCATAGCACCAAGGGAGGAGGAGATCACGACGCCAACGTTCTGACTTTCGACGATACGAACGGCTCTGAGGTTTTCTATATGCGCGCCCAAAAGGACATGGCCGTGCGTGTGGAAAACAATGACGACCTCCACGTGTATAATGATCAGACCATAACGATCCACAACAATCGTACGGAGGTTGTGGAACAAGGCAACGAGACGATCACCATTAAGCAGGGCAATCGCGACGTGACCATCAGCATGGGCAACGATTCCCTGAAGATCAGCATGGGAAACCAATCCATCAAGCTGGATATGGGCGCCAGTACCACCGAGGCCATGCAGTCCATCACACTTAAGGTGGGCCAGAGCAGCGTTGTGCTTGACCAGATGGGAGTCACCATCAAAGGCATGCAGATCCAGATCGAAGGGCAGATTCAAACCCAGGTGAAAGGGCTGATGACTCAGGTAAACGGTGACGCCATGCTGACGTTGAAGGGTGGAATTACAATGATCAACTAGCGCGTCATAAGGAAAGGAAGTTGGTATCATGGGCAACGCGGAGCCGGCGACAAAATCGGGGACGACCTTAAGAGACCTCTGCGAGCGGGCCAAGCTCAAGGAGGACGCCAAGGCGTTGCTGAAAGATGAGCTTACGCCGCAGCAGTTTCTCGAGCTTCTTATTGGGAAAGAGCTTTTCCTGGATGCCATCCGATTCCTTGCCTTTGCCCTTCCAAAAAGAGAGGCTGTGGGGTGGGGGTGCCTTTGTGTGCGCCATAGCCTCGGGACGCAGGATGCGTCAAAGATCTCGGAAGCCCATGTGGCGGTGGAGAGATGGGTATCCAATCCCGATGAGGAGAATCGCCGGGCTGCCAAGATTGCGGCTGATAAAGAGGGATTGGAGAGCCCTTCAGCCTCTCTGGCACTGGCGGCATTCTTCAGCGGGGGTAGCATCGCACCGGCGAATCTTGCGCCCGTCGCCCCCGCGGACCATATAACACCGCAGGTTGTGGCTGGGGCGATAATTGTCTCTGCGGTCAAAAACCAGCCGGAGAAGGCGCCTGAAAAATTTCGCATCTTTCTGCAAAAAGGCATGGCGTTGATGGCCAGGGTCCAACTCGGAAGTTCGAGTCGCGCAAACACGGCACACAGCCCAGGCATGTCATCCTGAGCCCAGGCACGTCATCCTGAGCATGTATAGCCGAAGACCGCTAATCCGTGATGTCAGAAATGGAGTACGTCGCAAACGGGTGTTGCCCTCTCCCGTGGGGAGAGGGTGGACCGCGACGGCGCTTTCACCAGCCGGCGCGGGCCGGGTGAGGGGTTAGTTGCGGGGCGACGACCGATCAGACAGGCCCGGCCCAAGCTGCTCAATGGAAACGAGTAATGCGTCGAGTTTCTGGAGAGCCCAGGCACGTCATCCTGAGCATGTATAGCCGAAGACCGCTATCCGTGATGTCAGAAACGGAGTACGTCGCAAACGGGTGTTGCCCTCTCCCTTGGGGAGAGGGTGGACCGCGACGGCGCTTTCACCAGCCGTCGCGGGCCGGGTGAGGGGTTAGTTGCGGGGCGACGACCGATCAGACAGGCCCGGCCCAAGCTGCTCAATGGAAACGAGTAATGCGTCGAGTTTCTGGAGAGCCCAGGGATGTCATCCTGAGCCCAGGGCACGTCGTCCTGAGCCCAGGGATGTCATCCTGAGCCCAGGCATGTCATCCTGAGGAGTCCCGTTCTTTGGGACGACGAAGGATCTCCGCAGTTCGTGGGGAACATTCACTGGCTGGAGGTTCAGAGGAACTGCAGGGATTCTTCGGCCCCCAAACAACGGGGGCCTCAGAATGACAGACGTTTAATAGCGTCAGAATGACAGACGTTTAATAGGGAAGGATGGGCTCACCGGACGGTTACGAACGACACGGGGCCGGCCTTTTCATCGTGGAGTAGGAGGCGAATAATGGGAATGCCTGCTGCCAGGGTATCTGATATGCACGTATGCCCCATGGTGACCGTACTCGTGCCTCATGTGGGCGGCCCCATTCTCCCACCGTGTTGCCTGACAGTCCTCACGGGGAGCCTGCCTCAGGCCCGCGTGACTGACATGGCGACATGCGTTGGCCCGCCGGATGTGATTGTGTTGGGATCATTCACTGTCCTGGTAGGTGGATTGCCCGCTGCCCGTCTCGGTGACTTAACAGCTCACGGTGGCACCATTGTGTTCGGCCTGCCAACCGTGCTGATTGGGTAAGCATCAGGAGCTGGCTCTTCCCCCGCATCCTTGCCTCTGTTCCTCGCTCATTTTTCGACGCATGTCCTGGCGGGTGGCGGTGTCATTTGGGATGGGATCCCTTTCGAAACGCCGGTCATTCCCGTCCCGCCATGGCGGGAGGAATCCAGTCCGTCGACAGCGCATTTCCGAAGGTTCGCCGAGTGGATTCCCGCCCTTCGGCAAGCTCAGGGCAAGCTTTTCGCGGGAATGACTGCGGCTTGGAACGCCCATGTCTCGCAAATGACACCAGTACCTCCTGGCGCATGCCCCCTTGTTTCCAACTCCGGGAAGTGGTAAGCTCAATTCATCGAGCTGATAACAACAGATGGAGTTCCTTGGATCTGCATCGAAACGCGGAGGGCGTCTGACCTCAAAAGTGCGAATTCAGTTCACGGCGGACAGAGGAAGCGGGAATACGGGAGCGCTTTCCTGGGTATGAAATGCGGAAGTGCATACCCGCATCCCTTACAAATCTCCAATCCTTCTCAGGGGGACAGAAAATGAAAAAGCTTCTCGGAATCACTTTTCTAATGTTAGCGCTAGTGCCGTCCGTTTGGGCGCAAAACAAGAAGCGCGTGGCTGTTATGAACTTTGACTACGCGACGGTTCGCAGTAGTGTGGCCTCTCTGTTTGGCGGCGACGCCGACATAGGAAAGGGGATCGCGGACCGGCTTGTCACGCGCCTTGTGACGGATGGCGTATACTCCGTCGTGGAGCGAAAAGCTCTGGACAAGATCATGGCCGAACAGAACTTCTCCAACAGCGATCGCGCGGATCCAGACAGCGCCGCAAAGATTGGGCGCATCCTGGGGGTGAATGCAATTATCGTGGGCAGCATCACCCAATTCGGGCGGGACGATAAGAGCCGAGGTGTCGGCGGGGGAGCCATCGGCGGCCTCACCGGCCGCTTCGGGGTGGGGGGGGTTGGGAAGCGTGAGGCGAAAGCGGTGGTGGGGATCAGCGCCCGAATGGTAAGTACCGATACGGCCGAGATTCTCGCTGTGGCCGACGGGAAGGGAGAGTCCAAGCGCTCCGGGGTCTCGCTCCTGGGCGCTGGCGGCAGCTCAGGAGGGGCCGGGGGTGGCGGCTTAGACATGTCCAGCACGAACTTTGACGACACCATCCTGGGCGAAGCCGTGGCTCAGGCTGTGAACGACGTGGCAAAACAATTGGACGACAGGGCCTCAAGCCTTCCCACACAGGTCCTTAATATTTCAGGCCTGGTGGCGGATGTGTCCGGTAATACCCTCATTTTGAACGTCGGAAGCAAGGCGGGTGTGAAGGTTGGGGACCACCTGGGCGTTTTCAGGCAGGGACGTCAAATCAAGGACCCGGCCACAGGCAAGGTGCTGAAGACCATCGAGGACAAGCTTGGAGATGTGACGATCACCGAAGTGGAAGATACTTCTTCAACCGGGACATACACGGGGGCAGCGCCCAAAGCGGGCGACGCCGTGCGGAATTCTCAATAAAGGATATTGGTCGTAGGGGCACCCCTTGTGGGTGCCCCGGTCGGGAATTCTCAATAACGGAGCTTGGTCACAGGAGGCGAGCCATGAGTTATCAAATTGGCGACAAGGTTGGGGACTATCAGATCATCGGCGTATTAGGCGCCGGCGGCATGGGAAGGGTATACAAGGTCAAGAACCTGATATCCGACCGCATCGACGCGATGAAAGTTCTGTTGCCGGACCTTGCCGACGAGCCTGATCTGGCCGACCGCTTTCTTCGCGAAATCAAAGTGCTGGCGAGTCTGAATCATCCCAACATTGCCGGGCTCCACACTGCTTTTCGCTTGGAAAATCAACTTCTGATGATCATGGAGTTCGTGGACGGCACTACGCTCGAGGACAAACTTAGAAACGGGCCGATTCCCCTCAGTGATGCGATCGATTATGTCTCCCAAGTGCTATCCGCGCTCGGGTACGCTCACTCGCATGGAGTCATTCATCGCGACATCAAGCCTGCCAATATGATGTTGACTCCTGAAAACGTCATAAAGCTGATGGACTTTGGGATTGCGAAATCGAAGGCTGATCGCAAGCTGACCATGACCGGCACTACCTTGGGTTCGCTTTACTACATGTCTCCCGAGCAGGTTCAGGGCACTGACCTCGACCCCCGATCGGATCTCTACTCGGTTGGTGTGTCGCTCTATGAGATGGTGACTGGATCTCGCCCCTTCAAAGGCAATAGTGATTACGACCTGATGGTGGCCCAGTTGCAGAAACCTCCCTTGCCCCCGATCGATGTTCTGCCCGAATTGCCCAAAGCACTGAATGACATCATCATGATTTCGCTTGAGAAGGACCCGGCAAGACGTCTCCAATCGGCGGAAGCCTTCCGTTTCGCATTGCAGAGTGTAAAGGGTGGGCTCACCAGCTTGCCCATTGCCTCTGCCCAGGCAGTTATGCCCGGCCTGGCTGGACAGCCTGCCACGCCGAGCCCGGCGTTTTCCGCGACGGGCCTTTTAGGGGCGCATCCTGGCCAACCGGCTGGCGGGCAACTCCCGCCTACCGCACCCTCCCAAGCTGCCATGCCGCCGTCTCAACCTCAAGTGGTTCCGCCTCCGGCAACCTCCAGGAGCTATCGCGGCCTTTACATGACCTTAGGGGCGCTGGTCGCGATTGTCGTGATCGTGCTAGCTGCAACTCAGTTGCCGCGCCTGTTCAAAACAAGGGCTGGAGGAGCTGGGCAAGTTGCGCAGCAAACGGCAGCGCCGGCAACGAGCTCGTCCTCTCCTCTTACCCAACCGGCGAATGCTGGCGCGAACCAGCAACAGCCCTCGCCGCCCGTCCCCGAGCCAGCGCCACCATCTGTGGCTTCGGCGTCGCAGGGGGCGACGACAGCAGGCCAGCCAAGTCAGCCCTCCGAACAATTGCAGGGATCAAACAACCCCATGACGCAAACGCCCCCTGCGGGCGGTTCTAAGAAGCGCCTGGCCCGAGCTTCACATGGCCAAACGACGGCTCCTAACGGACAGATTAATCAGGCGGGTGGACAAGCAGGACAGGTGCTTGGTGAAGCGGTAGCTCCTTCCAGTCAGGCCACACAAGCTGCGGCGGAGAACGCTGCGGCCGCCAAGGAACTCGAGGAGCTGGAAGATCGGATGACACCTCTCGCCGGGCGTGCCAATGCCGTGAAAGACAGCGTCGAACATCTTCGCCAACAACAGGAGCGCGCCGGCTATTCACTCCGTCAGGACATCTCAGCGTCGTTGAGCAGTATGGAACGGTATATGGACAACGCTGACGCAGCACTTAAAGCTCGTTCCCCTGAGGCCGCCAAGAAGTATATGGATCTGGCGGAGCGAGAAATCGAGAAGCTGGAGAAGTTTTCTGGAAGATAGGGACGCTTTTGCGGGGTAACGTGAAATGGACACTCCAACGATAATTAAAGGGCGATATCAGATCAAGGAAATCCTGGGCCGGGGCGGAATGGGGGTGGTCTACAAGGCCTTCGATTCCGTCTTGCGGCGCGATGTCGCCATCAAGACCTTGCTGGATGTCTCCGATCCGGATGCTCTGCAACTCTTCCACCGTGAATACGAAGTTCTTGCCCACATCAACCATCCCAACATTGTTGAGATCATCGATATCGGTGATTTTGTAGTAGAAGGGGCCGAGCGACCCTACTTCATCATGCCGCTGCTGCCGGGATTTTCGTTGGGCCAGTTGATCAAGACGGCCAGCCAGCGCTTGACCGTGGAACGTGCGGTCGACATCATTTCTCAAACTTGCCGGGGACTGCACGCCGCGCATGAAAAGGGACTCATCCACCGCGACATCAAGCCCACCAACATCATCGTGATGGAAGATGATTCGGTGAAGATTATCGACTTCGGCATGGCGCATGTGGCGGACAGTCACTCGCGCACGGGTCTGAAGGGCACGTTGCTTTACATGGCGCCTGAACAAGTCGAGATGAAGCCTCCTTCCCCCCTTTCCGATATCTTCTCGCTGGGGGTTGTGGCCTTTGAGACTCTGACCCAACGCCGGCCATTTGAAGGTGCAACGGAGCGCGAAATTGTGCAGGCCATTGTCCACTACATTCCGCCGCCGGCCTCGGATCTCAACCCCATGGTCAGCCCCAGCGTGGCAAGAGTCATCCATAAGGCTATGGCGAAACAGCCGTATCACCGTTTCCCCAGCGCGCGCGACTTTGCCGACACTCTACAGCGGGCTCTGCGCAATGAACCCATTGAGATTTTTGACCCCTCAAGAATCCGGCCGCGGCTCCAGCGTGCGATGAAGGCATTCGAGCAGGCGGACCACCAATTTGCGGCTGAAATACTGGGAGAGCTCGAGGCGGAAGGACATATCGACCATGACATGACGGTGCTTCGCCTCAAAGTCGATCAGGCCATGCGCCAGAAGCGTATTCAGCAACTCCTGGAAAGCGCCCGAACGCGCATGGAGGGACAGGAGTACCCGCTGGCCTTGCAGAAGGTGCAGGAAGCATTGGAGCTGGATGCCACCAACGCCAGCGCGCTGGGCCTGAAGAGCGAAATCGAGGAAAAGAGGAGTGCGGGCAAGATCGAGGATTGGCTTAGTCTTGCCCGCCAACACTTAACGAACCATGCCTATGGTCACGCTCGTGAAGCGCTGAAGAATGCTCTGCAACTGAAACCCCAGGACAGCCGTGTGGGACAACTCTTGAACGAAGTCGATTGGCAGGAGCAGGAGTACCAGCGCGTTCACGTCGAAAAACACCAGCTTTACCAAGCGGCGGTCGAGGCCTATAGCCGTGGTGAAGTCAGTGCCGCGCTCAGCAAGCTTCAGCACGTACTGGATTTGGACCAGCGTGCCCCTGACACGTCTGCACCCGAAAGGGCTGCGTCCTACCAGTCGCTCTACAACCAGGTGCGGTCCGAGCATGACGCGATGAACAGTGCTTACGGAGAGGCCCGAAAATTGCTCGCGGAAGCCAAGTTTTCTGCCGCTCTCTCGGTTTGTGAGCAATATCTTGCCAAGTACCCTGGGCACGCGCTGTTTCAGGCCTTGAAGTTTGACATCGAGGAGAAGCAACGACAGGAACTCTCGGCACGTATTGCGGAGATCGACCGGCGTGTCGAGGCTGAGCCTAACCTCGACAAGCGAGTTGACATCCTCAAAGAAGCGCTCGAACTCAATCCGCGCGAGCCCCACTTTGAGCGCGCCCTCCGCTTCACGCGGGAGAAGCGCGATCTGGTCAACTCGATCGTTGCCAAGGCGCGCCTGCACGAGGAGCGCGGGCAGTTCACCGACGCACTGGCTCAATGGGAGATATTGCGAACCATTTACAGTCCGTACCCGGGATTGAGCTTCGAGATCGACCGCCTGGGCAAGCGGCGTGAACAACAGGTTCGAGGGGAGGCCAGGGCACGTTGGGTGAAGCAGATTGACCAGAACATGGCCGCAGGGGACTACGACCGGGCGCTTGGTTTGCTGCGCCAGGCAGGAGAAGAATTCCCCCATGATGCCGAGCTTGCTGAACTCGAGAAGTTGATCCAACAGGGGAAAGAGCGAGGGGGAGAGGCCCTGCGTTTGCTCGCGGAGGGCCAGGAGATGCTGGCTGCGGGGCGCTTTAAGGAAGGGTTAGAGGCTTTGCGCGCAGCTCATCGCCAGGATGAGCGCAATTCGGCCGTACGACGAGCTCTTCTGGATGCGCTGGTGGAACGGGCGCGGACCGTTGTGGAGACTGACTGGCGCGCCGCCGAGCCCCTGCTTCAAGAGGCTTTAGATCTTGATCCCGGCCACAGTCTTGCCAAGAGTCTCCGCACACTCGCCCAGGACCGTAAGAAGGAAGAGTTTGTTCAACTTTGCGTTGCGCAAGCGCGGCGTGCCCAAGCCAGAGGGGACATTGGTGCAGCTCTTACGCAGGTCCAGGAAGGGATGACTTCATATGCCACTGATCCCCGCCTGTCGCAACTTTACACCACGTTGAGCAAGGAAAACGAGGAAACGCGGCGCCGTCAGGCGCGCCGCCATGACCTTGACGAATTGCACCGGCTTGATAATGAAGCGGCATCAGCTTCGGCTCTCGACTTCCTGAGATCGGTTGCAGGAAAGATTCAGTCGATGTCTGCCCCATACCAGGGGGATACTGAGTTCCAATCAGCAGTCGCAAGTGCCTTCCGCCGTGTTGCCACCCGGATTGAGGCCCTCGAGGCAGCGAAAGCTACGACGCCCATCCCGCTTCAAAGCACTCCGCTGGCTGCAACTTCCGCTGGCCAGGGGATTCCGCAGGTAAGTCAGCCGCCTTCTCGTGCTCCCATTCCCCCAAGTGAGCCAGCGTCTCTACAGGGACAGCGTGCTGCAATTCCGCAGCAACCTGCGCCTGCAAGTCCTGAATCCGACTTCGACCATTTTTTTGGTTTCGCGACTGGAGCTGTTGGCGCCGAACCCTCTGCCGGGGGTGCACTTCCCGAAGCGCCAACTCAGGCGGCGCCTCCACCCTCCGCCCCCGTAATGCTGCCCATGCCGCCTGTGCCGCCGGAACCAGTGCCTCCGCAGGAGGTGTCAGCAACGCTCCCCATGCCTCCTGCGCCACCGCAACCAGCGCCGCCGCCGCTGGAACCCGCGCCTCCGCAGGAGGTGTCAGCCCGCCCACCATCAGGCAAGAAGATTCTCTGGATTGCGGCTGGAGTAGCCGTGTTGGTTGTTGTGGTGCTTGCGGCTCTCCTGGTGCCCCGCTTGCTCAAGAAACAGCCTGCTTCAGGAGGGGCCGCGAGCGGCGGTGCGGCAAATCCAACGCCGAATCCGCCCCCGGTACTGGCGCCACAACTGGCAGGATTAAGGGTTTACACGGACTTGGAAAACGCGAAGGTTACGCTCGATGGGAACGAAGTGGGCGCACTGGAGGGCGGGCAATTCAGCCTGGACAACCTTTCCGATGGACAGCATGCGCTGGAGATTGGTGATGGTACCTCTCAGGCGAAGATTTCTGTTGCGAGCGTGCACGATTCTATGCCAGTCGTTCAGGGGCCTCTGGAAGCGAAAAACCTCAAGGTGATCGTGGTTACCAATGGCCCACAGCAGGGCCAAGTAGTGTTGAGTTATGGCCCCATGCAGGCTTCGATGGACGGCCAGGAGATCGGCACGGTCAGCTCCACCCCGCTGGTGCTTCCTAATCTCTTGCCTGGAACTCACGATTTGGTCTTGGGCACAGGAAAGGACAAAAGGACAGTGAGCTTTCAAGTGGCTGCCACGCCGGCCCTGACGGTTTTCCTGAGTGCCGACCGGAATGTCGGCAATCTGCTGGTTATAGCGGGTGAGGACGGTGCGACCGTGCTCTTGAATGGGAGGAAATACCCGCGCACGACGAGGCACGGCCAGCTCGTGATTGCCAACCTTGATCCGAAGCGATACACGGTGTCGGTGGTCAAAGATGGCTTCCAGACCGTCCCTCAACAGGAGGTCAATATTCAAAAAGGTCAGGGGTCGAAATTGGTCTTCGCGCTCCAGCCTGTTCCGACAGTGGCCTCATTGGTTATCGCCGGGGCAACACCCTTGGCGGAAGTCCTGCTTGACGGGAAGTCCCTGGGCACAATTCAACAGGATGGCAGTTTTAGCGTGGCTAATGTCCAACCGGGGCCGCATACCATTGGACTGAAGAAGGACACGTTCAAACCTAAGGAGCTCCAGAGGCAGTTCGTAGCAGGGGGAAGTGTGCGCTTGACTGCTAATGAAGTTGCCCTGGAAAGCGCCCCGGTGACGCATCAAGCCCCTCCCCTATCCCCTCCTAAGCTTGTTGTCCAGACGGTTCCAGGGGCACAGGTCATCATTGACGGTCGGCCCTATGGCCAGACGGGTCCCAATGGGCGTCTGGAAATCAGCCAGGCGCCTGCCGGTGACCATACTGTGGAGGTCGTAGCGAAGCCTTACCAAAATTTCAAGGAAAAGGTCACCCTTTCCCCCGGCCGTGTTTTGACCATGACGCCCAATCTGCTGGCTTCCATGCCCGTCGAGCACAAACACACGGTGGGAAGTTGCAACGGAATTCTCATCGTGGGGCAGGGCAAGGTTCAATACCAGGCGAGCAGCGGTAATGACTCGTTTGACTATCCTCTTAGCTGGGTCGAGAAGGCAGGATCTGCAGATTCTGGGAAGGGGTTTTATATCGATTTCGCCGGCGTAAAGCACCGTCTCGGCATCGGCGGTGGAAAGCACTATGTCTTCCATACTCCAGCAGCGGCGGAAGACTTGCAGATTATTCTGCGTGCCATGCCCAAGCGCTGACCGAAGAGTCCGCCTTGTCGCGTAGCGCGGCCCTTGGCCGCAACCCAAGAAGCATTTCACCACAGAGACCACAGCGCGGCATAGCCGCAACCAACACGTAGGGCCGAACGGCGTTCGGCCCTGGGGCGAGCGCCGCTCGCCCCTACGCGACGCGCAAAATCTTCGCGCCACAAAAAGGTCCCGGGAACTAGTGCTACAGAGGTCACGGAGAAGAGATGCAGGCA
The DNA here is from genome assembly GCA_050008675.1 of Terriglobia bacterium. Taxonomy (GTDB): domain Bacteria; phylum Acidobacteriota; class Terriglobia; order UBA7540; family UBA7540; genus CAVROP01. Next base: position 184,817 of record JBEKME010000001.1, read on the forward strand.
AAGACTGTGGGTCAACGAACAAGGGATCGTAACCTTCTAATCCCTGCTCGCGCGAGGGGAAGTACCTTTCTCTGTGGTCTCTGTGCGCTCTGTGGTGAATTCTTTCTTCGCTGCACGATAAGAAGATGAAGACCAGCGCTACAGGGTTTGTGCCCGCCGCCCGCGCATTGCCTGGCAACCAAATTTCTCGTTCTCAGGAGGAATGAAACATGTCAGAAAAGAGAAACACACCCGGGCGGGTGGCGCGTCGCAATTTCATCAAGACGCTTGCCGCCTTCTCCACAGCTTCAATCTTTGCCGATCTGGGGAATCCCTCGCTATCGGGGCATGGATTCGACGCGCCGAGGGCGGCGACTCCAATAACGGACGTGTTTATGGACCTCAATCACATTCATAAATGGGACCAGTCGAATGGTGATACCTGGGATCCATTTTGGGCCGACGACGACAGCTTGTATGCATTCAATTGCGACGGCCGGGGATTTGGTACCCAACCGCGAAACTTGGCCTTCAATCAATTGCAGGGGGACGGTCCGCAGGCCCTTAAGGGCAGAATCGTCAATAGCATGGATGAATACGGCATCGCCGGCAAGAAAGAGGCGGATAACGCAACCTGGAAGGCCTGCGGACAGGAATGCATCGATTCGACTTTTTATGCCTTTGTGTCCAGAAACGTTTATGGCAGTGACAGCAAAGATCCCTTGCTGCGTCAGACCGCTTTCAATTCCAGCCTCATCAAGTCAACCGACAAGGGATTGACATGGACGCGCAGCGCGGCGGAGAACTACAAGAGTCCCATGTGGCCCGGCACGCGGTTTGGCTCGCCCTTCTTTGTCCATTATGGAAAGAACGGAGGCGCTGTATCCCGGGACGGCGCCCATCGATATGTTTACGCCATATCGCCCAACGGGTTTTGGAATGATGGGGACGATTTCATCATTGGACGAGTCGAGCGAAAGAAACTGAAGGGCTTGGATGCTTCCGATTGGACGTATTATACGGGCCGAGACGGACCGAGTGCCGGGAATTGGTCAAAACTAATCGACAAAGCCATCCCTGTTCTGAGCCTTCCGGCCAAATGCGGCCAAACGCCGCCCTGCTATATTCCCTCGCTCGGCGTCTATCTGATGATCTCCTGGTACAATACACAGAAAATGACCAAATGGTTCGAACCCAACGAGATGAGGTACGACTTCTATCAGGCGGAGCACCCCTGGGGCCCTTGGAAATTCATCAATTCGCATAGTGACAATCACATTACCGGCGGTCATATGTATGGCCCCAGTCTTTGTGCGAAGTTCCAGGAACGAAAGGGAACGGAGGTGATGATGTCCCTTTTCACCTCAGGATGCCCCTTTGAAGATGTCCCCTCCGGCTTGTATAAGATGTGGGAGATACCGCTTGTCTTGAGAACAACGCCCGTGCCGGATTCGACCCTGATTAACGACGACGATGCGCGTATCACCTATAGCGGAAGCTGGCGCTCGTTAGGTCACCGGGGATTTTCTGACTATAACGACGACGTCCATTACACGACCTCGATCAACGATTCCTTGCAGTTTACATTTACAGGCGCTGGCATCGATTACATTGCCGAAAAACATACCGACCTTGGCGATGTCGATGTGTACGTGGACGGGGCGTTAAAACAAAATGTGAACCTTTGCCTGGAGAACTTTCCACGCCTTTCCCAAGTTGTAGTGTTCAGAATCGAGGGATTATCGGACGGCCCCCATACGATTAGAATTGTGAACAAGAGCACCGCCGGAGCGGTTCTCGATGCGTTCAGGGTTTACAGTAAGTAGCGCAGAGTCTCGCTTTCCAGAGACTCTGCGGCTCTTTGTTGACAATGCAGAGTAAGTAGGGCAGAGCCTCGCGTCGGGTGGCGCAGACATGCGGCAGTTTGCATGTCTGCGATGGACCCGATGGCTGGTTGACGGTGCTGAGGCTACAGCGAGAGGGGAAGCACAATTCGCAGACATCACAAAACGATGTCTGCGCCACCCGCCGTGATCCTTCGCGGGTCGCAGACATCAAAAAACGTTGTCTGCGCCACCCGCGACGATCACTTGCTCGCACGCACCGGGGCGGAGGAGGAAACGCCAGTCCACGTATCGGGAAGGTAGAGCCACAGCCGATGCCGCCGAGCGGTCGGGCACAACCCTCGCTGCTATGTCGAAACGGGCGATCCGCCCCCTGTAAAGACCCAGGCGCCGGGCACTGCTTTTGCCTAGAACAAAATTCTTCACACGCAACACCAACTGGAAACCGCGGAGCTTGAATGTCCGGATGGCTCCCCACTCTGGGTATTCTGAGCACTTTCCATCGAGCTGCTCGGGTTCGAAAAGGGTTCTGATCCTTCGGCTATAGGGATCGACACTGTCAGCAAGCAGGTCGAGATCCTTCCCTACTTGGACCAACTTGCACCAGATGTCCCATCGGTCTAGTCCGGCTTCGCCCAAGGCTGCCCGGCACCTGAGGGAATAGGCCTCCTTTCCGTCGCCATCCAGAATCGGCATCCGCCAGTCTTTGTCTTCCTCCAAAGCGAAGGTGGCGCTCCCCTCCGTTGGTACCACCTGTGGGTAGGGCGGCCCCAATCCGTGCTCGCCCACATAGCTCGCAATATCGACCCCTGGTATATGCCAAGGAACTACGCGATCACACTGGGGGGAATTGCCTGCATGGTTCCCCGAAACTGGGTAACGGGGCCGAGCAAAGGGTGCCTCAAGTGCAATCGCCGACACCGCCTGGGGGTCGGGCTCCACTTTGATTTGCAAATTTACGCTCCCAAGGGTTGGCTGCTCATCCGGTCCGCCCGCTGCTACTTCACCTCCGTGGCGGATCACAGCATCGCTGTACGTGAAGGTAAACGCCATGCCGCGCAGAGTTACGTGCCGGATCGGCCCCCATTCTGGGTAGCTGGCGCACGCCCCCTGAAGGTCCCAGCCTGTCGTGAGGAGCCGGCTGAAGTGCTCCGTTCCGCGGAAGGCGTCCGCCACAAGGAGATTCCCATCATCAGGTGCGTAAAGCGCATGCAAATGGCAGTCGAGGTCACCGAAGTAATCGTCTTGGTCGTCGTGGTCCGGGTCCCCAGAATTCCCTTCGTAGCCACTGCTGTGGCAGCCGAGCCAGTAGACTGGATTGCCCGATGGCCCTTTGATTGTGAAATTCTCAGCCTGGCTCTTGGAGCCTGAGAAATGGAAGGTCCGGCTCGTAGCTACAATCGCCGGCCAACGATAGGACCGGACCTTCCCGCCGTAAGCGACAACGACTGCCAGAACGGGTATAGCCAGATAGACTATCTTGTGCATGGCCCTCCTCAGTTTGTCGCCTGCGTGCCGGTTGGGCACGGCACGTTGCTCGGCAGAAAAATGAACACCTGCATTGTGCCGAGGTCGTGGGATGCTCCATACAGTTCTATGATGAACCTTCCTGGATTCAATCTCTGTTGCTTCTGCCGAGCACTCGCTCCGCCCATAACGTCGAGCCCCTGGAACGTGAAGGCGGAATTGGGGCTCGGTGACCGCCAGCCCCATCCACTTATCTGGTTCGCGTAAGGTTTTAGTCTGTTGTACCCGCCAAACTGGCTCGGGATGATCGCTGCGGTCTGCAAGCTTACCTCGTTGCCAAACCCGCCACGATTCCCAAGTAGCGTGTCGTTTCCTGTGTACAGCACCCTTGCGCCACCCGTGCACGTCTTCGGCGACAGCGACAGAAGGCTAGGCCCCAGGTTTCGCGGCGGGAGGATGGCGAGGCCGGCGCTGAGGCCGGGATTTGGAGATGCGGCTAAAAGAGTGGCGATGGCGGCGCCGATGGGATCGATCAGGTTGACCTCGCCCCCTGCTATTTGTGAGGGAGACGCGGAGGGGAACACAAGATCGAAGATGTCCCAGTTCCAGCCGGGGTTGGTGAAGGGGTTCCACGGATACACCGGACCCCCGGGAGGATAGAAGGTGCCACTCCTGCACATTCCATGCTGCCCGCTGCCCGGAGGGCACCCGCCCAATGCCTAAAGCGCGGGTCGCAGACATCAACAAACGATGTCTGCGCCACCCGCCAAAAACCGTCGGGACGTACGCGCCACACGCCGGCGAGTGGGAGGAGCCGCCAGATTCCATAAGTCCCTTCGGGAAATCGCAGACCCCAAAGAACAGGGCTCTGCGCCAGCCCGCGGTTGCTGATTTTGCGGCTACCATAAAGTCAGGTCAAGAGCGTTGCAAAATGGCATGGAGGCGAATAAACCTTACCGCTATATTTAGCGCAATCACTGCTATACAAGCACCGCTCACAAACATTGCAGTTGAAAGGCCACCAAGGCTGAGAGCCGCTAGCTTCAGCGCAACTCTACCGTCCCCTAAGATACGGCCAAGACTGAACACCCAGGATCCAATCAACAGTAGCGCCCCAAGCTCAAAGCATATTCGCAACCCTAGCTTTCGCCTGTTTGAGAAAATGGTTAATGCCCAAAGCACAACGGCTAGCAAGAGTCTGAATGCCAAGAGCCTAGCCCATACCATCGGTAGCTGTTCAGCGAGGCTCGACGTTGCCCAGAAGAACGCCGCAACGAGAACCACAGCAGCAGCCGAAATAAGGCCCGCGCCTAACCAATCGTTTTCGCTGTTTGCCATCGTACTCCTCCAAACAAAAATCGGTGTCTGCGCAAGCCCTTCTATTTGGTTGGGTCGCACTGTCGCCGGGTGGCGCAGACATGCGGCAGTTTGCATGTCTGCGATGGACCCGATGGCTGGTTGACGGTGCTGAGGCCACAGCGAGAGGGGAAGCACAATTCGCAGACATCACAAAACGATGTCTGCGCCACCCCGCCACCCGCGGTCCAGCCGCGGCGGGGGAATTCTGCTTTCTCGGACATGCGTCCCTGCTGGCCACGAACCCAAGGCCGTGAAGCGCGCGTCGCAGACATCAAGAAACGATGTCTGCCACCCGCCGTATGCGCCACCCGCGATCAGCGTCTCTCGAAAAGCGTAATCCCCCCGTCTTGTACAACCGCTATTACGGATCCGTTGGACGAGATACGCAGCAGGTCTCTCCCGTCGGCCCCGCTAAGCCCCAAGAAGCCGACCAGCCTTTCAGTCTCATCCAGATGGATACCATCCCGCAGAGAAAAAACCATAAGGTCACATTTGGTGAGAGGGGGTATCTCTCTATTATAGTTTAGCTTTACGTCCAAGCTCAAGGTCGCACAAAAACGCCCATCCGACGAAGCAGCAGCCTGTATGCTTGCTCCGTACCTTCTAGGCCTCTTTTCATCAAGAACTTTCCCATCCGGAATGCGCACGAGCTTTAGAGTTTGACCACCAACGAGATGGCCCGACACGAATGTACCCGGGTCTGGAGTCAGTACAATTTCCGTCTGGGTCACGAACCGAGCATCTACCCTCGCCGCCGACGTATCGAATGGCCTGCGATCTTTGAAAGTGTACCCGCTGCCTATCGCAGCGACTTTCGCGCCTGATTTCGTGTCAACGACGGAAATCCCAGCGATTGCGTTACCTGTGCTCCAGTCCGGGATTGCAGCCAGACTCCCGTCAGGCGAAAGAACCTGCCCGATGATATCGTCGCACCTCCAGCTACCGCGAGCAGTTCCGTGAGCGGCATCAATGATCTCAGTGTAGCCCGGCACCTTCTCGTCATCCCTTATCATTGCAAGACCAACCGCCGCGAAATTGACGGCAATCACGTCACTGCCGCTGGATCTAGAGATAGAGAGAAGAAACCTGAACTTATCACTTGGCGGCTCGATGCGGTGAACTACCGCCAAGCTTGCACTCTCAAGAACCCTGACCTCTGGGAGATTGTCCCTTACAACGAGGAATCTGCCGTCGGACGTAAAAAGCACCTGGGAGACGTAAGCTAAACCTTGACCGATCTGTGCCTTTCTTAGAACCTGACTGGTCCGCGTATCCACGACCAGCAGCCACTCCGTCGCGGTCTGCGATTCCCCAGAGGTTACTAGCAATGCCAGGTTACGTCCGTCTTCGGAAAGATCGAAAGCATGAATGACGGGATTGTCAACTGCCTTTCCCAACGAGCCGCTGTCAATCCGTCCCATCGTGCGCAGAGAGGTTGATGACATTCCAGGCATGGCCAGAGAGGTCGCTAGGATCGAGTAGACGAATAGCAACTTCGAGATCTTCATGTAGGAAGCAGTCATGCTCAACACCCGTGCTTGCGTTGCAGTATCACATTCACAATTAGATGCTCAAAGAAGCTAAGCAGATCTTGAAACGGATTAGCCGTGTCGATGTGAGCGGTCAAGAAAGAACCACCGTTAGCCGCTCCCCATGGTGATATTGTCGGATCGCGGCTAAAATTGCAGGGCAACCACGGAATCGGAACGAGCCGGCCATCGCTAAACCTGCCGCAATTTGCGCCTGGAACTGCGCTCGACGAATTCGGCGGTCCGAAGAAAACACCGGGGGCAAAAAAATTGAAGTTATACGCGCCACCCCTCATTCCATTTGCGTCGAGCTCCGGCCCAACAGTAGGTCCGAGATAACTCGACTGCCTTCCGAGGTCGTTGTTGACGGCCGCCTGAACCTTGGCCAAACGTGGCTGCTGTTGCGGCGTGCCGTTGTTTGCGGAATCAGCTTGGTCCGACTTTCCGAAGAAAATGGCGCGAGTCACGTCAGAATCTTACGGGCGCATAAAATGAAACCCCGCCTGGGCAGCCTTGAATGCCTGTTGCGTTTGCAAGCTTGAAGCAGCCTCCAACGGATACTGCATGCCGATCTCGTATCTTATCTGGCCCCGGTCCGGCGGACTTGCCAAGGCCAATAGAAGGGTCACCATCGTCGGGCTGCCTGTTTCTGACTCAGCTGCACACTTGAACGTGATTTGGGTCGCACTTGTACCGCCCAACTCTTTGGCCTCAGTCCCTATGGCGGTACAGTTCTTTCCCCAGGCTGCGCGTTCAGAATCAACCGCCTGGCTGAGCGTCGAGTCCTCTGTATAGGAGGCGTCCACCCAAACCGTTGCCGATGGTGGCACGTTAATTCGAAAGCCGTGGTTGGGATTTGGCGGCTTGTTCACATCATAGTACAGATCGGCAGGTAACGAGACGGTGTAGGCATAGTCGACATTCCTGTACTCATTCCTCTTTCCAGCCGTGCTCGTTTTAGGACTGACAGACACCGCGATAATTACCGCAAAAAGAAAGCTGAATTTCACTTTACACCACATGCTGCCTCCCACATCGGGATTTTACTAATCCGGTTTTGCAGCGTTGTCCAGTACGCCGGGTTCGCGCTGTTATAGCCTTCATTCTTTAGCCCAGAAAAGAATGCGGAAAGCCTCTGAGCCCCCTGTATGTAAGGCCCGACGTTGTTGACGAAGTATGTGTTCCCGGCCTGGAACGACGAGAAGTTGAGGTTATTTCCGCCAGCGTTGGTGAGTCCCCACAGGTTGTGAAGAGCAAAATTGTGATTATCCAACCAGCCACTTTCGTAGGACGATAGCCCTACGATGAAGTTTGTCGGCACATTTAACTGCGAAGCCACCGAGGTCAGACCAGGTAGTTGCTGGAAGAAACGGTTCCTGTTGTTCTTGGCGTCATTACATGACGGCAATTTTGCCGCACCAGTTTTTGCGGCAACAGCGGGGCCGAAATTGAAAGCAAGGAGGGGGAGGATGTCCAGCAGAGAGCTGGTGGGGTCGAAGCCGCTGAGCACTTGGTCGGGCTCCCCGTTCCACGTCTCAGCGAAAGGCGCGTCGAACGCCTACTGAGCCAAATCGAATATATCCCAGTTCCAGCCGGGGTTGGTGAAGGGGTTGAACGGATACACCGGACCCCCGGGAGGATAGAAGACGCCACCCCTGCAGATTCCATGCTGCTCGCTGCCCGGCGGGCACCCCCCCTGGAGCCCCAGCGGGTCGACGACGCTCGTAGGGTTATTCGCCACATAAGAGTAGCGGTTAAGCGACTGGGGATTGCTGATGTCGCCGCCCGCTGGGTCGGGGCTGTGCCAGCGACCGAGGCCCATCGAATAGAAGCGATACATGGTGGGGCTGGTGTTTGTATTGCCGTCGTAGTAGGGCAGTTCGGCAAAATTGTAGCCGCCGCTGCCTTGCGACTGCCACACATCCCCCCAAGGGTAGAACAGCATGTCTTCCACCGCCGTCCCGGCGCCGGCTGGCGCAGAGCGTAGCTCTGCGTTTGGGCTTCCAATACGGTATGCTGCCCTTGCTATGCCTGTCTCCGGACGCCATTTCGCACCCGGCCAGTTGCAGTTTATCACTTCTAGCACCTATCGTCGCATGAAGCTCTTTGATAGCCACCGCCCCCGCTGCAACTTCGTCGAGGTCTTACGCCAGTTTCGGCAGGAGGCTGGCTTCCTGCTGACCGGCTGGGTTCTGATGCCGGAGCACTTTCACTTGCTGATCAAGCCCGAACCGGCTGAGAGTACCAGCCGCCTGATGCAAGAGCTCAAGAAACGAACCGCGCAGGGGATTGTCTCGGTCTGGACTGAGAATCAAACGCACTCCTGGTGCCGCAAGATGTTAACCGGCCTGTGGCTGCCGCCGACCGTTCACAGCGACTCGCACTATCGCGTCTGGTAGCGCCGTTTCTACCCGTATGGCGTTTATAGCGAGAAGAAACGCCTGGAAAAGCTGAACTATATGCACAACAATCCGGTGAAGAGGGGCTTGGTGCGTTCGCCGGAGGAATGGTCCTGGTCGAGCTTCACGTTCTATTATCTTAATGATTTGTCCCTCTTGAGCATGGATAAGCTCGTTTGAGTTACTTCCGGAGTCCAGTCGCAGAGCTTCGCTCTGCGTCAGCCGACGCCGGGAATCTCAAACGTCTGGGAAACGGCGATTTTGGGCTCGATCGGGGGCTTTTTTCCGCGACCGTGCGATTTAGCAATGTACCCCCTGTACGTCTGCCAATCACGCTCACTGAGATAATACTCGACTACGACCCGGTGCATTCTGCCGCCAAGCGGAACGCCAGGACGCGTACCACCGCGAGGGCCCGTATATGGGTCTATAAGATAGACGGTGTGCCGCAAGCTGTCCCCTGCGTTGAGCTTTATCAGCCGCTCAGGAGGCACGTCGATGCTGGGGCCTACGAAAATCCACGACCCAGCGGACGACAGTTGTTGGACGTAAACAGTATGAGGCTCTTTGTAATAGTTAAAGAAGTCTGTCTCAAGGAAAACCGGGTCCGGGCCGCGGTTCTTCACTACCACGTGCAAAGTTATCAGGTTCTCTTGTCTTTGAACCTGGTCAACTCCTACCTCCACGAACGGGGGGCTCTCTGTCCGGCCCGCTCCTGATAAAGGAACGCAAATTAGGACAGAAAGAGCGACGACTGCGTTCATCGAGATTCTCCCGTTGCTCTAATAGACCAAATGGCCATACATGCACTCCTCGAGGGCGGCGCCCGCGTCGTTGTCACCGAGTAGGGCCGCAGGGTTTTTGGGGACAGGGTGTTGGTTCCGTTGGATGGCGAGAATGTTCGCCGTTTCGTGCAAAAATGTCGCCTGCAGGCCCTCGAAGCTCCCTATTGAGTTAAAGTACTCTGATGCCATTAACACTGTACCCCGGCCGGTTGCAGGCACAGGCGTGGCATACGTTGCGTAGGCTGCAGCTTTTGTGTCGACTGAGATAGTGGCCTCGCTTTGCCTCGTGTCGAGTATAGGCAGGTTTTGGTTGTTGAGAATGTTGCCAGGCCCGAAGAGCTTGTTCAGGCACTCACTCAGCTTCGGCTGGTGGAGGGCTGAGTTAACCACCTGGGCAATTTTCTGCAGACCGGGTGTGCCGCAGCCGCCCCCTGCCCCGCCGCTTTGGTACGAATCAAAATAATCCGCCGCATAGCCGACTTGGTTCACGGCGACCGGCCACCCTTCCGAAAAACCCTGCCCGGAGTAGACTCGGATGCCCATTAGGTCGAACTCGTCCCAGTTCCAGCCCCAGCTGCCGGGGTTAGTGAACGGGTTCCACGGATACACCGGGCCCCCGGGAGGATAGAAGGTGCCATTCCTGCACATTCCAGCCTGCTCGCTGCCCGGCGGGCACCCCCCCTGCAGGCCCAGCGGATCAGTCAGCGTCGTGGGGTTATTCAGCACGTAGGCATAGCGGTTAAGCGACTGGGGATTGCTGATGTCGCCGCCCGCCGGGTCGGGGCTGTGCCAGCGACCGAGGCCCATCGAATAGAAGCGAAACATGCTGGGGCTGGTGTTTGTATTGCCGTCGTAGTAGGGCAGTTCGGCGAAGTTGTAGCCGCCGCTGCCCTGCGACTGCCAGGCATCTCCCCAAGGATAAAACAGCATGTCCTCCACCTCCGCCCCGGCGTGGTTCGTCAACATTGTTGTCGAGCCCACGTTGTTGACGTGGTTGAAATAGGTCTCGCTGCCGTTGTTGTACCACGCGTACGCCCCGTCGCCCCACCTCAAAACATCCAAAACGCCGTAGATGCCCAGCCAACCGCCATTGGGGTCGAACATGTGCTGGTTGGCCCCGGCCCCGTTCGAGTAGGTCCATTGCACCCGCTCTCCCAGGGCGTTGTAGGTAAAGCCCCAGGTCGCGCCATTGTCCACCGAGGCGACCCGCCCCTCCGCGTCCCACTGATAAGTGTGCGCGGTGGCATTGCTCGAGTCCTTGGTCAGGTTCCCCGCCGCATCGTAGCTGAAGCCCGAAGTTGTGAGCTGGTTGGTGCTGGTGTTGTACGTCCATGCGGGACAATAACCGATGGCCGAGCCGCCTCCGACTCCCCCCGTGCAGTGCATGTTCCCAAACTGGTCGTACGCGAACGCCAAATTGTAGACGTTCGAGCCCGAGGTTGCGCACTGGGAGCCCGAAAGTGTGCAAGCAGAGCTCAGCCGGTTCACGCCATCATAAGTGTAGCTGGCCGTGTGGCTGAAGGAGGAATTCACACTGTCCTCGTACCAGTAGCCCATCACGTTACCGTCATCCGTCGTCCCGGTCGGCGGCGTGGAGCTTGCGCTCGGGCAGGTGGTGGGCGGCGTCCACCCCGCCGCGAAGTAATTATACACCAGACAATACCCGGCGCCGCTCGCTGCCGTGAGCGAGATGACCCAGGGCTGAAGAAGCTTGTTGTATTGATAATTCTCCTGGGCGTTCACGCACTGGCTCCCCACGCAGCCGTTCTGGAGCACACTGACTGCACCCCAGGGAGTGTAGGTGACATTCTGCACAAGGGTCTGCGGAAGGTTCGTGTACTGCGAGGTGGTTTGCACCGCTGTGACCTGCTGCGCAGAATTGACGCTGTTGGTCAAGTTGATTGACCCAGGGTGCGCCCACTTGATGACATCTCCCCCCCAGTCGTAGCTGTAGGTCGTGGTGTAGTAGAGGGGCGACTGGCTGCTGCAGTTTGACGCATTGTTGCACTGCCAGAAGCTCGCAATCCGGCCCACCGGATCGTAGCTGTAGGCCACCGCTGTGTTTACGCTCCCGCTCACGGTGGTTGCGGCTTCCGTCATCCGCCCATTCGGGTTCGTTAGGGTTCCACTCGACCAACTGCCGATCGTCACCGAAGCCTGGTCGTAGGAGAAACTCGCCGGGGGCGTGGTGCCACCGGAATAGGCCGGGTGGCGCAGACATGCGGCAGTTTGCATGTCTGCGATGGACCCGATGGCTGGTTGACGGTGCTGAGGCCACAGCGAGAGGGGAAGCACAATTCGCAGACATCACAAAACGATGTCTGCGCCACCCGCGTACGCAATCAATGCACACAGAAGTTGATTCCCGTCTGTTTTTGATGTACTATTTGAATGTGTACATAATTGTGGAGGAGTCGCTGCCATGCCGAGAATAGCGGTTGAAGACAACCGGCGGCTGTCCTTGCGGATTCGGGCCGAGGAAAAAGCGCTGCTCTTGCGTGCGGTGGCGCTGAACCACACCGACCTGACGGATTTTGTCCTTCGTCACGCCTTGCGTGCGGCCAAGGCCGTCATCGCGGAGGCGGATCATGTGCAGCTCTCCGAAAGGGATAGTTTGCGGGTTCTGGATCTGCTGGAGAATCCGCCGGCGCCGAACGCAAAACTGCTGGCAGCCGCTCGGGCATTGCCAAAGCGGCGGTCATAATCGTGACGGCATGGCACGAAGAGCCGATCAACAAGAAACATGAGCGGGAAGCGTTCGACTGCGGCGAAGAAGCGCTGAATGAATTCTTGCGCCGTTACGCCCGCAAGAGCCACGAGTTGGGCGGCGCGAAAACGTTCCTTGCGATTGACGATGCCGACAACAAAACCATTCTCGGCTTCTACAGCCTGAGCCCTGCATCGGTTGACTATGCCCGGACGCCGGAGATCATATGTCGCGGGCTGGCTCGCCATGACGTGCCGGGTTTCCGCTTAGCGCGCCTGGCTGTGGATCGCAGGCTGCAAGGGCAGGGAATTGGCGGACAACTTCTACTCGCGGCGGGCAGACGCTGCCTGTTGGCCTCGGCGGAAGTTGGCGGCGTGGTGCTTGTCATCGACGCCAAGAATGAAAGGGTGGCAGGATGGGATGCCCGCTATGGCGCTGTGCCGCTGCTGGACGCGCCGTTATCTCTGCTGCTGCCGCTTGCAACAATCGAGGCCGCGCTTAAAAAAGCCGGGAAATAACCCCTTTGCTCCGCCCAGCGGCCTGATGCGTGGCGGTGCGATTATGGGAGCTTCGCCGAGGAAGGCGATGACTACACCGGCCCCTTGGGGAGGGAAGCTGTGATAAAATCGCACTGTAGCGGCGGTCTATGACCGCCGCATTTTAGAATCAATGACTTCGGCGCTCATAGAGCGCCGCTACAGATGGCCAATCCGATTTTTTCACAGCTTCAGGTGGCTGGGGTGAGGGGAAGCGCGACGGCGGCGCGTGGACATTCTGTCTCTTGACAGATGACGGGAGTTATGATAGCCTATGTGGGTGAGCAACTTTGCTGGCGTATCACACTTCGCTCTTTGGTTTCGCATAGTGGCGGGCCATGGCCCTCATAGGCATCCCAGCATCACTCGCTCAATTTGTCCTGCGGCTCGAGAAAGCCTACCAACCTTGGAAAAGAATTCTTTTTTTGACGGAGCGATGCGCGAATGTTATTGAAAACAAAGGACCACTGTGGAAATCCCTGAGACCAAGCTAGAATGTATATGAAAACAAAGGAGATACGATCAGAAAGCGGGAATCTCGTTGAAACTACAGGAGTTAGATGGTAAGTCGCAGGTGGGGAAGGGCAGGAGTCAGGAGTCAGGAGTCAGAATGACGAGCATCTGCTCTCCGCCTACTGCCTACTGCTTACTGCCTCTCCAGTGACTCGTGGCTAGGTGCCCATTACTTGGCCACGGTCGAAACGCATTGCATCGTGGAAAGATAACCCTTTTGCAGAATGGGTGGCGCGCCCAGCGTGTCCAGGTCAAATTGGACGGTGACAGGCTTGCCGCTGGGAGCGGTAACGGGCCTTCCGCCCGCGACACGCAGCACCCACTCAATGTTGTAAGTGGTCCCGGTTTGCTGCCACTTGTCAGCGTCGGCAAAATAATGGAAGACTCCCCAGGTGCCGTCGTAGTTCGGGAATCCCAACTCCGACCCGCCTGAAATCTTCACCGTCAGCGTGACCCCCTGTGCCGTGGCTCCCGGCCATGTAAACTGCTTGAAGGGCGCATTTCCGCCGCTGTAAGTCATGGTCTGGCCGTCGATGTTCATGGTCAGGCTGCCGACGCTCTCTGTCGGATGGGGGCGAAGCGCGTACTTGAATTGGATCTGCCCGGGTGCGCCCGTGTACAGAGCCCGCTCGAGGTTCATGGCCCGGTTAAAGAAGCTGAGGAAAGCGGGATGCACCTGCTGACCGCCTGAGGGGTTTGGAACATACTCAACCCCCTGAGGAAGCAGAAGGTTCTTCAGCGAGGCATTGTAGAACTGAGAGAGGGCGCCGCTTGCGGGATCAAAAACCGCCGCAAGTTCCTGCGGAGAGGCGTCCACGCTGGCCTTGGGATTAAAGGGAAACTTGGCTGCCAGAGGGCTCATTTGCGCGCACAAGCCTGCGCCACTCACCGGCCCGGGGCGCAAGACCGCTGAAACCCAGGCGATGGGAGCAAGCAGCAGATTCTGAACCGTTGCGTCCACATGAGCTTCTTGGTCGATTTTGAATCCCTGGCCAATTTGCCGGGCAGCCTGCTGCGCCGTCGAGGCAGAAGTCATGCACTGCTGTTTCGCAGCCTCCTTCTGCTCGGCGGGGCTATTGTTGACCTGGTCCAAACAGGCCTGGATTCCACTCAGACCGGTCACGTACGGGGCATTTGGGGGGCCGATATATTGGTCCTGGCAATTGGGTGAAACCACGACCTGGACAGGTTGGAAAGCTTTGGCGATGTCCGGCTGGTCAACTGCCGTATTCTGGGCTGTGGTGCAGAATAGAGCCAACAGGGGAGACTGATTGCTCGAAGTCTTTGCGAGCTTTTGCGAGGCGTCAATGATGCTGTTGTAACGCACCACGTTCGCGCTCTTCAAGAAGGCGCGCCATTGAGTGATATAGTCGTGCAGGTATCGAACTTGGAGGTCCTGGGCGAGCTTTGCGGTGTCCACATTCTGGGCGCTCCCCGGGCCCAGTACCCACTCTTCTCCACTGAAATACTTGGGCAGATTCTTGAAGGCGTCCTGCATGAAGGCCCAGCCGGCTTTCGTAAAGGCGCCTTCCACTTCCTTTCCGTCAATGACGACTTCCGCAGAGCCGGGGAACTTGCGGTTAAAATTGATTGAGGGGTCGGCTTTTGAGGCTTCCGCCAGCATGAAGCGGTAAACGCGCTCAGAGCCCTCGAACTGTGAGAGGTAATTGCGAGCGCGCGTCACCGCGAGTGTGTCGTTCTCGGATGAAAAGGGATTCGCGTCCTTGAGTTGGTCGCTGTAGAAATCGAACTGTTTCTGTGCCAATTGCACCCGGTCCGGGTCAATGTCCCGGCCCGCAGTCCAGGCCTTCAAGAGCACGGGGGAGAGGAACAGACGGGTGCTCTTGTCGTGATTGGAGGTTGTGATCAGATAAGCTTTCAGAGTGTCGTACACCGGGCCGTACTGATCGTTGGGGCCGGGTGTGACGGGAAGGGCAGAGAGCGTCTGGAGAAGGGCAGCTTGTGTTTGTCCAAAGAGAAGCTTCCGGAAGTGTTGAAAATAGATCTTTCGGACATCCGGGTAAAGCGAATTTCCAGTGTACAAGCCCCAGCGCATCCCGAATGGCGCGCCCTCCCGTTCGTACTGGGCCAGAGTCTCAACCGACTGACGGAGGGTCTCCAGCCGGTTGAGGGCATCGAGGGAGGGGAGTTGCTGGGCCGTCAGTTGAACATTTGAAATCCCCTGAGCCGCATTCAGCACCTGCGATTCCAGGTTCTTGTTCTCAACGAACGAAACAATGAAACCAATAATGAAGATGAGCAGCAGCCCCATGGCCGAGGCCAGCAGCACCCTTCTCCATAGGCTCGTCTTGGTGCTGGAAGCGCTCGCGGTGAGGGCGGATGTATCTTTCAGAAGTACGTCATTAAAAAAATGGGGGAGGAAAGTCCACTGCGGCACTCTGCGGCTCTCGCCCGTTTCTTCAGCCATGGACGGCCGGGCGGCCTGGGCGGCGAGCTTCTGGACGTCGAAGAACCCTGTGGCGCGGAGCGCCCCTTTGCCAGCAGCGGGATGAGTGAGCGGTTCCTCTCTCACCAGAGTGGGCGCGGGCGCACTAATGACAATGGGGCGAACTCCGCTGAAGTAAAAGCCGCGAAGGAACGGCCCGGTTCGCAACTGGCTAGGCCGGCACAGGTCCACGAGCAACTGGACAAGCATGGGCTGAAGTTTCCGGAATTCCCGAGGAAACTCGTATACAGAGGGGCGCTTGGTCGCGTCATATTCCCTGGGAAGGTACAGGAGACGCTTTTCGGCCAGGGAATAAATGAGATTATCGAAGGCGGCCGAAACTCGGGCGGTTTCCTGCTCGGCGTAGACTTCCCCGGCGTAGGAGACCATGGGCAGCGTGGCGCCCAAAACCAGAGTCGCCTCATCGTTGGTCAAATTGTGAACGTAATCCTGGAAGAATTGCAGTCGGTCGGCGCGCGTGAAGAGCACGTAAACCGGGAGGCTGACTCCCAGGAACTGAGAAATCTCTCGCAGCCGCGTGCGGAGCCGGTCGCTGCTGGCGCCCAGGGCTTCCGCCGCACCCGGTTTCATGAAGCTTTCACAGTCAACGCAAACCAAGGCTGCACGCGGGGCCTGCGTTCCCTTCCCAAACACCGAGTGCAGCCGGTCGGGAGCAAGCTTCTTCACGAGCTTTGCCCATCGGGCAGGTTCAGACAGCAGTTGGCCGCCCGCCTCCGCAAAGATGAACTGGCGCGTGAACCAAAGGTTCGCAGCCCGGGTGGGAATCGGGACCCTCTCCTGCCCGGTATGCCCGGCCAGCAACTCAGGCTCGAGACCTGAGTGCAGAACCACGCTGGTTTTTGCCGAGCCGCTTTCACCCACAACGAAGAAGACCGGCAGATTGCCGATTCTCGCATTGTGGCCAAGTTGGGAGGCCTGGAGGCGGGACTCGGCTTCGCGAATCAGGACGTCGATTTCACCGCTCCCGCCGCTTGCCCCTTGGGCCATTTCCGCAGCCCGTTCTTTGTCTCGTACCCTGAGCCACCACACGATGGTGATGAACGCCGCAATACCGAGCAGGGCCAGGACGATGCGCAGTATCCAAACGCTGTTCCCCTGCAAGTGCAGCCAGGAGGCGATAAACCAGGATAAGACCAGCCAGACAATAAGCGCCAAAGCGGCAATCCAATATTTTAAGTTGTTATTCACGGCAACTCCCTACTGCGTTGTGATGGAGGCTGTGGAGTGCAAACCGGATGCGCCTGACATCAAGGTGAACTTGAAACCGACAAACAATAACAGAGCCAGAAGAAGAAACCCCACCGCCCCGAAGGCCAGCCTGCGCACCCAAGGGTCGTAGGCCCTTGGCCGCATCGCATCCTGTGGGGGTGACCAGTTCGGTGACAGCGGGCGCACTCCCCCGCGAATGCGCTGCATCTTATCCGCTATCGCCTCCAGCACTGTACGCATGCCCTCTTGGCCGCTGAGGCTGTAACGGCCGCGGTACCCCAGCAGGAGACACAGGGCAAAGACCTCCAGCGTATCGGCGAGGTGGGGGGAATCGCTATGGGCAAGAAGGCGGTCAATGCACTGAAAGAAAATCTCTCCTGCCGTATGCCCGCCGAATAATTCCTCCTGCAATGGCATTCGAGGCCAATCGGCGAAGACAGGATTATTCGAGTTGAGAATAGACTCATCCAGGAAGGCGACGACGGCAAATGTGGCTAGCCGGGTGTCTTCCAGGGGATAGCCTTTTGACGTAGCCTCGGACTCGGCGGCGCTAATCGCCGCCTTCATCTGGTTGCGGAATGTGCCTGCATCCGTGGCGGCCTGGCGGTTGGAGCGCAGGCGGGTAATTGCCGTCAGAACCTCCTGATAAATCAGGGCCAGGTTTTCATGGCCTGGCGCCGGGGAAGAACCGGGGCTTTGAGGAATTGCTGCTTGGGACGGATGTACACCCATTTTGGACCTCTTATGGAGAGCTGCAAAATAGGGCGACATTCATTCTCCATGGCGCCGTTCTGTGAGCGGCCAACAACCCCGGTTGCAGACCGGGGCAATGAGAGAAATTGTCGCACCATCTTGCCAACCTCATTGGTTTTCCAAGACCACCAGGAGTTCGACCTGCGGGCTGGGGATGTCCCCTGGAATGTAAATCCCGACGCGGCGGGTTTGAACTATATGATCCCAGCAAGGACCAGCCCTGCTGATGGCGAAGTATTGACTTTCGACTCGCGGGGATACCGCCGAGGGAGGTACGGACATGTGCGTGAGCGCCATACCAGGCAGCGCTCTTTTGACCAGTTGGGGTACAAACTGAGCCGAACAAACTTTGACCAGTTGTATTGTCCTGGTAATCACTTCTGCGTCACCGATGGCCGACTGAACGGAGAGGAGCCAGCGGGCGCGGTCCAAGCAGCGTTGATCGGTGACCTCGCCCTCGTAGAAGTAATTGGCGACGGAGCGAAGCGGAATGGGAATACAATTCGACGGCGCCAGCAACTCGAGGTGCGCCCGGATGTGCCTTTCGATGTCTGCAAAGCACTTGTCGAGTGCGAGGTGATTGTAAAGTGGAAGGTTCGACGGGTGGGAGTCCAAGGCGAAAGTGCAAAGCGCACCGCCCAGTCGGAGGAGCTCTGTAAAGAGCTCGGCAGGATGCCCGCTTTGTGAAACGAACATATGACGCAGCGGGCCCAGACTGGAGTTTATGGCGTGCAGGAACCAGAAGCGGCTGACCTCTTGAGCCGAAAGCCCCGTCTGAAACTTCCCCCGCCCCTGATTATCAGGGGAAACCGCCGCGCTCTTCTCCTGAAGAATGTCGATCAGGCGGCGGGTCATCATCATCAGCGTTTGACTGGCGCTGATCTGGAGGCAGGGCGGGATGAAGCTTTCGTCGTAAACGTAGTTGCCCGATCCGTCTCTCTTGATGCGTCCGATCGGCAAGGTCTGCAATTCCCCGGCATCCTCTGTATCAAGGAGCAGTCGAATGTTCTTTCGTCCCAGTTTCAGCGGCTTCTCATCCAGGCCGGTATTCTCATCAGGAAGGATTTTTTCTTCGGCAATATACCTCGTCCGCCCTTTATTTTGCTCATCGGGAAAAGAGCAATTCGCTCCCCCAAGCCTGTGTGGCGGGACCGTCAGGAGCACCGTCAGGTTCTCGCGGGTGGGCGGGAAAAGGTCGCTAATATTGCGCGGCGAGGGAACGGGATCACTCTCCGGAATATTGAAGGTGAGCCCGTCCTGAAAAATGCCGCGTGCATGCACTAGGGCTACCGTGCCGTTGCGAAGAGCTTCCCCATCCAGTTCGAGCCCGACCAGTCCATAGGGCTCAAACCATAAGTTCGAGATCTCGAAATGCGTGACTTCTTCGAAAAAGCGACCCTGCACTTGAAAGTGGTGCGGCCCCAGATACATGCCCTCCGACCACACAACCTTGGAAAGTTGCTTCATAGAGTTGATCCGATAGCTCTAAGATTTCCTTTATCTTTGCCTGCCGCAGCCCAAACGACTACCTAAAGTCTTCTCCGCTGCTTTGCGGGTTCGTTTCCTCAAGCCCGAGTGGCAGCCCCGTTTCGAGACCATCAATCACCGTTCCTCGTGGCAGGAGGAACGGAGTGCCGCCTGGAGGTGAGCATAACATAAATTAAGCTTGGCTTCATGCTGGCTGCAACGTTAATATTACAACATCTCAGGTCAAGGCAGAACTCTTTCGCGATTGCGTGCCCATGATGCAGGAGATGCGGATCACAATTCTGACTCATGAATTGGCCCCTTCCGTTTCCTTACGGCTTGCAGCCAACTCCTTACTGCCTTCCGTTCTTGAAGAGCTGCAAGTCTCCTGCCACCTTGCCCCTGAAACCTGACACCTGTCTTTTCGGCGGAGTTGCTAAGGTTGTACAACTAATTTCATGATAATATAAATATCAAACGAAGATGGTGGATCAGCCATGGATTTTCAGGGAAGATACCAGATTCTGGAAATGCTGAGTGACGGGGAAGCGAGGACCTTCAAGGCGCTCCAGACTTCGTCCGGCCGCATCGTACTCCTACACCAACTTTGGGAGGAGCGGACTCCTCCCAATCAGCCTGATTTGGCCTCACTGGTTTTCGGGTTCCTCCGACGCGCGACTGCCGAAGAAATGAAGAGTTTGGTCGACATGGGCGAAGAGGCGAACCGCGTGTTCGTCGTGACCGAGGATCTGCCTGAGTGTCAGGACCTTCGACAATGGCTCCAATCAGCGCCAGGGACGCTGGGAACGGCAGGGAAGGCGAGTGTGCCCAAATCTGCTCCAAGTGGTGATTCCAGCGCAATCGCAGCAACCAGGGGCTTGGTCTCGCACGCAAGGCAAGAGGATTTGGCTTCGCCTGGACCCACGCAGCTTTTCACAACCCCGAAAGTTATTGCCGACCAGACGTTATCTGCATCTGAAGAAAAACCTGCGAGCACCCCGACAACACATCCAGAACCTGCCGTTGAACCGGGGACTTTTGCGAGCCCTGCCAAACTCGCGGGAGACTTAGGAGGGCTCTCAGAAGGCGAGGTTTTGAAGGCAGCGGAGCCCCCAGTTGCGCCACCTCCACCCTCGAGGGAAAGGGGTGAGGTCAGCGAGTTCACAAGGGCCTTCTTCGGCAAGGACATGCCGGCGCCGAAGGCGGCTAGGCCCGTTTCCTCCCCACCTGAAAAGCCGAGCGCACCCCCAGCCCGGACCGCGGAAAAGCCTCCCGACCGCCAGCTTCCGGCTGGCTTCGAAGTGGTTTTCGAGAGCCGCAAACAGCAGCCTCGCGTTCCCGCACCGCCGGCACGTAAGGAGCCTCTACCGCCTCCGCCCCCCGCGCCGGGTCGTGAGGAAGGGGCGCCGGGAGAATTTACACGAATCTTCTATGGTCGGGACGAATCGAAGGGCATACCACCCAGCCCTGAACCCGCCGCCGAGAGAACGCGCTTGCCTTCTCTAGCCCCTGCCCAACCATCTCAATCCGAGGGTTCTCGGGAATTCACGAGACTCTTCAAGGCTGCGCATGTGAAGGAGCCGCCACCTGCTGCGCCCTCTGTCGAGGCCAAGCCGACCCGTGAGCGTCCGCCTCAATCTCCCCCACCTCCACCCTCTGCCGTGGAATCTGAAGGTCCGGGTGAGTTCACGCGAATGTTCCACGCTGGCCCGCAGCCGACCCGGCCAGCGGGACCTTCGATCCCCACCAGTTCGCCCAGGCCGCTGGTTCCATTGTCCGGTTCCTCGAGCCAGCAAGGTCCCGGGGAATTGACGCAATTGATTCAGGGGTACCAGCCGCAGAAGAGTGGACCGACACTTCCAGTGGTCCAGCGACCCGAACCAGTGGCCCCGCCTCCGCCCCCGGCGGCCGATAAAGCAAAACCTGGCGCATTCACCCTGATCTTCCAGCGGCCGTCTGAACCGACAACCCCGCCGCCTCCTGCTGTACTGTCACCACCGGTTGTACAAACTCCACCGACTGCCCCGCAATCACCCGAGGAGGATGAGTACATGCGCATGTTTGAGCTTCCCGGTGGAGGTGCAGGCGCGCCACCGCAGGGTGCTCCGCAGGCGCCACCTCCGGCAGTACCACAACCGGCCGCAGGGCGTGCCGCGCCGGTGATCCCCATGGTGTCTGTTTCGCCTCCTGTGGCTCCCAGCATGCCCTACGTTCAACCACCTGTGGTGCCTCAGCCGCAACCATACCAGATACCCGCCCCGCAGTTTCAACAGCCTGCCGTGCCTTCCCCATTCGTTACGCCTCCACAACCTGTGATGCCGCAGATGCAGCCGATGGCCGTTCCCGTGCCCGTGGCGCCTCAGGTAGCGCCCCCCCAAAGCGGCAAGAGCAAATTCCTTGTACCGCTCATCATTTTGGGAGGACTGTTCTTGATTGCGGTGGTATTGATTCTTTTCTTTGCTCTTAAACACTAGCCAAACGGATTTGAAATTCTCCGCCCTCCTGAGGCAGTCGAGGGTCGAGAGTCGAAAGTCGAAAAGCGCGATACCGCGAGAATGTGTGCGACAACCCGCGCAGAGTTTGGCGGTAAGGATTTAACCCGCATTTCTCACCACGGGTCCGGAAGGGCGGGGCTTCAGCCCCGCCGTCACAAGGCCTTCCTGATTATTGCAGTGTCCCGTGCCCCGCGCAGTCCCGCAGGCGCGGGACTGCGCGGGGCACGGGACCAACAGAGGGGGAGAGCCGCGATTTCGGCGGGGCTGAAGCCCCGCCCTTTCGGCAGTCCCCTAAGAGCGTCCAAACGTGGTGACAAATCCGGGCTAACTGGCCAAGGGCTCCGGCCTTTATATCCTGGCGGCGAGAAGCCAGGAGAGTGATCTCAGCCGTCAGCCCTCAGCAAGAGCACCCCATTCTTGTAACTGAAAGCTGATGGCTGACGGCTGCCTTAACGGCAGAATCACTCGGCTTGAGGCAGGAGAATGATGAGTTCGAGCTGCGGGTTCGCAATCTCGCCGGGAACATATGCGGCGAAGTTTCGAGCACGCCCCACGGCATCCCAGCAAACTCCGGCCTGATTCAGGCTGAAATATTGATAGTTCATCTTAATGGGAATCGAGCCCGGAGGAGAAGGGACGTGCGTTAATTGTAAGCCGGGAAGAGCCTGGCGAATGAGTGTTTCAATATGCGTGGCGGAACAAACCTTGACGAGTTGAGGCACCCTCTTGAGAAGGTCTGCCTCGCTCAAGTCCGCACTGATGGCCAAGTACATGCGCGTATTCACGAGGTATTTGTCGTTCGCAAGCGCCGTGGAATAAATTGAGGGCTGGGTGAGTTTTAATGGCAATGAAACGAAGTTGCTGGGCACAACCGTCTCGAGGAGCGTCCGCAGCTTCTCGTCGAGGTCGGAAAAGCAGGCGCCCAGGTTATCGTGGTCGTAAAGGGGGAGATCGCGAGGCTGTAACGTGGTCGAAAAGGTTGTGAGCGATGCCGCCAGGGCAAGCATCGTTGTGTACAAACCCTCCGGATGGCCTTTCTTGGATTCAAAAATGTGGCGCATGATGGGGAAATAGCTGTTTGCCGTATAAAGCAGCCAGAAGTTGGCAATGTCAGACGCCGTAAAATCCGCCAGGCTCTGGTTCTTCTGCCTGCGCGTTCCCGAAAGGGTGCTGCCCTTGGCAGCCAGGATCTCAACCAGCCGGCGCAAAATCGCCACCAGATACTCGCTCGCCGAGATATCGAGCAACGGTGGAATAAACAGCGGATCTAACTGGTAAGTGCCGGCCGCGGTCTTTTTCACACGAGCCATACGCAAACAAGTACTGCCCTGAAGGGGTTCTCCCTCCACAAGTAGCCGCAGGTTCTTCCTGGCAATTTGAACTGGTCTTTCCGCCAGTCCGGTGTTCTCGTCGCGCGTGAGAGCAATTTCGGCTTGGTAGCGAGTATCTCCATTTTTCTGCGCCACGGAAACATTGAAGCCGCGATCATGGTACTGAGGAACTGCAAGGAAGACCTCAAGGGCACTCTGATCGGGACCAAAGGACTGCTCAATCGGCCTTGCTCCCGGGGCGGCATCCGAGTCAGGAATCTCAAATGCCAAGCCATCGGGAAACAGCCCCACCGCGCGCGAAAGCGATAAGCTGCCGGCGGAAAGAGCCTCATGGTTGATCTGCAACTCTGCAAAGCCCCAGGGGCAGAACTTCAAGGCACTTAACTTGAACTCCAAAACACTTTCGAAAAATCGGTCCTGGAGTTGCAGATGCTGGGGCGTGAGAAAGGTCCCCTTGGCCCAGATTACCGGTTGGAGTCGCCTCATACAGTACCAAGCTAGCAAGAGTTTCCAATCAATGTCAAACGGGAAATTCACGTGATGGTGTCATTTGGAATGGGATTCATTTCGAAATGCCTGTCATTCCCGCGAAAGCGGGAATCCAGTCTTCAGACAGCCTATTCCTGAAGACTCGTGGAGTGGATTCCCGCTTCCGCGGGAATGACTGTGGCTTCGAGCGGTCAAGTCTCGCGAATGACACCCGTACCGAAATTCAGGTAGTGTCCTAGTTTGAAATTGGGTTGCGGAGGTTTGGCAAGGGGATTGCCCTGAAGGTGGTGACTTACTTTCGATTCCAGTCCGACGTGCTATCATAGGAGCACCATGAGAAAGCACCCGATTCCGCTGCTGGCAGGGTTGGGTGCTACGATGTTTGCGGCAGGCCTTGGCTGGGTAGCCTTGCACGGATATCAAGTTCGTAGAAACGCTCCTCCGGGCTGGATTGTGGATTTCTCTAACCCGCCCGCAGCAGAAATCCTCGGGTGGGCTGGAATGTTCCTGGTTGTTCTTGCCTTGCTCATCCTCTGCGTTCAGTTGGCAATCCGACTTCTCAGACGGCTTACCTCAAAATGAGTCACTACCGAAATTCACAAAAGCTTGCAATTCCCAAGGTTTCGTATAAACTGTAATTGTTCAGGCTCCTCCATGAGTGAGAATTGAGGATTTTGCGGTAAAGAGGGAACCGTAGGCGTGCCGTTTTACTCCCCCCAACCCACCTCTGAGAGCACCCAAGACGATGCAGGTGTCCGCCTTTGCGCTCTTGTCGCCCCGCTCAACGATACGGGCCAAAAGCGGAAGAACAATGAAGACAGTCATCTGATCTTTGCCTTGGATGGCAGTGTTGCCCCGCAAAACGGAGAGGAAAACGTCTTAGGATTTTCTCCGCCGGGTTTGCTCCTGGCCGTGGCCGATGGAATGGGCGGCCACATTGCAGGCGAAGTGGCAAGCCGGATGTGCGTTGAGAGCCTGGCGAAAGAGATGACGGCTCAATTCCCCGTGGCGGGAGCGACGGCGCCCGATTTGTCACTGGCGCTCCGGAAGGCGGTCGAGGCGGCTCACCGGGGCGTTTATACCCACTCACAGCAGCGTGCGGAAGGCTCGACGATGGGGACTACGTTGACTGCGGCGCTCTTGAATGGGACTCGGGCCACCGTTGCGCAGGTCGGTGATTCTCGCGCTTACCTATTTCGTGGTGGGAGCCTGATTCTCTTAACGCAGGACCAGACCATCGGCAATTTGCTCCGCAGCCGCGGTGATGATTCCGAGCGTGTAAGCAGCCAGATCAAGGAAATGCTAACGCAAGCCGTGGGCGCGCAGCCGGACATCGAAGTCATCATGAGCGCTATCGACTTGGAGCCTGGCGATGTACTGTTGTTGTGCAGTGATGGCCTCTATAAGGTTGTTTCGCCAAGCGAGATTGTGGATTGCCTCGAGCAGCCTGCGAGCGCGGGTCAAAAAGCCAGGAACCTTGTGAAGAAAGCCAATGAAAATGGTGGCCCCGACAACATAACGGTCATCCTCGCTGAAATCCAACTGGAAGGCCCGTTGCCGCGCGCCGATGGCGCCCCAGGGAACTCCTAAAGAGCCTCGAAGGCCCTGGCAATTCCGGCGTGGCCGAAGGGCTTGTGGGTGCCACCCGGAAGTTCCACTTCGGTCTTTGTTGAGTGGAACAAAATGCGCGCGATCAGGCGGCCCTCGATGCTCAGGTCAGCCGACGCTTCGATCACCGACTTCGCATCCCCCGGCGCTGCTTGCTTTCCCGTCTTATGAGTACTCAGCATTAACTTGCCGGCGGGAAGCCGGGCCACACCAACCCAACGGAAGTCAGGTTTCTTTTCCATCTCCAACAAGCCGCCCCGCTCTTCGATTGCTTCTCGGATCAAGTGAATAGCTTCATCCATACGCTCCTGGAGCTCACTGTCCGTCATTGGAACACCTCAACTCTTTAGACGTCTCCGACTTTTCAACAGCCGGAAGATTAGTTCCCAGCAAACGGCCCCTGCCACGTCCTCCCCGAATAACAACTCCCGAGTGTCCTGCTCGCAGTTCGTCCCTTATAGAATCAAGCAACTGAAGTGACGAAATCAATAACAATTTTTCGATTTCTGTGCAAGACATTGGACTCATAGCGCCGGGATCAAAGAGCGCTCGCCAGCGATGAATTGAGACACGATAAGATTGGCTAAGCGCAGTTTTTCACCGATGGTGCTGCGCATTTCCTGGTCGAGCAACATCATGCAAACACTCAGCACGTCACCTGTCCCTGTGGTATTCACCTGGCGCCTGGCTGGAACGGACTCTTCAAGGATCAATAATCCATGGCGATAATAACCGGCGCCCTTCGCCCCCATGTGCACTACCACGGCCCCTACCCCCCAGGTTTCGAGTGCGCGAAGGGATTGCTGCAAATCATTCGAACCCGCAAATTCATTTAATTCCCGGATGTTTCCGTGCACCAGATCAACCAACGGCAGGACAAGGCGAACAGCTTCCTTCCGCCTCTCCACCTCAGCGGGACTTCCCACCTGCCACTGCGGGTCCCAGTTGAGGTCCATGGAAATCCTCATGCCGGCTTCGTGGGCATGCCGGAACAGCCTCTCATTGCCGCCGTACAGCATGGCATCCGAAAACCATATGTCAGCACGCAACAGGTGGTCAAACCCCTTCAGCGCCGAAAGGTCAAGATCCGCAAAAGCCAGTGAAGCATTGTTAGGAAGGGAACTAAGAAAATGGCGGTGGCCGCTTATGAACGTCAAATTAACGGAAGTCCCTGTCGGGCACCCGGAGACCTTTTTCAGATAGGCCGAGACGCCATGGGAGGTTAGTGTTTGCTCGAGGCGGTCACCAAGCCAGTCCGCTCCCACCCTGCCGAGAAAGGCGACGCGGGCCCCCAGCGCCACGGCAGCAAGGGCGCTGTTGGCGCCACCGCCTCCTACCGTCTCCGTGACCGAGGTGACGGAGGTCTCTCCATCCGCGAAGAGATGGCTGCCGGGGAGAATAGGGCTGATTTTAATGTCTCGATTAATATTACCAACGATGCTGATATTCGCCGTGCTAAAAAATCCTTCATCGAGCATTTCGGTTTTCCTCGGGGGCGGGGAAATGAGGGGAAGGCAGCGGGGTCCGATCCCTTGTCGCAGGAGTGTATTTCTAACTCCTCGTTTTCCCACTGGCAGTTCCTCCCACGCACACGCTCACAGCGCGGCATAGCCGCAACCAAAAGCAGATTCTTCGCTGCGCTCAGAATGACATGCCATCCTGATCCCACCTTGCGGGAGAAGGATCTGCTTTTCTTCGCGCCGCGCGATGAAGTTGGCGCCTGGTGCTACAGAGTCATGGACATCCGGCGCAAACAACCTCACGCGGCATCGGGTTCGTTGCTGGCGAGGGCGTTGCGGATCAAGCTCATCAGGAGGTGCTCGATCACCAGGTGGATAGCTTCCGTTTGCGGCGTGGATTCAATCGGCACGCGAATGGAGCACGTGGATTCGCGATGCAGAAGGCCTCCATCAAACCCCACGAGTGAAACCGTCGCTGCGCCCACCTGGTTCGCGTAGCGGACAGCCCGCACCAGATCAGCGGAGAACCCCGCGCCTCCGTGCACGGAGATGGCCAGGAGCACATCTTCCGGGTTTAGAAGACCCCGAAGTTGGTTGACGAAGACGTCCTCGCGCACCGCATCATTGGCCCAAGCCGTGTAAAGGGCGATGTTGTCCGTCAGGCAGTGTACATCAAACGGCCGACCGCCTTCCGGAATAACATACTTGGCCAGGTCGCAGGCAAAGTGCTGGGCGGTGGAAGCTGAACCTCCGTTTCCCAACGTGTAAACGCGCCCGTGCCGATGGTAGCAATGGAGCAGAATCTGTTCGGCGCGAAGGATGGCCGAGCTGTCGAGTTGTTTCAAGAGAACAATGGTTTCGTCCAGAAACTCTGTGATCTTCAGGCTGCGGTCTGCCATGTGGTCTCCGTTGTGTGTGAACGCGGCGGCGTGCGGTAATCGCCACTTCACCTCCCCCATGCGCATTTTACACCTGCGCGCCAAAGTTGCCACGGCGTACTACTTGGCGGCTGGCGCACCTACCGCGACCATCCCGCGTCGCGCGACCGGGGCAGGCGCCGCGATAGGTATATCGATAAAGATGTTCTCATAGCCTGTTGACGTGCAAGCAGGAGATGACAACAGCAGGAGGGAAGTAACACGCGAGGCCGCATTGGCCAGATGCCAAAGCTATAGTCCGGATTGCTTCCTACGTGGGTTCAGGAGAAGGGGCCGGCGCAGTACCACATCTGCGGATCATACGCTCAATCGTCAGCAGGCTTAGCATGAGGTGCCTGGGATGGTGGTAATTCTCCACCCTTGTGGCATGCGGCTCGAACGTGACTGTTCGATCCGCCGCGCTGATCCAAAACTGAAAGGACTTGCGCGCTATTTCGAGATGTTTTTCGTTCCTGCGAAAGTTGTTGTACAGAAAAGAATAGACCCAAATGCCTCGGCCCTCGTACCACGCGTCCTTGTTACCGGTAAGATTTGTGCCGTCCCGGTTGGTATTGCACATGAAGCCGCCGTACTGGTGGTCGATGGCGTACTTGTCCATAAAGGGCAGGCAATCTTCGAAGAGGTAATGCCGGTACAAGTCTCTGAGTTGTTCGCGCGACAAACCAGCCAGTTTCCCTGCGTCCTCACTCCGAGGCGGAACTTTCCCCTTTTCCCTCGCTGCACTATTCGAAAGTCCGATCTGCGATGCGAAGTGCCCAACTTCGAAAGCGCAGGAACCGCCTACTTGATCGCAGACATCTCAAAACGATGTTTGCGCCGCCCGCCGAGGGGCACGAGGTGACCCACAAAGGTTCCAACGATGAAGAGGCAACGGTATGAAGTGTCCCGCTAGGTTCTTGAAAAGATGGCAGGCGTGGAGGGACTCGAACCCCCGACCCACGGATTAGAAATTAGTGGGCGCGGGCAGTTGGGCAGTTAAATCATTGAATTTACAGAGCGGTCGAGCCCACAAATACCGCTGGTTTAGGCACTTTTCGCGCTTAACTGAGGCACAACTGAGGCACAAATCGATTACAGGCAGAACACCCCAGACAGCCGATGTCGACGATGTTTTCCCATCCTGACCGCTGAATAGTGGAAACATCGGTCGTACCAGTAAACCACCCTGCACACACACTTAGGTCAAGCAAGTCCCCGCGCGAGGCTAATCTGTTAGCCAAAACCTGACCAAATCGTCCTTTCACTCATAAAACCAAATCCTCCCTGGCAGGGGGAGGGGTAAGTGTGTATCGCGCGAGGGCCGGATCGGTAAACAGCTCTGCGCACCTGGTGACGTCTGGGTAGAACCCTACCCAAACGTTCCGAGCCCACCCGGGTCCTCCACGAACATCGCTATTGAGAGATCCCTCTGGGCCTGTACTGGGAGGACACATGGATACAAATCGCATGTTCACAAGCTTGTTTGGTAATTGGCTCACGGCAGCCGACAAGGCTGCCGCCGCCACAATCAATTACACCAAGTCAACCGTTCTGCCTCGCGTCTCTGACCTGACGCAGAAAGCGACCCTGGCAACCGGGAAGACCTTGGTTAAAGTTGGCACCAAGCTGACCGACTGCTGCACCACAAAGTAAGTGTTCAACCGCTTTCTCACCCGCATTAGATCTTAACTCGCCGTAGTCAAGACTCTTTCCAATTCACTCCAATTCCCTAATCACACCGGAGGTGTGCCTTGAGAACATATCAACCCGAGCGTGCTTTGATCGCTCGTGAAACCCGAAAAGAGAATCGTAACGAGCTGGCCAGGATGCTCGACCAGATCGCCATGGAGCGGGCAGCTCGACTGCCACCACCAATTCCACCGGTTTCTCTTGAAGCGCAGTTTCACATGAGCATCCACAGGACTCGTGAGGACGTTCAGCGTGCCAAGGACGTCCAGACCGCTCACATTCTGCGCTGGCTGCAGAGCTAATTAGTTGTAAGTCCGGAAAGCCTCGGCTCACTGCCGGGGAGCAAGGGGATCCCACTTTCCCCCGCATTCCGGAATCCCACCTTAGCTCCTCTCGTCCGAGAGGAGATCCAAACGCGAACACTAATCCCAAGCCTGTCTGGGCCCATACCAGACAAAAGGAGGTGTCTTGAACTATCAACATCTGCACTACCAGTTTCCCGCTGAGCCCTTTCAGCGGTGGCATGTGATCGAGGCTAGAAGCCTCCCTCGCCCTCTGCGCTTCCGGCACCCCTGCAAGCCTGCTGAGAAGCCTGATCCGAAGGTGAACTTCGGGGTCTCGGAGCTGTCTGCCCGCCTGGAGCACGCTGGAGTGGAGTACATCCGCATCGCCCTCGGTAACGATGCGAAGTCGTTTGACCTGGCGTTCTGCATGGTCTCAGGTGTCCTGCCTGGCCTGGAGGTTCCCGGTGACGGGGTCTGGTATACGGTCATTCCCTGGGTCCGGGACGACGGTTTCTATGCTGTGGCTATGCGCGAGCCCATGCCGTTCCGGGATGCCTGTCATCTGTTTGGGTTCGACATCCCGGCCGGGAAGCCCAGTGTCCCCAAGCGCATCAAGCGCGATGTCGCCAGGGGCCTCACCAGCCTGTTCGGCGAGCTGGTTGAAACTCGCGAGCTCAACCAGTGGGATCTTCTCCACACCGTGATGCTTGCCGACGGCAAGACCACTTTTGAAGTGGCCACCTACAATCCCGGCAATCGCTGGCCGGATGCCTGGACTTCTGGAGCAGCGCTGGCCTCTCCCAGGGGCGGCGCTATCCTGACCGGGCATCCGGTTAAGATCGGGGACCTGATCCAGATTACCGGAGCTATGCCCAACGGCCAGATCAAGGCGAACTGCCTGATCTGGGATATTGAGCATGACCTGGTGGTCTGGGACGTCAAGCAGGAACTGCGAGCTTGGCAAGGCCAGATCTATCTCAGCGTTCTCAATGAACTCCACGGTGGCCCGGCCCACCTGGACGTCCAAACCGCCTCTAACCTCGATCTGGCCAAGGTACGGGATCACAAGCTGATCCGGTATCTTTGCCAGGAGTATGCCTGCGATGTGTTCGACCTGATGCGGGACGACGAGCGCGTCAAGGAGGAGATCGGCTTTTATAACCCTTCAAGCTGGAGCGATGAGGACGGCAATCCGGTGATGAGCGAGAATGGCTGGAAACTCTGGAGGATGTATGCCGCAGGCTTGCCGGCGATGCAGTTCCGTAACTGCCGTGATGCCTTCTATCGCACCCAGATGGAATCCCCCGAGAACACTGATCCCGATCGCTTCCGCATTCGCTTTCGGGAACCCCAGGACCTCATGACGGTCCAGTCGAATGATCTGGCCGGAGCGGCTGTGCGAAGGTATCTCTTCCCCGAGCCGTTTGTCTTTGACAACCAGGGCTAGCCGCACTGGGAGCGATCGACATTGCCCAATGTGGACTCGGTGTATCTGGGCGGATTCGAGGGCGAGTTCATCTCGCTCAGGAACCCTAATGCTTCGCATAGGGAATCAGGCAAGCTGCGGGGCCGCAGGCTACAGCGCTTTGCCGGGATCGACCGCGGAGCCGTCATGTTCGTGCACCTTGGCTTCGCAGCCAGTCCGGAGGGCACCCCAGGTATGGCCAAGAACTTCAACGGTGCTGACTTCGACGATTCCGTGCTGGCCCTGCTAGACCCGGAGATCGTGAAGCACTGGAAGACCCTGCCCGAGTATCCCTGGGTGGTGGCTACGCCCACCGAAGTAAAGGTCATCGACGATGGTGATGCCCTCTTCGACCGGCATCCCAAAATCCAGGAGTACGACGACTATTATGTGACCTGCATGCTCTACGACGCCAAGCGGGGTCAGACCGGCATCGGATACGTGGTCAATGCCATCACTTGGTTCAACCTGCTCTGGCTCAATCGCGAGAGCATCGTGGCAGAGCTGCGGCGCATGCCGCCGAGCTCCCAGGTGGCAGCGGCCATCCGCTGGATGGAGGAAGAGCTGCCCAGGAGCCGGATGCCCATGGTGGCCTCACGCCTGGAGGAGATCATCGACGCCATCAAGCTGAACGGGAGCTCGATTAACTGGGCGAGTGGTGTGATTACGGAGTTCCGCAATACCTGCCCGGTGGCTCCGAAGTTCTGGTGGCAGGGCGGCTACCAGGGCCAGGGGCGCATCCCTCGTGATCGTCTCGAAAACGGCAATGCACCCATTCCCGTCACCACGGCCATGGACGTGGCCAGGGAGGACTGGATCGAACTCTTCCACAAGGCACGCTCGTTCGCCGACAAGGAGAGCTGGAAACGTTGCTGGCGAGTGCCACCAGAGATCCGCAGCTTCCCAACTCGCCTTGAGGCAGCACCCGCCGCACGGGACTTCTGGCTGTTCTATAACCGCACCCGGGAGGCTAAGAAAGCCGAATTCCTCAAGGCAGGCAAGGACCATCGCGGCAGGAAGGTCACGAGCGAGCAGGAGGCCGGCATTGCTGCTTATCTCTATGCGGAGGAGGAGGTCCACAACCGAATCAAGGCCAGCGGGATGTATCTGGAGATCTACGCGGAGCTGGTCAAGCTGGTCTTTGACCGGGGGATGACACTGGAGCCACCTCGCAATCCCGATGGCACGGTGAAGCCGGTAGCGGATGGCATCCTGGGTGGGCCACATACCCTGGATGGGCTGCTGGATATCGCCAGAGCTGCCGGAGTGACTCGCCGCTATGTGCCCTTAACCTGGGAGTCCGAGCGAGTACGCGCTGACTATGGCGACCTGAATCTCGACATCATCGTGGAAGACACCTTGGTGCGGATAGCGGGGAGTACACCAAATCCTGCCAATTGGATCGGCATCGTGGACCTGCCCGACGGCCAGTATCGGCTGGAACATGGCCTAGTGGTCACGAAGGACACGAGTGAGGGTCCGCCTCAAGGACCGGCTGTAGCTCTCCTAGCCGCGAATGGCTTCGAGCAGAGGCTGAGAGACGAGAGACTCAAGCAGGAAGACCGCCAGACGATTGAGGCCGAACTCAAGGCCTTCCGCGCCCAGGTGTGCAATGGAGTGACCATCAAGCCGGCCACCTATCGCAATCCCCAGAGCCGGGAAGACGAGCCCGGTGCTGAGGTGTTCCTGGAAGGGACCTCCGAGCCATTCGGCTGGATCTCTCGCGAGCATCTGCCCCTGGTCAGGAGTGAACTCACGGGAGTGCTGGTCTCAGGCGGTCCGTACACGCTCAAGGTCCTCTGCCCGCTTGTTGGGAACGACCAGCCCGTCGCTCCTCCACGACCCACGGTTGTAATGGATGTCCCTATAAAGGACGTCCCGATACCCGCTGGACAGCATCCCTTGCCGCAGACCAGACACGTACTATCTCTGGATGTAGTGAATGGATGGCAATATAAAATCAACCACGGGACAGCTACACAGGGCGAACTCGATAGGTGGAAGGCCAAGGCCGGTAGCGCAGCCATTGTAAGACGAACCACATTTGTAAGGAATGGTCTGTCTGAACCAGCAGTGGCTGTCTATCTGGATGGCCAGGAAGAGCAGTTTGCCTGGATAGCGAAAGCATATATACCAGTTGTTACCCAGGAACTGCATGGCCATCTTGCCAGCAATAGCGCCTACACACTGGCGTTTATCTGTGAAGCCTGAGCAAGGCGCCTACAGTTGACACAAACCATCATCAAAACATGCGCTCCCGGATTCGAGGCTATCGAGGATCCGGGAGCCGGGAGGAAGTATGCAGAACTTCATGAGGTCGTTCTCTCCATCGAAGTGGTTCCGATTCGTGAACGAACAACTCTGGGAGCAAAGGATACGTCACTGCCATGATTGTCACGGTCCACCACATGCCCCTCGCGTGGGACGTCACGATGACAGGTCCCCACCGCGAAGATTGGCTGCGGTGGCAAGGTCAGGCCCCTGGAAAGCAACACCAGCTCAGGTGGGATTCCCGGGGGACGTAATTCAGAGGCGAAGATTGGGTTGGGCAGCATCCTCGCGCAGACAGTTGGTCAAGACAGAAGCGCATGCGGACCTGCATGTTGGGGAGGGCAGGAGACATAGCTGTCTTGCGGATATGGCTACGCCCGAAGCCAAGGAAGCGTATGAGCCGTCGCGTTCAGCTCTAACCCTGCTGGGCGGTCTTCGCTTGTTTCGCTGCCATCTGATCGCGGGTCGCTTTCATGCGTTCGCGAGCTTTTGCGGCGCGGTTCCGACCATCGGGTGTCGCGTCAATCAACTTTTCGAGGCTGACCGCGAATTGGGGTGCGTAGGCACTGCGGATTTCACCAAGCAACGGCTCGATTTTGGAGAAGACGCCGATGTGCTCGCCATTGGTATTGGTAAAAAGGTCCAGGCTAATGGCTCCGTCATTGACGAGCGCTGCGGCCATGTCCCAATAGCTCACCACCATCCGCAAATGACCGCTATGCTCACCAAACATCGCTTCGGTGAAGTCAGCAATCGATTCCGGATTGAACTCCCGAAAATACCAGTCGCGCGCTTTGCGCATCGTGTCTTCCCTGCGCAGTTCGTACAGTTTCAGGATGAGACCCGCTTCCTCTTGTTTTTTCGCCATAGAAATGCATCCTCCATCTTGGGTTAAGGCCCTTAGCAAAGTTAGTGTAGCAAACGCAAGCGCCAATCGTCCAGCAGGGCCTTAACAGCTAGTGCCCCATCACCACGCATGGCCCCTGCGTATTTCGGAATGCCGAAGCGCTAACTATTCTTCTGTGTCAAATCTCAACTTTCAACTCCGGGCAATAACCCGGGAAAGGATGTGCGTATGCCAAAGACGATTGCAGTGGTTAAACTTCCTGAGATTCTAGGGAACGGATCGAGCCATTTGGTGAAGCTCGCCGGAAAGATCGATTCCTTTTCCCTATTACTCCGCGAGACGCCAGAGGGCGAGTTGAAGCGCTCGATCGAAGTACAGTTCCACTCAATGGTGTTTGCAACCCGCAAGGAAATTCGTAAGTACTGCCCCCGCTATCGCTCACTGCCGGGAGAAGGAATTCTGGACTTCAGTACGGACTGCGCCTCCGCTCAACTTGAGCCGGGTGATCTCGGCCAGGCCCCACCACCGAAGCGGGGCAGGCTTTGCGAGAAGTGCTGCTTCTTCGCAGGTATTCCCGAGGAACAATCCTTTGAAATGGCGCTAAGCCCGGCGCCGCAAGACCTCGTGCTTGTGGTCTGAAAACAGATAGTCTTTGTCGTTTGGCGCCGCATACAAACCGTACTCTGCATCACTGTAATGGGGCATCGTTGGTGTGGAGTCAGGGTGGCAATTGGATTGGGTTGCAGTTTGCGAATGGCGATCTAGTGGATCGTGCAGAACCGATAAGCCTCACCGTATTTTTCGACATCAAAGTGACCGCGCACCCGGAAGAAGTCCTGCCATGCGTCTGGCATGACCTCGCAGATTTCGCCGCAGCCATCGCGCTCCGCAAGGCACCTGAACTCGAAGTGCCACGCACGTTTGCGTTCGTCTGGCTTCGCCGCTGGCGTAAGGGATGATTCCAGTTCAAAACCTGAGCGATACCCCATCAGGTCGTTTCGTTCTATGGAATACGTAGTCGAGATAACGGCTTGTACTGCTCGATCTGTAGGAATCTCCCCCAATTCCTCCGCTCCAAATCCGCGCCACGCGCCTTTTTTCAACATATATTCAATGCTGAACGAATACTCGACCACCACACCTCGCAGAATCTCAATGTGTGCCCATCCATTCCAATCCCTTAGCCCGAAGTGCGTCAGCATTGGATGTTTCACCAGCAAGCGAAACCAGCCTTTGTTAACGGGGATGTAGTACATACAATGCTCGAAATACCCATCCCCGCAGTCTAGCATGTCATCAGGGTTCCCCGATGGCACCGTTCCGAACTCAGCCGTAATGGCCTGTGTGGCGTGATAATCGGAACTGCCCACTTTCAACTTCTGAATGGACACGGAAAGCCGTCGCGCCCTTGCGACAGCGCGTTGGTTCTGGTGTAGGAGGTAACCCCACGCAGCCGAGCAAACCAGCACGGTCACACCGGACCCAATCAGGAGCGCCCGACGCACCACACTTCTTATACGGAGATTCATGGCGACGCTTTCGTGCCGATTCGCAGACACGGCAGGATTGTACACCTGCGCTCCTGCGATGCAAAGCAATGCCTCCCCAGTGCCGACTCTCGGCCCTCCTGTGTAAACTGAATCTTTCCAATTCACCCTCCTACCCACTTCAAGTTTTCCCTATAACAACCAGGTCGCATAGCGACCAGAAACGAAGATTCGCCAATGAACCAACCGAATGCCGAACGTACGTGTTCCCCCGCCCGTTCCTGGCCTGGAGCCGGTCTCTATGAGTCCGTAGTGCAAAGCTGGCACTGGCGCCGGCTGAGGTGGGCCGTTGTCGCTGCCTCCGAAGCCGCGCAAGGCCACGAAGCTAATGGCCTGCCGCCAGGTTCGAGGGAATATCAACTGCTATTCCGGCAGGTTGAAGATGCAATGAACAACTACTGCCATGCCTTCGGCGAGGACGTTGAACTGGTGAAAGCAAAGCTGCCGGTTATTTCGGTGCTTAAAAGGCTGGCTACTGTACAGCCACCGCGGCCTCCAACCAGCAGGAAGTCATTAACACTCATCGTGGCAGGTCTCTGTGTAGTGGCAACTGCCTTGATCAGTTTTCTGATTGGCTTTGGTGAAGGCATAGCCCACTTTATCGCCCACTTGTTGGGCGCTTAAGGAGGACCCATGACCGGTATAGAAATCGCTCTAGTTTTGGACGCAGCGGTCAAGGTGTGGAGCTTGGCTTTCTGGCGGAACAGCGTACTGAACCGCAAGGTGTTGTTCTACCATAAGCCAGAAAACAAGAAGTCCATATTGGATGGCCTTGTCCGCAAGCAAACTCGTAGGGCCGTTACCAAACAGGACCGCTTGCGGGTCAAGTTTGCGGACGGCATAACGATCCTAATTCGTAAGGTCGTTATGTATGACGCCTTCCGCCAGTTGATGCGATCCCTGGCACTGCCAGGTTCGCCACTAAGGCGTAAGCTCGCAACCAGGAGGGCATCATGAA
Organism: Terriglobia bacterium; assembly: GCA_050008675.1. Classification (GTDB taxonomy): domain Bacteria; phylum Acidobacteriota; class Terriglobia; order UBA7540; family UBA7540; genus CAVROP01. The sequence continues at coordinate 221,192 of JBEKME010000001.1, forward strand.
GTGGAACCTGTGCAAGAGATTGCTGTCCATTGCCATCCTCTGGATCATCCCAGGCGGATGGATAATCCTACTGGCCTGGGCTTTCGTATGGGCTGTTCGTTACGGTGACCAGCTGGCTGCGTACTCCAGAGCAAGCTACGCTGAGTTCTGCAAACGGCAGGAAGAGGAGGCCAAGGAATGACCTTTACACCGTCCGCCACCAGTTCATTCTCCGCCGGGGCGGTCTTCTGGGGAATGGTTTGGGCCACGCTGGGCAAGCTCAATGAGCTGGTCCATTTCGTGGGCTTCAAGAAAGCCCATCCCCGCCAGACCGTGCTGCGCTGGATCAATGCTCACAAGGTCGTCACCATCACCCTGACCGAAGCGGTCAACTATTCCGTGCACGGCATCTCGAGCCCACTCGGGGTTACCTTCGCTCTGGGCGGAACCCTGGTGAACTTGCTCATGGTCACGTTCTTCGTGCCCATCTGGTGCCGGCTATCGAACCTGGAAAGTCACTGACCGTCCCCAATCTCCGTCCCCGACAAGAAACTATCCACTCAATCCCAAGGAGGCAATCGAATCATGAAGAATCTCATCATCGTTCTCTCTGTTGTTTGTGCCGTGGTCGCCTATTACTTCGGTCTCCGCTACTTCAGTGGCCGGGATCTTGGCTTCACACCCGCCAAGAAGTACGTCCAAAGCCTGGCGAAGAACCTGCTGCACACCGAACTCACTGCTGCCCGCGAAGCTGGCACAACTTCCGCGACAACCACCGCACAAGCGGCCTAGCAGACTGTCCCGCTGATGCTGGTTGCCGCAACTCTCACAGAAGTCAAAGGAGAGGCTGTATGTCACTCGTAACCCGTTACCGGCTCTTCTGGGCTGCCTTGATGGCAGCCCTCTTGGGCTTGGCCTTCTGGAAGAACTCGCGGAGCTATCCCCGCAAGTCCCCGCTCTGGAGACTCGACAAGGCCGTGATCGACACTGGGCTGGTGGTGCTCATGGTCATCTACGCTCCAGCTCTGCTTCTCATGTACGTGGTGATCTGGCTAACCAGCCCGTTTAAGAACAAGATCATCCAGGTCAGCGCGGCTTTCGCTTCCATCTTGGCCGTCACTCATCTGGCCGGGGTGGTCTTCGAAGCTGTCGCCGTGTTGGGTGTGTTCGCCGTGGACCTGCTGACCGGCCAGGTCATGGCCCGGATGGACAAGCGCGAGAGAAACAAGCTGGTGAAGGCTGTGCAAGGAGCCGATGAGCACAGCTACCCGTCGAGTCCAGACAACGGACTGGCGATGGTTCAGCGCGAACGACTATTGCGGTATGAGTGCGACGCACCCCCTGCGCCGATTCGGGTTAACGATTGCCAGTTTGCCCTTGGATTCGAAAGAACGAATCTGAGGAAGAACCGCGATCTCAAAGGCGGAAATCTGCGCTACCCTTGCTGACACGTGTGGATCAGATCTTGCTCAGTATATTTCGGATGTCTTCGCCCAAGTCCCTACTTACGCTTTTCCAATCGTAAGCGACATTTTTGTCAGCCAGTGATTCCCACTGGTTGTCAAGGTAGGCCCGAAACACTTCGCACCGTGCGAGTCTCTCGTGTACGGTTCTGCTATCACCGACTCTTGCTTTAATCTTCGCGTCTACTATAGGCGTGTCGACTATCACAGCGTCAACATAAGTGAATTTCCGAGGTAGCTCGTGAGCGGTGTATGCTCCAACAGTCGTGATTCTGAGTTGTCCGGAAGTCTGAGAGTCTGAAAAGCGCGGACTAGGCTCAAGGAGCTTTTTCAACTCCGCGCGATGGAGCGCAAACTTTATTTGATTAACTGAAAAACCCAGCCCCTGGGCAAAGTCGTAAAGTTTCTGAGCATCAACTTATCCTTCCGCGCTACCCACCGATCCGACCCGCTCAATGTAGGATAGGATGTTAGCCAGAAGAAAATGTTCTCGGCCATCAGGCTGCGTTATGTCGAAAAGGTTGGCGAGGGGCGACGCGGCGGGGTCGTAATGTTCGTGGTCGCCAAATATCACAGCGCGCAAGAACTCATGCACCGGAACGATGTATGAGCCTGTGTCCTCAATCGACAGAATTTTGTATGCATCAACATGTCCGCTCCCTACGAAGGCATTGATGAAATCCAGTGCTGTACGCACGTTTCCGCCACTGAGGTTGTCAATGAACGTAACAAGGTCTCTGTTGGTCTCAAAGGAATTGAGGAGCACACCCACATATCGTTCAAGAGTCTGCGAAGTTAGAGCCAGGGCCTTGGGGAAACTATCTAGCCGTCCTGTCTGGCTGAGTTGTGCTCGTGCGAACCTCATCCGTTTTATGATGACCAAGTCAATCCGAGGAGGTGCAACCGTAAAGACCCGGGGTTGGTAAGCCGACAAAGAGCCCTTTACGCGGGAGTGAAAGAATGTTGCTGGTCGCAGAGAAATGAACACTGTGGTCGGCCACGTCTCAGCAAGGCTCTGGCCTATCAGGAAGACTTGGTCTTGGAATTCAAAAGGCCTTTGATCCACGTTATCTAGAAAGATAACAATCTGCTGTTTCCGAGCCTTCGAAATGTGCTCAAGACACGCTCGCAGGTGGGCAGAACGGTCCCGAAGCCTCCCCTCCAGATATTCTATTTCTTTTGAGGCGAAAGCTTTTTCGTCGTTTTTTCGTAGTTCGGAATATATTCCTCTGGAGAAGCGGAGAAGTTGGCCGTGATACACACCACGGAGGAAGTCCGCCTCGTCTACATCAACCCCGTAAGTTTCTCGAAGCTGGGCTTCGCATCTGCGAAGCACGAAAGCCTGTAGGTCCTCGGCGAGCGCAGGCTCCTTCCCAAAATCCACATAAAGGACGACGGCCTTTTCTAAGATATCTTTGGCTTCGACCCGGATAAAATGACGAATGAATGTGGTTTTGCCTACTCCAACGTCGCCGAGCACGATTATCGGTCTTCGCTTGAGCCCCGCCGCCATCATGTCGGTGATCAACTCCCGTGCGATGCCATTCCTCTGTTGAGCGGGTGTGAGGTGCGGTACCTCAACCTCCTGTTGGAGCAATGTGGAGTACCGTGATTGGAGAATCTGTTTGCTGATCAAGGCGTATTGGGAGAGTGCCCCACTCGGACAATAGCATTCTCTTAGGAACTCTTCTTCTTTCTGAGGGGTTTGGGCAATGTCTTCGATAAACAGCTCACCTAATATCTTGAGTTCGGTTTGAAAGGCGTTCCGATTCTTGAAGCCGGGATAATCTGGGAGACGTCCTGCGACCTTTTCTGGAGGCGGAGCAACAAGGTGCGACCTTAAGGTGATATGGATGTTGTGAGCTGCAAGTCCTGCCTTGGACAGGTTCTGCCAGAGGCCCCTGAAGTCAGCGGACATTTCCTCTAGTGAAGTGAAGACTAGGGCGAGCCCCTCTAGAGGAGGTACGCCGTCATCCCGACTTCCTAGGAATGCGACCATTTGGTGACCGTTGCAAACCGCGCCGACCGAGACACCTCGCTCTTGGCAATAACCGAGGGCCTGACGAATGGCTTCGTCGATTTTCCCATCTGCCTCCATAACGGTCCTCAGGTGGCAGACCCGCTTGTCGAAACCCGCGGGAAGCTCAAAATATACTCCCTCTTTCTTTGCTTCCACAATTAGCGCCCTCGCCGGTCTGCCAAGGGAGTAATCGGTGTAAGTGCCCCCGTACCTTTCCTCACAAGAGCAGTCCTCATACTCCCACCCCAAACACTCGAATATCAATCTGTTTATTAGGTGGAGACGGGTGTCAGCTTCGTTCCGATTTTTGTCCCCAACGTGTTCTTTCACCCAGTCCCGTAGATTCGCAAGGTTGGATTCAGCAGTCTCGAAATCAGCGGGCATAGCCACCTCACACAATCCTTACTAGTCACGAGTGTACACCCCGGCGACTGGTTTTGGAACGGTTTAGGCCTGCAGCAGCCGTAGCGCAGACCTCCGCCTTCGTGTCTGCTGCTTCACTGGCCACCCCGTCGACGGTGCTGTATTCCAACGATGTGTCGCGGCTGCGTCGCTCTTTTCTTTCCAATCGATTCTTCCTTGAAATAGTACGCCTACTCAAGCGGCGTAGATTTTCACTCCCCACCCTCATCGAGGTCAAAGATGAATCGTCTGGCGAACCTGGCTCTCAGCGTGGGAGAAACACTCGTTCATGAAGCTGGAAGGCTGCTGTTCGGACTTGCTCTCGGCAGGGCGAAGGTACTTCTGGGTACACCCCAGCCACTCGGAATCCGGCAACTGGCCTTGAATCGTGCCTTGCAGAAGAAAGCAGTGGATGGCGCTCTGCTGGCAGGACCGCGGACTGGGAAGGAATACGCCAAGTTCACACTGAAGAAAGGTCTGCCCACCGATCAGCGGCCCAAAACCATGGCGGTTGAGAATGAGCCTCACTCCGTGGATGACTTCGACGGGATCATCAAGGAAGGCTACGGAAAGGGCGAAAAGAGGCTCATCTACTCTGGTACGGGCGCCATCAAGGTCGGCGGAAGCCGCCAGCTTGGGAAGATCAATGTTCACGAACACGAGGCCGAGAAGGCAGGCTTCCACTATGACTTCGTTGCCGAAGGAGTTGATCCGCACACGGAATCCTTCGAAGTCAACATTCCAGACGGTGTCCTCAAGGGACGCTATGCCTTCCGGCAGGCCTTCGAGAAGAACCGGTATCTGGTTGTCCACCTGAAGGACAATTCTGTTCTGGTGGCGAAGCCCGATATTCACCTGAAGCCACCGGAGTTCCTCAAGACCCTCTCCGACTCCACTCGCCCGGTGAGTGTCGAATGGAAAGATGATGGAGCCCTCTCGAACATGGCTATCCACAACCTGCGGGCTGTTTATCGCAGCCATCGGCCGGAAGGAGAGTCTTACTACGATAAGCTCCCGGCCATAGAAGACCTCCGCAATCGCTCTCCTGTATGGCTGGCTCGCAAGCTGTTCCCAGGCCCTGAGCAGGAAGGAACCGTGCTGCAGGGTGAGCTTCATCATGCCGACGGAGCCGCCCGAGTGGGCGGAATCCTGAATGCCTTGCCTGAGAAGTCAATCAAGATTCAGCAAGAGAAAGGCCCAGTCGAGTTCTATGCTTGGGACATCGCGCAGTTCAAGGGCAGGGACGTGAGCCAGATGCCTTATGGAGAACGGCGTGAACTCTATGAAGCCGTGATCGCGGAGATTCGTCTATTCAACAGGCATCTCCATATTGTCCCCGCCATGCCCGAGGGCGGTGACCCTGTGGAGTTCTATCGCGCCATCATCCACGATCCCCGCGGCCTGCCCTGGAGCGAAGGCGTGGTCGTGAAGTACCAGGACTCCCGAGACCAATGGTTCAAGGTCAAAGCGAATGACACCCTCGATGTAAGAGTCATCCGTTGCATCCAAGGCGCGGGGAAGTTCGCGGGCAGCCTGGGAGCCATGGTTGTAGAAGGACCGACCGGTGTAGAGAGCGAGATTGGTTCCTTCCAGTTGACCAATGAACAGCGACGGTGGATTTGGGAGCATCGTGGGGTGCTGACGGGTCAGATCGCAGAAGTAAGAGCTTTGACGGTAAATGAGAGCGGTGCAATCCGGGCAGGAGTGTTCGTGCGCTTTCACCCAAGCAAGTCCGAGCAGGGGCTGCTGCTGTACAGCGAAAGCCTGGCTGGGTCGACAGACCCGGACGAGAGTCGGCCGATGATGTTTCGGCTGAAGAGCTCAGCAGGATGGAGGAGGTAAGCTGAGTGAAAACCGGAACCTCCTCGCGCCCCGCGACCCCGCATTCCGAATCAGCGCGTCGGTCGAACTAGGGGCGTATCTGTGAGCAAAGCTGCGAGAGCTACCGACTCTTGCCTTCATCGCGCCGCCGGCGGCTCCTGGTCGGTGGGAATTCCGACTAGGTAGCGATAGAACGCAACCGCCCGGTTGACCTCGGAAGACTCATTTCCCGTGATCAGCCGGTTCGCGTTCTTTCCTGTGCGCATGATGCTGTAATATCGCCAGACCTTTTCCGATTCGCGATCCAGAAAGTAGATCGACTGCATCTCGCCCGGGTGGAAGAGGGTTATGAAGAGATAGCGAATCGTGCTGACATTCTCGACATCGATGACGAGCCGGTCCGCCGAAGCCTCAGCAATATGCATTCGGTAGACCTCTTTGCCAGAACGGTTATCGACCTGTTCATAGTAGAGTACCGTGCCCTCCTTCATCTCATCGGGTAAAAAGTCTCCGCGGCGTTGACCAGTCTGCGAGCCGGTCAGAGCGTGGGCATCCACAATTAGTGTTTCCCATTGCTGGTGAGTGGTCGACCAGTAGCGCATGCCCGCGAGTTCTGAAATTGCCCCGATGTGGCGAAGCAAGCCCTCAGCTTCCGAAGTGTGCCGAAATCGCGCGACTATGGTTACCAACGTTGTAAAGCCCACCTGAGCCCAACCGGTGCACGCGGGCGGTCTCCAGTCGCGGCCGAAATCAGACGTGCTCCACAACTTCACGATGGCCGAGTTATCCAGACCAGGATAGAGCGGAACAGATTCCTTTCCGCATGGCGGCTGCGGTCCTAATTGTGCATAGCCTTGTGCCTGGCAAAGCAGCATTGCCGACAAAACAAACCGAACGAGGTACCAGGTCCAAGTCCGGACAAGCGTCTCATGACGCGGATCTGCGCTCATCTGACCATCATAGTTGTTGCCCGGGGCCTGGGTCGGGTGCCACAGTCGGCAGCACCACGTTTGGACTAAAGTAGGGTACGGCGCACAGAGCGCCCAGCTCCGGGATCGGTCTCTTGTCGCTGCTTGCATCAAGGGCATAGTTGCTTTTGCACTCATGCGTCTTAGCCAGGATTTCCATTTGGACATCCTGGACCACAGCAGAACACACGCCCCGGCTCGTTCGCAACCGAAATATTGTACTCCTGCCGCCAGCGCGCCATCTGGCAGTCAATAATACAGGGAGTGTTTCACGAGTCTACCATCCGTATTCACCAACCGCTGCCTCTGTTCATCCGATGCGGAGCGTCGGCTAAACCCTATTTGAAGAGGAGGAATCCCCATGATTATTGGTGTCACGCACGACCAAGACGGCCGTGTCGTCCAGCGGCTGTCCGTATCCACCAAAGTCTCCATCGGCCTGCCACCCAATGGAGATCGCAACCATCCCACCAAGCTCGACCACTTCGTCTTCCTGCGCAAGAAGAAGTCGGCCAACCGGGTTGAGTGGGAAGCCGATCCGGAGTTGACCCGGCATTATGGCGAGCAGTGCCGTGAACTCCACATTATGCTGATCGACGACGATATCGAGAACGTCTTTCCCAGCTCCTACGCTTGGTGGACGGCCATCGAGCGGAAGTGCTGGGGTGACGGCGTCTCGGCTACCAGGCGCACGGCTGAGAAGCCTGGCGGACAGCCATGGACTACTTTGCGGCAGCGGATGCCCGGAGATTGCCAGCGGGCAGTGCAAACCAGGTGGGGACCTGCGCTTCGTGCTGGCGGACTTCCCGCGGCTAGGGAGTGTCTGCCGCATCCACACGTGCTCTTACCGATCCATCCGCCAGATTCACTCCGCCTTGCAGGAAATCCAGACCTTCACTGGTGGTCGCTTGGCCGGCATCACCGCCAAGCTGACGGTTCGCCCGGAAGAGGCCACGTACTTCGACCGCAAGGAGAAGAGGAAGAAGACTTCATCCATCTGGGCGCTGAGTCTAGAGGTTGAAGGTGACGACATGCGGAAACTCATTGCAAACTTGACTGAGAACGCACGGCTGTTCGCTGAGACTCGAAAGCTGCTCGGCTCGGGTGGCAAGGTCTTGGAGGTGGTAGAGGATGAGCAAGACCAGTCGCAGGAGATTGCAGCGGAATTCTATCCACCGATGGTGAACGGTTCCTCGGCTAGCGAAGGCGTCATACCAGGTTCTCCTTCTGATATGCTCCCCGCTGCTACCGTGGCGCAGCCGGTGACGAAACCTTCGCTCCCTGAGAGCAGCTCTGTCCCGAATGGCGGGAACGGATCCGCCAAGCCTCCCACCGACGCTGCTGCCTCACCGCCTGCCAACAACAATGGCAACGGGTCGGCTACAAGTTCGGGATTCAATCAGCTTCGCAACGAGTTCCTGACTGCGGCACGGCGCGTTGCCACAACCAAGAAGCAAGCGATCGGCGAAGTGGTGGAGTGGGCAAGTGGTGGCACCTTCAAATACGGAGATGTCGGTCGCATGACGGAGGCCGATACTCCGAAGTTGCGAGCGGCCACGGAAGTCATGGCGTCGGCAGTCGCCGGTACAACTCGCTGACCGAGAGCTTCTTTCGTCTGCGCGGGAACCTGCCTGATCCTGCCGACTGCTTTCTGCCTAATGCCGTCCTGCTTACTGCTCACCCAGCTCTGCCTCCACCATCAAAAGGAGAACCGCTTAGAGCTGCCCTGGCTACCTGCCACCCATACCCGCTGTCACCGAGTGCGGTTATCGCCTATGCACACCGAGTTTCTCTAATTTCCGGAGGAACAACAAAGCGTATTCGATTACCACGTTTCGGGTGAGCCGAGCGTATTCCCTTTCTGCAACAAGTGGATGCACCGCCTCGTCGCTGATCAGGCGGAACAGGCTCACGGCGAATTGTTCTTCCGCTCCAGAGAACGTACCTGTCTGGAGCAGGTAGTGAACGCTCGGCCCCCAACCCGGTGTAAATGGCACTCCCGTTATCTTTTGGAGAGATGGCCCTGCCTCGATGTGTAGGTTTTCCATAAAGCTCCGCAAGTGTGCCATGCTACTCTTGAGTTCGAAGGCATCGGCAGCCCCATGGTAGAGCTGGTCTGCTTTATTCAGACACTCGACAAGAGTCTTGCTGAACCCGAACTGTTGCAGGTAGTGTTCAACGTGATCCTTATCTTGGTTTGTCTCGAGATTGAGCCCCTCTTCAAGGTACCCCTTAAGGTAGAGGTAACGAGCCTTCTCACATTGTACCTGGATCCCTCCTGCGGCATCGATAATCTCTAGGAGCACGGGGCGCATATCTAATGACCCGAGCCCTGGAAATTGCACTGTGGTGATTCGTTGCTTTTCATAGTCTTCAAGTAGGCGTTTCGAAGTCGCAGCGAAGTTGGCAACTGAGAGAGAGCAGGCAACATATTCTGCGTCCCCCAGTACCGTGAAGTTTAGGGCAATCATGTCCTCCAGTTGTCGCAGAAGGATTGCGTGCCCAGGTAACGGCCTAGCTTCACCCAACATATTAAGAAGAAATTGCGTGGCTCCGTTGCGAATTCCGAACTCGGCTATAAGGGGCAACTCCGACGTGAGATAGTTCCAGGAGGGGAAGTGCCCATATTCCGACCCCTTTTTGCAGCCTGGTTGCTGAACCAAGCGGATCAGGACTTTGCGAATAAACTGCTGTCTGTCATCTTCCGCTAGGCGAAGAACTAGTGCCAGAAGTAAGTTGTAGTTCTTGCTCTTAAAACTAAACCGATTTGGGTCCTCTTGAATCTCTCGTGGACGACGAGAGCGAAGCGAATTCATATACAGCGGTCCATACAGGACCACCATGATGCCTACGACGTCGGCCCTGTCTTCAAATGTATCTTTGTACGAGATGGAGGGTGACCGCCGTTCTTCGTCCAGGATTTGGTTGGCCATGGCGAGAGCATCATTCGGGTCCATGGAGAAAGGATAGCGCAGAATTTACTTGCTGGCACGGACCTTCCCGGAGGTCCACGTGCCAAAGGCCCAATTGGTGGCCACTGTTATTTGCACCTTGATCGACCGTTGGCCTTTCCCCGTGACCTGTGATCTGACGGTCAGAACTGCATTCACCGTTCTCTGTAATCTCTGCCCCACCATGTAACGTAGCGAGCATTTCGGTCGTGATTACGACCAACCGGCCCATGTGATAGAAAACCCCCAGCATTTCACCACCAACATGAAGCAGCAGTCCCCTCAACCCCACTTCAGGGAGGAGAGAATGCGGATGCTTCGTCTCAAAGCGCCGGCCAGCGTGGTGGCGGATTACCTCCACCTCTTCGTCAACCGCCGGGCCTACACCCTCCAGTCCAACCGGCCGCACCCGCAAAGCGCCCGGCATTACTACTACCGTCCCAAGGACAAGAAAACCGGCCAGGGGCTCAGCCTGACGCTGGACACAATCCGCCGCCACCTGGAGGGCGAAATCACTATCGGCCTCTACTCGGTCAACCCCGCCACCCAGTGCTCAAAGTGGGTGGCCATTGACGCGGACTATGAGGATGCTCTCACGGATCTCCTCAAGCTCAGCTTCTACCTCAGGCAAGATGGGGTGGAGTCGGCACTTGAGAAAAGCCATCGGGGCGCACATCTCTGGATATTCCCGGCGGAGCCACTACCAGCGCGGGACTGCCGCATCTACGTTTGCAGTCTTGCCCTGCGGTTGGGTATCCCGGTCAAGGGAGGCAGGCAGTGGGAAGGAATCGAGATCTTCCCCAAGCAGGACTACCTTAATCCCGGCAGGTACGGCAATGCCATCCGAGGACCCTTGGGCATTCACCGGGGCGCAGCTCAACGCTTCTGGTTTGACGGTGCCGGAGAAGATCTTGAGAAGCAGATGTGTTACCTGAATTCGCTTCCCAAGATGACAGGTGACCAGCTTGCCCGATTGATTGCGGGGAAGGCTATCCCACCTCAGTTCGCTCCACCAGAGCCGAAGGCTGAACCGGAGATAAGGAGACACGTTCGTGGGCCAGAATTCCGGATCCTGGAGCACATCAACACAAGCTCCGCACCGTGGGGCACAACAACGTGACCCGTTGCCCATCCTGCGCCGAAGAGGGGCACGACCGCAGCGGAGATAACCTCTCGATCTCGATCGAGGACCCTCGCAAGTACATCTGCTAGGCCGGCTGCACGAGAGACATGATTCGGGCGGCTGTGGGCTGCCCGCGACCAGTCCAACACGACTCACATGGGCAAAAGAAGGAGGTATCGAATGTCGAAATACGGTTTGACTCAGACGGTCTTGCGCGAGGAGAAATACCTCGTGAAGGCTCTGAAGGAGATGGGCTACGAGGTTGAGGTCCATCCCCAGGGCGCACAACTGAACTCGTACTACTCGGAGCAGGAGGCGAAGGCCGCGAACATTGTTATCCGGCGCCAGTACCTGCGCGGGGCCTACGGTGATATTGGATTCGCACGTCAGCCGGACGGTCAGCTCACCATGATTAAAGACGAACTCGACGGGTACCACGGCTACGGAACCAGATGGCTTGGTCGTGTTCAGCAGCTCTACAAAGAGAAGCAGACCTTGGCCGTGGCGCGATCCAAGGGTTACATCCTGAAGAGGCGTGAAGTGATCCAGACCAAGGAAGGTCAGCAGGTGCGGCTGCAATTTGCCGTGCGGAGGTGAGCCACCATGCAGGATCAGACCATCACGATCACCATTGACGAGCAGGGACATTCCACATTGGACCTGGAAGGTTTCGCTGGCAGAACCTGTGAGAAGGTGTTTGACGACTTCCGCGGCGGTGACCGGCTGAGCAATGAGAGGAAGAAGCCGGCCTATTTCACGGGCCAACAAGTCCAGCAAGAGAAGTCCCAACGCTGAAGGAGGCTTGCCATGTTGCTTCACTCATTTATTCCCGCCAGTCGAGCTAATGGACCAGGCCTGCGCTCCGTCGTGTTCTTCCAAGGATGTACACTCGCCTGTCAGAATTGCTTTAACCCGGACAGCCACTCTTTTAGTGGTGCCGACGTCACGATTCAAGCCGTGGCCGAACGAGTGCTTCAAGCACACCAAGAACATGGGACAGAAGGCGTCACCTTTTCAGGTGGCGAACCTATGCAGCAAGCGCTTGCCCTGCTGGAATTGATCCAGACCCTGCGCCAGCAAGTGCCCAGCTTGAGCTTTGGTCTGTTCAGCGGCTACGGGGAATGGGAACTTGTTTTGGGGCGATATTCGATATGGGGCCGCGATTACTCTGAAGCGGACCTCCGCCGACTCTGGGAAGAGATCCGGGCACACCTCGATTTCGCTGTCCTCGGACGTTTCAATGAAACTCAGCCGAGCGGTTTGCCGCTGCGGACAAGCCGCAGTCAAGCGTTGCGTATGCTGACGACCCGCTACGGCGTGAAGGATTACGGTCCGCAGTCGGTTGAAGTAATTGTCCATCCAGACGGGCGAGCGGAAGTTACTGGATTCCCCATTCTCGGCTTGCCCTGGTAAAGACCCCTACCTTCCTCGATTGCCTTCCCTGTAATTCAGAAAGGAGCACAGAAAATGATTCGATCTATGGAAGAGTTTGTGTCGGCATTTCGCGCCGCTCGCTGTGTCTCGACTCCGCTCGTGGCAGTCCGCACAGCAGACCCGGCCAGCACGACGCAGTTGCTCATGGAGACCCTGAAGCAAGGCCGTGAACTTCCACCCTTGCTCGGCTGGGATGTCATCCGCGGCCTCTTTGGAATCGGCAAGGACATCGGCGAGCAACTGGCACGCGTGTTAGGTGATCGCCAGCCTGAAACTGTCGGACCAGCCGAAGCCCTGTTTCTCGCCCAGCAACTCTGCGAAGACGGACTCCTGTTTTACTCCAATGCCCATCGGTTCTGGAACGAACCTGGAGTGATGCAGGGGATCTGGAACTTGCGAGACTCGTTCAAGGCGACAGGACGAATGCTGGTCCTGCTGACAGTTCCCGGCGCGACATTGCCACCTGAGTTGGCACAGGATGTCCTCGTCGTTGATGAACCTCTACCCTCCGCCACTCACCTGGAGCAGATCGTTCGGGAGACTTTCAATTCGGCCAAGCTGGATGAGCCCGAGCGCCAGGTGATCGACAAGGCGGTAGACGCCCTGGTTGGCCTGGCTGCATTCCCAGCAGAACAGGCGTTAGCGATGTCCCTGGTGAAGCGCGAGCTGGACACAGAAGATTTGTGGGAACGCAAGCGGCAGATCATCGAACAGACGCCAGGCCTTTCGGTCTGGCGAGGTGGTGAGACCTTTGAGGACATTGGCGGAGTCGAGAACGTCAAGGGTTTCCTGCGTGCAGTGCTCGCAGGAGTCGATTCTCCGCGCGTCATCGTTTTCATTGATGAGATCGAGAAGGCGTTCGCGGGAACGGGCACCGACCTCTCTGGCGTCAAGACGGAAATGACGGGGACGATCTTGACCTACATGCAGGATCGTGAGGCGGATGGCGTGGTGCTGATTGGTCCACCCGGCGCGGCAAAGAGCGCCATAGCCAAAGCCACCGGTAATACGGCGGGCATTCCAACGATTGCATTCGATCTGGCCGCGATGGAAAGCTCGCTGGTAGGTGCCTCTACTGACCGGCTGCGCACTGCCCTCAAGATCATTGATGCCGTCTCACAAGGCCGCATGCTCTTCATCGCGACGTGTAATTCCATCGCAAGCCTTCCCCCAGAACTGCGGAGGCGCTTCACGCTGGGCACATTCTTCTTCGACCTGCCCACTGAAGAAGAACGCGAGATTATCTGGCAGATTTACCTCAAGAAGTACGGTGTCTCAGGTGAGTTGCCGGACGACGAAGGCTGGACAGGGGCTGAAATTAAGGAATGCTGCCGCAAGGCGCACCGCTTGGGAATGTCTCTCGCTCACGCCTCTCGATATATTGTGCCGGTATCACGATCCGCGGCAGAGCAGGTCAAGACACTGCGCCAGATGGCGTCGGGGAAGTTTATCAGCGCCTCGACACCGGGCGTTTACCAGTACCAGGAGAACCCACCAGCGCCCCGGCGACGCGTCATGCGAGATCTGGATGGGCCGCTTACCGTCATGCCACCCTCGAAATCAGAGGTCTGAACCCGCTTTTTCACTCTCGACCTTCGACCTTGGACTCTTTGATTCCTCTATGGCCGGATGCCGGCGATCTTCATCCGAATCCGGTAAACGCTGGTGCTGGCGGTAACGTACAAGGTTTTGGCGTCCGCGTCGCCCCAGTTACAGTTCGCGACTTTCTCCCCGATTCTGAGGGTAGCGAGGTGCTTGCCCTCGGGGGTGAAGATCCAGACCCCGCCGGGTCCGGCCCCATAAATGTTCCCCTTGCGGTCGACCTTGATACCGTCGGGTCCTCCTTCTCCAGGCGACGACGTCGAGTCCAGCAGGACTTTCCCGTTGGTCACGGTCCCGTCCGGACGCACGTCGTAGCGCATCCAGACCTTTCGCTGCGGGTCGGAGACTGCAATATAGAGAACCTTCTCATCCGGCGAAAAGGCGATCCCGTTAGGCCGCGTCAAGTCGCTGATCAGCAGATCCACCGTGCCCGGATCGGGAGCCGCGCCGGGCGGGTGGGAGACCGCATCGCGAACCCGGAAAACTCCGTTGAACGTCAGCTCTTTCTTCGGATCATTATCAGCCTGCGTCTCCAGGCCATAAGGCGGGTCGGTGAAGTAGAGCGAGCCGTCCGACTTGTAAACTAGATCGTTGGGGCTGTTCAGTCGTTTGCCCTGATACTTGTCGGCGAGCACGGTGACCTTAAAACCGCTATGCGGGGCGCTGCTCTTCAGCGACTCGAACCGCCAGACGTTGCGCGCGGCGTGCCCGGCGACTGTGACCCTGCCCCTCGCATCCATCGTCATTCCGTTTGATCCCGGTTCAATGCCCTTGAACGGCTCGGCTCCCGTATAGCCGCTCGGCTGCATGAACACGCTGAGCCGACCATCGGGGGTCCACTTCATGATGCAGTTGTTGGGGATGTCGGCGAAGAGGAGGTATCCACCGCGCACCCAGATGGGGCCCTCGGTCCACTTGCAGTCGTCCCCTATTTTTTCGATCGCGGCGTCCGCTGGCAGGATCGCATCGACCGCGGGGTCGAGCCTTTCGATGCTGCCGACTTTCTCAAACTTGGCGGTTTGCGCGGCGGCCATCACTACCCCCGTCAAAAACAATCCGGTTAGTACTTGCAGGCAAGTGTGTCTCATGGTTAGGCATTCTACTCACGCCGCCCGCGAGAAGCAAATGGAGATGTTGAAGAGGCGATCTGAAGAGTTCCCACTACACAAAGGAGGATGAAATGGCAACAGCAGCGCCAATCTTGAACGTTCAAAGCTCGGAGAATGAGCTTGCCAAGCAAACGGTCTTCATTAAAGTTCACCTCGGTTTGCTGGGCAACACTCGGAAGGTCAGCTCGTCCCAGGTTGAAGTCGATGCCGACAAGGCACTAATCCGCGTCTCGAAGACTCTGCTCGACTCACCGGAACTGCAAGCCATCCGCGCGCTTGATGGCGACGTCCGGCATTTCCTGTACGACATGTGCTTGCCCTTCGATGTCGGCATTCACCTACTGCCGCTCTGCTTGGTAGAGACGGTGGAGGAGAAGCTGCGCGAGTTCAAGGATAAACGAGGTGAGCTGGTGGAGTCCTTTCTCACTGCGTATCCGCGCCTGTGCCGGGAGGCCGCAGGACGACTGCGCACGCTCTATAACCCAACTGATTATCCCCCGGTGGATGACGTGCGATCTCGGTTCACCTTCACTTGGCAATACGTTAGCTATGGCGTGCCGGAACAGCTTCGGGAGATCTCAGCCCGATTCTTCGAAGAGGAACGGGAAAAGGCAGTCGTGGCGATGTCCGAAGCCTGTACCGAGATCCAGCAGGTTATGCGGGCCTCACTTCTGGAGATGGTCAATCACCTGCGCGAGCGGCTATCCGACCAGGCCGATGGCAAGCCGCAGCGTCTGCGGGAATCGACCGTGCAGAAGCTTCGCGATTTCCTGGCCACGTTCGACCTCCGCAATGTGGTTGACGATCAGGATTTGAAGGAGCAGGTCGAGAAGGCACGATCCCTGCTGGACGGCGTCAGCACGGATGCGTTGCGAAACATGCCACTGGTCCGTGGCTTTGTGCGGGACGGCATGGCCAGCGTCGCCGCTCAAATGGACGTACTCGTTAATGACCGGATTGGCCGCAAGTTCCGCTTCGATGAGGAAGGAGGACACAACTCGTGTGCCAATGTGTGAACAAAGTCATTCTGATTGGATTTCTGGGCGAGGCGCCGGAACTTAAGTTCAATTCGCAAGGCAAGCCCATCGGCACGTTCAGCCTTGCGCTCAACGCGAGGTGGAAGGACGCAGAAGGCGCTCGCCGGGAGCGGGTGGAGTGGTTTAAGATCGTCTGCTCCGGCCGCTTGGCAGAAGTGTGCGGTCAATACCTTGTCAAGGGTCGCCACGTCTACATCGAGGGCAGATTGCAGACTCGGAAATGGCAACGCCCTGAAGGCGAAAAGCGAATGACAATCGAAGTCGTGGCCAACCAGATGCAGATTCTGGATCGAGCGCCAAAGAACGGAAACAGCGCAAAGGTTGCTGAATCTGCGAAGCCCACGGAGCCTGTCGATGAGGGCGACAACCCGTTCAATGAGGCTCGCGGCGTGCGCGCGGAACAGGAGATCCCGTTCTAACTGGGGATTTCGGAGGCGAGTCACCTTTCGGGGTCTCTAGCGGATCGGCTCGACACTGTCCAAATTGAACACCAGGTGTGTGGCCTTGCACGTCGAGTCGACTCCCTTAAGTAGGGCGTTCTTCATGTTATTCTTCGCCGCGAGCATTCTATCTTAAATAGAAGGAAAGAGTGGTCAACCCGTTTCCGGGAGATAAGCTGCACATCGCTTGACTGGATCAATTCCCGGTGGCCGGCTCAGAGGCCTGCCCGTGCAATCGCACTCTATCGCACCCCTCGCTCTTGGCGCGGAAGAGCGCAGTGTCAGAAGCCCGCAGCAGGTCTTGGG
>JBEKME010000010.1:0-107782 GCA_050008675.1 Terriglobia bacterium
AGGCGTCGGAACAGGACTCGGCGGCCACACTGGAGTTGAAAATGTAGTGTAGACCTTCGAGACCGCTTTGCTGAAAACACAACACTTACTGCCTCAATGACCCCTCAACTGCGAAAGTTCGGCTAGGCGGCGCACCCCTCGGTTGTTGCATAGCGCCACCAGATCTTTGACCTTTTCTTGCACGATGCCATTCATCAGCGCCCCCTTCGTACATCATACCTCAATTGGCGGAGTCAAAGGGCCTGCGATGAACGCCGTGCCGCGCGGCGCGCGCGCCTGACCCCAAGAGAGGCGTGCGCGGCAAGTACGCGAAGCGCTACCAGGCGGGTACAAATCTCGTTCTCCTGGACCCCGATCTCCGCAAGGCCTTTCGCAGTAGGGGGACGGCTTGCCGCCCCCTCGGTGCGCATTGCCGGCGAACCAGGATGGGTAGGGCAAGCCCTACCCCTACTTGGTGATCGAGTTGCGCAAGGTGGGGAGCTGCAAGCCCGCGTAGCGCCGACCTTTAGGTCGGCACCTGAACGGCGCCTGAGGTTGTGAGACCAGGAGGTAGCCACGGTCAATTCGTCTTAGGAAATGACCGTGGTTCCGTCATCGAAGGAAGAGCTCATTCGGTCCAGCAAAGGACTTGGTAAGACTGCACTTTCCCTCTCACGTCCTGGAGATTCACGAACTCCCGTACGCACTGGCGAGGGTGTATAATCTAAGCATGGGGAAACACGTGATCCACATCTCGGAAGAGGAAGCCGCCGTGACCAATGTTGCGACGCTCCTGGTACACGTGCGTGCCGGGGCGGAAGTCATCATTGAAAATGGAATGCGGCCCGTGGCGGTTCTCCATCCCGCCGAACCCGTGCCCCGCACGATATCTGAATGCATCGCGCTGCTTCCCGAGGGCTCGACCGCTACCGTCGACCCGGACTTTGCCCGGGACGTAGCGGCGGCCGTTGATAGCCGTCGTGAGCCGCTGAACCCGCCCACATGGGACTGATCCTCGACTCCAGTGTCTTAATCGCTGCGGAACGTCAGGGCAAGAATGCTCGCCAGATTCTGACCGCCATACGCGAAAACATCGGGGAAATTGAGCTTGGCATCTCGGTGGTGACGTTAATCGAGTTGGCCCACGGAGCAGCTCGCGCGAACACTCCACAACGACGATTGAAGCGCCAAAAATTCATCGAAGAGCTGATCAGTGCGATGCCCGTCTACCCGGTCACGGTGGCGATCGCTCTCCGCGCCGGCCAACTCGATGGCGAGAATCAGGCGCAAGGGTTGAAATTTGCCCTTCCTGATCTCTTAATCGGAGTGACCGCACTCGAACTTGGTTACAGCGTAGGGACGTCCAATGTTCGCCACTTTGGGGATGTTCCTGGACTGTCCGTCGTGCGTCTTTGACACTGAGAAGCAAGCGTGGCGGAAACCAATCTCGTTTTCCTGGACCCCAATCTCTGCAAGGCCTTGTGCTGTAAGGGGACGGCTTGCCGCCCCCTGGTTCCGCCTTCACCCTGCGGAATGCCGGGTAGGGCAAGCCCGGCATCTCGTGATTGCATTCATCCCTTCGAACGGCGCCTGAGGTTCTGTGACCCGGAGGTATCCACGGCCAATTCGTCTTGGGAATTGACCGTGGGTTCGTCATCGAAGGGAAAGCCCACAGTGACGAGAGCGCTGACCGTGGCCAGCCGCTGCCCGGCGAGGCACGCAAGAAAAGAGGTAGCGCAAGGCTCGCTCTCCAGCCTTGCGGTTCTTCCACCGTGCCGCGGGTTGCGCGGCGTGGCCGATAATAATTCGGATTATCTTGTTGGCGGCGCGGCAACAACCCGCACCGCTGGAAAAGCCGCAGGGCCGGACCGCGGGCCCTGCGCTACCACGCCGGACCCCGATGTCTGAAAGGCCTTTCGCAGTGAAAGAGCCGTTCACGATGCCTTACGCTTGGTGATCGAGTTGCGGAAGGTGGGAAGCAGTGAGCGCAGAGATTACAGTTCGAACGGCGCCTGAGGTTGTGTGACCCGGAGGTGGCCACGCTCAATTCGCCTTTGGAATTGACCGTGGGTTCGTCATCGAAGAAAAAGCCTACGGAGACGAGAGCGCTGACCGTGGCCAGCCGCTGCCCGGCGAGGCACGCAAGAAAAGAGGTAGCGCAAGGCTCGCTCTCCAGCCTTGCGGTTCTTCCACCGTGCCGCGGGTTGCGCGGCGTGGCCGATAATAATTCGGATTATCTTGTTGGCGGCGCGGCAACAACCCGCACCGCTGGAAAAGCCGCAGGGCCGGACCGCGGGCCCTGCGCTACCAGGGCGGACCCCGATGTCTGAAAGGCCTTTCGCAGTGAAAGAGCCGTTAACGACGCCTTGCGCTTGGTGATCGAGTTGCGCAAGGTGGGAAGTTACAAGCGCACAGATTGCAGTTGGAACGCTGCCTGAGGTTCTGTGACCCGAGGGTAGCCACGGTCAATTCGTCTTGGGAATTGACCGCGGGTTCGTCATCGAAGGAAAAGCTACCCCTTCATGGGAGCGGGGACTCCCACGGGTTAACCACGGCGAGTCCGACCACCGCGAAATCACTCACGTTGCGTGACACGATAGTGAGGTTGTGTTGGAGGGCGGTTGCGGCAAGCAGGGCGTCAATGACCGAAAGCGGTCGCCCTTTCATCTGTGCCTGGGCGCGAACGAAGCCCCAGCGATCTGAAATGGACTGATCGACCGGCAGGATTCGGCCTTCGAACCATTCCGGCACGTCCCGATCAAGCCATTGCTCCAACTGGGTACGCCGCTTACCGGGAGGAAGAAGCTCGACTCCGAAGCGGATTTCTCCAAGGGTCAGGACGCTGGTGTAAAGAGAATCGGTGTCGGCGGCTTCCAGCCACTGTCTCACCAGCCGGTCTGGCTCGCCGCGCCGATTGAACTCGGAAATCACGTTGGTATCGAGCAGGAACCCACTCATAGCTCAATGGGGCGGCCGTAGTCCTTTTGCCTCTCCAGGTTCAACTCTGCGCCCGCCAACGGAGACTCCATCAGGAACTGCGCCAGATTCTTCCGTCGCGTTGCGCCCTTGCGGCTGTGCCCTTTCTCCTTCAATGCGGCGAGGGCATGGTCGAGCACTTCGTCGGGGCTGCGGAAGTGGCCGCTCTCAATCTCCGCTTGAATGATCCGTTCCTGTTCGGGTTTGAGTTTGATCGTCATCGCTCCACCCCATTCCGGCCCTTTCGGCACACTTCACTTTATGCTATCACGAATGGAGGGCTGGCGAAGACGCAAAAAGCCCCCCGTCTGCGCCAGCCAGCCCCTACGCCGTGATCGAGTTGCGCAAGGTGTAGGGGGACGGCTTGCCGTCCCCCGGTTCCGCATTCACCCTGCGGAACGCCGGGTAGGGCAAGCCCTACCCCTACATCTCGTGATTGCATTCACCCGTTCGAACGGCGCCTCAGGTTGTGTGACCCGGAGGTATCCACGGCCAATTCGTCTTGGGAATTGACCGTGGGTTCGTCATCGAAGGGAAAGCCCACAGTGACGAGAGCGCTGACCGTGGCCAGCCGCTGCCCGGCGAGGCACGCAAGAAAAGAGGTAGCGCAAGGCTCGCTCTCCAGCCTTGCGGTTCTTCCACCGTGCCGCGGGTTGCGCGGCGTGGCCGATAATAATTCGGATTATCTTGTTGGCGGCGCGGCAACAACCCGCACCGCTGGAAAAGCCGCAGGGCCGGACCGCGGGCCCTGCGCTACCACGCCGGACCCCGATGTCTGAAAGGCCTTTCGCAGTGAAAGAGCCGTTCACGATGCCTTACGCTTGGTGATCGAGTTGCGGAAGGTGGGAAGCAGTGAGCGCAGAGATTACAGTTCGAACGGCGCCTGAGGTTGTGTGACCCGGAGGTGGCCACGCTCAATTCGCCTTTGGAATTGACCGTGGGTTCGTCATCGAAGAAAAAGCCTACGGAGACGAGAGCGCTGACCGTGGCCAGCCGCTGCCCGGCGAGGCACGCAAGAAAAGAGGTAGCGCAAGGCTCGCTCTCCAGCCTTGCGGTTCTTCCACCGTGCCGCGGGTTGCGCGGCGTGGCCGATAATAATTCGGATTATCTTGTTGGCGGCGCGGCAACAACCCGCACCGCTGGAAAAGCCGCAGGGCCGGACCGCGGGCCCTGCGCTACCAGGGCGGACCCCGATGTCTGAAAGGCCTTTCGCAGTGAAAGAGCCGTTAACGACGCCTTGCGCTTGGTGATCGAGTTGCGCAAGGTGGGAAGTTACAAGCGCACAGATTGCAGTTGGAACGCTGCCTGAGGTTCTGTGACCCGAGGGTAGCCACGGTCAATTCGTCTTGGGAATTGACCGCGGGTTCGTCATCGAAGGAAAAGCTACCCCTTCATGGGAGCGGGGACTCCCACGGGTTAACCACGGCGAGTCCGACCACCGCGAAATCACTCACGTTGCGTGACACGATAGTGAGGTTGTGTTGGAGGGCGGTTGCGGCAAGCAGGGCGTCAATGACCGAAAGCGGTCGCCCTTTCATCTGTGCCTGGGCGCGAACGAAGCCCCAGCGATCTGAAATGGACTGATCGACCGGCAGGATTCGGCCTTCGAACCATTCCGGCACGTCCCGATCAAGCCATTGCTCCAACTGGGTACGCCGCTTACCGGGAGGAAGAAGCTCGACTCCGAAGCGGATTTCTCCAAGGGTCAGGACGCTGGTGTAAAGAGAATCGGTGTCGGCGGCTTCCAGCCACTGTCTCACCAGCCGGTCTGGCTCGCCGCGCCGATTGAACTCGGAAATCACGTTGGTATCGAGCAGGAACCCACTCATAGCTCAATGGGGCGGCCGTAGTCCTTTTGCCTCTCCAGGTTCAACTCTGCGCCCGCCAACGGAGACTCCATCAGGAACTGCGCCAGATTCTTCCGTCGCGTTGCGCCCTTGCGGCTGTGCCCTTTCTCCTTCAATGCGGCCAAGGCATGATCGAGCACATCATCGGGGCTGCGGAAGTGACCGCTCTCGATCTCCGCTTGTATGATCCGTTCCTGTTCGGGTTTGAGTTTGATCGTCATCGCTGCACCCATTCCGGCCCTTTGGGGGCCCTCCACTACATGATATCACGAGTGGGCTACTCGCTTTTCAACAAGGGGGTGGGGTTGCTGACGTGCCACGAAGGAGAAGCCAACGGTCACAAAAGCAGTGACCGTGCCTACCCCGCTAAGGGGGTCCATATTTCGTTTTTTGGCACGCTGGCGAAAGGTCAGGAGGGGGAGGACGTGGCAGTGGGGAGTGCTTTAGAAGACGATGGAAGCGGCGGGCAATGCAAAGGGGAGTGGAGAAAGAAATAACGCCCAAGCACGATGTCTCCAATGATTAGCACCGGTCTGAGCAGCCGCACGTTTGGCGATAGTCTCTGGGGACTGTTTCTTGCCCCTATGTGCAGCCGATAGGTTGTCTGTCCACTCGGTGGAGAACTTTGGCCTCGTTCTGCCTATCAGAGGACTCGGTGTAGCTCTATGTGCCGCCGCTGCTGCGGCTATGGCCTGGGGTGAAGGGGGTATACCGCTCCTGGCAGCCTTGATTTTGGCTTTAGCTGCTTCCGGCATTGGAGCATGCTTCCTACCCACATTCGAGGCTCTTATCTTGGCTTTAGTTTCTTCTCGGTGGGGACCTAATTTCTTACCCGTTTTTGAAGCCGACAGCTTATCACGGGATGCTTGTGACCATTTCGTACCCCTACTGTTTCCTGGTTTTCCTTTTTTGGCATCCGACAGCTTCGCCAGAGTCGCCTCAGAGTGCTTCCATCCAGAGGGTCCGTCTCCGCCATCTGTCAAGTTCCTCAGGCAGCCAGTCCCTATGCTAATCCTTCCGTACTGAGCAATCAATTCTTTCTCACGGGCGAAGGCTGATGCCTCATCAGGGCGTTCTTCAATCAGGACGTACTTGCAGTCAGGGGGGACTGGGACATGGTGGTTTCTCTTGTCGAAGGCACGGGTCCCTTGTCCTTTACCCACGTAATAAGGGGTACCTGCCGTGAAGGTCTGGTCGTTCCACCGAATCCATGTATAGACGTAGAACCTGTCCAACCTCATGGGGGAGCCGTGTGCATCACGCCACGCATCAGCGTTGGCACTTTCTCCGCTTTTGGCTGCTTTCAACGTCTCTTGCCTGAGGGTTTTTGTGCATTCCTTACAATAGGTACTGAGGGACACTCTTCCATGCCCCTTGTCGATATAGAACTCTGAGGCTGGAAGGACCTTTCCAGTCCCATTGTCATGCAACGGGCATAGTTTTGGTTGCGTGATTTCTTCTTGGGCAGCCTTATCTCTGCATGGCTTGCACCTGGATTTTGCACCTGGCTTGAGGAGATAACTCGGAAGAACACTTAGGGTGCCGCAGTCAGCACAGCGGACCTCCCAATATGCCCCCTTCTTTCCTTCCGGTGTAGGGGCTCTCCTCAGGACTGTCTTGCTGGTTAAATTTTCTCTCGTCAGGGTAGTAACTTCAGCCATGTTATTTCTCTGCCCATACTACAACATATCACAGGTTTTACCAAGTCAAGAGGATTCTGCGGCCCGCATGACACGGGCAAATGAATGCCATTTTGTAAGGTGAAGGGGCAGTTCGCTTCTACCATTTCCTGCTGGTTTTCAAGAACACCTCCAGCCATAATCTGATGAAAATTTCCGGAGTTACACACTTCACAAAGTATGGCTATAGGAATGTGGTGGGGGTCGCTTGGGTGCGTCTACTCTGACCGCTTAGCCTTCGGCTTCTGCTTTCCTTGCCGGGGCATATCGGCGGTAGGCTTCACCTTGAGAAGGAGTGAGAGGGCCTCCTTCTCGGGCAGCGGGATTCGGATTTTGTTTCCCGGTTTTGGCATTTATTTCATTCTTAATCAGCAGAAATCTAGGTGACTTAAGAGCGTTTTTAAATCCTTCCGCATTGAAGAATGGCCAATCCTTTGGGCTCTTAAGGTTCTTCATGGCTCTATCCAGAATATAATCAAACTTAGTCCGAGGGTTGGAGACTTTTTCAATTCCATATTTATACATTTTATAAACAAGTAGGTCTGCTGCTTGAAGCGGCTTAGCCTCTAGGCTCGTAGGGAATGATAGCTCGCCTAGTCGATCCCGGACCGATAGAGATGGATCGTTTTTTAAAAGCTCATAGAGGTTAAGGGCATGCCCTTTAAGTTGGTCATTCAGATCGAATACAAAGTGTACCTTATCGCCGATAGGACAGCGGAGAGCCGGTCCTAAGATGGCCATTTGAAACCCTAAGAAGTAGGGCTTGCTTTTTGCGCCTGATCTAATCCATTTTTTGCGATAGCGTCCACCAGTTAAAAAAATCCTTTCGTCTTCTCCGAGTGCATCCCAGGCGCTCTTTAGGATCGTTGCACCAATCGGGAAAATCCTATGTTCCATGATCTCTGTAAGAAGCGCATTGATAAATTTCTCCGCCTTCTCCTCAGTCCAATTCTCGTAAGGTTTAACCCGGTTTCCTTGCGAATCTCGCGCCCAAAATCTCTTTGCATGAAACTCTTCAATTCCGAACCGATTGAGTATTTTATCCCATTGCCGTTCGAAGTGGGCCATAGGCGATTCACTTCCGAAATAACCCCCCACACAACACAATTCGCATTGATTCTTATGTATCCCGCTTTCGTCGATATAGGATTTGAGCATCGCAAATAACTTTCCATGTCCATCGCCAGGATGAACCAAACGAGCAAGGTTACCAACCCATCATTTTGGCATTCTTGACCTTTCCGCGCCCAAGGGCGAGCATGGCTTGACCCGTCTCCCTGCGTGTACGTTGCAGCAAACGAGCACCGCGGGCTATTTTGGAGGGCTGCCCGGTGAGCGGTAATGCGATTCAGCAATCCCACTGCGTTAGTTCGAACCGGAAGCTTCAACGCGGCTTCTAAAGTTCTGTACCATCTCATGCAGCGTATTTGTCAGATTCTTTTGTCGATTTTTCCGCCGAAAGGCGGTATCCCGCGACTCTTGCGCCGACCATAAGGAAAACCTAGTCTTACGGTCATACACCGTGAAGGTAACCCGGGGATCCATCAGCCGTCGGCTGTGCACTTGGGTTGCCCCGGTGTAGGTGTCGGTTGTACTCCACACGCGCGTTGCCACGCTCCGACTTGAGTAGGAAAGCTCAAAGATCAAGTCCGCCTCATCCGGCGAGCCGACGATCCGGTATTTTGCCCAATTCTTGACCTCCGAATAAAAGACATCGAATGCGTATTCGGCACCGCCTTTGAGGTACGGGTCACTCCCTTGCCCTTTCGACATAAAGACAGTTTGTGCCGTGATGATTTGCGTCGGCAGTGGAGCCGGAGGAACGGTCTGATTGATTTTTTTGTCCTTCGCAAACGCAGACGTGTTTAAGAGCAGCAGTGCGGCTGCAATCACAGTCCAACGTGCGCATGTTTTCATGTGCTGCCTCCATACCTGACCACCTACTCACCGAAATTGTACTCGCAACGGATGAACGCCACAAGCAAGCGGACCACGAGCCGGACACAACTCGCAGTGCTGGCATCCTGGCGCGCTGGCGGGCCATTCTGCGCAGTGCCCAAGCGCCACAAGAGTGTGAAAGCGTATCGCGGGACGGTGTTACTGGCTCGACTTTTTCGCGAGGCGCTCGTAGGCCTTTCTGTAGTCAGGGTTTTGAGGGTTGAGTTCGTAGGCCGCGCGGTATTCCTGCAATGCAGCCCAGGGCTCGTGCTTGTGCTCAAGAGCGTAGCCAAGATTGTAATGGGTGTAGCCGGAGTTCGGGTGGAGGCGTAGGGCTTCGCGGTATTCCGCGATCTGCCCGTCCGTGTCGCCCTTGTTTCCGAGCGCACTGCCGAGGCCGTTGTGCGCCAAGGCAAGGTTCGGGTTCAAGCGCAGCGCCTCGCGGTATTCCGCGATCTCCCCGTCCACGTCGCCCTTCTGCGCAAGCGCGAACGCGAGGTTGGCGTGCGCCACGTCATTATTGGGGTTCAGGCGTATCACTTCACGAAATTGCAGGATTGCTTCTTCCGGGTTGCTTTCCAGCAACTCAAAGCCGAGTGAAGCATGTGCCTCTGATTCTGCCCCGTCCTGTTCTGTCCCGTCCTGGTCAATGCCCATCAGGAAGCGTATCGCGTGCTCCAACTGTTCCTTGCTGGGTTCGGGCTCCGCACGTAGCCCGGATTCGAGCCGAGGAAGGCTCTTGGCCAAAGCCAGTCCTCGCTTTATAAGGGCTGCCGACCTTACCGCAAGGGCCTTGGTGCCCACGGCAACAAGAGCACTTGGAACCTGATTATCGTCCTCGCTCATTAAGTAGCCCCGTGTCCCGTTGTCGATCTTAATCGTCCTCGTGCCTCCGCAACTTGTTGGTCCACCCGTGCTGCCATCTCAGCCAAGAGGTCACGCCCTTCCTTCTCGGCTTTATCCACTCGGTTCTTCAAGTGGTAGAGGTCGGATTTCTCCAGCCGGGCAATTTCTGCATCAATCGCCTTCAGCCGATCTTCGACCTGGGCAATCTTGCGTATGACGCGAACGAGTTCGGCTCCCGGCCCTTCACCTTTCACAGATTCTGGGCTGGATTCCCAATCGCGGAGGATTGCCTCCAAGCGAGCCGCCTCGCCCTCCGCGTAGGCGCGGTTTGCTTCAGCCATCAATTCATGTCGGCGCTTGCGCTCGCTTTCGTCGGTGGCAAGGTCGGGATGAATACGCTTGGCAACCTCACGGTAGAGTTTCTTCAGATTCTCCGATGGCAAGAATGGTTCCCGCTTGCCTGCCTCTTGTTCAGCTTCCACGGCCTGGGCCGATTCTCGAGCTTCGGCGCGGGCTTGCGACGCTCGCTCTCGTGCTTGCCGGTCTTTCGGCTTGTTGCGAGCCGCAGCCTCCGCAATCTGAGCTTCAATTTCATCCAACTCAGCGAGTCGGGAGCCCACGATGCGCAAGTAGGTTCCCTCGAAGCTGTGCAGTTCGGCCTGAAGAGTCGCCAAATCCAACTCACGTTCGGCTAATCTCGCTTCCAGACTTGCCAGTTCGGCCTTTTTCTTCTCTAACTCTCTGGCTTCTGGCGACGTAATACGTGTGATTCGAGTCGTCATTGGGTCAATCCCCCATCAGCGTTGACAAGAAGGAGCGAACCCTGCGCTACATCCTCAAATGTTGGGCGGCGTCTTCGTCGGCGTAAGCCGCCGCGATCTCGTGTGTCATCCCCGCCGCTTACTTCGCGCCTTTCGAGAGTCCAGCCATTTCTTTAGAGATTGAGGGGTCTCTCCCGAGCGCTGCCCCGCCAACAGACCGGCAACGGTCAGATCTTCGTCCAGATCGGGCCAGTGGATGTAGGCGCCGTCTCCGAAGATTTCGAAATGATTGCGTTCCTGCGGCGTCCCATGCCAAAGACGGGGGAACCATGCAAGAGGCACCATAATGGTCCGCCCATCCACCAGATCAACCGCTAGCTCTTCGTCGCTCACCTTCACCGATTTACCCCGTGGCTCCTGGACTTCAACGGCCAAAGAACTCATACCAACTCCTCACCTGTGAACCGTCGGCATTGTTCTCTAATTCTATCCCTATGATTGTGATTTGCGCGAGGGAAAGCTAACAGCGCACTTCCCCTTCTTTGCACCTGCGGCTCTTCAAGTGCAGCGTTCGGCACTCGTAGGGCAAAGACCACCCCATCGCCAGCATGAGAAGAGTCAGCGTTTTTCGGAATCTCATTGCGACCCCGCAAGGCTGCCGTGGACTAAGAAGAATCCATGGCGTGATTCTACCGCAAATGAAGGGAATCACAACCTTAAGGGTGGTGCATCCAGGGATGCGTCAAAGTCGAGAGAAAAGCGGCTCTGCCGCCTGCTGTGCGGAGAGGCTTCGATTTTCCGAGGGCTTCCGCCCTGACTAATCCCTCGGCTCGGCTGGAAGGCTCAGCCTTCCAGCCGAGCCGAGGGGGAGAAGGGAAACGGTCTGCGCCGGAAAGCCAGAGGCCTTCCGCATAGCAGGCGGCAGAGCCGCTTTGGGATGTTACCCTTCAGGGACTTTGACGCGACCCTGGGTGCACCTCTCCAGAAACTCGACGCATTACTCGTTTCCATTGAGCAGCTTGGGCCGAGCCTGCCTGATCCGTCCTCGCCCCGCAACTAACCCCTCACCCGGCCCGCGACGGCTGGTGAAAGCGCCGTCGCGGTCCACCCTCTCCCCTTGGGAGAGGGCAGCATGGGTCAGCACTGGGAGAGGGCAGACCCACTTTGCGGTGCGCTCCGTTTCTGATACCACGGGTAGCGCTCTCCGGCTAGCCTCGCTCAGAAGGGGGTGGCGGCGTCAATGGTCTTCTTGTCTTGGCCTTTGTTTTTATTGGCCCATTCAGGCCGCTCCCTTCCCCAGGGCTGCCTACGGTGGGTGGCGGGAGTGCCGTTTGTGTCGTGCCGGAGAAGTACAGAAATGATGGTTTCGATCAAGAAACAAACCCTCGATCAACTCAGCAAACTGCCCCTGGCCCAACAACAACTCGCCCTCAATTCCGCATCCAGCCTGATGCGCAAGACCCCTCGCGGCGGACCGGGGAAGGATCTCTCGCGAGAATCCGCCGGAGGTAAGTTCGGACCAGACAGCGGAAACGGACTCTGTGTCTCTTGACAGGCGGAACACGATAGGCTAGGATAGTAAGTGGGGTTGTGGAAGAAGAATTGTGAATTCTGAATTGTGGATGATGGTTTGTGGGTTCCTTAATTGCTTCTCGCCACTGCGAGCTGCTTACCGCTTGCTGCCGACTGCCTGCTGCTTGCTGCCGACTGCCTGCTGCTTACTGCCGACTGCTTACTGCCGACTGCCTACTGCATTCGAGGGAGGCGGGATTGAGAGGGCTCCTGGCAGGCATGGCGGCCCTGGACAAGATGTCAGCGCCGATAGGGGAAGAAAAATCTAGTGAGTTTAAAAAGTGAACGAACGACGCGGGAATGTCTATGAAAACAAAGGGTCGGCTCTCCAGAGGCGGGAGCAAAGCTGGGATGTTATAGAAAACAAAGGTAGTTAGCTGTCAACAGCGGGAATCTTGTTGAAAACACAGGTAGTTATAGTCTGGTAGGTGGTAGGTCGTAGATGGTAGGTGGGGAAGAGCAGGTCCCAGACGGTAGGTCGTAGATGGTAGGTGGGGAAGAAGGACTGGGTGCGGCTTTCGGATGCCGTGTGTCGGGCGGATCTTCCCCGCCGACGAAAGCAGGGGTCTACTGCTGACTGTCACCAAGGTAAGCCACTCGCTTGACCAGTTCATGAGGTAGTGGTGCCATTTGCAAGACCTAGGCGCTGGAAGTCGCAGTCATTCCCGCGAATGCGGGAATCCACTCCGCAAACCTTCGGAGTTGCGCCGTCTACAAACTGGATTCCCGCCCTTCGGCAAGCTCAGGGCAAGCTTTTTGCGGGAATGACTGGTGTTTCGAAATGGATCCTACGCCAAATGACACCACTATCGTTCATCAGGATGTTTTGTCAAAGGGTGCGGGGTGAAGTATGCTATGTGGCTTTGGTCCCAAATAGCCCTTGAGGGGGAGTCATGACCGAACCCTTTTTGCAGGCCTCGAATTCAACACCCGCAAGCACACCCCAGCCACAATTGCAGCGGCGGCTCGGGATCCTGAACGCCACTTCCATAAATATGTCGAACATGATCGGCATCGGGCCATTCATCACGGTTCCGCCCATCCTGGCGACGATGGGCGGTCCGCAGGCCCTTATCAGTTGGTTTGTAGGCGCGCTGCTCGCCATTTGTGACGGGCTGGTGGTTTCCGAACTCGGCGCTGCTTTACCTGGAGCGGGCGGACCTTATGTGTTCCTGCGCGACAGCTTCGGCCGCGAGCGCTGGGGCAAACTGATGGCTTGGATGTTCATCTGGCAGTTTCTCTTTTCGGGCACACTGGAAATCGCTTCGGGAAGTATCGGCATGGTGCAGTACCTGAGTTTCCTCTGGAGAGATCTCGCCCTGCATCCCTGGCGCATCAAGTTCCTGGCGGCAGGGATTTCAGCCTTGGTCATGTTCTCCTTATACCGAAAGATACAGGATATCGCCCGGCTAATGATGATTCTCTGGATCACCACCCTGGTGACCACCGGTTGGGTGATTGTTTCCGGTCTTGCGAAGATGAACCTGCACCTGGCATTCGATTTCCCTCCCCATGCTTTCAGCTTGAATTGGGCATTTCTACTGGGGCTGGGAAATGGAACCGTGCTGGTGATTTACAACTATCTCGGGTACAACCAGGTCTGTTATCTAGGCGGGGAAGTGAAACGTCCGGAACGAACAATTCCCCACGCTGTAATTCTTTCCATATTGGGTGTTACCGTAATCGACTTTCTTCTCTCCTTCAGTTTCGTGTCGGTGGTTCCGTGGCGAGTGATGGTGAAGGAGGGGTCGCTAGCCTACAACGCGGTGGCTTCGGTTTTCATGGGCAAAATCTACGGTCAGTGGGCGGCCTTGGTGATTTCAGGCATGATCCTGTTCACTGCCTTTGCCTCCGTATTTGCCCTCATGCTGGGGTATTCAAGAGTGCCCTACGCGGCCGCCCAGGATGGCGCGTTCTTCCGCTATTTCGGAGTGCTTCACCCCCAAGGAGAGTTCCCCCATCGCTCGCTTGTCCTGGTCGGGTTGCTGTGTGTCATCGCCAGTTTCTTTGGGTTAGTGCAGATCATCACTGCTTTGATTCTGGCGCGAGTCCTGGTGGTTTTCGTCGGCCAGATCACCGGGTTGTTCATCGTGCGCAAGTACCGTCATGAAATAAAGCTGCCCTTCAAGATGTGGCTTTATCCTCTTCCCGCGATTCTGGCGTTAATCGGCTGGTTCTTTGTGTTCGTCAGTCCTTTAGGCCAGCCCGGGGGATGGAGATATATGTTCTATGCCTTCGGGACCATCATTGCGGGATTAGCAGCATATCTCGCCTTGGCCGCCCAAAAGCGGGACTGGCCTTTCGCCCCTCGGGCCCAGGGCGTCCAAGGCTGACTTCATTCGCGGGAATGACTGGCTTTTCGAAAGGGATGCCATCCCAAATGACAGCATCACCGAGAGCAAGCGACATATTATCACGTGCCTTCTTTTGGTATAATGGAGAGACAGTGGGAGGGCGATCCGTTTCGGGTGACACCAGCACGGCCGCGCGTGAACATGGACGTTGGTCTCGATGTGCTTCGTACTGCGAGGCCGACCAAAGCTCCCCATTCCTGGCACTGGACTGCGAAACCCTGTGCCCAGGCTTAGGTAATCGCGAAGACTTGGGAGCTGTCTTGCGTTTCAATTTGGGGGTATTTCAAGGAATTCTATGGCAACCACTCATGTTGAGTTGAAAGAAGGGGAATTGTTTGCCGAGCAGAAAAGGGTTGTAAACGATCTCAGCATTCAGGTCGCAACCGTAAACGGGTCAGGCAGCCAAACGGCAAACAGTGTCCTTTTGAGGGCCATTTTCCAGATGGGGATTCCCGCCGCCGGCAAGAACCTGTTCCCGTCGAACATCGCCGGCCTGCCCACCTGGTTCACGATTCGCGCTTCCAAGGACGGATACATTGCCCGCCGGAAAGACAGCGAGTTTTTGGTGGCGCTGAACCCTGAGAGCGCCGAAGAAGATGTATTTGCCCTGAAGCCGGGCGCCGCCTGTGTTTACGACGAGCGCTTAAACTTGGGACGGCTTCGCGATGATGTGGTGTTTTATCCGGTGCCTTTTGACCAGCTCGTAGCGCCCGTCTGCCCCGATGCCAGGTTGCGCAAGTTAGTCCGAAACATGGTTTACGATGGCGTGCTCGCCCGGCTACTGGGTATCGAAATGGAAGAGATCCAGATCGCCCTGCGCAAGCAGTTCAAGAAAAAGGCCAAGGCGGTTGACCTGAATTTCAATGCAGCTCAGGCCGGCTACGACTACGCCGCAAGGACTTTCCAGAAGCAAGATCCTTACTATCTCGAGCGCATGGACGCGACGCGCGGGAAAATTGCTATTGACGGCAACTCGGCGTGCGCGCTTGGGGCGATGTTCGCCGGGGTCACCGTGGTGACCTGGTACCCCATCACTCCTTCTTCGACAGTCTGTGAAACGTTGATCGAGTACATGAAGCGGTACCGGGTGGACAAGGAAACCGGGAAGGCCACCTTCGCCATCGTCCAGGCAGAGGACGAATTGGCAGCCATCGGAATGGTGATGGGCGCCGGCTGGGCGGGGGCGCGGGCCATGACGGCTACTTCCGGTCCCGGCATTTCCCTTATGACAGAATTCACAGGCTTCGGCTATTACGCAGAAATTCCCGCCGTCATATTCGACATCCAGCGGGTCGGACCCTCGACCGGTCTGCCGACGCGGACGGCGCAGGGTGACATGCTGAAGAATGCCCTCCTCTCCCACGGTGATACGAAGCACATCATGTTGATTCCTTGCTCCGTGGAGGAGTGCTTCACGTTTTCGCTCGAGGCGTTCGACTTGGCGGAAGAGTTTCAGACTCCGGTGTTCGTCATGAGCGACCTTGACCTCGGGATGAATAGCTGGATGGCCGATCCCTTCCCGTACCCTGAGAAGCCCATGATGCGTGGCAAGGTGCTCAGCGCCGAAGATGTCCGACGCCTTGGCGGGTTCGCTCGTTATAAGGATGTGGATGGCGACGGAATCGGATATCGCACTCTCCCCGGCACGCCCGAACCTTTGGCCGGTTACTTCACGCGGGGCAGTGGCCACAACGAGAAGGCCATCTACAGCGAACGGCCGAGCGATTACGTGAACAACATGGACCGCCTGGCTCGGAAGTTCGAGACGGCCCGCGCGAAGCTTCCCAAGCCGGTGATCCAGGAAAATGGCAGGCGTGAGGTGGGCATCATCGCTTATGGTACCAGCCACTGGGCGGTGCTGGAAGCCCTCGATCAACTAAAGAAAGAGCAGGATATTGAGGCCAGCTATTGCCGCCTGCGTGCTTACCCGTTCGCCCTGGAAGTCCGCGACTTCATCCGCCGGTACGATCGAGTTTATGTCGTGGACCAGAACCGCGACGCCCAGATGCTGGGCCTCTTTCGGCTGGAACTGGAAGCAGAAGACATCAAGAAGTTGCGCAGCGTGCGGCATTACGACGGCTTGCCCATTGACGCGCGCAGCATCACGGACGAGATTGTTTCCCAGGAGGCACCGAACTGACATGGCAACCGTAACCGTTCCTCCGGCCTCGCCGGCCAAAGTTAACCGCATCGGCCTGGAGATGGCCAACTACAAGGGCAACAAGAGCACACTCTGCGCCGGGTGCGGTCATAACGCTATCTCCGAGCGCATCATCGAGGCCTGCTACGAAATGGGGGTGGAACCGCATCGTGTGGCCAAGCTTTCGGGCATTGGTTGCTCCTCTAAGAGCCCGGCCTATTTTCTGCGCACCGCTTATGGTGTGAATTCACTCCACGGGCGCATGCCCTCAATTGCCACGGGCGCCATGCTGGCTAACCGGAATTTGATTGCTTTGGGCGTAAGCGGCGACGGCGACACAGCTTCCATAGGGATCGGCCAGTTCGTGCACCTCATGCGCCGGAACATGCCTTTGATATACATTATTGAGGACAACGGCGTTTATGGGTTGACCAAGGGTCAGTTCTCCGCTACGGCCGACATCGGTTCCAGGCTCAAGACGGGTGTGGTGAACGACCTGCCGCCCATCGACACTTGTGCGCTCGCCATCCAGCTCGGCGCCACCTATGTGGCGCGTTCATTCTCGGGCGACAAGAGGCAGTTGTCAGCCTTGCTGAAAGGCGCACTTGCCCACCACGGGACTTGTATGTTGGACGTGATCTCGCCTTGTGTGACCTTTAACGATCATGAGGGATCAACGAAGAGTTACAGCTATGTGAAAGACCATGACGAGCCTTTGGCCGACGTGAGCTTTGTCCCCTACTTCGAAGATATCTCGGTGGATTACGATCCCGGCTCAACCATGGACATCACCATGCACGACGGCTCGCACATCCTGCTTCGCAAACTCGCCGAATCTTATGATCCCACCAACAAGATAGAGGCCCTTCGCTTGCTGACAGAATCCCACGACAAGGGTGAGATCATCACCGGCCTCTTCTACGTGAACACCAAGCAGGAGAATTTCCTCACCCTGCTGAATGTCGTCGACGAGCCGCTGGCGACTTTGCCCGAGTCGAAAGTGCGCCCACCGAAAGAGGTTCTCGACCAGGTGATGCAAGGGTTGATGTAGCCAGTGTTTGCGCTCTGCCCTTACTGGTGAAAGCTCCGGTCGCGGACTACCCCTGGACGGCGCGGCCCGGAAGCGACCTTGCTCGTGGGTGGAGAATTTATTGCTAGTGTAATTTCTCATGTAATCCTTGACAGCGGTGTACATTGGCAAGGGTGGCGCAGACATTGACTTCAATGTCTGCGCCACCCCTGCGGCCGCCGCCCCTGGGTAAATTCAGCCTTGTCTGTGGGGCGAAGACATGCGCTCTGCGCCAGCCCGCCCCACCTTAGGTTCAAAGCCCGAGCGTACTGATGCCACGATACGTTAGCTCGGTGAAAATGGTTTCCCGCTCGCCGCTCCAGCCATCTTGCCGACTTTCAGACCAACGCTTCTTCAGTTGATCGTCCGAGGCTGAGATGACGTCCTTGATGTTTTGAGCAACTTGGGACCAAGCTACAGACGGGTTTGGATTGCCATTCGTAACCGTGTATTGATTCCCAGTCGCCAAGTCCCAAATAACAACGCTGTTCGCTGTGAATCTTAACGTGATGCGGGCATCTGAGCCGATTCCAAGTTTTTGGTGCATCAAGCCCAAATTGGCTGCGCGCTGAATTTCCATATATGCGACCCTCCGTTAGAACGGCATTGTACTACACAAAGGACCCTTTTGAATTCAAAACCAAGATGAACTTGCCGCATTCCGCTTCGATGACCCTGCACTCGGCTGCGGAAACGTGCGGGCCTGGGAACTTGGCCTAGCGAGCCTTCGCTCGTGTGTCTCTTTATGAAGGGCTAGATTAAGGCTTGGGTGGAATTGCTGCTTTGAGCTTCTTGATGCCGTCGCCGAGGATGAATGACCGGTGGAGGAACGTGTCTACCACGTCCATCATTGTGTTGAGTTCTTCCGGTTTCGGTCGCCACCCGCGATGTGCTGCCGCGCTCCCGGCGTCAACGAGAACGTCCAGAGTGACGTGCTCATCCTTGCTCACCTTGCCTTGATTGAGGAGTTCCTGGAGCTTGCGCGCGAACGAGAGCTTAGGGTCAACGCCAAGGAGTTCCGAAGAGCGGTCGAACACCGTGCGTGCGCCAATCGCGGCAAGGACGCGGAGGTCATCGTTCAACGCGGTATACATCTCGGAAAGCAGCTTACCCAAGTTCCTGTCAGCCTCTTCGATGTTGCCGACCCATTTGGGAGGTTTTCGTGTGGCCGGGGCCGGCCAGTAGGTCGTCTCCACACCCCCGTCTAATCGCGGCTCACCCGTGACTGGATGCTCCCCAACTGTCTCCCACTCGGAAAACCAAAAGTCTCGGCGAAAGAAGATGCGCGAACAGCCACAACATTCGAGGATCCTGCCAGTGTCGCTCCACGATGTCACGCCATCGTCATCTGACCCTTCGGCCACGTGTTCGCCCCGAACGTATGCGTTCCGCATACCGCCGCAATCTGGACAGTGCGCTTTTATGACCTTGGGCGTGAACTCACTCGCAGGGGCGTTGCTTTTCGTTTCGTTGTCCATCTGAGTGAGTCTATCACCTTCCCAAATAGCGCAACATAACGTCCTTCATGTGCGGGACCGTTAAGAGGCCAACCGTTTCCCCCGTTGACGGGTGTTAGAACTGGGCGAGTTCATAGGCTAACAGCACGCCAGCCAGAATCTACTTGGAACCTACTTGAGATAAGGTTTGAAGTCAGGCAAATCCAAGTAGAACTGGCCCGCCAGAGAAACCGCCGGGGAGTTCATCAGAAAGTCCCGCTCGATCGCAACGACGTTTTCATCAGGGCAATGAATCCCGTAAACAGACTTTTTGTCGCATCGATTGATCTGCCGAATCATGTCGAGGAGCCATTGGCCCTCCAGGTCCGGCGTAGGGGCGATGGCCGGGAAGACCAGCCTACCACCGGGGAGAGCGACTGCCTGACCAATAGAAGAAAGGGCCCGTAAGGCGTCCGGATCGGTCGGCGTGGCCGCGCCGGGCACAATGGCGTCGATCCGAACCCGCTTGAAATCCCCGTCTTTGACCTTAGTGTTCGTCATCAGCCGAATGAATACCGAAAACTTAAAATTAGTGCGGTACCGCATCGGGTGGTTTCGGTCCGGTTTCTCGGGAAACGTAGCCTCAGAAAAAACCCACATGACAGGATCTAAGTAGATGGCACCGGTTTTGGGGACAATGATGAGGTCCTGGCTTATGGGATGCTTGCACTTTGGCGAACTAGGGTAGTCGTCAAGATAACAGTCGTCGTCACCCACGATTGTTTTTTCGTAGTCCGGAATCGTGATAAACCAGGCGTCCGTCCGTAGACCGGGAGGAGGGAGCATGTCCTGGACGCGCCGGGGCATCTCTATTTGCGGTGCGGGAGGCTTGGGCGCGACCTCCCGCAGCGTGGCCAGGAGTTCCGCCGTGGCCCCGGCCCGGCGCAACTCGCTTTCAACCTTTGGTGTAATCTGAAAATCGATGCCCCGCTGCCGCGCCAGCACTGCAATTCGCTTGGGCGACACCGCACCCTTCAGCAGCCCGACGATGGCTTCCTTCGAGTAGGGCCGCGGCGAGACCCCCTGCGCCCAGACATTGACTGCGCAAGACAGAACACCGACAAGCAGAGCTACAGGCAGTGTGATTCGTATTCGGAATGTCCGCCGCTGCAACATGCTGATGTTTTCTCCCCTATTGATTAAATTTCTCCTCCGCCGCCTTGGCAGTTTGCGCGTGCCGGAGGGCCTGGAGAAGCTGGGCGTTTGACGGGTCCAGCTTCAGCCCTCCCTGATAAGCGCTGATCGCCTCATCATACTTACCGTTCTCATAATAATTGTCGCCCTGCCTTTTCGCGGCGTCGACCTGATTGCGGCGGTCCGCCACATCCGTTCCGCTCTCGATATGACTCGGTGACGTTGGGGCAGGAGTTTCGACGGCAGGGACTTGCTGCCCGGACCCTGGCTGAATTGGCTCGTCGTGAGTAATGTCTAAGAAATCTGCTGTTTGCTCCGTGTCTACTCCTCTCCAAGGGGAATACACTAATGTATTGCCCTCTTGCCGCATAAGATCATCTCCTATGCTCTTTCCAACCGAGCTGGACATATACATGCAATCATGGTCAATCATCGGTCGGCCGGGTTTGTCCGGGCCATCAGGATAGGTCAAGGACTCTCGGCACTTTGCGGTCAGGCGGTGGCCCTTGTGTTCAATGATGTAAGCGCCGTCTCTGAAAGCTCTGACGTGGTAGGCATCGGCAAGTGTCGTTTTATTGGACCGGGTTAAACCAGGGTGCTGTAAGTAAGACGTATAGAACCACCGCCCCCCGGCCGTTGCAACCATCAGAAAGACAAGGGATCCGGCGACGAACCATTTTCGTCGTGAAGGGTGAGCTGTTGCCGCTCGGGTAATCCGTCGCACAAGAAAGATAACCAGATACCTAAACCCCCAAAACAGCAGTACGGGGACGAATGCGAAAATTGCTACAACGATTAGGTCACTGTAAATCGCTTGCGTAGTAGCGGGCAGATCTGAATCATACGTGGCCTTCAGGAAGTAAATACCCATTCCAAGAATCCACACAACTGAAGCGATAATTCCTATTCTTTTCCAACGGGACCCAAGCCATTGTCGCCGTGGGAGGCGGGCTGTTTCGGGGACGGCTTTGGCGGCGACTGTGTCGCCCACGTCAGCGGGAACGATTGTTTTGGGCGCAGGCGTGACTGTGGTCTGCGGCTGAGGCTTGGCGGCTTCCCGTTGCGGCTCCGGCTGCGCAGCAACCTGAGTACCGGCTGCCTGTGCGAACTCCAGGGCAAATTCCGACACCGAGCCTTGGCGCTGGTTGCGGTCCTTGGCGAGCGCCTTCATCACCACCCTTTCGACTTGGGCGAGCGCGGGGAGGTCCGGTATAACGGCACGGAGTGGAGGTGGGTCCTCCTGCATGTGCATGCGCAGGTAACCAACCGGCGTGGCGGAATGGAAGGGCGTGCGGCCCGTGAGCATCTCGTACACCACCACGCCCAGCGAATAGATGTCGGACCGAGCATCCAGCTCGTCGCTCCTCATGCCCGATGCCTGCTCGAATGACATATAGGCGGGCGTACCAAGCACAATGCCGGTCTGCGTGTGCATGGCGGACTCACGCAGCTTGGCAATCCCAAAATCCACCACCTTGACACTGAGTTCGCCTTGGTCCCCGTGTGTCAAAAAGAGATTGTCCGGTTTGAGGTCCCGGTGGATGATGCCCAATCTGTGGGCGGCGTTCAGGCCCCCCGCCGCCTGCTGGAGGATTTCCGCCACTTCGGCGAGGGGAAGAGCCCCACGCTGCTTGAGGACATCACGGAGCGATTCACCTTGCAGGAATTCCATGGCGATGTAAGGCGTGCCATCATCCGACTGGGCAGATTCGTAAATGGTGACGACATTAGGGTGATGAATGCGACCCGTGGAACCCGCTTCATTTTGAAAACGCTGCAGGAAGTCAGGGTCATCGAGAAGTTTGCGGTTCAAGACCTTGAGCGCCACGGGGCGATTACCCACCCCAATCTGCTCGGCGAGGAAAACCGTGCCCATGCCCCCTTTGCCCAGACGGCGGACAAGGCGAAACCGGCGGGACAGTCCGGCGGCAAGCTGGGCCTCGGTCTCCGTGGCTGGGGCGGCAAGGCGAGCGCCGTCGTGCGGACAGAACTCGACATCATCGGGGTAGGTCTGTTGACAAGTGTGGCAAATCTTCATGAGCGCCACTGAAACTTTCCCGTAGCACGGATTCTAACAGAAGTATTGCCGCAAAGGGAACCCCCCGCAGGACATACAAGCGAAGTACGCTATGAAAAGGAATGTGCGCGCCACCCAACCTGCGTTCACTTGAGGACTGCTCTTCGCAACCCGACGCCTGACGATAAGTCGGCCACTCGGAGAGAATGCGAATGATCACTTGGACGTGTCGGCATATCGGAAACTGTGCCCTATTGCGGCAAGGTAGCTGGGGAGAAGTGAGGCGTCTCTTGCCGCCTTGTGTTTACAGATAGCTTAGCCGGGGGGGAAGGGTGTCAGTGTGCGATTCGGGCGTCTACGCCTATTTAGCCGCCTTCTTTCTCGACCGGGAATCCCGCTGCGTTCCAGCCCCGCCAACCGCCGTCCACGGAAACCACGCGCTTGTAACCCATTTTTTGAAGATTGTCGGCGACCAGCGCGGAGCGATAACCACCACCGCAATAGAGGAGAATCTCCGCCTCCCGGTCCGGGATCTGGCTTTCGATATCGCGCTCGATGATTCCCTTGCAAAGGTGTATTGCCCCGGGGATGTGCCCGGCAGCCCATTCATGATCCTCGCGGACGTCGATGAGACGAAAATCTTCTTTCGCATCCAGCCTTTTCTTCAACTCTGGGATAGTGGTCTCGCGGACACGTTGTTTCGCGTCCCGGACGAGCGCCAGAAATGCGGGGGAATGCTGTTTTGCCATGGAATAGTCCTCCTGTTATTCTACCCAATCCGCCAGGAAAATATTAATCTCATGCGGCTGCCTGGCGTTGCGGTTGGATGCGAAAACCACCCGCTTGCCATCCGGAGAGAACTGCGGGAAGACATTGAAGCCGGCAGCGAGGTGGAGCCTCTTCGGCAGTGGTGGGCGA
The DNA here is from genome assembly GCA_050008675.1 of Terriglobia bacterium. Taxonomy (GTDB): domain Bacteria; phylum Acidobacteriota; class Terriglobia; order UBA7540; family UBA7540; genus CAVROP01. The sequence goes on from JBEKME010000010.1 coordinate 22,727, forward strand.
GATGTACAGGTAACCCTTTTTGTCATTTGCACGTCAAAGTCAAGGGGCAATAAACCCGGAAACTCAGCAGCTAAGTTCCTGGCACAGGTCCCCGAGCTGGGAGACGATGAGCAACGATGATCAACCGATATCTGTGGGCCCCGAGCTGTGTCCTTAGCGCGATTGTAATTTGTACGCTATTATTAACTTCCCAGTTTTTGGCACAGCAGCAAAACCCGGCGCCTGCGGATACGTCTTCACAAGGCCAATCCAAGGCGACAGAGAAAAGTGCGGACAATAAGGACCCCGCGATCCAGGAACAGAAGAGCCCAAAGAATGACCGCCTTCTCTTTGCCTTGCCAAACTATCTGACGGTGGAGAATTCCAAACAGCTCCCGCCGCTCACGACTGGGCAGAAATTCAAGCTGGTGGCCTTGGGAGCGTTCGACCCCGCCCAGTACCCGTACGTGGGCGTTCTCGCCCTCATCAATCAGGCTGAAAATGATGATCCCAGCTACGGACAGGGTTTTGCTGGCTATGCGAAGCGCTACGGGGCCGCCTTTGCCGACACCACCATCGAGAACTTCATGGTGGGCGCCGTCTTCCCAACACTGCTCCACCAAGATCCTCGTTACTACCAGTTGGGTAAAGGAGGGTTCTTTCGGCGTGCTGGTCACGCTGCATTGCGGGTCGTTATCACGCGCAGCGACTCCGGGAAGGGACAATTCAACTACTCCGAGGTGGCAGGCAGCGCACTTGCGGCAGCAATTTCCAACGCCTACCATCCAGCGCAAGACCGGACTGCCCTAGACAGCGCCAACATCTGGTGGGAGCAGATATTGGGAGATGTGGCGGGCTATGAATTGAAAGAATTCTGGCCCGATATTCGTCGCAAACTTCATAAGAAGAAGTTGGCTCAGCCATGATGGTCTGTCGTCGTGTGCGCTGATCCTCCCGCAACCAGAACTCACCTTCGAGAAGCCAGTGGTTAAGAGGTGTTTCCCCCACCTACCATCTACCACCCACCCGTATGTGGTAGGTAGTAGGTGGTATGTGGGGGGGAGGCTTTTCCCCACCCACCCGTATGAAGCTGTGAAAAATTCGAGAACCGGGGATTTCGGCCTGTGTAACCCATTGAAAATTCAGGTAGGGGCACACCATGGCGTGCCCCTACGAGGATTTTTTCACAGCTTCTATGTGGTAGGTAGTAGGTGGTATGTGGGGGGGAGGCTTTTCCCCACCCACCCGTATGTGGTAGGTAGTAGGTCGTATGTGGGCGGATGCTTTTCCCCACCTACCATCTGCAACCTACCACATACCGAAGGTAGGCAGTGGGCAGCCGGCAGAAGGCAGAACCAGATGTTTTCCCCACCTACCGCCTACCACATACCGATCAGCTTTTTCCAGCAATCTCTAATCTGCTATCATCATTTTCCGCTGGAAATTCGGAACAAGATGAGGAGGTGCCATGGAATTTGAGCATCGCGTCGCGATTGTTACAGGTGGCACAGGCGCATTAGGAAGTTCCGTGGCTTTGGACCTGTTACGGTCTGGCGCCCGCGTCGTGGTTACGTACCGGTCCGAGAAGGAATGGGCCGCACTGGAAGGCCGGGCAGGCGAACGCCGTGGGAATCTCAGCGGCGCGAAAGTGGATCTGATCCAGGCCCCTGAAGTCGAACGCCTGGTGGCAGATGTCTTGTCGAAGTGGCAGCGCGTCGATCACCTCGTCGCCGTGGCGGGTGGCTTCGCGGCCGGCAAGAGCTTCGAGACCGATGACAAGACCTGGGACCACATGTTCAACCTGAACCTCCGCTCCCTCATTTTCTGTTTACGTTCCATTGTCCCGGTCATGATTCGTCAAAACTTCGGCAGAATCGTGACAGTCTCGAGCGGATCAATCCTGTGCGGGGGCGGCGCCGGCATTGCTGCATATGCCGTTTCCAAGGGGGCGGTTCGCCAGCTCAGCGAAATCCTTGCAGACGAACTGAAGGCGTACGACATCCACGTTCACTGCATCCTGCCCGGAACAATGGATACTGAGGCCAATCGCCTCGCCATGTCCAGGGCGGACTTCTGCAAGTGGGTGAAGACCGAGGACGTGGCGCGCCTTATCCACTTTCTCCTCAGCGACGACTCCCGAGCCGTGCGCTCCGTCGTTGTGCCCGTGCTCGGGTAAAGGAGTCAGGATTCAGGAGTCGGGATTCAGGAGACAGAGGCAAGCGTAGCGCAGGTCCCGTCCCGCGTTGCGGGAGACCTGCGGCTCTTCAAAAGCAGTAGGCAGTGGGGAGAAGGAAGGGAGCAATTCAAAATTCATAATTCAGAATTCCCCCAGGCCCAGCCCCGAGCGCCCTTCTTCCGACGCACCCGTGACGAGTGACGAGCAGGAAGCCAGGAGTGAGGAAACAGAAATGTGGATGTCGGGTGTCAGGGCACAGCGGCTGAGGGTTTGCGGCAACTGACGACTGACAACTGACGACTGACAACTGACGACTGGAAACGGACAACTCTCATGCTCATCCTTCACGCCGGATTCTGGGAAAGTTCATTGCTGCTTTGGGGCGAGGTTCCTGCTGGGGGGGCAACTTCCCGGGCGAAACGTCGTCGGCCAAAAGCGGAGACGGCCCCCACCGACCCTCTGCCCTACGGCGCTGGAAAAGGAGCACTACTTGAGGCCTTGCGCGAAACAGGCTACGAATACAAGCCACACCACAAGGACCTCAAAGAGTCAGTTGCCTGGCTGCCCACGCTGAATGGGCGGCCGCTGGCCTCGAGCCCTCTGGTGTCAGAGGAGTCCCAGCCCTCCGAGGCGGCGAACTTGCATCCTTGGGCTGTCACTGTCCTGCCACTGGATACCGAGTGCAGCCTCTCGCTGCTCATCGCCTGCCTCAACAAGACCGTTTTGAAACCCGGTGTGATCATCGGGAGCGACCTGGCTTACTGGGCTATCGCTATGCGTTTTGCCGGCGCGCTGGTAGCCCGGCAACAGTTCTTGCCGGGTATCGAGAAGGCGAACGGCGGCTATCGCGCCTGCTGGAAGCCAGTCATCACCGGACCGGATGCCGAGCGCTCGAGAAAGCTTGCGGAGGCCATGCCCGTTGCGGCGCGGGCGCTAACCTCCGCGCTGGGACCGCCGCCTGAAACGCCTCGTCGGGCAGTGCTTTCAAGGTTTGTTGATAATGTGGTGGACTACCTGGTTCGTTTCTCGGGTTACTCGGTTCGTCCCTCACGATTGTCCGAGGGTATGCGGTCCGCCAGACCGCCCGGCCTGGAGAGCGTTCACGACCAGTGGCTCGCTGCGCTCCGCTCCTGGAACCCTGCCCTGGAGGGCGACGAAGGGACTCTCGAGCAATTCGCCTCCCAGGTGCGCGAATGGCAACGCCCGGTGTTGGCGCCCACGCGCTCGCCTTTCCGGCTCTGCCTCCGGCTGGAGGAACCGCGCGAAGAGGATGGCAAGGCGCCAGAGGCACAAGAGGGCCAAGGGAATTGGTATGTCCGCTACCTGTTGCAAGCGGCGGACGACCCCAGCCTGCAAATCCCGGTGAAGGAAGCCTGGAGCGCCCGTGGGAGCGAGTCGGCGCTACTAAAACAAGGCGGATTCAAGACGCGCGAATATGTATTGTTATCTCTCGGGCAAGCCTCAGGGCTCTGCCCGCGCATTGAAGCCAGCCTCCGGGCAGCTCGACCGGAAGGCTACGAGCTTGATGCCACTGGGGCCTACGAATTCCTGACTGAAAAGGCGATGGCGCTCGAGCAGAGCGGTTTCGGCGTTCTGTTGCCGGCTTGGTGGACGCGCCAAGGCACCAAAGTGCGGCTGAGCGCTCGCCTGCATGTTAAGAGTCCCACCCTGCAAGGCGGTGGAGGACTTTCACTGGAAGATTTGATGGATTTTCAGTGGCAGGTGGCGCTGGGCAACGAGCAGCTTTCCTTCGAGGAGCTCCAGGCCCTGGCGAAACTCAAAGCTCCGTTGGTAAAGGTTCGTGGCCAATGGGTGCAGTTGAGCGCCGAGGAAATCCAGGCGGCATTGGATTTCTGGAAAACCAAGGCGGCGCATGCGATGACGGCGCGAGAGGTCCTTAAAACGGCTATGGGCGCTGTGCCAATGCCGGTGAATTGCGACGAAGTTACGGCCACTGGTTGGATGGGCGACCTGCTGGCCCAACTCAGCGGGCGCGCCACCCTCGAGACGCTACCCACTCCCGAGGGGTTCGAGGGAGTATTGCGTCCCTATCAGGTGCGCGGTCTATCGTGGCTTGCCTTCCTCCGGCGATGGGGGTTGGGAGCTTGCTTGGCCGACGACATGGGTTTGGGAAAAACCATTCAGACCTTGGCGCTCTTGGAGCGGGAAGCGCGCTCGAACGGTCAACACCCCGTGCTGCTGATCTGCCCCATGTCGGTTGTAGGGAACTGGCACAAGGAGGCCGAGCGCTTCACTCCCAGGCTCCGCGTGATGGTCCACCACGGCGCCAGCCGCGCCAAGGGCGAGTCTTTCAAGGAGGAAGCGGAGAAGTTCCGACCTTGTGATCTCGAGTTACGCGCTGCTGCAACGCGACCTGGGAATTCTGGAGGAGGTTCCTTGGGCCGGCGTGGTGCTGGACGAAGCGCAAAACATCAAGAACCCGGAAACAAAGCAGTCACGCGCCGCGCACACTCTCAAAGCGGATTATCGCATCGCGCTGACGGGCACCCCGGTCGAGAACAGCGTGGGTGACCTGTGGTCCATCATGGAATTTCTCAATCCCGGATTGTTGGGCTCGCAGGCCGAATTCAAGAAGACGTTCTTCATTCCCATTCAGGCGCAGCGTGACCCGGAGGCGGTGAAGCGCTTGCACCAGCTTACCGGGCCGTTCATCTTGCGGCGCCTGAAAACGGACAAGGCCATCATTACGGACCTGCCGGAAAAGATGGAAATGAAGGTCTTCTGCACCCTGACCAAAGAGCAGGGTTCGCTTTATGCCGCCGTGGTAGAAGAAGCCACGCAAGCCCTGGAGTCCGCCGAGGGGATCAAGCGGAAGGGCGTGGTGTTGGCCACGCTCTCCAAGCTCAAACAAGTCTGTAACCACCCGGCGCAGTTCTTGGGCGACAATTCTCCCCTCCCGGACCGCTCCGGAAAGCTGGCGCGTTTGGTCGAGATGGTGGAGGAAATGCTCGCGGCGGGAGACCGAGCGCTCATCTTCACCCAGTTCGCGGAGATGGGTGAGATACTCAAGCGCCATCTCCAGGAGACGTTTGGACAGGAAACGCTCTTCCTGCACGGAGGCGTGCCCCAAAAACAGCGGGATGTGATGGTCGACCGTTTCCAGAATCATCCGGACGCGCCCAACCTCTTCATCCTTTCGCTGAAAGCGGGCGGGACCGGCCTGAACTTGACGCGCGCCAACCACGTCTTCCACTTTGACCGCTGGTGGAACCCCGCCGTAGAAAACCAAGCCACCGACCGTGCCTTTCGCATCGGCCAGTCGCGCCGGGTTGAGGTTCACAAATTCCTCTGCGTGGGAACGCTGGAAGAGAAAATTGACGAGATGATCGAGCGGAAGAAAGAGATTGCCGCAGGTGTGGTTGGGGCCGGCGAGAGTTGGCTGACGGAGCTTTCGACGGCAGAACTCAAGGAAATCTTTGCGCTCCGCAAGGAGGCGCTGGAGGCATAGCATGAGCCGGTGGGATTACTACGGTGGTGGGTACTTCCCTCCCTCGATTCCCCGCAAAGCCAAGGGAGGCATCCGGGCTCAATCCAAACGGGGCTCCTTCGGGGAGAGTTGGTGGGCGAAGCGCTGGATTGCCGTACTGGAGAGCTTTCAAATCGGCGCACGCTTGAACCGAGGACGTTCCTACGCCCGCAGCGGCCAAGTCCTTTCCATCGAAATCGAAAAAGGCATGGTTCGGGCCAAGGTCCAAGGTTCCCGGCCTAGTCCTTATGCGGTGACGATTAAGGTGAAGCCCCTGACCGCCGGCGAGTGGAAAAAACTGGCGGGGATGCTCTCGCAGCAGGCCATCTTTGCCGCGCAACTGCTGGCGGGCCAAATGCCGCAGGAGATTGAGCAGGCGTTTCAAAAGGCCGGGCTCTCGCTCTTTCCCAACAAGCAGAAGGACCTGGAGACCGATTGCTCCTGTCCCGACTGGTCAAACCCTTGCAAACACATTGCTGCCGTCTATTACTTGCTGGGCGAGGAATTTGAGCGCGATCCCTTCCTCATCTTCAAGATGCGAGGATTGACTCAGGAAGAGCTCGTCGCGGCTTTGGGCGAGAGTCATGGCCAGGCCACGAAGAAGACGGGGAAAGGCGGCGTCTCTGATTCTGAACCCTCTAAGGAGAATTCATCGCAGCCAGAACCCCTCGCCCCCGCCGATCCCCACTTTTGGACTCCCGGTAAGCTCCCGGAAGAGGTTTGGAGCGAGGCCCAACTCCACCAAGCCGGCGCAGCGTTGCTCAAACGGCTGGGGAATTTCCCTTTTTGGCGAGGCAAGGTGGGCCCCGTTGACGCTCTGGAGCCCACCTACACTGCAGCCGCACCGCGAGGCACGCGACTTCTTCTGGGCGAGCGGGAACTCGAGTGAGGACAGCGCGGCACGGCCGCAACCAAAGACCAGGTTTTCATTGCCGATTGGCGATTGGTGATCGGTGATTGACCCGCAGCGGCGGGCTGATTGCCGATTGAAAAACTCGTATTGCAACATCCTCCGCCGTCAATCAGCAACCGGCAATCGCCAATCGCCAATCGAAAATCGCCAATTCCCGCCATCCTGAGCGTGTATAGCCGAAGAACGCATTCCGTGGTATCAGAAACGGAGCGCATCGCAAAGTGGGTCTGCCCTCTCCCAAGGGGAGAGGGTGGACCGCGACGGCGCTTTTACCAGCCGTCCCGGGCCGGGTGAGGGGTTAGTTGCGGGGCGGGGACGGATCAGAGAGGCTCGGCCCAATCTGCTCAATGGAAACGAGTAACGCGTCGAGTTTTTGGAGAGCGCAGCGAAGAATCTGCTTTTCTTCGCGCCGCGCGATGAAGTTGGCGCCCAGTGCTACAGATCATCATGCTGTCTGGTCCGCAACGCCAGTCGAACACTCGGACCGCTGGCCATTCCCCCCTTTCCTCTCCAGTTGGCAAATAAACTTGACGCTCGCGGCTAACCGTTTCACACTGGCATAGTCTAACTATGCCAGGAGGTGATCGCTTGCACCAAGATGAGATTCCGCCCGGAACGCTCTATCTGCTGATTCTCAGAACCCTCGCCCGCGGAGGTGAAATGCACGGCTATGAGGTCGCCAACTCCATCCAGCATATTTCCGAGGATGTGCTACGAGTTGAGGAAGGGTCGCTGTACCCGGCGTTGCAGAGGATGCTGATCAAAGGCTGGGTGACGGCGAAGTGGGGCACCACCGCCGGGAATCGCCGCGCCCGCTACTACCGGCTCACGGCGGCGGGCCGGAAGCAATTGGAGGCCGAGGTCTCGCAATTCGATCGCGTGATGCAAGCCATCACCCGCGTCATTCAGACGGCCTGAAGAAGAAGTGGCCAGTGGTTAGTGGCTAGTGGTCACAGAACCGTAGGTAGCGCAGGCTTCGTGCTTTTCGAAGTCTGCGGCTTTTCCCGTGGTGAATCTTTGAATGCCGCAGACCTGCAAAAGACACAGGTCTGCGCTACCCCGGACTGCTGACAGCTTGGAAGGTGAACATGTTGGCTGAACTCGGAAGACGGGTCTTGATGCTGTTTCGTCGCAGGCAGTTCGATGCTGACCTGGAAGAAGAGATGCGCCTGCACCGCGAGTTGCGTGAACAGGAACATATTGAGCGCGGCCTTTCGCCGAAGGAAGCTCATTACGCCGCGCTGAGACGCTTTGGGAACGCTCTCGTTTTAAGAGAGGAGAGTCGCGACATGTGGGGATGGAACTGGCTCGAGAACCTCCTGCAGGACGCCCGCTATGGCCTGCGCCAACTTCGGCGCAATCCCGGCTTCACGGCAGCAGCGGTGATAACACTGGCGATGGGCATTGGAACCACGACCGCTCTCTTCACGGTGGTGCACTCCGTGCTGCTGCAGCCGTTGCCCTTTAAGGACTCGGCGCGGCTGCTCCGGCTGTACGAGCACAGTTCGGATGATAAGTTCCCCTATAACAATAATGCTGCCGGGGTATTTGCCGAATGGAAAAAGCAAAGCCATGGCTTTTCCGATCTGGCTATTGTGGGCGGTGGGCAGTACAACCTTTCGTCAGCGGGCGGGCAGCTTGCGGAAAAAGTGAATTTTGCCGAATGCTCGTGGAATCTGTTTCCCACGTTGGGAGTCGAACCAGCGCTGGGCCGGAATTTCACCGCCGCCGATGACCGCCCATCCGCCGCCGCAACGGTTGTTCTGAGCTGGGGATTGTGGAAGCGACGTTTCGGCGGGGATCCTTCCATCCTCGGCCAGAGCATCCATTTGGATGCCAAGTCCTACACCGTGCTGGGGGTCATGCCCGCCTGGTTTGCGTATCCGGACCATACTACCCAGTTGTGGACGCCGGTTTATCACGAGGAGTCGCCTAAAGAGATGGAGGCGCCGGATTCTCATGACTTCGCTGCCATTGGACGGCTGAAGCCCGGGGTAAGCGCGGCAGAGGCGACGGCAGAGCTTTCGGTCATTGTGCGCCGCCTGCACGATGCACACCCCGATGATGCTTTCATCAGCAAAGCCGCGCACAGCCGCCCACTGCTTGAAGATATGGTCGGCGATCTCAAGACGCCCTTATACATCCTGCTCGGCGCCACCGCGTGCCTGCTCTTGGTTGCGTGTCTGAACGTGGCGGGCCTCCTCGTGGCCCGAGGAGTCGCCCGGCGAAGAGAGGCCGCCGTTCGCGCCGCCCTGGGGGGCAGCCGCTGGCGACTACTGGGCGCGCACCTCACCGAGAGCTTGCTCCTCTCCGCCGCGGGAGCTGCCGCAGGCCTCCTCCTGGCGTATGCCATTATCCAATGGGTCGTGGCAGTGCGGCCAGACGTGACGCGCGTTGAAGCCATCCACATGGATGGCATGGTCGTGGCCTTCGTGGTGGGCCTGATTTTCGCCTGCGCGCTTTTTGCCGGCGTGGCGTCCTCGCTTTCGGTGAGCGGCGAGCAGATTCTTACTACTATCCAGGAATCGTCCCGTTCGCACAGTGCGGGAAAAGCGCCAGTGCGGCTGCGAAAATGGCTGCTGTCGCTGGAAGTGGCCCTCACCGTTGTGCTGCTGGTAGGGGCCGGCCTGCTGCTTAAAAGTTACGCGCGGCTCCGTTTTGTTAACCTCGGTTGTGCGACGGACGGCGTGCTCACCATGCAATTCAGCCTTCCCGAGGCAAAGTACCGCCAAGCGGTGCAGCGTGTGGGTTTTTATGATGCGCTGCTCGAGCGAGTGCGGGCGCTCCCCGGCGTGCAGCGGGCGGGACTGGTCCGGTCCGTACCCGGTGGAGGATACCCCGGAGACAGCGGCTTCGCGATCGCGGAGCATCCCCCGCTCCCGGCGGGACAGGTCCAGTACTGCATTGTTCAGTGGGCCGATCCAGGTTATTTCTCAGCTCTGGGAATTCCCCTGCTGCGAGGACAGCGGTTCGATGAGAAGCAACGAGCAGGCAAACCGCTCGAGGTCATTATTAACGAGTCCTTTGTTCGCCAGTATCTTCCCGGCGAGGATCCGATCGGCAAGCATCTGATCTCAATCGGCCATCAGCCCTTTACAATAATCGGGGTCGTCGGCGATACACGTTCCGAGCTCGCCAGGCCTCCCTTGCCCGTCATGTACTTTCCCATTTACGCGCCGCTTTACGGCAGTGCTGTTCCAAACTACGCGATGCTTGCCGTGCGCTCGAGCCATGATGTCGCCGGCTTAGCGTTGCCCGTGCAACGAGTGTTCCAACAGCTTGACCCCGACTTGGCGGTTTCGGGTGTCCTCACGATGGACCAGCTCATCGGAAAGACCACCTTGGACGCCAGCTTTGACACGACTTTGTTGCTCGCCTTCGCCGGGTTGTCACTGGCGCTGGCCGCGGTGGGCTTGTTTGGGGTCCTTTCCTACATCGTGGCGCAACGCACTCACGAAATCGCTATCCGCATGGCACTAGGTGCGCAGAAGAGCGACGTGCTCCGCATGGTGGTACATCAAGGCATGATTCCTGCCTTGACAGGGATGGGCATGGGAATTGTTGGCGCCTTGGGAGTAACTCACCTTTTGTCCAGCCTCCTCTACGGCGTCAAGCCCGGCGACCCGCTAACGTTTGCGTTTGCGTTGCTGATCCTAGCGGGCGTCGCTTTGGTGGCGACCTATATTCCGGCACGGCGGGCGACGAAGGTGGACCCCATGGTGGCGCTGAGATACGAGTGACAAGTGACAAGCGGGTGGTTGGTACTTTAGCTGAAAGCTGGGTGCTGACGGTCTGGTAGCGCGGACCCCCGCTTTTGGGGTCCGCGGCTCTTCGTGTAAGTTCTCCTTGTAAGCCGCGCGTAGGGCGGGGGCAAGCAAAGCCGCGGACCGCAAAAGCGGCGGTCCGCGCTACGAAGATGAACATGTTCGCCGAACTTGGCAGACGATGCTGGGTGCTGCTGCATCGCAAGCGATTCGATGCTGACTTGGACGAAGAGATGCGCCTGCACCGCGAGCTGAGGGAGCAGGAGCAGATCGAAGCGGGCGTTGCGCCTGAAGAAGCGCGGTATGCGGCGCGCCGGAGATTTGGGAACGAAATCGTGTTGAGAGAGGAGAGTCGGGACATGTGGGGATGGAACTGGCTCGAGTACTTTGTGCAGGACATCCGTTTCGGTCTGCGGATGTTGGCCCGTAATCCGGGTTTCACCGCCGTGGCGGTGCTCACCCTCGCGCTGGGCATCGGCGCGAACACGGCGATCTTCAGTGTGGTGAATGCCGTCTTGCTGAAACCGTTGCCTTATGCCGACCCTGACCGTCTAGCGGCCATCTGGGTGACGGAACCCAGCGGCCCTGGAGGCCTGTTTCCCGACACCGGCCCGGACTTTCGGGACTGGCAGGCGATGAACCACAGTTTTGAGGGTATGTCCGCCATCACCGGCGCCGGGGCCACGCTCACCGGCTCCGGCGAGCCGCTGCAACTCCGTGGTCTGTCGGTTTCGCCCAACACGTTTCAGCTTCTCGGTGCGCAGCCGCAGCTTGGCCGGAGCTTCTCGCCGGACGAGGGTCCGACCGGCCACAATCACGTGGTCATCTTGAGTTACGGACTGTGGCAGAGCACCTTCGGAGGACAGAAGAACATCGTGGGAAGCAAAGTCACGATGGATGGCGAGGCCTATGACGTGGCGGGCATCATGCCCAAGGATCTGAGGTTCCCGAGCGTCTGGGGGCGCAATCCGCAATTCTGGACGCCCATAACCATGGACGCGCCGAAATGGAAAACCGATCGCGGGAACCATTGGTTCTGGGTGCTGGCACGCACGAAGAAGGGCGTCACGCTCAACCAGGCCGCCGCCGAGATGGTAACGATCTCCGCGCAACTCGCCCAGCAGTATCCACAGACGAACACGGGCGTGAGCGCGCGGGTCAAGAGCCTGCACGAGCAGCTTACCGGCGACGTCAGTGAAGTTCTGTGGGTGCTTTTCGCCGCAGTGGGTTTCCTGCTGCTGATTGCCTGCGCGAATGTCGCCAACCTGCTGCTCACCAAATCCGTGGGGCGGCAGCGGGAGATTGCTATTCGACTTGCCGTCGGCGCGGGCGCCCGGCGCCTGGTGCGCCAACTGCTCACCGAGAGCTTGCTGCTGTTTCTGTTGGGCGGAGTTGCGGGTTTGGCCGTGGGCATGGCCGCCCTGCGCCTTCTCCTCCGCGCCGCGCCCACCGGCTACATCCCCGATGTGATTTCCGTGCATCTTGATTCCCGCGTCTTTGGTTTCACTTTCCTCGTTGCGTTCGTCACCGGGACTCTCGCCGGGCTCATTCCCGCGCTGCATGCCACCCGCGTGAGCTTCAGCGAAATGCTCAAGGAGAGCGGTTCTGCCGTGGCGGCGTCTCACGGGCTCGCGCGCGGCCTGCTCACGGCCGGAGAGATCGCCATTGCGCTCGTAATGCTCGTCGGCGCGGGGCTTGCCACCCGGAGCCTGGTACGCTTGCTGGGCGTCCAGCTCGGTTTTGATCCACGCCAGGTGGTGGCGGGACGCGTCTCGCTGCCCGATTCGCGCTACCCGAAAGAACCGCAGCAGAAGGCCTTCTTCCGGAACCTGATCGACCGCGTTCAGGCCTTGCCGGGAGTTCTCTCCGCCGGGGCGGCCTCGGAACTGCCGCTCGAGGGGGGCAACAACGGCCCCATCGTCATTGAAGGCCAGCCGGCGCCCAAGGATATGTGGTCCAGTCCCCTGGTGGAGTCGTGTATCGTCACGCCCAACTACTTCCGGACCATGCGTATTCCGCTGCTCAGCGGACGCGACGTGGCCGAAACGGACACGCCCGAAGCGCCGCTCGTCGCCCTCATCAACGAGACCATGGCACACCGCTTCTGGTCCCATCAGGACGCCGTCGGCAAGCGGTTCAAGCACAACGACCCTGACGCCAAGTGGGTCACGGTTATTGGCGTCGTTGGCGATGTCAGGGAATTCGGCCTGGCCGAGCCAGCCATTCCCGAGGCTTATTATCCCGAGTCACAAAATACGTCCTCTGAATTGGTCCTGGTGGTGCGTACCGCCAATGACCCGCAAGCGCAGGTGCCTGCCATCCGCAACGCCCTGCATGGCCTGGATAAAGGCTTGCCGTGGTATAGCGTCCAGACCCTCTGGGAAATGGTCTCCGACTCCTCGCGCGAGAAACGCTTCGTGGCCCTGCTGCTGGCCCTGTTTGCAGCCGTGGCGCTGGCGCTCGCTTCGGTGGGCATTTACGGGGTTGTGTCTTACTCTGTCTCCCAGCGCACGCGGGAGATTGGCATCCGCATGGCCTTCGGCGCTGAGGTCCGCAACGTTCTGGGCATGGTGCTGAGGGAAGGATTGCGCCTGGTTATCGCCGGCGTGGCCGTGGGATTGTTGGGGGCCTGGGCCCTTTCCCGTTACCTCACCAGCATTCTCTACGCCGTGCGCGCCACTGATCTCGCGACTTACATTCTGGCGGCGCTCCTGATGACCGCCGTCGCGCTCGTGGCCTGCCTCGTTCCCGCCCGGCGCGCCACCAAGGTCGATCCCATGGTGGCGCTGCGCTATGAATAGGTGTCAGGTGTCGGGTGTCAGGTGTCAGTTAATCAGCCGTCAGCGGTCTGCTTGCCGCCGGTCGCCTTGGTCGTTTGCTGATAGCTGACAACTCAGTACTGACGACTGACAACTGAGAACGGACAACTCTCAAGATCATCCTTCACGTTTCGGATTGAAACTTGGGGCGGCGGCAGCTATAATGACGGTTTGTACGTTAGCACTCAAGGAGTTCCATGAAGAAGGCTATTCACCCCAATTATCACGCAGTGACCGTAGCGTGCGCGTGCGGAAACACCTTCAAGACGCGCTCCACCTATAAGAGCGACGTATTGCACCTGGAAATCTGTTCCAAGTGCCATCCGTTCTTCACCGGGAAACAGAAGATAATGGACAGCGCAGGCCGCGTTGAGCGGTTCCAACGCAAGTATGCGGACTTCAGGAAGGCCGCTGCGGTGCTCAGCGAGGGGAAATCGCCGCTGCCCAGCAAGTAGGAAACGAGGCGCCAGGCGTCAGGTTTCAGATGGCGTAACGCCTGGCTCCAGTCACCCCGAGGGATGTTTTTGGGCATCTGAAACCTGGGCAGTGGGTCAAATTGAAAACGGGCGACGTGCATCACACGGCTTCGGGGCAGCCGCTGAGCCCTCTGAAATCACGCGCATGGCGGCAAGGTAGTTCGTAGAACACTTCGATGGCGAGGATGGGATGCAGCAACTGACAGACTTCCCTCTGCCCCCTGATCTACCTCGGCCGGTCGATGATGGGGCGGCAGACCATCTCCGGCACATGCCGATGCCCCAGGTCTCCCTCCGCTCAACGGCGGGAAGGATGGTCGACCTTTCAGATCTGAGCGCGGCTAGAACTGTAATCTACTGCTATCCAATGACCGGAGTGCCAGGAAAGCCGCTGCCCGAAGGATGGGACATGATCCCCGGCGCGCGTGGCTGCACTCCCCAGACGTGTAGCTTCCGGGATCACCATCAGGAACTATTGCGGCTCAAGGCCGACCTTTTCGGCCTTAGTACTCAAACGACGGAATATCAACTTGAAATGGCCGACCGCCTCCACCTTCCATTCGAGATCCTGAGCGACGCTGAATTCAGAGTGTGCGAGGCGCTGCGCCTGCCGACATTCGAGGTGGACGGAATGCGGCTTGTGAGGCGTCTGACACTGATCGTCCGAGGCGGGCGAATAGAGCACGTCTTCTATCCAGTGTTTCCGCCCAACGAGAGTGCCGATCAAGTCGTGCGTTGGCTCCAGGATCGTCCAATTCCAAACTGACCCAATACTGAAACCTGACACCCGATGCCTGATCCTTATATCACCAAACCAAAAGTTTACGTCGTGGGCCGCCAGAGCGTGGTGGGCGAGGAGTTGGCGCGTTTTCTCCAGGACGAGGGCTTGGCGTTCACCACCGACGCGCAAGCCGCTGCCGAGGTGCTTACTGAAGTCGCCGGGCGCACCTGCTACATGTCTTTCGGCAAAGGGCGGAAATCCAACCAGGAATACCTCGAGAACATCCTGACTTCAAAACACGGCAGCGTGCTCGAGCACGCCGTCTGGTGCCTGCTGATTACCGGCGTTAGCCGCGCTCTGACCCACGAGTTGGTCCGCCACCGGGCAGGTTTCAGCTACTCACAGCTCTCACAGCGGTACGTGGACGAGAGCGACGCCCGCTACGTGGTTCCCCCGCTTTACCAGGAAAGCGAAGAGTTGCGCCAGAAATGGCAGCAGACCATCGAGACGCTCCGTAAGGCCTACCTCGAGCTAGCGGACGCTACCGCCCAATACGTTCAGCAGAAGCACCCGGGGATGGCCCCGCGCGACCGCCGCAAGTGGGCTCGTCAGGCGGCACGTTCCATCCTTCCCAACGCCTGTGAAACCAAAATCTTCGTCACCGGCAACAGCCGCTCCTGGCGGCACTTCTTGGAACTTCGTGGTAGCCCGCACGCCGACACTGAAATCCGCCTGTTGGCCGTGGAAGTTTGCCGCGTCCTCAAGCAAGAAAGTCCCAATATCTTCCACGACATTGAAGTCGTCGCTGAGTCCGACGGCATGCCCGCTGTCCGCGCCATTCACTCCAAGGTATAATCTCGGGGATTATTTCCTCCCTCTCGAAAATCACCCGATGCCGGTCATTCCCGCGTAAGCGGGAATCCACCCCTATGTGGACTGACCTGGACCCCCGCCTACGCGGGGGTGACAACATCGGCGATTTTCATCTCCTTGAGTGGCCGGCAGGCCCATGGGCACTCAGCACCTCGTCCAGCGCTTCTTCCAGAACCTGAATGGACTCTCGCAGTGCATCCTCGGGGATGGTCAACGGCGGAGCGATCTTGATGCACTCTCCGGCCGCGCCCACCGGTGCAAACATGAGCAGTCCTTTTTGCAGGCAGGCGATGTTAATCTTCAGCGCCATATCAGGGTCGGGAGTCTTCGTGCCGGGTTTGACCACCTGGATGCCTGCCACCAGCCCCTTGCCCTGCACGCACCCCAGAGCATTCAAATGCTTCTGCCGAATGCGGTGCAGTTCGGGGACGAGGACCTCACCCAAGCGCGCCGCGCGCTCCACGAGGTGTTCTTTCTGAATGATCTCGAGGCTGGCAATGGCGGCGGCCACCGGCAGGGGAGACCCGGAGTGCGTCGAAGTCATCGAGCCAGGGGGATAAAGATCCATGATGTCTTCGCGTCCGATCACGGCCGAAATGGGCAATGACGACGAGATGCCCTTGCCGCAGGCAATCAGGTCAGGGCGCACGCCATAATGTTCGTAGCCAAACATCCTGCCGGTGCGGCCGAAACCCGCCTGCACTTCGTCATAGCACATCACAATGTCGTGTTGGCGACAGAAGGCTTGCAGTTTCTGTGCGTATTCAATCGGTAGGAAATCCGGGCCGACCCCTTGATAGGTCTCCGTCATCACGCCCGCGACCTCCCGTGGTGGCACGCCTTTTTCCATGAGTGTCTTCAGGAAAAGGTCGAAAGAGGTGTCCTCATTCTTGTAGCCGTCAGGAAACGGCACCTGCACGAAACTCGCGTCGCGGTCAACCATCCACTGCTTCTGCTGCTCGACGCCCCCGGCGAGCTGGGCGCCCATCGTGCGTCCGTGGAAGGCATAATTAAAACTTACGAAATACTTCTTGTGCGGACCGTATTTTTCCCGGCCATAGGTCTTCGACAACTTGATGCAGTTCTCGGTCGCCTCGCTTCCGGTGCTCATCAGGAAGACCCGGTATTTCTGCGGATCAGGAGAAAGGTCGCGCAGCATTTGCGCCAGCCGCGCGCGCCGCTCGTGTACGAACACATAAGAAGCGAGCAGGCCGTGGTCGATTACTTCCCGTAGCGCGGCGCGGATTTCGTTGCGTCCGTGCCCAGCGTTGGCGATGAGCACCCCGGACGACCAGTCAATCCAGCGGTTACCCCAGGGGTCGCTGACGATAAAGTCTTCTGCCTTGTCCCACACGATGGGCGGCTGCCCCATCATGGAGCGCGGCTCCGATTGCCCCAGTGAATCAAAGATCGGCAAAGATTCCGGCACCGGTATTTTGGTCTTGATAGTGCGGTATTTCGTCTCCACCTTCGCGACTTCGACAGGTGTCAGATCGTAGACAGCCATTTTTCTTCCTCGCCCCTCGCTGTAGGGGCGGCCCTTGTGGCCGCCCTGGGGCAACCACAAGGGTTGCCCCTACTGGGGCACGTTTACATGTTTGAGCTCGACATGGGGGTGGTCGCCGTAAACGATGCGGACGGTGGCCGCGCCCTCGAGGACCGACATCCGCGCTGCCTCGACCACCAACTCGTTGATGGTGCTGTTGGCAGGCGTGGCAATCAGGCCTTTGGCGTCCACGTCGCCTATGAGTTGCCGGCGTCGCGCCAGGGCGGCGCCCGGGGCCAACCCTGCCGTCTCGTTTCCTATTCGATGGATGGTCTGGGTAATGCCCGCCACGGATTCGTACCCGTAACCAATCGGCTTGTAGCCTGGCCCTTCCCACGGAACAAGGCGGAAGAAATCAGGACTGACGTAATTGTATTGCGAGCCTCCCGGACCAATGCCTTCGAGGTACGAATAGGCCACGCCCCGATGGTGGTCGTCGTGGAAGATGAGCCCCGTCTGACCTTCTCCCTCACAATACATAATCAGCCCCTGATCGTTGCTCCCCGCGGCAGCATCGGGATAGCCCAAGCCATTGAGCACGGAGAGCAGGGCGCCGTTTTCCCACCGCACGCGGCCGTGCGACCACAGGTAAGCTTCGTTGCCGTTGGGAAATCTTCCTTTCACCCCGTACACGGACACTTCCACCGGTTTCAGTCCGGTAATGAAGTGCACCAAGTCAACGTAATGGCAACCGATGTAGGTAAAGGGGTCTGTGTGTTCGCACGTAAACCAGTTCTGAAAATTGGAGAAGCGGTAATAGTACGGCTCAATGAGCTTGGCCTCGCCCAGGACAAACGCACCGAACTCGCCCCGAGCATAGCCCCGCTTTGCGACCAGGGATCGGCGGTCAAAGCGTTTGTGGTACTCGATGCCCACCAAGCGGCCCTTCTCAGCCGCCAGCTTCTCAATTTCTACCGCCTCGTCGTACTTAAGGACCAGCGGTTTTACACACAGCACGTTCTGGTCGTGGCGCAAGGCGTGCATGACCGCTTCGTAGTGCAGATGATCGGGCATGGCCACCACGACCATATTGCCCGCGGCCATCGCCGCAATCACCTCTTTGTACAGCTCGGGAAACTTCTTGTCCGGCGCCGCGACCAACGATGGATGCGGGGTGAAATCCTGTCCTGGAAATGCTTCGTGCAACTCCCCACTATCCGCCAAGGCTTTCAACGGGGGACTGTCCAAGGCGCAGATGTCGATCTTGTGGATGACCCCGATCCTTTGTAGGTGGTATAAGGACGGAAGGAGCAAGTCATTCGTGATCATGCCCCCGCCCACGATCGTGACATCGAGATGTCCGGATTGTGAAGTCACTGAAGAATTCCCCTTTTGGCGGCGAGAGCCATTCTGAAAAGTGAAAAGGGATTCTATGTTCCATGCCCCCCTCTGTCAAGGCAGCCATGCCCTTTAGTCCTTTCTGCTTGACATGAAACGCATACCAGAACAGACTGGACTACCATTAACGAGGCGAATCATGAAGAGGTTAAAACCCATTCATCCCGGTGAAATCCTTCTTGAGGAGTTCATGCACCCATTCGAGCTGAGCATGAACAGGCTGGCGCTGGAGTTGCGCGTCCCCGTGACACGCGTTTCTGAGATTGTGCACGGCGAGCGCGCCATCAGCACCGACACGGCTCTCCGCTTGGCGCGCTTCTTTGGAACCACACCGCAGTTTTGGCTTAACCTTCAGCAGCTTTACGATTTGCAGGTAGCCGAGCAGGAGGGTGCGGACGCAATCGCGCGGCAAGTCCAGCCGCTCAAGGCCGTGGTCCATGGCACGTGAGCGTTCCCCCGGACCGGACGCTGGCGTCCCTTGACGCTGGTGAGCCTGAAGCAATCGTCTTGGCAGAGGAGTTGGGAGCGGGTTCAAGGTCGATTGCTGATTGTCGATTGTCAATTTATGAACTCTCGCTTGCGGAACATTACCGTTACCCTTGAGGAGAACGTCGCCCGCTGGGCACGCCTTGAGGCGGCGCGCAAGGAGATGAGCGTGTCGCGCCTCCTGGGGGGAATCCTGAAGCAGGGCATGCTGGAGAAGGACGGCTATCAGCGCGCCATGCGTCGGGCGCTGGCACGCAAACCCTTCCTGAAGACGGACGGCCGATATTTGTCACGTGAGGAGGTTCATGTCCGAAGGGACCCGGCCGCGCTCCCTCCTACATGAGACCGCAAGAACCAGCGTGCCGCACGCAGTTTCGCTTCCCAGACGCTCGCCAGCTTCTCGCCTGCCGTCCAATGCGGGTTCGCTCATCGGCAGGTATCGACACGCGACCAATTACCAAGATGCTCTTCGTTGCCGCCGGCCCATCTGCTGAAAGCAGTGACGACTGCCGGGTGACGAGCCGAGCAGCAGTCGCCAGGTGTCGCGTGCCAGGAGACATCACGAAGAAGATGGGGGTTAGCAGAAGCGGGAAGGCACATGCCCGCTC
Organism: Terriglobia bacterium; assembly: GCA_050008675.1. Taxonomy (GTDB): domain Bacteria; phylum Acidobacteriota; class Terriglobia; order UBA7540; family UBA7540; genus CAVROP01. The sequence goes on from JBEKME010000010.1 coordinate 41,913, forward strand.
ATTCTGACTCCTGACTTCTGACTCCTCCTTTGGCCCCCTCACTATATCCCTCCTTTGTCTTGAGGAACGGCGCTGGCTCGACGCTCGCGCCTTTCGGCCTTCTTTGCCGCGACCTCTCGCACTCGGTCCTCGATGGAAAGAACGCGATCCGGCCTGGCTTTCCCGAAGCGTTTCTGGTAGATCCGCTCGATGAAAATCGGAAGAGGAGCTTTCCACGGTTCCTGGTCATGGTTGGCGAGGCCACCGAGTTTGCGTGGGTTCATGCCTAACTCACGAGCCATCTGAACGTGGGCGTGGGAAAGGTGAAACCTCTTGCGGGCGTCGATCCACCTCTGAAGCTCTTGCCGCTGTGTGCCCTTAGCCATGGTTCCCTCTCTCGGCGGCAGGGTAGTGTCCTAATTTGGGGTTTCGCTGAGTGGTAAAAACAAAAAGCGCAAACCGCAGGGGTTTGCGCCTAGGAAACGCATGTGTCTACGATTTAATCTTCTCCCCCAGTCAAAGTACCCTCCTTTTTGCCACGTACGCCGTTAAGTTTCTAAAGCACGGCGGCTAAACTAAACGTGACCGAACTTGCCATCAGCATACACTAACCAGCGTAAGTCGCCAAGCGCAATATCGCCGGCCGGCCTATTCCCACTCAAGGATGTAGTGGATGTACGGCCTTGGAAACGGGATTTGCCTGCGAAACTCGCCTGAGATTGGGTCGACATCGCTGACGGGCTCCTTCACAAGCTCATTCCGTCGGCGTCCCGCGGGCTGGCGCAGAGCGCAGCTCTGCGGCCCACAGACAAGGCTGAAATCGGGCGGAGCCGATCACTCTCAAAAAGCTTGGCGCGGCAATAGGTGCTGCTGGCCAGAAGTTGCAGCCGTCCGCGCGCAAAATGGCGTTTGTGGGTGGGCATCACCAGCGCTAATATAGCACGCCGTGTGTTAGAATTGGAACTGTCGCTTGGGAGCCAAACCATGCCAAAGGGAAAGCATCAGGAAAGGGTCGCGCCGGTGGACGAAGTTCCGATTCGGTTGCGCATTGAATCGCTCGAGGAAGGTGGCTACGTGGCAACGAGCCCCGATGTGCCCGGCTTGGTCGCCGAAGGGCGCAGCGTCACGGAAGCGGTTGAGATTGCCCAGGGACTGGCGCGAAGGATTGTCGAGTCCTGCCTCGATCACGGCGACCCACTTCCTCCCGCATTCAAAAAATCACACCCGGTCCTGCGCGACTTCGTTGTGCCCGTGGGCATCAGCTAATGGGTCGCCTCGCTGGGTTCAAGTATCGCGAAGTGGCCCGCAAGCTGCGCGCCTTCGGGTTCACCTTTGACCGCCCCGGTCCGGGTAGTCATGAAATCTGGCGGCACGCTGTCACGGGCCGCAAAGTCACCCTTCCCCACCATGCGCGCGATATGGCAGAGGGCACGCTTCGCGCCGTCCTGCGCGAAGCCGGTATCGACGTTTCTGAATTCTTGAAAACATAGTAGAAACCTGCCCGTGCAGGTACCCAGCGGGCAGCCACGGTCAGCGCTCCCGTGACCGTGGGCATTTCCTTCGATGACGAACCCACGGTCAATTCCAAAGACGAATTGATCGTGGCTACCTCCGGGTCACAGAACCTCAGGCGCCGTTCGGTGCCGACCTAAAGGTCGGCGCTACGCCTGCTTGTAGCTTCCAACCGTGCGTAACTCGGTCACCAAGCGTAAGGCGTCGTTAACGGCTCTTTCACTGCGAAAGGCCTTGCGGACATCGGGGTCCAGGAGAACGAGATTTGTGCCCGCGTGGTAGCGCAGGGCCCGCTCTCCGGCCCTGCGGCTCTTCCAGCGGCGCGGGTTCTTGCCGCGCCGCTAACCAGATAATCCGAATTTCCATGGGCCGCGCCGGCGAGAACTGGGCACAGGTTGCGGGGTATAGGTAACACGAAGCCGCGCCGCCCAACCCGCGTCGCGGTGGAAGAGCCGTCCGTCGGCTGACGGACTGGAGAGCGAGCCTTGCGCTACATGTTTTCTTGCATGGTTACCTGCTCATGCAACTGAGAATGCCATCGCTGGGCGGATTACGCGACAATCCTGTCGTACTCAGCATGAGGTCCGATCCAGATCCAATAGATTCCTTCCTTGACGTCAGTTCCCAGTGCTCGGCAATGTTCGCCGATGCGCACGGACCAAAGATCGCGGGTGGCGGCGACATTGTTTTCCCATGTCGCCGCCTCGCTGGGTGCTCGGTTGCCCGAGCCCCAGGCGGTGGCGCATACATGCAGGACAATGTAAGCGCCACCCGCGGTAACGCGCTCCAGACGAGGAAATTGCCGAAGCCTCACTTCTGCGTCGGGCACCTGCGGCGGACCGGAGCGGACTCAATGTCCCTTGACACGCCTGAGAGAGTAGGCTAGAATAGTGAATCGTGGCTTGGCACGTACTCGAAGTAGGAGGGAAGTACGTTTCTTTCGATGCGACATCCGACGCCCAAATCCAGCTTCGAGAGTGCTCCGAGCAGCACAAAAAGCGGGAGAATCCCCAGGCTTCCTCTGGGTACTGGTGTCATTTGGGGCGCAGTCATTCCCGTCCCGCCACGGCGGGACGGGAATGACTGGCGTTTCGAAAGGCATCCCGTCCCAAATGACACCACCACCCAAAATGTCGGTTCCAGCGTGGAAATGAAAGAAAGAGATTCTTCAAAACTCGACGAACGACGCGGGGATGTCTATGAAAACAAAGGGTCGGCTTTCCACAGCCCGCGCCGAAGCGGGAATGTCTATGAAAACACAAGTACTTAGCCGTTAAGAGCGGGAATGTTGTTGAAAACAAAGGGGGTATGTGGTAGGTGGTATGTGGGTGGAAAGCGGGCAGGGTAGCGCCGACCTGTTTTTTAGGTCTGTCATGATGGGCCTACGGCCCACGAAAGTTCATGAAAAACGGCCACAATGACATGCTGGAGCCGATTGGCGCTATCCCCTTTCTTTTCAGCACGAGGTCATTCTTGGCAAATGGTTTTTCGACCCTGCGGCTTTTGATTCAACTGCGGACGTACAAATCAGGTCCACGCTACTGCCCCCATTCTGCAAAGGTCGAATGCGTCTATGAAAAGCGATAAGAAGTGCGCCCTGGTTGGAATTGATGTGGGAACCAGTGGAGTGCGTGGTGTTGCAGTGAGTCCCGCTGGCGAGCTTTTAGCGGAAGGGGATGAGAAGATTCGGCAGGACCACCGCGCCGCCGGGGGAATCCACGAGCAAGACCCTGGTGAATGGTGGGAAGCTCTGTGCTCCGTTGGGCAGGCGATTGTCAAAAGCCTGAAGGAGAAATCTGGGGATGTGGAGCTTCGAGGCGTGGCGGTCACGTCCACTTCGGGGTCTCTTGTGGTGGCGGATGCGGAAGGTCGCGCCTTGCGCCCGGCCATTCTTTACGACGATGGCCGGGGAGTGGAGATTGCGGAGGAACTGAACAAACAAGGCGGCGCCCACAGCATCCCTCTGGGGCCATCCTTTTCGCTTGTGAAGGCTGCCTGGGTCCGGCAGCAGGAGCCCGAGTTGTGGGAGCGCACTCGCTACATCCTGCATCCGGCGGATTGGCTGTCGGGAAAGCTTACCGGCGAGTTTGGGATTTCGGATTTCACCAACGCCTTGAAACTCGGCTACGACCCAGAGAGCCGTTCGTGGATTGGAACGGTTCGTGTCGCAGGCTTGCCCAACGACCGCCTGCCTGTAGTTCGCCGCCCCGCAGAGCAAATCGGACGGGTGAGCAGCGTGGCCGCAGCCGCGACAGGCTTGCCGGTGCGAACGCCCGTCCTGGCAGGCGCAACCGACGGGATGGCGAGTGTGATCGCGTCAGGAGCCAGCCGGCGCGGCGATGCCAACACAACCTTGGGAACCACCCTTGTCTGGAAAGTGCTCCACGACGGGAAGCCCACGGCACGCAGCGGCATTTACTTTCACCTCCATCCTGGGGGGTTGTGGGTCCCCGGAGCGGCAAGCAACACCGGGCTGGGAAGCATCAGAACGGCCGGCGGCGCAGCCTCGATTGGGGAAATGGACCGGCTGGCTGCCCACTATTTTCCAACCTCCGTGGTCTGCTACATGCTGTCGGGTCAAGGCGAGAGGTTTCCCTTTGCGAACCCGAAAGCCACCTCGTTTGTGGAAGGGAATCCGCGTGACGCCGGCGAGTCTTACGCGGCGCAATTACAGTCCATCGCTTTCGTGGAGCGCTGGGGCTACGAAATTCTCCAGGGATGCGGCGTGAACGTCGGGGACAGGGTCTTTTCAACGGGGGCTGCTGCGAAGAGTCATGTCCTTTCGCAGTTGCGCGCGAACGTTCTGGGCAGAATCGTTGTCCAGTCTCGATATCCCACCGCGGCCTTCGGGGCAGCGATTCTGGCGGCCACCGGCGCCGTATTCTCTGGGAAGATTTTCGACGCCATACAATCCATGACCAGCATCTTGGGAAGCCACGATCCGTCAGCAGACCTGGTCCCGGCCTTTGATGAAATCTACAGGTCATTTCGGGCCGCGTGCGCGCGACGAGGTTACGGCGCATGAACCCGTGGAAGGCATGCGATATTCGGGGACTATTTCCGGAGGAAATCTCACCGGAACTCTTTCGGCGCATCGGGCGTGGTGTGGCTTCAGGGATGCCCGCGGGGGCGAAGATTCTCATTGCCGGCGATTTCCGCGCCAGCACGCCAATTCTGAAGAGTGCGCTGATGGAGGGTCTCATCGGGTCGGGATCACACGTGCTCGATGCGGGGCAAATTCCCACGCCCGTAGCTTACTTCGCGCATCAGCATTTCGAAACGGACGCTGTCCTGATCGTCACTGCCTCGCACAATCCACCGACCCATAATGGACTCAAGCTGATGGTCGGCGACCTGCCCCCGGTTCCGGATGACTTTGCACAGCTTCGCAGCGGGGTCGGCAAAGGCGCATTCCGCTCCTCCCAAGGTTCAAGTGAAGAATTAGACCCGGTCCCGGCTTACCGGCAATGGATCATTGCACGCTGGAGAAATCTCGCGCAAGCTGACCCACCCAAGGTAGTTCTGGACGCCGGCAATGGAGCGTGGTCCGAGCTGGCGCCTCGAATCTTTGAAGAACTCGGCATCCAGTTTCATCGCCTTTATTGTGATCTCGATGGAACGTACCCAAACCGTTCACCGGATTGCGCGCGCCCTGCGGCGCTCGAGGCCCTGAAGTCTGAAGTCATGAAGACGCATTCGATGCTCGGTATAGCCTGGGATGGCGACGGTGACCGTGTGGCCTTTGTTGACGAGACGGGCTCCTTCGTCACCAGCGACGAAGTCTCCTCGCTCCTCATCCGGCGCCTGCTCGCCAACCAAGCCGGCGCTCGAGTCGTCTTCGACATCAAGCTGTCCAGTCTGGTCCGCCGCACCGTCCTCGGGTGCGGTGGCGTCCCCGTCATGGAACGGAGCGGCCACGCCTTCATCAAGCGCAAGATGATCGAAGAGGAATGTCTGTTTGGATGCGAGGCAAGTGGCCACTATTTCTATCAGGAACTGCGGGGAGGAGACGATGGGCTCTTTTCCGCGCTCTTGATGACTGAATTAGTGGCTAAGGCGGGTTCGCTCCGGGAGCTTCGCAACTCGCTTGCCCCATTCTTTGTGACTCCGGACTTGCGGCTGCCCTCGAGCGCCTTGCCGTATAGTGAGTTTGTAAGACGGCTGCGACAGTTGTTTCGCGGCGCCAGGGAAACGACGATTGATGGCCTCAGAATCGAAACGCCGGAAGGATCCCTGCTGGTGCGGGAGTCCGTCACCGAACCCGTTGTAACCATGCGCCTGGAAGGTTCGAGCGCCGAAGCCCTGCGCAAGCTTCTTGCCGCTTGCCATTCGACGTTTCCTGAAGTCTCGATCGAAATCGCGCGCCAGATGCGTAAAGCCGGAAGCCGCTGAGGAGGGTGTGATGATTAGTCAAGGCTGGTTTCGCATAGGGAGGCGACATGTTGTTTTAGCGCTGCTGCTGGGAGCGCTCGCCCTTGCCGCTTGTCACGGACAGGATCAAGACCAGAAAGAGGCCGGCAAGTTAGCGACACTGCTGGATTGGAAGCTGGGGAGCGTGGTTGGCGAAATCGGAGCGGGCGACGGCGGCCTGACGCTAGCTGCCGCCGAGCGCGTGGGGCCAACGGGCCGCGTTTACACGACCGAACTGGACCCCAAAAAACTGGCCAAATTGGAGTCCCTGGCGGCAGCACAGAAGGCGCATAACATCACCGTGGTGAAAGCGGGCGAAGCCGAAACAAACCTTCCGCGCGAGTGCTGTGATTCCATCTTCATGCGGCGTGTTTACCATCACTTCACACAACCGGCGCAAGAGGACGCCAGCCTTTTCCAATCCCTCAGGCCAGGCGGCCTCCTCGCCGTCATTGATTTTCCACCGGGGAAGGGGCCCGGCAAACTCGAGCCGGTAAAGGGCGTGCCGAAAAACCGGGGCGGGCACGGCATGCCAAAGCAGTTGCTGGTCGATGAGCTCAGCGCCGCGGGATTCCAGGCGCTGACGACACCCACAGACTGGCCCGGCGAGGACTACTGCCTCGTCTTCCGAAAGCCGTAAAGCAGGTGCCAGGTGTCGGGTGCCAGGTGTCAGGGGCAAGGGTGAAGGGTAAAGGCTAAAGGGTGAAGGGTAAAGGACGCCCCTGAGCCTTTTTTATCCTCTAGCCTTTAGCCTTTACCTTCCACCCTTGGGTTTTTAGCTTTTACCCTTTACCCTTTAACCTTTAAACTTTAGACACTTGGCACCTGACACCTGACACCTGGCACCTGACACCTGACACCTGGCACCTGGCACCTGACACCTGACACCTGGCACCTTTTCCTATTCCCTGTTCCCTTCCCATGCGCGCCGGAATCGTGCATAATCTGGTGCTTGCCCGCACGGATGTTTCGCTCCGCATTCCAGGGCCAAGGTAGGACCATGACAGACGCCTCAACCACCCACTCACCAGTTTCTGGCCGCATCGCCTCCATCGACGCGCTTCGCGGCTTCGACATGCTGTGGATTACCGGCGGCGAGGAAGTGATGCACAGCTTGCACAAAGTGATTCACCATCCTTTGATGGACGGGCTGGACCGGCAATTCCAACACGCGGCATGGCAGGGCTTCCGTTTCTATGATTTGATCTTCCCGCTTTTTCTCTTTATCGTCGGCCTTGTGCTTCCTTTCTCTCTCACGCGGCGTCTTGAAGCCGGCGCGAACCGGGCCGAGATCTATAAGCATCTGGTCCGCCGGCTAGTCCTGCTGTTCTTTTTGGGCCTGGTTGTTAATGGCCTCTTGGATTTCAGGTTTCACGAGCTTCGCATCCCTGGGGTTCTTCAACGTATCGCGGTGTGCTATTTCATTGCGGCGCTGGTGATGATGAACACCCGCGTGCGTGGCCAGGCCGCGGTGGCGGGCGGCCTGCTGGTGGTCTACTGGCTGGTGATGAAGTTGGTGCCGGTTCCGGGCATCGGGGCGGGCGTTCTAACCCCATCCGGCAACCTCTCGGCGTTTATCGACCAGCACCTTTTGCCACGACCCTTCTGCTGCTATGTCTTCGGTGACAACGAAGGAATTCTCTCCACGATTCCGGCTGTTTCCACATGCCTGATGGGCGCGCTGGCCGGCCACTGGTTGCGCTCCAGCCGGCCTGCAGCGCGTAAGGCGCTCGGGCTGGCCTTGGCGGGCGTTGCCAGTCTGGTCCTGGGTCTGGTCTGGGGTCATTGGTTTCCCATCATCAAGAACATCTGGACGAGCTCGTATGTCCTGTTCGCCGGCGGGTGGAGCCTGCTGCTGCTCGCCCTCTTTTACTGGATCATCGATGTTCGCGGCTACCGGCGCTGGGCTTTCTTTTTCACCGTCATTGGCCTGAACCCCATTACGATTTACGTGCTTCGCAGCCAGTTTGATTTTGGAACAGTCGCAAATATATTCGTCCGGGGCTTCATCAACTACCTCGGGCCCTACCAGCCCGTCTTCTGGGACCTCAGCGTTATGGCTGTCGGGTGGCTGCTCCTGTGGTTTCTATATCGTCAGAAGATATTCCTTAAGGTGTGACAGCGCAACCGAAGAAGGATTTCATCCCGCGCCTGCGGGACCACAAAGGTCACGGAGAAGAGGCGCACCCGCTATGCCTCTGAAGTTTCTTCGGCTCGACACGGGGGGGCAGAAGTCGGAACCGTAGCCCTCTCCCTTGGGGAGAGGGTGGCCCGCGACCGGCGTTTTCACCAGCCGGCGCGGGCCGGGTGAGGGGTTACTTCCGTCGCCAAGCGAAGGTGTTGTGCCCGGCTAAGTCTTCGCAAGACTGCTCCAATGCGCGTCGAAGACCGGATAGTCGATTCCTGCTGCTTTGAAAATCGACTGCTGATTGAACTTGATAGCGGTGTTCATTCTCAGCCGAGCCCTAATCCGTAGAGAAGGTCATGCTGAACTTACGTGTTTGCGTTTACTGCGGTTCAAGCCGCAACTGTGATCCCGTTTATCTCGAGGCTGCGGCGCGCCTGGGGTGTGAGCTGGCGAGAAACGGCGCCACCATCATCTACGGCGGTGGGGCGGTTGGGTCAATGGGTGCTCTCGCCGAAGGCGCGCTCGCCGAGGGCGGCAAAGTCATCGGCATCATTCCCGGTTTCATGCATGAACTGGATTGGGGGCACAAGGGCATTAGCGAATTGCGCGTGGTGCGCGATCTACACGAGCGCAAGCGGCTCATGCTCCAGGATGCGAATGCGGTGGTCGCCTTGCCCGGCGGCTCAGGAACTCTTGACGAGCTTTTGGAGGCCGTCTCGCTCAAGCGCCTTGCCCTTTTCCTCGGCCCTATCGTTGTTCTGAATACCCGGTCGTATTTCGAGAATCTGCTCCTGGTGCTCGAGAGGTGCATTACCGAGCGCTTCATGGACCCTCGGCACAAATCCATGTGGTCGGTGGTGAATGAGCCGACGGAGGTGCTGCCTGCCATCCACTCCGCCCCGCCCTGGGATTCCAAGAGCCTCAGCTTCGCCCAGATCTGACAGGTTGCGGTAGTGGTGTCATTTGGAATATCATCCCAAACGAAACGCCGGTCATTCCCGTCCCGCCAAGGCGGGAGGAATCCAGTCCGTGGACAGCGCATTTCCGAAGGTTTGCGGAGTGGATTCCCGCTTTCGCGGGAATGACTGCGGCCTGGAGCGCCTGTGTCTCGCAAATGACACCACTACCCAGGTTGCCGAAAACTTGACATAGCTTTGCGCGGATGGCACCATGAGTGCTTGCGGCTGGGCTGTTTTCGCCTTGTAGCACGGGCGCCTCCCACGTACGCGTCGGGGTGCTGCCCGTGAATGGGGAAGCCAAGGCGCAAGCACATGGACGGGATCCCGACGGGTGGGGGCAGGCTGTGCCTGCTGCGACCTGGAGGGGCTGGCCCGAGTAGTTCTCCTAATACCAGGCGTGCCGAAGTGGCGGAATTGGCAGACGCGCTACATTCAGGGTGTAGTGCCCGTCAGGGCGTGGAGGTTCGAGTCCTCTCTTCGGCACCAGACGATCCATCAGACTCTGGTAGGGGGTCAATTTGATGCTGTAGCGGCGAGTTTATCTCGCCAAATGGCGGCGTAAAGCCGCCTCTACATCAAATTGACCCACTACCCAGACTCTCGCAGGATTGCCATCCAGGTAGGATGAGGGGTGGTATTCGTTTCACGCGCACGGTCGGGGGAAAAGCGCGCAAATGTCTGGCAAACATAAGCAAACCAAGACGCCCCCGGCACCTGTTGGCGGCATGACGGGTGCAAGCGTGCTCACTTCGCAGGAAGAGGAAGTGCGCGCCATGCTCGCCAGGGGTAGCACGAAACCTGCCCTTGAGCTGGCAAAAAAGATCCATAAACAACTGGGTACGCAGGCGTCAGAAGCTCTGCTGTTGGATGCCTACGTGGCAAGAATTCGCTCCTTGCTCGAGCACGGGCTCACGGTTGAAGCCAAGGCCTTGCTCGAATTGGTCCGGGAACGGTACCCCTCCGTAAAGGATAAGGTCGCTGACCTCGGCGTTAAGGTTGCCGTTCGCCAGGGTAACTGGGATGAGGTTGTGGGTGCTCTGAACGCCCCGGCAATTGCGGAGGAAAAGCGTGCCGCAATCGAACGCGTGCTCAAATGCCAGGTTACGGATCTTTCTGCGTTGGCGGAGTGTGCGGCGCTCGCTCCCCAGCATCCGCTTCGCGTTGGCGCTGCGGCTCTGAGAAAAGCCATCGAAGCGGTTACCAGCGGCCCAGTCACGGACGATGCTCTCCGCCTGCCGGAAGTCTCCCATCGGGGTCCGCTGGGCCCCTGGAAGACGCTGGTTCGGGCCATTGCACACTTCTACCGGCAGGACGATGTAGCCTGCGAGCGGTGCCTCCAGAACATCGACCCGGACTCGGCTCCCGCCCGGCTTGTTCCCGCGCTGCAGGCCATGCTGGCGCGGAAACCCGGTGAGCATCGCCTGTCCACCGCTTCGGCTTCGCTCGTTGGCCAGGTTGGTGGAAGTACGGAGGGGTTGCGAAACGCGCTCAGATCGCTCGACGCCGCGTTCGCCACGGATGCAAGCAAAATCATTCCGGAAGTCCAGCGGACGATTTCCGCCTGCCGCGCCGCTTGTCCAGAACTTGTTGAGCGTTTGCAGCAGCACATCGCGATACGGGCGGTGAACTCGGAAGTGTGTCCGAGCCGGCTCCAGGCCTCGATGGGCGGCCTGGCGATCCAGAACGCCTATTTCTGGCGACTCTTTGCGCGCTCGGTCGAGGGCGCCGCAGGTTCTTTGGCGGTTGAGACATGTAGTCTGTGGGAGCAGTTTCGCCAGCACGCCCTGGCGGAGGGCTGGTTCCGAGAGGACGGCCCTGAGGCAGCAGCACTCTACCTGCACATGGCGGAACTCTTGCTCGAAATCCCTAGCGAAGAACTCATCGAGATACGGGCGGAGTTCATGAAAGGTTTCTCTGGCTACGGGCATTCTTACGAGGGCCAGCCACCTGCCGTCTGCGCGGTGCCTGCGAAACACAGAACGCCTGATTTTTATTACCTGTTTCCCGAAGGACTATTCGAGCGATCCTGCGCCATTGATCCCCATCGGGAAGCGTTCGAGCGCTGGCTAGACTGGGAGCGGCAACAATCGGATTGGAAAACCGCCGACCGAGTGGCTGAGAGCTGGCACCGGGCGCTGCCCAATGATAGCCAGCCCCTGCTGTACTTGATGGAGTCTGCGGAGGAAAGGGGCGCGCTGAACAAGGCCCTTGGATTTCTCGAGCAGGCGGAGAAACTCGACGCCCTTAAACCGGAGGTCCGCCGGGCTGCGCTTCGTCTCCTGATTGCCCAGGCCGTCCGCTACCTGCGGCAGCGCAAACCTCGCCGGGCTGAAGAGAAGCTAGTGGATCTTGAGGCATTGCCGCAAGCTCACGAAACTGATCGTCCCGCGTTTCTGGCCGCCTTGCGCTGGACCGGGTGCGTCATTCTTGGCGAGGACAAAGCTGCTTCGGGCTATTTCACCCAGGTGAGTCAATTGCTCGAGAGTCCAGCCGCGGCGGTCCTGATTTGCCGGAGCGCGGGCAACGCCTGTGGGCTCGAACCGAATGAGATGGATCGTTGCCTGCCGCGGAAAGTCCTCCTCGATCAAACGGACTCCCTCGCTGGAGCGGTGGCCCGTGCCTGCGCCCTGGGCGACGACATGAATGTAGCTTTCACGATCCCGAGGGAGTTTCAACGAGAGATCTTCAAAGAGCTGTCAGACGATCATTGCAGCCTGGAGGCACGCCAGTTGCGCGCCCTGGCAGAAGCAGCCCTGCGCCACAGCTTAGGAGAATTGGCGTATGCGGCTTCCGCCGCAGGCTTGGCGAGGGGAGGCGCCACGGAAGCGCGCTTCCTGCTGCTGCGCGCCCGGGCGCTGCCGAGTTGGGAATTCGAGCGGCGAAGTGATTGCCTCGCCGTCGCTGCGGAACTCGCACGCCGGCAGCGGGACATGGCCCTCGTTGACGAGGCGGTAGACCTGCGACGCGGCCATGGGGGGCTTGGAATAGACTTTCTCGATCCGCTCGCCACCATGGATGAGCACGCTTTCTCCAGGACCACCGAGCAGGTGAATGCGGTGCTGAAACGAGAGAAGCAGTCGCGCACGTTCCCCGTGCAGGAGCCCGAGCCGTTTTACGATCGTTTCGGGGAGGAAGATGAAGCGGACGAAAAAGACGAAGAAGATGAACTGCCCACCTTCGGCGATATTGCCCGCCTTCTGCTCGAATCGGTCAAGGCCAAGGTGAAGAAAAAACGAGGCCAGAAGCACCAGGATGAAACTTCGGGACAAAGGAGCTTGTTTTGAATAGGCACCGACAGGGCGTGATTGCTGCGCACGAGGATCCCAGGGAGATTCTGGGTGTAGCGCCGAATGCCGGGGATGAGGAGATCCGCGCCGCCTACCTGCGCAAGGTGAAGGAAAATCCGCCGGACCGCGCGCCGGCCGCCTTTGAGCGTATCCGCGATGCTTATGAGATCTTGCGCGACCCTCGACGCCGGGCTCTTCATCTGTTGCTCTCGGCGGATCCGGAGGCTCCTCTGGTTTCTTTGCTGCCCGCCCGCACCCGCGAAAGACGATTCACGGGGCCTGGCCCATGGCTGGCAGTTATGAGGGAGAAGTGAACTTGGAACGCGAAGAGATATTGCGGCGCTTTGAAGTGTGGTTGGATGGCGTGCTGGCGGCAGAAGAAGCGCCGCAGGGGATTACGGCCGAACTTCTCTCTTCCTTGGCGACCGAAACGGGCGTCAGCGCGAATGGCCGTTGCGATCTGTATTCGATATGGGCGGCGATCACGGCTCTAACCCAGGAGATAAAACTTCAGGGGCGGAGTTTCAAGCAACTGAGTGAGACACTCGCTCCCCTTGCCGATTTGGCCCCCCAACTCCCGGAAATGCAGCGCGAGGCCCAAGAACGTGCCCGCCGGGAAATGCTCGACGTGCTCCTCGAACTGCGGGACCGCCTGGGCCGTGGGCTCGAGGCAGCCCGCGTCAGCCAGGCGAAAATGCGCGAATCGCTTGAATCCGGCTGGGCGGCCCGGCTGCTAGCGCGCCACAAGGCCCTCCGCCAAGCCTTTGAGGCTGTCGCGGCGCTCCGGGAGGGCTACACATTAAGCTTGGATCGCCTCGATGAAGTCCTGGCGCAATTTGATGTGCGGGAGATCGTTTGCCAGGGTGAGCCCTTCGACGCGGGCTCGATGCACGCTGTGGATGTGGAAGAGACCGAACAGGCGGCCGAGGGGACGGTGGTGGAAGTGTATAGGGCCGGCTATGAATGGAGGGGCGAAGTCTATCGCCCGGCACAAGTAAAGGTGGCGCGCAAGCCGCCAACAACCTCCGCAGGAGACCACAAGAATGAATGACTTGGTCGCAGGTATTGATCTTGGAACCACCTATTCGGAAATCGCTGCGTTCGTCAAGGACCGGGTGCAAGTTCTAGGCCCAGAGACCAACAAGATGTTGGCGTCGTGTGTCGGCTTTTCCCCGACGGGCGAACTGCTGGTGGGCGATACGGCTCGTCATCAGCAACTGCTCTATCCGGAATTAACCGTGCGGAGCATCAAACGCAAGATGGGTTCGGCCGAGGTGGTGAAGCTTGGGGACAAGACGTTTACGCCCCCGGAAATCTCAGCGCTCATCCTTCGCGAGCTGGTGGAATGGGCGCGACGCGACCTGAACCAGCCCGTAGAAAAGGCTGTCATCACCGTGCCGGCCTATTTCTCTGACGCCCAGCGCAACGCCACGCGCGAGGCCGGAATGCTGGCCGGCTTGGAGGTGGTGCGCATCCTTAATGAGCCCACCGCCGCCAGCCTCGCCTATGGCTTCGGGGATGCCTCGCGCCACACGGCCATGGTCTACGACCTCGGCGGCGGCACCTTCGACGTCTCCATCGTCAGCGTGGAAGGCGACATCACCGAAGTGCTCGCCAGCCACGGCAATAATCAGCTCGGCGGCGATGATTTTGACGACCTTCTGTTGGAGCGCCTGGAGCGGCAATTCCAGGACCAATGCGGTATTGACCTCCGCCGCGGCCACCCCGCCGCCCATGCCCGGTTGTGGTGGGCAGCCGAAGAAGCCAAGAAGAAGCTGAGCTTCGAGCCTTACGTTCGTGTGCGGGAAGAGGCCTTGCTGATCGAAAACGGCAAGCCCCTTCACCTCGACCTGGAGATTTCCCGCGACGAGTACGAAGAGATGATCCGCCCCTTGATCGAGTCCACGTTCGACAGTGTTTCCAAGGCGTTGGGCGATGCGCGCAAGAGCCCTGGCGACCTCGACGCCATTCTTTTGGTGGGCGGCTCTACCCGAACCCCCATCGTCGCCCAGCGGTTGCGGGAACTGACCAGCCTGGAGCCGCGCCAGGACGTGCACCCTGATTTGTGCGTGGCTTTGGGGGCCGGCGTCCTGGCCTCGCGCGTTGCCGGGCACGAAGTGGAGCGGGTGCTGGTGGACGTCTCTCCTTTTTCGTTCGGCCCCTCTTACCTGGGAGAGCGCGGCGGCTTTCCCTACCCGCATTGCTACCACCCGATCATTCATCGCAACACCCCCTTGCCGGTGACCCGGACGGACAAGTACTACACAGCCTATCCGTACCAGACCGATGTCCAGGTCGAGATCTATCAGGGCGAGGACGAAGATGCAGTTAAGAACATCCTGGTGGGCGATTTTCGTATTGAAGGCTTGCGACCGATGGAGGAGCTGAACGAAGTGCTCTGCCGCATGAGCCTGGATGTGGATGGCATCCTGCATGTCACGGCCATCGAAAAAGCGACAGGCAAGTCGAAGCACATCACCATCGCTCGAGCGCTTCAGGCCAAGAGCCCTTCTGAAATCGCGGCGGGCCGCGAGCGCCTTAAGGCACTGTACTCATCGCGCGCCGAGGAGGTCGAAGAACCTTCCTCGGAAACAGCTCGGGATGACTCCGCTCCGGAAGGCGCGGAAATCACCAGCGAAGAGGGAACTGGGGAGTCCGAGGAGAAGGTTACTAGCGTCTCCCCGACTCCCTTGGAGGCTGAGCGTGAAGCGAATGATCTGGTCGAGCGCTCGCGGCAACTCCTGGATTCCATGCACCCGGAGGATAAAGAAGAAGCGATCGAGCTGCACGAACGAATCCAGGCTGCAATCTCCTCGAATGACTTTGAAGCCTTGAAAAATGCCACTGCGGCCCTGCGCGAATTGCTCTTTTTCGTGGAGGGCCATTGATCCCGGGTGCGCGGGACGAATCACCCAGGTGCCCCGTCTGCCAGGCACGCTTCCGAGGTTCGGGCACGTGTTCGCGTTGCGGCGCCGATCTTGATTCGCTGATGTTGCTGATGGCGAAAGCCTACCAACTTCGGGAAGGCGCCAAGCGAGCCTTGCAGGCGGGCGATTGTGAGCGAGCCCAGAGGCTGGCGTCGGAAGCCCAGGCAACCTGCTCCACCCAGCGGGGAGAGGATGTGCGCCTGCTCAGTTCATGGCTGCTGCGCATTGCAGGGCCGACCCTTGGGTCGGCCTTGGCCGGGGCAAGCCCCGGCCCTACATCAGATATCAAGGGCAGAGCCCTTGGCTAGTTTGCCTTTGCTGCGGATTTCCGAGATGCCTCGGAGGGCACTGATTCGGGTTTACTCGGAGAATCCTGCATTTCGCTTATGCCGATAACGCTTCGCCCTCTCGGCGCATCTATGTGATTAGTATCCCTCGCAACTGGGCATGTGTTACGCGTGTGGCACGTCGACTTCCAGAGACCCGAGTCGGCCAGGGTTTGATTGTCTAACCGCGGTACCGGTGTCATTTGAGAGGCGTGGGCGTTACAAGTCGCCGTCATTCCCGCGAAAGCGGGAATCCACTCCGAAAGCCTTTGGAAATCCGCTGTCGACGGACTGGATTCCCGCTTTCGCGGGAATGACCGGTGCTTCAAAAGAACGCCATCCCAGATGACATGAGTACCTTAACCGTCCGAGATGTCAACTTGGCCCCAAAAAAGCATGTACTCCCGGGGAAGCGTGAGATTACCCATGGGCCTCGTTGAATAGTCCGGGCGTCATCCGGGCGGCGGTGACGAGGTAGCCGCTCCTGGCGCGGGAGCGTAGATAGAAACAAGGAGGGCAAGGTGCCTGTGATGAATCGCCGAACCTTTTTTTCGAGTGGAATTTTAGGTGCTGTTGCTGTCGGGGCGTCTCCAATACACGCTTTGGGAACGAAGGAGGAGATTTCGTCATCCGCACCGCCGAAGATCCTGAACTACAACCCGGCAATGAAGTATCGCCCCATGGGCCATACAGGCGTTCTTGTGTCGGAGATCAGCTTGGGTGGACTGGTCATGGCGGAGTCGGTGCACCGCTACGCCATCGAGCATGGGGTCAACCTTGTCCATGTGGCGTGGGACTACCTCGGCGGACAGTCGATCAAGACGTTGGGCGCAGGGCTAAAGTCAGTGCGCGATAAGATTTACATTGCCTTAAAGGATGATTACCCAACCATCGACGAGGCGCTTAAAGTCCTCAACACGGACCACGTGGATTTCTTGATGTTCAACCGGCATTGGGCCTTTTCGGCTACGGATGCGAAGATTGCTGAGACCTTTGAGAAACTAAAGAATCAGGGGAAAGTCAGGTTCGCTGGTTTGACTACGCATGGAAACGTCAAGGATACGACGGCGGCGGGTATCCGTTCCGGCTTTTACGACGTCGTCATGCCGGTTCTGAACCAGCCCAACCTTGAAGCCATGGCTGAGGAGCTTCGCTTGGCGCAGCAGAGGGGAGTCGGCGTGATGGCGATGAAATCGATGAAAGGGCTTAAAGACATCGATTTGGAAGTCGCCTATTTGAAGAAAATCCTGAGCAATCCGGCAGTCACTACGGTTACCAAGGGTATCGGTTCTTTCGATATGTTCGAGGCTTACGTACAGGCGCTGAATGAGCCGCTCAGCAGCGCCGAGGATCGAGCCCTTTACCGGTACGCGCAGATGAACCGCTCCAGCAATTGCATGCTGTGCGACGACTGCAAGCAGGCCTGTCCCCTCGGGGTCGAAGTCTCCACTGTATTGCGTTGCAAGGACTACTACTACGAACAAATGAAGGATGTGCAGACCGCGCTCAGCACTTATCGCGATATTCCGCTCGAGAAGGTTGGCAGCGGAGCTTGCCGCTTCTGCAAGAAGTGCGAGTCGGCGTGCCCCAATGGGATTCCGATCGTCGAGCGGCTCATGGCCGCGCGCGAGCTGTTTGCTAATGTCAGTCGCGGTTAGTCGTTGACTGCCTCAACTCGTCGGACCCCCTCACCCCCGGCCCCTCTCCCCCAAGGGGGAGAGGGGAAGCAAGTGTAAGGGGTGATTCTCCCCTCTCCCCCTTGGGGGAGAGGGGCCGGGGGTGAGGGGGTCGTCACATTGCAGAGAATTAAGTGCGCCAAGCCACGAGAATGGTGTAGTAGGGACTGAAATGCGAAGCGTTGCTATCTATCTGCTGCTAATTCTGGCCTTGCCTGGGCTGTTAATTGGGCAGGAGGAGGGCGGGCAAGGTTCGCCGCCCGCGGTGATTCCTGCCGCGGTGAAGGAGAGGCTTGCGCGGTTGTTGCCGGAGCCTTCAGAAGCTGGGGCTGCACGGTCCGGAGAGCAGAAGTTCTTCAGCTCAGACCTTTACCAATACATCGATGGCGGGGCTGATGTTTACCTGGATTACGGCCTTGTGGCGATGGTTCACCAGGAATACAAGGCCTCGAGCACAGACATTACACTCGACATCTACAACATGGGAGCGCAGTCGAACGCCTTCGGGATTTATGCCGCGGAAAGCTCACCGGATTACCACTTCCTGCCCATCGGATCGGAAGGCTATGGCACCAACGAAATCCTGAACTTCTTCCAGGATGAGTTCTACGTGAAGTTGTCCGCCTTCAGCGATAAGGAGAAAACCGGGCCGGTGCTGGAGCGCTTTGCCCGGGCGGTATCGCGAAGGATCGGTCCATCCGCAGCGATGCCCGAGTTTCTGTCTCTTTTCCCGCCGCAGAACCTGGTGAGTCATTCCTGCAAGTTTGTGAAGAAGTCGCCGCTGGGACACGATTTTCTCGCGCCCGCAATCATGGCGGCCTACACTTTCGGTGAAAAACAGACATCCCTGGTCATCTCCAGGGCGCCGGACGCAAAAGGCGCGGTGCAGAAGGTTGACCAGCTACGGAGCTACTTTGGCCGCTCGGGTAAAGTGGTTCCCCAGCCGGGACTGGCTTCCGGGGCCTTCTTGGGGTCAAACCAGTTTGAGGGCGAAGCCGTGTTTTTCGCTTCGGGCTCCTATGCCATCCTCTGCATAAACCCTCCACCCAACCCCGAATCATTCTTGAAATCGGTTATTCAGCGTATCGCAGAAAAAGGCGCCAGCATATCCTTTTAGGGAGTTAATACATGGCACAGATCGATCGACGAGATTTCTTAAAGACAGGCGTACTGGCAGGAGCAGGGTTGGGGATGGGTTTGCTCGGTTCGGATTCCCTCCGGGCAGTGCCTGCGCCGTCCATGAGTATTGCGCATTACAAGAGTTCCCCGGCGGAACCCGACGGCATCGCTGAGGAGGCAAGACGGCTCACTCGCCAGGCCATCGAGGCACTCGGTGGGATGAACCGCTTTGTTTCTAAAGGGAACATTGTATGGGTAAAGCCCGACATAGGTTGGGATCGCCGCCCGGAACAGGCCGCAACAACCAACCCCGACGTCGTCGCCACTCTCGTAGAGATGTGCTACCAAGCGGGAGCGAAGAAGGTGCTGGTCAGCGACAACCCTTGCAATCCGGCCCGGCTTTCTTTTCCCCGCAGCGGGATTCAGCAGGCTGCCGAAAAGGCGGGGGCGGAAGTGATATTCCTGGATGAAAGAAAATTCAAGAAGATGTCCATTAACGGCAAAGTCTTGAAAGAGTGGGAGGTGTACCAGGATACTGTCGAAGCGGACCGGCTGATCAACGTTCCCATCGTGAAGAACCACAACTTGTGCCTGGCGACACTGGGCATGAAGAACCTGATGGGCGTAATTGGTGGGCCTCGTAACCGGCTTCACCAGGATCTGGGTGGCACTCTGGTGGATCTGGCTGCCTTTTTGAAGCCCCGACTGGTGGTGCTCGATGCCATTCGCGTGTTGACGGCCAATGGGCCCGTGGGCGGTAATCTTGCCGATGTAAAGCGCAAAGACACCATCGTGGCCGGGGTTGACCAGGTCGCCGTGGACGCCTTGGGCGCGACCTTACTTGGTTACAAGCCCGATTCGATTGGCTACATTGTGCAGGGGAATGCACGCGGTCTCGGCACCATCAATTTCAATTCGCTTTCACCCAAACAAATAGAAGTGTAAACCCCATGGCCAAGAAGAAGAAAACATCGTGGATCGTCTGGCTGCGCCGGCTTACCCAAATGGGTTTCTTTCTCCTGTTCTGCTATCTTTTCTTGCAGACGGTTTATCACCCGATCAACAAGGCTGGCCGGGGAGTCACGTTCTTCTTCAACTTGGACCCGCTGGTTGCTCTCAATTCCTGGCTGGCCTCACACGCCTTCGTCGGGGCCATGCTGCTTTCGCTGGTTACCCTGGCGGTGACCTTTATCTGCGGGCGGTGGTTTTGCGGTTGGGTTTGTCCTTTCGGGGCTTTGCACAACTTCTTCACCAGCCTGCGCAGTGGGCGCGCCAAGCAGAAACTCGAGGTCGGCGGCTACAATCAATGGCAGAAAGCGAAGTACTATGCGCTGGTAGCATTTCTGGTTGCGGCCCTGGTAGGGGCTGACGTCGTCGGCTGGCTGGACCCCTTTTCCTTCTTCTTCCGTTCGCTTTCCACTTCCATCTATCCGGCCATGAACAAGGGCCTCGTGGCGTTGTTCACCTGGATTTACGACGTCAATCCCGGAGTCGGACCCGTCCGGCTTACGGTGGTGACGGAGCCCATCTACGGTTTTTTGAGCAAGTATTTCCTCGCCGTGGGACAGCCGTACTACTGGGGCAGCATGCTGATCGGGACGTTGTTCATCACCGTCGTTGCGCTAAACTTCTTCCGCGCGCGCTTCTGGTGCCGTTATGTTTGTCCTCTAGGTGCGCTGCTGGGAGTGGTAGGGAAGAATCCCCTCGTCCGCCTGAAGAAGAATGAGGAGAAGTGCAATAGCTGCCGGCTGTGCCTGGTTGACTGCCAGGGAGGGGCCACTCCGGACAACCCCCTGGAGTGGAAGCCTTCCGAGTGCTTCTATTGCTGGAATTGCGAGTCGGATTGCCCCGCCCAGGCAATCTCCTTCACCGTTTCCTGTCATTCTGAGCCCTTCGCCTGTCATTCTGATCCCGCAGTCGCGGGAGAAGAATCTCCGCAGTTGGCTCAGGGTAAACTCCGCGAACCATCCCTGCGGATCGCCGAAGGCGGGAACTGTAGAGATTCTTCGCCCGCCAAAGTACGGCGGGCTCAGAATGACACGGCCTTGCGAACGGAAGCTGGAGAAAAAGCACCATGAACCCCTTGTACAAGTGGATCGGTGATTTCGTTCATCCCCCCAAAGAAGCCAGACTTGACCTGGGGCGGAGAGCGGTATTAGCGGCGGGGTTAGCCGGTTTAGGCGCAAAGCTGCTCTTTGGCATCGCTCCGCAAGCATCGAAACGGTCTTTCAATCCCGCCCTGATTCGTCCCCCGGGGGCGCTCCCGGAAGACGAATTCCTCGCCAGGTGTATTCGTTGTGGTGAGTGCATGAAGGTATGTCCCACGAATGCCATTCATCCTGCTTTCTTGGAGGGTGGAGTGGAGGGCGTTTGGACGCCCATCCTGAACATGCCGGTCGGTTACTGCGACTACGAGTGCAATCTGTGTTCGCAGGTTTGCCCGACGCACGCGATTCGCCAGGTTGATGTCCCGGAAAAACAGAAGATCAAGATTGGCTTAGCATACATTGACAAAAATCGCTGCTTGCCCTGGGCCTACTCGAGAACGTGTATCGTCTGCGAGGAGCATTGCCCCACACCCAAGAAGGCTATCTGGTTTGAAGAGGCTGAAGTCCTGAACATTCAGGGCGAGAAGTTGACGATCAAGCAGCCACGTGTGGACCCGGACCTTTGCATCGGGTGTGGAATCTGCGAAACCAAATGCCCGGTCAAAGGGCAGGCGGCGGTGCGCGTTACAAGCGTGGGCGAAACCAGAAACCCGGAGAACCAGATACTGCTGTCCTCTGACAGCTTCGCGGAAGGGTAACTTCCGAACAACTCACCTCGCTCCCCTAGGGCGAGTTCTTCGCCCTCTCCCTTGGGGAGAGGGTGGCCCGCGACCGGCGTTTTCACCAGCCCGTCAGTTGACGGGGACGGGTGAGGGGTCGGTTGCACGGTGAGGCATACCGGGTCGCATACATCCCGCCAAAAAACCGCGGGACGTATGCGCCACCCGCGGATAGTTTAGGTGAAGGGTAGGAGATGAACCATGGCAAAAGTACTCTTAATAAGTGGAAGTCCCAAAGCGGATGGCAACACCGCGCAACTCATGAACGAATGCGCGCGCGTGATTCGCGAGCAAGGGGTGGAGGCGGAAGTCATCTCGTTTTCCGAAATGAAGATCGAATCGTGTACGGCTTGTGGCAAGTGTGGTGAATCCAATGAGTGCAGTTTGCAAGACGGCTTGAACGACATTATCAAGAAGCTTCGGGCATCGCAGGGCTTCATTGTGGGCTCGCCCGTCTACTTCGGTACGGCGCGCGGGGACGTGATGGCAGCGCTGCAGCGAATCGGCCAGGTTTCGAAAAAGTCGGAGCAGTTCCTCGCCGGCATGGTAGGCGGACCTGTAGCGGTGGCGCGCCGCGGCGGCCACACCTTCACGCTCCAGGAAATGCTTATGTTCTTCCTGATTAACGACATGATTGTGCCGGGATCTACATACTGGAACATGGTGTTTGGTCGGCTTCCGGGCGAGGTTTGGCAGGACAAAGAAGGAATAGAGACTGCCCGGCACTTCGCGGTCAATGTAGCCAATTTGATCAAGAAGTTGTACGGCAACAAGACAGGGGAGGCATAAACCCGCAGAGAAATTCTCGCCGAGTCATTAGCCCCTCCGTGTCCTCCGTGGCCAGAAGAACTTCAACACTGAGGTCACTGAGACGCTCTGTGTGCTCCGTGTTAGAGCTTGAGAGGCACGGAGCACGCAGAGGGTCTCTTTTTGGTTGCGGCCACCAGCCGCATGGTACCGACTTACGCCGATGTATTATATCGGGAACAGCGCTCAAATTCGGGGTTTTTCATCATCCTCGTGGTAGTATGAAAGCCAGCATCGGTTGCGAATTGAATTTAGAGAATAGATAACGCCATTCGGCAACTCGTGAGATCCGACGTCTCACAACGCACGTCGCGGGAGTTCCGAACTCACCGCGAGAAACGGAGTGCGGCATGGAAGATCTCATTCCCCTCGGTAAGACCGACATTCGCATCTCCCCTCTGGGCCTGGGCACTTGGCAGTGGGGTGACCGCATGATGTGGGGTTACGGCAAGACTCACACCGATAGCGACATTCACGGCGCTTTCCATGTCAGCCTGCAATCCGGCGTCAACTTCTTCGACACCGCCGAAGTTTATGGAAAGGGGCGGTCGGAGCAATTGTTAGGCGCGTGCCTCCAGGAAGCCAGGCAGTCCCCGTTGATAGCGCCACTAGTGGTGGCGACGAAGTTCATGCCCTACCCCTGGCGGCTGTGGAAAGGCGCCTTGCTCTCGAAGCTGCGTGCCAGCCTCGCCCGCTTGGGGTTGGAACGGGTCGACCTTTACCAGATCCATTGGCCTTTCTCGCCCCTACCGATCGAGCTGTGGGCCAATGCCCTCGCGGACGCGGTCGAGGCGGGATTGACGCGCGCGGTGGGCGTGTCGAACTACAACTCGGCCCAGATGTTGCGCGCCCACTCCGTTCTGTCGAAACGAGGCATCCCGCTGGCGTCCAACCAGGCGGAGTTTCACCTGCTCAATCGGCACGTCGAGCACGAGGGTTTGTTAAAACTCTGCCGCGAGTTGGGTGTCACCCTGATTGCTTACAGCCCTCTTGCCAAGGGGATGTTGACGGGCAAATACACCCCGCAGACACGCCCGCCGGGGCTACGCAGTTACCTCTTCAGGCGGGCGCGACTCGGCAAAATCCAGCCCCTGATTCAACTCATGCGCGGGATTGGGCAAGCCCACGACGGTAAGTCCCCGGCCCAGGTGGCATTGAACTGGGTGATGAGCAAGGGAGCTGTCCCCATCCCCGGGGCCAAGAATGCCAAGCAGGCTCAGGAAAATGCCGCCGCTTTAGGCTGGCGGCTGGCCGAGGCCGAAATCGCCGCCCTGGATGCGGAAAGTCAAAAGCATGCTAAGATAAAGTCCTATTAGGTAACACCAGATTCCCATGAGAACCCGTCAAACCATCACAATTTCACTCCCGCCTGAGATGGCGGAACAGGTCGAGAAAACTATGCGCGCCGAGCATCGGACTCGCTCCGAACTCGTCCGTGAAGCGCTCCGCACGTATATCGCGATCGGGCAATGCCCAGAGGAGACTCCCACGCCAGCCGAGCTGCGAGCCGTTCGTCGCGGCAGAGCCGCCTACGAACGTGGTGATTATGTGACCCTTGATGAGCTCCGCAGAGATGAACTCCGCAGAGAAGAAGCTATGGCTCGTCGCCCTCGCCGGGCCAGCGCAAAAGTCTCTTAAACGTATCCCGCCCAACGACCGGGCTCGTCTCCGGGCCGCGATCGATGAGATGGAAGAAAATCCCCTCCGGGGTGACATCCGTAAACTTAAAGGAGGCCGGGATGGCTTCCGCCGTCGCCTGGGTGATTGGCGCATTTTCTTCGACATATACCCGGAAGAGCGGCGCGTTGTCGTTACCGGCATTGGGCGCCGAACTTCCACAACCTACTGACACTTAAGAGGAGTCTTGATGAGAGCGGCTTTCTTAACCGGCATTCGACAAATGGAGATTCGCGAGACGTCGCAACCGGAGCTCAGCGACCCGCACAGTGTCCTCTTGCGAATTGGGGTGGTAGGCGTTTGCGGATCGGATGTGCATTACTACACGGCGGGGCGGATCGGCTCCCTGGTCGTCAACTATCCGGAATGGACTGGTCACGAATGTGGGGCAACGGTCGTGGCGGTCGGGGAGCAAGTGAAGTGGCTCAAGGTTGGCCAGCGCGTGGCCGTGGACCCGCTGATTCCCTGCGGGCATTGCGACCAATGCCTGTCAGGCCGGGAACACACTTGCCGCAACCAGTCCTTTCTGGCCTGCCCAGGGCAGGGGCCAGGGGCGCTGGCTGAATACCTCGTGATGCCGGAGCGGTCCTGCTATGCGATTCCGGAAGGCATGACCATGGTTCAAGCCGCGCTGGTCGAACCGCTTTGCGTCGGGCTCTATGCTCAACGTCTGGCGCAGATGGAGCCGGGAGCAAAGATCGCCATCCTGGGCGCTGGCCCCATTGGACTGTGTGTACTGCTCGCGAGCCTTGCGGCCTGTGATTGCACGGCCTACGTCACCGACCTGCTCGACGAGCGCCTCGAGGTGGCCCGGCGCTGCGGGGCAAAGTGGACCGGGAACCCGAAACAAACCGACGTGGTGCGGGCGATCCGAGAGCTCGAGCCACTGGGAGTGGATTTCGTTTTCGAGTGCGCGGGCCAGCAGGAAACCCTCGACCAGTCGGTTGAGCTGCTCAAGCCCGGCGGAACGGTGCTGATGATCGGCATTCCTGAGGTTGACCGGGTCAGCTTCAGCATTCACACACTAAGGCGGCAAGAAATACGATTGCAGAGCGTCCGCCGGCAGAACCAGTGCATGGCCCCTGCGATCGAACTGGTTTCAAGCGGTGCCATCGACGTCGATCAACTTGTGACCCACCATTTCTCCTTTCCCGAAACCAAGAAGGCTTTCGACCTGGTCGCCGACTACCGTGACGGTGTGGTCAAAGCCATCGTCCATGTAGCCGCATAATATCGTAGGTGGTAGATGGTAGGTGGTAGGTGGGGGAAAGCGGCTCCTTTCAGCCGCCGCGATAGGGTGCTATCCGCTGCGCAGACTCTTATCGCACGACTGAGGCGGATGACAACGCGGTCATTCCACGCGGTCTGCGTCCAGCGTTTGAAACCCTTCAGGAATGCGGAAAGGCTCAGGGTCGGGCTCTCGTCCACCCTGGATGTCTTCCAGATGCACCTCTATCTGGACGTTATTTGAATAGTCCAGAATGATGCTCTCTACCATGCTGTAATTCAATGACGGCGCGACCCACATCTCACCCCCCGGGTTATTGGGACCTGCTGCTACCACCTTCCAGCCAATGCACCGGACACCGGAAATCATCTTGCTGCCCAAGTCCAACTCCGGAGAAGCGGGCTTGTTCACTTCAGCAGTCGGGGGCCGCCGAGGAAGCAACTCGTCCGGGTCGGGTGTCCCTCGGACCCTCACTCGTTCGTGATCGTAGTCAATCCGGAAGGTCTTTCCGGTGACCGCGTCCTCTAGTATGCCAACGTGGTGCCCTCTCGAAGACGGATCGTAGTTGGCTGCGTCGTAGATAAACACTGAGCCGTCGTTGCCCCTAGCGGTAAACGCGCGGGTCTCGCTTTGGATTTCCCCCCGGCCAGAAGTGGACAGGCTGTACGTTCTGATGACCCTCTGCGCCACGAACGGGACCCATGCGCTGGTCTCCCCCTGACCACACCAGGAGATTCCGCAGGCGCAGACTCCAACCAACAAAGACGTCCATAGGACCGGTCGTTTCCTTCGATTCATTTGCGCACCTCCCGAGGAATTGCTACACATACTGGACGGCAATATTCCTGCGTGCAATACAAACCGTTCGTAGAGTTATACCAAACCACCCAACAACAATCTCTCGGCCGATTTATTACCGCCCTCGGTTTTTGCGTTCTTGAAGGAGCCGATTGGACACGTCGTCGCGAGTAGCCTCCGTATATGCCGGTTCGTCCTCGAATAGTTGGGGATCCGGCTCCTCCAACGTGAGACTGACGACCCTCTGCTCTGTCGTCCGCCACCACGTGCCATCGGATCTCTTATCGTCGACTGTATAGGTCAGGGCCACACACCCCAAATTGGGGGCACGCCACTCGGTCAGCTTTCGTCCCCCTAGAGCTGGAGGATTACCTGTAAGCAAGTCTTTTCTCACAATCACCACAGGTTGCCCGAAGACATTGTCAGAACCCGCCAAAAATTGATCGTTCGCTTGAATACAGTTTACTGGAGGGTGCAGGGACGCGGCGTTGTGTCTGGCCAACCTTTCCGCGGGGATGGCAGGCCAAGTGGTTTTCGTCTTAAAGTAGTCTACAAGCGTCATCGACCTGCCGTCCATCCACCGAACTTCTCGTCCCGTGATCCCCCACTCGGGAGGCCCCATACTCTCCACCCTAACAGTCGCACCATCTGATCGGCGCCCCCAGGTTTCCGTTATGCCCAGAATACCTCTGGGGTCCCGTGCGAAGCTATAAATCTCTACCTTCAGTACATATGGGGTCACACTGGCCTGCGCCAAGACGACGAGTGTCAGGTAGCGCCCTAGTGAGTAGCAGCAGAGAGAGGCCAAGACCCCAGTTAGCACCGTCGCTAAGATTTGCACGCGCCCTTTGCGTGCCATGTGCAATGTGTCGCCCTCCATACATTACCTCCCCGACAAATAGGATTCGCCGATGCGTTTACCATCGGTTTTATGGACACTTACCGCACGTAAGCAAGTTCTTGCTTAGATGCATGCTCCCCAATCCGAGGGCGTCCCCCTGTCGTTGAGATTTGTGGTTTTCGGCAAGAAGAGCCGCAGACCTCAAAAAACGGAGGTCTGCGCTACGCCCGCTGCTCCTACCTGAACAACGCGGTCATTCAAAGCGGGCCGATGTACACCTTTTGAAACCCCTCAGGGATGCGGAAAAACTCAGGATCGGGGCTCGTACCAGCCTGGATGTCTTCAAGGACTATCTCCACCCGAATCTTCTTCGGGTCCAGAACGGTGGTCTCGACGACCTCGTAGTTCAAAGACGGCGCCACCCAAGTCTCCGTAGTCTGTGTATCGCCACGGCTGGTTCGCTCTTTAATCCCAATGCACAGAACCCCGCTAATCATTCTGCTTCCCAAGGAGCGGTCGAGCGGGACATGTTTGTATTTGTCCCCCGTCGGCGGCTCCAAGGGGGCGGGCGAGAGGCTTCGGTGCAAGGTCACAGATTTGTGTTCATAATCAATCTCATAGATATCGCGTGCGCGTGGATCCAGCAGAGTTCCCCGAAGCCACTTGATGGAAGGAGTGCCGGGAATGTCACCGGTGTAAAGCCAGCCATTCCGGTTCCTGGCCACCAATTCGGTACTCTCTAGAATGAGCTTCTCCCCAGGCGAGGAAAGTATGTAGACCCTCTTCACTTTCTTCGCGGTGAACGGAACCCAGACGGTTGTACTCAGTCCCGAAGGCCCCACAGTGATGAAATAAAACAGGGGCCGCACATTTTCAGTTTGGGCTTTTTCGGGCTCTGGATTCTGCCCGGCCACCTGAAGAGGAGCGATGAAGAGAATTAGCGCGCCGCAAAACATCGCTCGGGCGTAAGGGGTGAGGACGCAAGCTTTCGAAGGCCTTGCCATGTCCACCTCCCGCTAGTTCACTGGACGTATTATAACTCTGGGTGTATGAGGTTCATCGGGCAGCTAAGGTTGCCCGTCCTCTGATGGACCCCGGGCCTTCCCCCATGACCCAAAACCGACGATCCGAAAAACGCTGACCGTGTGGTTTTCTCATGCCTGACAACCAAGGGGTAACCGCACGTCGTCAATCCGAACGGGGCACGCCGCTGAAAATAAGTCCTCAGCTAGCAGTTTTCTCTTGACAAGCGGAGAAACATAGGCTAGCATGGTGAGCGTCCGCTTCCCGGTCGCCCTCGGGCATCGGCGGACGCCCTTTTCTATGGGAAGACGCAAATCAGCCCTCAACCGTTATCCAGGAGCTATGAAGGCAGCAGAAGACTCCTCATTTTCAGCTCGACAGGAAGTCCGCTTCGTTGACGAAGAATTCTTTTTTTTGACCGTTCAATGCGCGGATGTCATTGAAAACAAAGGACGGCAGTGGAATACTCCGAGCCTAAGCGGGAATGTATATGAAAACAAAGGAGATATTCTACTGAGGCGGGAATATTATTGAAAATACAGGCTTTAATCGCCCATTGACGATTGGTGATTGACCGCTGAAAAAGTCGCGCCGCAACTCCTTCCAGTGTCTATCAGTCCGGCATGGCGCGACAATCGGCAATCGACGATTGTCAATCGAAAATCGGCAATTACTTCAGGGCCATTTCTTGAACTGCTTGCTAAGCGCCAGCCCTTGCATTTGGTATGAGGAGCCTATTTGGACACCGTATATTTTATCGGGCCGCGCAACCATGGGACTATAGACGAGCCTCCCCACTATTTGCCCATGCTCGATCAGAATGGGCACCTCATGCGCCCTTACTTCCAGTACGGCCAATGTTCCGAGCACGTCGCTCAATCCGTATCCGAAACCCGGGTCGAAGAAGC
This sequence comes from Terriglobia bacterium, assembly GCA_050008675.1. Lineage (GTDB taxonomy): Bacteria > Acidobacteriota > Terriglobia > UBA7540 > UBA7540 > CAVROP01. The sequence goes on from JBEKME010000010.1 coordinate 70,345, forward strand.
CTGCGTAGTGGACACGGAACTCTCCAATAGACGGATCGTAGGGGACCATTTCGGCTGCGTAGTCAGGCGGCACACGAATCTTTTCTTTGGACGCCAACAAATAGAAGTCACCCGGGTCCAGGATTATGCCTCGTCGTGGCACGGAGTAAACGGTGTCCCAGTACTCTCTCGGGTCGTAGAAGTCCTTTTCGCCAAGGTCGATCACGGGTGCATGCTTCTTGGCTCGGTAAGCGACAAGGTCAGTTTCCGCCTCGGCGTTAAGTCTCACGGAAATGCGAAGCCCCTTGTCAATCTTGGCCCGTATGGGGCCTTCCGCGTCCTCGTACACGAGGTTTTCCCTTTCGTCCAACGCCGCCAAGGGGCCGTCGTGGGACGGCGGGTTACCTCGGATGAAACGCAGTTGATTCAGTTTCATTCCTTTACGCACCTTGATGGTAAATGTGCGTGACACGATTTCAGCAAAAAGCCTTCCACGATAACCGGGGCGAACACGTTCGAACTCAGTTCCGCAGTCGGTTATCAGCCTGGTGAAAATGTCGAGCCTCCCCGTCGTACTTTTGGGATTAGCCCTTGCCTCAACGTTTTGGGTAGGCTCAACTCCTCCCGCAGCGGCGCTATATAAACACAGCCTGGCTCGAACACGGCGCCGCCAGTCAAATCAACCTTGGCGATAAGCAGCTCAGAGACCTTATCTTGGACAGTGCAGTCTTGGCCAGGCAGGAAGCTCGCGCGGACGCGATAGGCAACATCGCCCAGCCGCAGGTCAATGCTGGCGGGTTGAATCTGCTCTTCCGTGATCTTTTCGATGGCCTCAACCCGCCCGCAGGCGATCAACTCCCGAATTGTCTGAGCGGGCAGGATTCCAGTCGTCCGTGGCGAGACTTGCTCCGTGGTCAAGTGTGGAAAGAGGCTGTTTCCTGTCGCGGCCATTGGCTGACTCCCCCGAGGCTTACTGCGGCTGTTTGCCAGCCATCTGATTTGAACTCTCACCCTATCACATAAAGGGCTTGGTGTGGCCTACCGTTACCGAAGCAGAATATCCGGACCAACTTACACGCAATGTCTGTCATTCTGAGCGAAGCGAAGAATCCCGGCATTTTTTCGCACTGTTTGAGCTTACAAATGCGGGGATTCTTCGCGGAGTTTACCCTGAGCGGAGCGAATGGGCTCAGAATGACAGGCGGTGGCGTTTTGCTCTACGAATGATGAACAACTGGTATTATTCCTCCCCCACGATTCGATTCGACATATGAATGTAAGGGAAGCACCCAGGGATGTGGGTGTCGTAGACGGCGTGGCGGCTCCAGACCCAGGCGGGATGAGGGTTGAGTTCAACGCCGCCTGGTTTTAGCAGCTCGAAACGTCCAAAGAAGATCCTCCATACGTCTCCGTCCTTGGGGGGCAGAGAATGCCCTGCGGCCAGCCACTTCATTCCTTTCCAGGGGAAAGCCAGTTCAACGGTCCAACCTTTATCGGCCACGGAGTTGTCGTTGATTTTGCCCTCCACGTGGACGGCTTTGAGGAGGCCCGGAAACTCCCAGTTCAGGAATGCCCAGCGGGTTCCGCGGGGATGAGTTCCCACCCAGAAAGACCGGTCCTGGCGATCGTAGTCACCCCCGAAGGTAAGGGCCTTATTCCTGAAGATGTCAAATTCGGGGACGTCGAACACGCCGCCCTTCTTGTAAGCATCTTGCCAGATGAAGAAGACCTGGTAAGTCGTGCCCAGTGCGTTGATCTCGAACTCAGAATAGGCATCACCGCCGTCGATGAACACCTCGGCATCATTTTCCTGGAAAATCAGCGAACCTCTCTTGGTCAGGTGGGCTTCGACGTACGGCTCTTCAAGCCACAAGCCAACGTAAAGATATTCGTCATCCCACAAGGCGGCGGCTCGCGTGTCGTAGAAGCCGGGCTCTCCCGTAACCATGTCGACAAAACGCGGGGACTTTTCGGCCTTCTGCCAGGAGGGCTCGTCCAGCCGGCCGTCAATTGTTATCCGCCCTGCCGCTCTGCGGCAGACATAGTGCGCAATGTCTTTCTCGGAACAACCGTATCTTCCTGTGCCGGCCCTCATCTGGGCTTGCCCGCCGCCATTAGCGCAGGTCCCGCTCTCCGGACCCTTCGCTCCGCTCAGGGCAGGCTCTGCGGTGTTCAGCGACGCGAGAAGGATGAGTGCGCTAACCAGTTTCCATGCGTTTTTCATTGTGGGGTTCCTCCAGACGGCAATTGTGAGTCTTCCGCAGACTCGAAAGTAGCTCGACGTACGTTGCAAGACGTGCCTGTTGCGCTCCACGATGGATCGGGATTGTATCTGAATCCGATGCCTGAGGGCAACGGGCACGGCTCATAGCAGCTTCAACAGAATCCCCGCGCCGGGCGCCAGAAAATCCATTTCGCTGCCAAAGTCTTCCTCCTGGCTGGTGTAAGGGGAAATCCGCTTTATATGCAGGTGCGGCTGTTTCAGCTTGATCGAGAAACGTATCGAGTGAGCGAGATCGCGGTTGACGAGCATCAGGTAAGGCCTGCCATCCTCGCCCTTGAATTCGCCCAGCAGAAAACTCGCCGCAACCGACTTATCCGCAGTTGAGGCGCTCACCTGTTCTACCCAGTGGCTTCCGCTCATCGGCCGCGACCCTTCAGGCACTGGGTCAGAGTGATAGACGCCGATGCTCGTGAGCCGGTTCAGCCACGGGGCCAGCGCCTGAATCTCCAGGTTTACGCGGCGCAACATGTCCCAGGTTGGCGTGCGGTGGCCAAAGGGATCGAGGGCCCCGAGCCGGTAGTTTCCGACTTCGGGCGTCACGTAGGTGAAGTACTGGATGCCCCGGCCACCATAGGCCAGCGTGCTGTACACCTGCAGGTGGAGCGTCGCATCCGACGGTTCCATATAAAAAAAGTGGGAGTTGCCGAGGATGCAATTCCAGAAGGGAACCCCAGCCTCGAGCGCCAGGCGCCGGATGATCTCGAGGTTGGTGTAGAAACGATCGAGCATCTGGCCATTGATGAGCGAGTAGTTGTCCCAACTCAGGAAGGGCGGGTGGAAGTCGCGGAGAAACCTCCGCACGTGCGTCTCATAATCGGCCGTTCCAAGTTGTTGCGCGCTGGCGTGTATCGGATAGAGGTTCACGTATGACCAGCGGCTCGGCAGCGCCTCCTTTACCATAGCCGCCACCCGGCCGAGTCCCGGCATCATGGCCGCGTTGGGCTCGTCGCGCAGGAAGAACCCGAGTGCGGCCGGATGGTCTTTGATTCCGAGCGTCGCGGCGGCGATGCGCTGCCTAAGCTCGGCGTCCGCCGGGAGCTTTTCCCAGTCGAATTCATTCACACGCGGATCGGCCACAAAGCAGGCCAGCCCCGCTGCTTTTACCCGCTCGAGGTCTTCCGGACGGCAAAAGCCGGAGACGTTCAGTCCTGCCTCTTTCATACCTGCAAGTTGCTCCGGGTCCGACGGCGAGCTCCCCCACGCCATGATCACAAAATCGCGCGGCGAGACCGGCTTCACCTGAGTCGCAGTCTGACCGCGCGCTGCCGGAACCAGAGCAAACACCACGAGAAGCAGTGTAGAAATCCGTTGAGTACAGTTCATGTTTCCCCCGCCATGTCATACGGACTGTTCGTCATTCGTAGAGGATAACCCCATTGTCTGTCATTCTGAGCGAAGCGAAGAATCCCGGCATTTTTTCGCACTGATTGAGCTTTCAAATGCGGGGATTCTTCGCTTCGCTCACAATGACAGGTGGTGACCTTATCCTCTACGAATGACGGACATTGCGTATCAGTGGTGTTAGTGTCATCCCAGTTCAGCTCATGACAGCAAAAGGGAAAGTTTACACGCTGCGTTCAACTTTAGAAAGCACTGGGGCCCTCTCTGCCGTGTGTGTATGGAAAGGTGTAGAATCCCCAGTCGGCATGATGGTAAGGTCATTCTTGCTTGGATGACCTTCATTACTTTCTTCGGAGCCTTTTAGAGGTTCAGGGTTATTTAAGGAACGCGTTTTTGAGAAGGGGGATAACGTGAAGAGACGCACACATCAACAATTTCTACGGATGCCTCTAGTGCTGGTCATCATGATTTGCTTTTGCCGGTGCGCCGGGGCCGTCTCGAAGGCAGTGTGGCAGATTGGCAAATTTGATCAGTCATCTGGCGAGTTCAATCAAGGCGAGGTGCGGCCGCCTGTCTTTGCTGCCCCTCACCCGAAGAGCGATGTGCTTTACATAGTCGGAAAGAGCAAGCCGGCAACCGACTGGCCCGCTTTTCAGCCAGGTTCGGCAAATGGAAGGGCTGAGTTTCGGCTGCATCCCTATACGATCCAGTTTGATTTGGCCGAAGCTCCACGGGGCCTCTATACGCTGAAGGTAGCGTTGCTCGTTGAAACCCCGCGCGTCCCGCGCCTTCAAGTGGATATCAATGGTCACCGCGCGCTGCTTTATCAGCACCCAACGCTGAACTATGCGGGGGGCGATGGGAGCAGCGTATTCTTGCCTGCGTACTCTGCCGCCACAATTGCGCTCGATCTTCCCACAAGTTTCCTGAAGAAGGGAACGAACGAGCTTGTCTTGACCGCGATGGATGAGCCGGCCGAGCGCGATAACGTTACAAACTCCGGGCTCCGCTATGACGCCCTGGAACTTGATCAGGACTCTGACCGGAACTTTTCATCCGCAGAGGTCACCGTTCACGCCCTGCCGACCATTTATTATCAGCGCAAAGAAGACAAGCTATCCGAGCTAGTGGACGTCTATATCCGTCACAACTCCCCCTCTAAGGGCGGGCAAGTGGTGTTGAGCGTGGGCAAGGAGAAATTCACTGAGAAGCTATCCCCCGGCTGGGATTTCGGCGAGCAATTGGTGGAGCTGGCGGTTCCCGAATTTGCCCCCGGAACCAAGGGCGAAGTTGCCGTCAGCCTGGGCGGGCACTCGCGACGCTTCCCGGTGGTTCTGGATCCGGCAAAGAAGTGGAACATCTTCTTGGTGCCTCACACTCACCTGGATGTGGGTTACACCGATTACCAAGCCAAGGTGGCGGAAACTCAAAGTCGAACCCTCGACGAAGCCATTCAGATGATTCACGACCATCCGGACTTTCGCTTCAGCTCGGACGGTTATTGGTGTGTGCGACAGTTCCTGGCCGGGCGCAGCGAAGAACAGAAAAAGCAGCTTTTCCAGATGGTAAGGGATAAGAAGATCTTTGTGCCCACGGTGGAGGCGAGTGTTCTCACCGGTTTTCCGAGCCTGGAAACCCTCCTTCGCTCGCTTTATCCTGCTTTTCAATTCAATCAGAAGCACGGAGGAGACCCCGATTATGCCGACATCACGGATGTACCCTCTTATTCCTGGTCCTACGCATCGGTAATGGCGGCAGCAGGGTTAAAGTACTTCGCCGCTGGAAGCGACAATTACCGCGCTCCCGTTCTCCTGCTTGGCCGTCTGCATGAGAAATCGCCGTTCTGGTGGGAAGGCCCCGACGGCGGAAGAGTCCTGATGTGGTACTCCCGGCACTACCACCAAATGACGAGCTTATTCGGGATGCCACCTCAAATTGCGGGCGGGCACGATTCCTTGCCGCTTTTTCTCCAGATTTACTCGCGCCCGGAATACAAATCGGACGCGACTCTGGTTTACGGCACGCAGGTCGAAAACACCGATTTGTTCCCGCAGCAGGCAAGCCTGGCTGAGGAGTGGAACAAGATTTACGCTTATCCCCGGCTGGCTTACTCGGGTTTTTCTGAGGCGATAGGCTACATTGCCAGGCAGTTCGGAGATTCCATTCCGGTGGTGCGGGGTGATGGAGGGCCGTACTGGGAGGACGGCATTGTTTCAACTGCCCGCTCGGCTGCCATCGAACGGGAGACGGAACAGCGAGCGCTGGCAGCGGAGAAGTTCTCCACCCTCAGCAGCCTGGTCAATCCCCGCCTTCAACCTGCGGACGAGGCGCTGAAACGGCTCTGGAATAACATGGTGCTTTATGACGAGCATACCTGGGGAGCTGATCGCAGTGTATCTAATCCGAAAAGCCAGGAAACGGTGGAGCAGTGGGCCATTAAAGAAGGGTTTGCCGCCCAGGCCAAGAAGGATGTTGACTACGTGCTGCGGCGAGGCTTGGCCGCTTTGGCGGACTATATCTACGATCCGAAGGGGACGCTGTTGGTCTTCAATCCCCTGAGCTGGCAGCGTTCCGGCATGGTCGAGATCGACTTGGACAAAGGGCTGGAACTCGTAGACGTCGTAACGAACCGGACAGTCCCTTACGAAATCCTCTCCACGGGGCCGGATTACCGGGGCGTCCGTTTCCTTGCGCAGGACGTGCCTTCGGTAGGGTACAAGGCGTTCGCGCTTAAGGAAACCAAAGCAGAGTCGGCGACTCCGCAGGCCACCGCGGAAGGGACGATAGAGAATCAGTACTATCGGGTGGTGCTGGATCCCGCCAGCGGCGCGGTGAAAAGCATCTTCGATAAGGGGCTGGACAAAGAACTGGTCAATGCCTCGAGCCCCTATCGGTTCGGTCAGTACCTCTACGTCACGGGAGCAGATCAAACTCCGAACCGGCTTTTGCAGTATAGTCCTGTCTCGCCGGTTCCAGAGCTCTCCATCCACAACGCCAGTGGAGGACGGCTGCTGTCAGTGACGAATCAGCCCTTCGGGGTCGTGGCGCATCTGGAAAGCTCAGGACTGAACACACCGCGTATCGAAACAGAAGTGATTTTGTTTAATGGACAGAAGAAGATCGAGTTCATCGATCATGTGCACAAGACGGAAGTGTACACGAAGGAAGGTGTTTACTTTGCATTTCCCTTCGCCATGGAACATCCGCAATTCCGGTACGAGATTCAGAACGGATTCGTGGACCCCAGCCGCGACCAACTGCCCGGGGCCGGCAAGGAATGGTTTTCGGCGCAGCACTGGGTGGCAGCGGAGCAAGGCGGTGTGACGGCGGCCCTCGTTCCAGTGGATGCCTCGCTGGTCGCTTTTGGGGATATTGTCCGGGGGACATGGCCGGAGGAGTTCGGCCAGCGCCCCGGCACGATTTTCTCTTATGTGATGAACAATTACTGGGACACGAACTACGCGGCAGGCCAGGGAGGAGACTTTACATTCCGCTACGTGCTGACCAGCGGCAACAACCTGCCCCCTGCCTATCTGAGCCGGCTGGGCCGGGAGGAGATGTCGCCTCTGGAAGTGGACCAAATCACCTCACAGGATAAAGCGATCAATTCTCCACGGGCCTTGGATTCGGCCCAGGGTAGCTTCTTGCATGTGGATCAACCCAATGTTGTATTGGAGACCTGGAAGACGGCCGAAGACGGAGACGGCACGATTTTGCGTTTTGTGGAAGTGGCCGGAAAGGAAAGCACCGTGGACGTACAAACTCCACTCCTAAACGTGGAATCCGCATGGATGAGCGATGCTCTGGAGGGGAAGCAGGGGCCTCTTTCGGTTTCTTCCCATGGCTTCAGGTTCTCCGTCAAGCCGTTTCAGATCGTCACGGTGCGTTTGGAGGGGGCAGCGGGTCTGAAGTGATAATGACTGTCGCCTGGTGCCGCTTTTGGCCGGCGGGGATTATTTCACATCCGGGGCAGGTTGCGCGCTACCCGCGTTCAGAAGTCGGAGGCAACGGGCATGGGCCTTTTTCCGACTTCGACAACCTCGCCCTTCACTTGCCCCAGTCCCTCATTGTTGATTTCGGCAATATCCCCTTCCACCCGCTCCACCACCTCCTTGGCATAGGGAATAAAGTGGTGCCCGGCGATCAGGATGGTAAAGCCGATCCAGATCTTCACGAGGTTTGTCGAGCACCGGGTAACGAGTCGAAGCAAGTATTTCCAATATGCCCGGCGGTAGGAAGACCTCAGGCCTTGATGCCAGATCGAACGGAGCATTATTTTGGCTATGTTGACCAAACCCGGCTGCTGGGCAGGCCGCTGGCATTTCCTGGTCTGCCAGGCCTGGAGAGAACGCCACGCGCGTTCGTAGTATTTTGTCGGATCATAAATTGAGGTAAGTGTTTTTTGAAAACCCCTCAGCAAAACGTGAGGCGGAAGAACGGGACGGAAGTTTGGCGCCGTCCCATCTCTGCTGTTGGGGCTGTCTTCGATCATGCGCCCTTCTCGCAGCATTCGGGCGTGGAGCGCTGTTTGCGGCAAGGCGTGCAGGAAATTCACCAACGCCCAGGGGATAGCTGCGCGCTCAACAAAGTCAATCTGCTGCTCGAAAATGTCCGGGGTGTCGGAATCAAACCCCAGGATGAATCCACCCGTAACCCAAAGTCCGCCCTGTTGCACGATCTTGATGGAATCAATGGGATCTAGTGACAGGTTCTGGAGCTTTTTCGCCTCCACCAGGGATTCTCTCGAAGCACTTTCAATCCCCACAAAGACATGCAAGAAGTTCGCCTTGACCATGGCCTCGATCAGCGCGGGATGCCGCGCGAGGTCCATAGACGCTTCGGTATAGAAAGCCAGCGGATAACCCTGAGCTTGCTGCCACTTTTCCAACTCTCGAGCCAGCTCGAGAGCAAGCCGGTGATTGCCTATGAAATTGTCATCGACAATAAACACCTGCTTTTTCCATCCCAGTTTCAGGAGCGTGTCCAGTTCCGCGATGATTTGCTGAGGAAGCTTGGTTCGAGGCTTTCGTCCGTAAAGCTGGATGATGTCACAGAACTCACATTGAAAGGGACAGCCGCGGGAAAACTGAATGGCCATAGTGGCGTAGAAGTCGGTTTTCAGAAGGTCAAAGCGCGCCACCGGAGTCTTGGTAAGGTCGGGCTTGTTTTCGATCCTATAAAGCCTTCTGGCCGACCCTTCTTCAAGGTCTTTAGCGATCGAGTCAAACACCTCATCCGGCTCGCCCACCACCACATGGTCCGCCAACTTCAGCAGGGCTTCCGGATCGCCGCTGGCGTACGGTCCGCCCACCATCGTACGTCGCCCGAGGCTGCGGGCGCGGGTGAGGACCTCCTCGAGCCCTTTTCTCTGGACTCGCATGCCGCTCACCATGACGAGGTTCGCCCAGAGGATGTCGGCATCACTTAAGTCTTCCACACCCTGGTCAATCAGGCGAATGTCCCATCCCTGAGGACATAACGCGGCCACCGTGATCAGCCCCAAGGGTGTCATGACGACCTTTTCACGGAGGAGCCGCATCATGCCCGTGAATGTCCAAAAGGAGTCCGGGATTTTGGGCCAGACCATCAGGGTCTTGATTCGCTTGCCGAGAGCAGCAAAAGCGGGAACAGCCTCGGGCTGTGATGAACATTCTTGGTTCATGGATCACCTATCCAATGCATCGCTATTCCCAGGATGAGTTAATAATGCCGGTACGCTACCCGCTGGCGATCATACCACATCCCGATCTTTTGACGGGTGAGGTTTCGATCTCAGCGGCTGGTGTGCAGACCTTCTGAAGTCTGCGCGCCGAGGGGCGCATCACAGAACCCATGGATGTGGGCGGTAAGAGTAGCTCGAAGGGCGAATCACTGGCGCCTCCGGAATCATATATCGATCCGTTTCACATTTCTCCGACTGAGGTACCAGCATGGACTGTAGCCGAAGTGGGGAAACAGGGAGTGAACGCATACCTGGTTTTCCGGCTCGAGGAACATAAACTCGGTTTTCCGGTCCTTCAGGCCGACCGCATAATAGCGCCGGATTTTCACCACCCCGAATGGATCACGACTCTTCGGGATCCTGTACCGAACTGAGAGATAGTCACCGAGGTACAGAATGAACAACGTCAGAAGTGCGATGAAGAGTAGGCGTTTCATGCGTTCACACCCCTATACTTTCGGATGCTGGCCGGAGCCGGGAAAACCGCGACCCTTTCCCAGTTCAGAGTGAACACGACACTGATTTATGGGGGTCCGATGGCTGACTCATGGGGAGCGCGTTCGATAGATACTCCGCCGCCGCCCGGAGGAAGCGTCGACCAGCCCCCTCGGCGAAAACGCCGCCGAGCTTTTAACATGGGGCTACACTACCCCTTTCGCTCCTCTTGGTGAAGCCCAGTCGCCACGGCTACGGGTCGACCCGGCGCAAGTTGATTCACGGAGTGCGGAGTTCAACTTTACGAACGCCTGTGCGAGGAGCCGCGAGCCAGAACGGCGACTCGCGGCTGAATCGCTATTTCTTCTTGGGAGGCACCACGGCATCCTTAAATGCCTTGGCCAAGCGAAACTTGACAACCGTCTTTGCCGGAATGTTGATCGGCTGACCGGTCTGAGGATTACGGCCCACGCGAGCCTTTCGGTGTGCCTTAACAGCCTTGCCGAGTCCAGGAACCACGAATTGTCCGCCGCCCTTGACTTCTTTCGTCGCCAGAGCAGCGAGGTGCTCCAGGACTGCGGCGGCAGCCTTCTTTTGGATCCCCGCCTTTTCTGCCAGATGGGCTACCACTTGTGACTTAGTCAACACCTTCGCCATTTGCTGCTCCTCTCCTCTAGTGAAAGATTTCTAGGTTCCGTATCATGGTGGCTAGGGGATACTGTAAGCAATAAGCTGGAACGTGTCAAGCGATTTTCGGCCCTCCGCCTCGACCAGAGCCTGAAAAAATGCGCCTGCACTCTGGCCCAAAAGCGAATTCGCCCCAACCCTCCTGGCAACCACGTTGAAATGTCGGGTGTCATCCGCTATATTGCAAGAGGGAGAATGATATGCCGATCTTCGAATACAAGTGCCAGGACTGCGGGGCCCAGTTCGAAAAAATCATTACTGCTTCGTCCAGCAGCGTACTTTGTGCGAAGTGTGAAAGCCCTAATGTGGACAAGTTACTCTCTGTATTCGCTGTGGCGAAGGGCTCGCACTCCGCTACTGCTTTCGAGGCTGGCCCATGCAGAACATGTGGCGCGCGCGAGCGGGGCATGTGCGGAGAGTAGTTTGGCCAGCCCCGCTGATAAGATTTGCACTGCGAGATTTGACTGCGTTGGATTACCCTCAAATTCAAAACCTGCGCCTTGGCACCTCGAGCTGGTCCAGCCAGGATTGGGTAGGGGTTTTCTATCCTCCGGGCACCACTTCTGCCGAATTCATCTCTGAATATGCGAAACACTTTGACACCGTTGAGGTAGACTCGACGTTCTATCGAACTCCCCCCGCTGCGGTCGTAAGGAATTGGCGCGCGCGCACCCCGGCGGGTTTCGTCATTGCGGCCAAATTCCCCCAGGTGATCACGCATGAGAAAGTGCTGGTTGATTGCGCCCCTGAGCTCTCAGAGTTCCTGAAGACGATGGACTTCCTTGGCGACAAGCTCGGGCCCCTGTTGCTGCAGTTCCCTTACTTCAATAAACAGGCTTTTCCCCAGGCCCAGGATTTCCTTGCCCGGCTGTCAAAGTTCCTGGATCAGCTTCCCCGCGGCCCTGCCTACTCCGTTGAGCTTCGGAACAAATACTGGATAAACGACCGCCTCCTCGATCTACTTAGATCGAGGAACATTTCTTTGGCGCTTATTGATCATCCCTGGATGGCGCCCGTCGATCGGTTGCTTGCAAAGCAGGATGTTGTGACCGCGGATTTTGCCTACCTCAGGTGGCTGGGCGACCGCAAAGGCATCGAGGATAAGACCAAGCACTGGGACAGGGTCATCATCGACCGGACGCACGAGATGGAGACTTGGATTCCCATCATCCGCAAGCTGCTCAAGCGAGGCATTCGTATCCTGGGGTTCTTCAACAATCATTACGCCGGGTTTGCGCCTGGCTCCATCAAGCTTTTCCACGAAGTATGGGAACGGATGGGAGCTACGGAGGAGTAAGGTTTCAGAGGAGCCACACTCCTTGTCCCTTCGCCCCGGCTATGAAAGGTCTTTTGCAAAGCGGCGCTCTTTCAGCTTACATGTCCGCAGTGGTATTTTAATTGGCGTCGAAAGCGACTAATGGCGGCGGATCAATCTTGCCTCGAATCGAAATAAGACGGCTAAGAAGCCTTTACGAATACCGGGAATGTGAGAGGCTCCAGATGGAAGTCTGGGGAAACGTGGGGGTGGGCAGTGAGGTCCTCAGCGTCACGCAGAAGTACGGAGGCGTAGTGTTGGGCGCCGTCGCGAAAGGAAAGCTCCTGGGGTTCCTTTATGCGTTCCTGGGGCGCTATCACGGACGGGTGGTTCACTGGTCGCACATGATGGCGGTGGAAAAAGGCCATCGGGACAAGGGCCTGGGATTCAGGATGAAGCTCGCGCACAGGAAATCAGCCTTGCAAGAGGGGATCAAGTCCATCTGCTGGACGTATGACCCCTTGCAAAGCCGCAATGCAGCCTTGAACATTGCGCGGCTGGGTGTCCGAGTGGAGGAATATCTTCCAGACTGCTACGGCCGTTTCCCCAGCGTGATTGAGAAGGGCCTGCCGAGCGACCGCTTCGTTGTATGTTGGCAAATCGGCAGCGCTCGTGTGGCACGTTGCCTGCAAGGACCTCCGTTGCGGCCTACCAACCTCAACCTGCCCAGAATCAATGAAACTCGCCGCAATGAAGAGGAATTCATTGTGAATCGGGGAATCAGTTTTTCTTTCGCAGAGCCCCGGCTTCTCCTGGAGATTCCGACCAATACCGATGAAATGCGGGTTCGGGCTCTGAAGCTGGCGCGGCAGTGGCGGCTGGAAACGCGGCGCATGTTCCAGCGCGCTTTTGAATCCGGCTGCCGGGTTCTGGACTTTGTCACCACCGGGACGGGCGGCGACAGACGAGCTTTCTATGTTCTGAGCCGGGCCCGCACCGGGCCTTCCACGTGATGCCGGCTGAAGCGCCACTGTTGCGCTAGTCTTCATCTTCTTCTCGTGCGGCGGAGATTTTCTACGATCGTCGCTTGGTCCAGGATGGCTGGAATTGCCGATTGCCGATTGTCGATTGCTGATGGACATTGGAAGGAGTTGCCACACCACTTTTTCAATCGTCAATCGTCAATCAGCAATCGGCAATGAAGACTTGGTCTTTGGGTTGCGGCTAAGGGCCGCATTGCGAAACCTTTGCCTTTCGATACCACAATGATCGCTGAGATTCCCTTTTCGCCTGTCGCGCGGACGAAAAGAGCGGTTGTCCAAGATGCCTCACAAATCTGCTATCCTGGATGGTGAAACCGTTCTTACGGGGAGCTGTAATTGGACTCTCGAATTTGATGAACAGAATTGTGAGAACATGCTGATTATCTGAGATCCTTCCGTTGTTTTGCCGTATGCACAGGAATTCGAGGAGTTGTGGGTGGTATCCGCTGCAGTGGGAAAGCAATAGGAGGCGGAAGATGAAAGCGTGTAGGGGAGAAACGAAAACGAGCTGAAGACCATGCCAAAGAATACTACGCCAGGCGCTGAGGAAAAGGTTCAGACAGGGTATGAGCTTTACGTCATGCGGCACGGCCTCGCCGTCACGCGTGGCAGTGTGAGATTTTCGGAGGATGCACAACGTCCGCTTATGCCGGAAGGCAAAGAAAAGATGCGGGAGATCGCCGGGGGTCTGAAACGGATGGGGTTCGAAGTGGACTGGATTGTAACCAGCCCGTTGGTGCGGGCGGTTGAAACGGCGGGGATTATTGCCGAATCGCTGGCGTCAAGTGTGCCCGTGGACGTCTGCGAGGCGATGCGGCCCGGCGGGTCAGCCGAGGACCTGCTCGCTTTTCTGGCCAAACGCCCCAACTGCAGAAGGGTACTTGTGGTCGGCCATGAACCCGACCTCAGCGAGTTGGCCGCCCGGCTTATCGGCGCCGGTGGCCATGCCAACCTGGGGTTTAAGAAGGGCGGGTGCTGCATGATTAGCTTCGATGAGTTTCCGCCGAAGAGCCCCGGCCAACTCGTGTGGTGGTTGACACCTCGCCTGCTTCGCAAGCTCAGGTAGCTACGCCGGCTTTAGGTTCTCCTGAACGTCCAGCAATCTGACCCGCCCTCGCCGCAATCGAAGTCGCGACAGGGGCAAGTCTGTCTTAGTCAACTGCCGGAGCGCGGTTTCAAGGCCGCGCCTCGGTATCGACCTGACCAGAAGCCGTCAATCGGCAGGACTTGCAGGGTTACACGTTGTAAGTTGGACGCGCTCGGTTTAGACTGTTGGAGCAGAAGCCAAGTCACTTGGCTTTATTTCAGCCCGAGGGGGCGGCTTTAACTGGAGGTCGGGAGGTTAGAACCCCTCGACCTGCGACCCGTTCGAGCCCTTTTCCATGGAAGAGCGGAAAGAGAATACCCTCCATAATCCTGCTCACACAGTCAATGAACTGGCAGAGAGTCCCGGAACTGCGCCGCCGACAAACGAATGGAGCAAAGTCCGGAAGCTAGCCCTTCGACACCTCAACCGGTTCGTATCCCTGGAGGCAAAGGTTCTGAAGGGGGATGACCCAGACGCCATTCACGACATGCGTGTTGCAAGCCGGCGCCTGCAGCAAGTGCTTGACCTGATTTTTCCCAAACCCCTGCCCCGCGAGGCCCGCCGCTTGAGGCGCAAAATCAGGCGATGTCGCCGGGTGCTGGGGGACCTCCGGAACTGCGACGTCCTGCTCCAGCAGGTGCAGGCGCGACTGGCAAGAAAGCGCTGCTCGGACCGGGAAGCCTGGACGGCTGTGAAGCAGCATCTTCAGGAGCGCCGGTCCGAAAGCTTCTCCAGGGCCATTCGTAAGCTGAGCAAGGTGAACATGGCCGTCTTTTACATGCGCGCCAAGGAGATTCTGGATCGGCTCAAACCCACGCCCGACCAGGACCCGGGTTCGCATCCCTTGGTCCAACCTGACCGACCCGCTCTTGAACCCTTCCCGGCGCGCCTTACGCAAGCGCTTGCAGGCGTCTGGAGAGAATTTGAAAAGCAGGTTGCCTCTTCGCACCGTGAGACGACCGCGCCCTCCATCCACGCCGCGCGCATCTGCGCCAAGCGGCTCCGTTACCTTCTCGAAGTTGTGAATCAATTCGGGATCCCGGGCAGCTCGGGTGCGCTCACCTGGCTAAGAAAAATCCAACAGCATCTCGGCGATTGGCACGATATGGAAGTGCTGGAGGAAATGATAATAGAAATGATTGCCAAGCCGGAGTTCTTGCGCGATCAACTTCCGCTCGCCCTGGCAACCGGGAAACTGATTTTGCGGAATCGCACCACGAAGCGGGGATTCAGGGAAAAATACTTCCAGATGACGCTGGACTCACCCAACTATCAGGGGATCAAGAATTGGGCGGAGGGTCTCCTGGCGGCGACTGCCTCTACCATCGCCAGCGCTTGAGGGCTACCCGCCTAGCCTTCTGCTCCCGGGGGATTGGCTTTTCCCGCGCTGACAACCTCAGTACTGCCCGAATCCCGCACGCCCACCTCTGGCACAGGCCCCGCAAACAGCGGCTCCCGAGGTTCACCCTTCAGAACACGGGAAATGCCCACGCGCAGCCGCTCAAAAACCGTGCGGATATCCGGCGAAGCATCAATTACTGTGAAGTCATATTCTTGCGCCATCTTATCGAACTGCGCGAGCAGGGTCGTCTGGTACTTGCGGAAACTTTCGTACATATCCTCGCTGGGGTAGAGATCCATGCCGCATTCCCAATAGTCAAACCCGCTCGAGAAAACCACGCGGGGGATCAGGTCGTCTACGCCGATTCGCAAATAGAAAATGGCATCGGGCTTCAGCACGAAGCTGTACACATTATGGATCCAGGCTGGATCGAGGCCCCGCACAATAGCTCGAGCCATCAGAGAATAGATGTAACGATCGGTAAGAACGACAAATCCGGCACGTAGGGCAGGGACGATCTCGTTTTCGAGTCGATCCGCAAAATCCGTGGCGTAAAAGAGGCTCAAGGTAATGCGCCCCAGGGTATGTCCCTCTTTGGCTTGCTGAATTCCCTTAGCCGCCAGTTGGGAACGCTTGATGCCGGTATCCAGCACGGCGTGTCCCTGCTGCTCGAGCCAGGGTCTGAGCAGCTTGATCTGAGTGGAACGGCCAACGCCGTCCGTGCCCTCAATTACAATCAGTCTCCCGGTGAGTTCCGCCAGATTCATTTTGGGCAGAATCACCGAATAAGTTTCTCTCATGGGGCCACCCTCAGTCGTTTGGCCTGGGTCAGTTTGGCCTTAACAATTTGGCGCATCTGGACCTGCTGGTCTTCAATGGGAAGCGTGGCATCCACCGTCGTGAGGTCGAATTCCGGGATCATGTTCTCGTACTCTTGGAGGATTTTCCCTTGAAAGACATGAAAGCTCTCCTCCGGGTCTTCGCTCAACCCAAGGTCCATGCCGGCTTCATAGAACTTCACTCCGCTTCGCCCTTCCAGGATGCGTTTCACGGCAACATCGAGGGGAACGCGGAAATAGAAGGCCGCGGTGGGCTTGACGGCGAAGCTGTAAAGCTCCCGCACCCACTTGCGCTCCATGCCCCGCACCACATCGCGGGCAAAGGCGGTGTAAATGTAGCGATCGCAAAGCACTACCGCCCCCGCTTTCAGCAGGGGGAGGATGTTGTGCTCCATCCGATCCGCGAAGTCAGTGGCGTGGATCAAAGAGAAGGTAGCGGGAGTAAGCATCTGCTTCTTCTTCCCGCGCCTCGTCGTGTCCCGGACCAGCGGCGAGGAATTCCATTCGCTGAAGACAACCCCGTAGCCTTCAGACTGAAGCCACTGGTGCAGGAGCATCAATTGGGTGGACTTGCCCGAGCCGTCGATCCCCTCGACCACAAAGAGTTTTCCGGGGAAACGATGCTCGCCGTATCGTTTCATTCAGCCATACCCCGTGCCATGCGTTGCGATGAGCTACATGTAAAGTCTATCACAGCCCCCGCCTCAGCGAAAAGGGAGGCAATCCGAAAGGGCTATTCGAACCGCCCAGATAATGGAAGCTAGTGAATGGCCTTGCGCAGGGAGTCGATAATGGACTGACTGTCCGCAGGGCGGAGCGAACCGGCAATGAAGTTGTAGGTTTTTCCGGACGTCAGATTGATGTGAAAGGTGCCAGTGTTGAGGCCAAGAATGATATTTGCGTCAACCTCTGTAATCTCCGAGAGAGGCGTTGAAAACACCTCCTGGCCTGACTCCTCGTAAGTAAGCTTCTGGCCCGTTACAATCAGCGTGCCTTTGGTCTTGTTGTGGCTCTGGAGAAGGCTTGCGACGTCGCCGAGGTTGTAGACGTCGAAGCGCTGGCCCGCCGAGCTGGCTGGTTCAGAAACCGCGGCAGCCTTGGTGGTCCCGCCTGCCACCTCGAAGGGTGCTTCCGCCTCGCTGTCGTCGGGATTCACCACAAACAAGCTGCTCTTTCCTGTGGGGGCATCCGCAGCGATTTGAAGGCGCACTGTAAGCTCGGTGGTCTTCGACGCGGTGGTCTCCAAGACCCGGATCCCTGAATTCGAAAAACTCACTTTGGCCCCTTGCGCAAAGTTCTTCCCTGTGATCTTCAAATTTGTTTTGGTTCCGGGAGCAGCGCGGGGGGGATCAACGCTCGTGACTTCCGGCGTGGTGGATTCGGAAGGATGAACCTCCGCGGCAGGCGTTGGTGGCGTCGCCGGGCTTGGTGGTGCAGCAGGCGTTGGAGGCGTCGCCGGGGTTGCTGGCGCGGGGACGGCGGCCGCCCCGACCGTAAATGCAGCCTCCGCCACGGAACTTGCTGGATTACTCACATAGAGACTGAATGCACCGGGTTGGGCTTTCTTGCTGATCGCCAGCTTGACCTCGAGCTCCGTCCCACTAACGCGTCGAGTAGAGACAACGTGAATTGACGGGTTGGTAAAGGAAACGTAGGCACCGGAAGAGAAATTCTGCCCTTCGATGACGATGGTAACCTCATCCCCGGGAGCCGCTTGGCTTGGGTTGAGCTGCTGGACCTGAGGTGTAGCGTCCGGTGGAATGTCCTGCGCCGGCAAGGCAACTCCGGCAAGGCCACCCCCAGCCTCAGCCCACAGTAACACTATTGCGGCGGCAAGGATCAAGCCTCTCCGGAAAGCCCTCCTGGTCTGGAGATCGCTTCCTCTCATGGGATTCCCTCCCCTGCAGCACTAGGCGCCAACTTCATCGCGCGCCGCAAAGAAAAGCAGATCCTTCGCTGCGCTCAGGATGACATGTTATTCTGGGGATGGTATGTCATTCTGAGCGGAGCGCAGCGCAGCGAAGAATCTGCTTTTGGTTGTGGCTACGCCGCGCTGTGTTCTCATGCCTCTTTCATGAAACTCTTTTGCAATTATTTCAGGCGCGCGAGTTTCCCCGTTTTTTCCAGTCTTTCGGCCTTTATAATCCCGGCTCCTTCCTTTATGGTCAGGATCTGATTGGCTTCGATTTTGGTGAATTTCTCGCTCTTCTGCGTCGTGGGCCACTTGATTTCGATCGAATCGATTTCTTTCGCGTCCCCGAGGCCGAAGTGAAGGCGCAAATCGCTCTGGGACATTACGCTGGTTCCGCAGTGCACCTCGTCTATCTGCGCGTGTTTTCCCGTCACCACGCGCGCACGGGCGCCGACCGCAGTGCGGTTACAATGTGTCCCAATTAACTTGAGTTTGATCCAGTTGTTCTTGTTTCCTCCATCATTCCGCAGCAGGGAGAACCTGTCATTCATATTGAGGATCAGGACGTCGAGGTCGCCGTCGTTGTCGTAGTCCCCAAATGCGCAGCCGCGGCTGGAGAAGCGCTCCGCTACTCCCGGTCCCATCTGAGCTGAGACGTCCTTAAACTTGCCATTCCCAAGGTTTCTGTAAACGATGCGTGGAGTCTTGAACGTAGCATCCAGATGATAGTTTTCGATTTCAGGATAAACATGGCCCGTGACGTGAAAAATATCCGTCCACCCATCGTTGTCGTAATCCATGAATCCCGCGCCCCAGCAGACGTACTGCGTGTTCACCCCAAGGCCGGCGACGAAGGTGACGTCGGTAAAAGTCCCGTCCCCATTGTTATGGTAAAGATCGGGGGTATCGTCGGTGAAATTAGTTTTGAAGATGTCCAGCCACCCATCGCAGTCGTAGTCTCCGACGCCTACGCCCATGCCGGCCTGTTCCTGTCCATCCTCGTTATACGCGCAACCCGCCATAACGGAGATATCCGTGAATGTCCCGTCCTTGTTATTGTGAAACAGGATGCTGGGCTCTGAATCCACCGCCACGTAGATATCCGGCCAGCCGTCGTTGTCAAAATCATACGACACGCTGGTGATGGAATAACGCGGCCCGGGCTTCAGGATGCCGGCCTTTTCCGAAACGTCCTTGAAGGTCCCATCACCGTTATTGTGGTAAAGGATGTTCGTCCCGCCGGGAAGGCCGCGCGGCCCACACATGACGGGGATGCCTTTCCACTGGCAATAGCCGGTCGCGCCAGGCACCGGCACTTTGGTGATATCCAGCTCAATGTAATTGCAGACGAAGAGATCCAGCAATCCGTCGCGGTCATAGTCGAGCCAGGTGCAACCGGAGCCCCAGCGGACGCGGTCTTCCCAAAGTCCCGCTTTCTTCGTCACATCCGTAAAAGTCCCGTCTCCGTTGTTGTGCCAGAGGATGTTGTGGCCCCAGAAGCAGCAGAACAGGTCGTCCCATCCGTCATTGTCGTAGTCGCCGACGCAAACGCCCGTCCCCCAGCCGGTACGTCCCAGGCCGGCCTTCTCTGTTACGTCGGTGAATGTTCCGTTGCGATTGTTCTTAAAGAGGTGTTGAATCGGAGCTTTCCCGGGTTCGTAGGTTTCCTCGAAGCGCACTCCGTTCGTCAAGTAGATATCCAACCAGCCGTCCTGGTCGTAATCGAAAAAGGCCAAACCGCTGCCTTTGGCCTCGACAATGTACTTCTTGCTCGTCACTCCACCCCAAACGTTGGAAACGGTCAGCCCTGCCTCTTCGGCAACATCCACGAAGGTGACGGGCGAGGATTCCTCAGGGTTGGGAACAGTGGCCGCGTGCAGGGCGGGCGCGCCGGTCCATCGCCAGAGAGGAGTCGTAAGAGCGTCAAGGAGCTTTGACCCCAGCAGGACAGCGGAGGAACCCAGGATTTGGCGACGAGAAAAGTTCATCTTGGCTGTTGTTGTTTCGCGTTCCGTTCGGCCGCCACAGGGTGCAAAGCCAAACGTTCGCAGCGTATATTCCAGCACACAAAAAATCAGCCAGCCATTATACTACAGGGGCAGCGTCTCCTGCCTTTCGGACTGGCTAGCCCGGAGAATGGTGATGACAGGAGTGCGAGGTGCAAGTCCCCTGAACCGGGATCATAACTCATGTCAATTCGCTTACGGAGGTGTGCAGTGCGCCATACATGCTTGGTGGTTTGGATGGGCGGGTGGTTTGTGGCTCTTACCTCCGCCGCCCTGGCACTCCCGGCAAAGACAGAGACCATTGCCTTGCGGAGTGGTGACGAGACGGTCTCCGCCTATCTTGCGGTGCCCGATTCCGGCGGGCCCCACCCAGCCCTGGTGGTGATTCATGAGTGGTGGGGCCTGAACGACTGGGTAAAGGAACAGGCACAGAAATTCGCAGAACAAGGATATATGACGCTTGCCGTAGACCTCTACCGGGGCAAGGTGGCCTACGATCCCAACCTCGCTCACGAACTCTCGCGCGGCCTGCCCCAGGACCAGGCCATTCGCGACCTGAAAGCCGCCTTCAACTACCTGGCCTCCCGGCCCGATGTCCGGAAAGATAAGATCGGCTCGGTGGGCTGGTGCATGGGGGGCGGTTTTTCTCTTCTGCTGGCAGTCAATGAATCCAAGCTCGCCGCCTGCGTCGTAAATTATGGCTCCATGCCTACGGACAAAGACGAGATTCAACGAATCCAGGCGCCCGTGCTGGGGAATTTTGGAGCCGAGGACCGGGGCATCCCCCCCAGCGCCGTGGGGGCATTTGAAGATGCGATGAAAGCCGCGCATAAGTCAATCGAGGTGAAGATCTATGAGGGCGCCGGCCACGCCTTCGAGAACCCCAACAACAAGCTGGGATATCGTGAAGCCGCCGCCCACGATGCCTGGGCCCGCACGCTCGACTTCTTAAACCGCACCCTCAAGGGGGAGTAGGCAGTAAGCAGTAAGCAGAAGGCAGTCGGCGGTGGCCAGTAGAGGGAAGGAAGGCAAGCATCCCCGTGCGGGTCCAAGCGGCTGCACAATATCGGACATCCTCAGCCTCCAAAGAGGGTGCGTGAACCCTCTCAAACCCGAACGGCTCCACCGCCCCGCTGCAAGCGCAACCTGCGCCTTTCAGGAACACAAACAGTCAGTTCTCCATGATTTCCTGCCGGGCTGGCCGACCTACTGACAGGTCGTTGTGGCAAACCGGAGAGCGAGTATAATCACTTCGACATAGGAGGCGCCTCTTACTGTTACTTTGTTATTCGAGGAGATACGATGCCCAGTCAAGTTTTCTTCGGTTCCGCTCGCCAAGCCCGTCTGGAGGCTAAGGAAACGTTACCCGCCAAGCTCGACTTGATCCTGGAGCGCCTGCGGGTGCGCGACCGGGTCAAGGGAGAGACGGTCGCCATCAAGATGCACACCGGCAATAATATCGGTTACTCGACGGTGCACCCGCTCTTTGTGCGCAAGGTAGCCCAGGCAGTCAAGGAGGGTGGCGGCAAGCCATTCGTCACGGACGTGAACTGGGATGTCCGCGGCGCTGAAGAGCGCGGTTATTCTTCGGAAACGCTGGGTTGCCCGGTTTACCCGGCAGCAGGGCCGGACGAGAAATACTCTTACGCCCACCAGCGTCCATACAAGAGCATCCAGGAGTGGAAACTTGCTGGGCTGATCCAGGATGCTACGTTCCTGATCAACTTGGCGCACGCTAAAGGACATCCGACCTGCGGGTATGGCGGGGCGTTCAAGAACCTGGCGCTGGGCTGCATGGTCGGCGAGACACGCAGCGCCATGCACGACGCAATGCATTTTGACCGTTATTGGTTCGCCGAAAAATGCCCCGACCAGGCAGCGCGCCGCCGCATCATCGAGGTCTGCCCGCATCTGGCCATTGTCGAGGACAAGAAAAACCCCACCGAACTGCACCTGCACATCGAACAGTGTAACCAATGCGGGCGCTGCGTGCAGGCAGCCCCGCCCGGCAGCCTGAAGATTGACCCGGTTAATTTCCACACCTTCCAGGAAGCCTGCGCCATCAGTGTCAGCATTTCACTTTCTACCTTCGCGCCGGGTAAGGCTACGCACATCGTCCTGGCAACTCACATCACGCCGGTGTGTGATTGCTTTGGGTTTACGAGTATGCCTATCCTCCCGGACGCGGGAGTCTTTGGCTCGGATGACATCGTAGCGCTTGAACAAGCCGTGTTGGATGTTACGGGACGGACGCGCCTTATCGAGGAAAACATCCCCACTGCGATGGAAGTCCACACGCGCGAAGGCCATCCACTGCGCTGGCTGCACGGCCCGCACAAAGATCCATACCTGGTGACAAAGTGCGGGGAACAACTTGGGCTGGGTAGGCGCGATTACGAATTGATTGATGTGCTGCCCGTCGAGCAAATCACCCGCGCACCCATCGGGTACATCCCGGCACAGGCGTAAGGGCTGTGACGAGTGACAAGTGAAGAGTGGGAAGAGCAGGTGACAGGTGCCAGGTTTCAGGTAACAGGTGCCTGCGGCTGGGGCAATTCTGAATTGTGAATAATTGCGCACTGCCTACGGCCTGCTGCCAACCCTCTGTGCGCCGAGGTCCGCAGTTCTTTCCCCACCTACTACCTACCACCTACCGGCGGCTGAAATAGACGACAGGGCAAACGAGGTCCTCGTGGAGAGGATTCCTCGTCGGAGCGACTTCTACGAGTAGCCGCGCTGGAGAATCTCCGCAAGCGGGAGCGAGAATCCGGGCAGCAACTCGGGCTCGTCAAAGGCGTGGCCGGCGTCTGCACTGCGGACTTCCGGTTCGAGCTTGCCGGGAACGTAACGGTAGGCGAGGCGTGTGTTCGGGTAGAGGATCCAGACGGCCCTGGTTCCGGCGGCGAGGTATTGCGTCACCTTCAGGATCAAGTCATCGGCGCGGTCGTTTTCGGAGACGATTTCGACCGCGGGATCGGGGGAAAGCGGCACAGGGACTTTATGTTGATCGATGCCCCGCACGCGCTCTGCACTGATAAAGGCCACGTCCGGACGGCGGACTACATCGCGGGCGAGCTTCATGTCGGTCTCACTGGTCACCCCGCCTAGCTTCTGGCTCTTCACGAATGCCCTGAGCCGGGCGTTCAATTCATCCCGGAGTTCGTTGTGGAACAGGCTTGGGGAAGGCGTCACTATGAGCTCCCCCTCGCTTAATTCGTACCGTACGCCCTCGGGTTCCTGGAGTGCGGCATATTCTTCGACGGTTAGCAAGGTCTTAGTGGCCATTCCCAGCCTCTATTGGTTTCTTGAAATTGCCTCGATCAATTGCAGCGTCAACCTTATCGAGCAAACTGGCGCCTCGCCCCCCGGGAGAAAAGTCCTCGGCGATCTGCTTGTCCCACTCCCCCCGGTCACGTAGCATCCAAGCGATCAGCGCTGCCCTCTTCTCTGTAGGAAGCTCTTCGATAGCAAGCCTTTCCGCCCCGATTTCCTCAAGCTTCCAGGGCAGCTTCCGCAGGTTTGGTTCAAGTGAGCTCAACAGATCGCAGACCTCCGATCAGGGTCAGCCAGCCACTTACCGGCTGCCAAGTTTCTGATCGCCGAGCAAGGCTTCGAATTGATCCTCAAAGGCCCTCAGGGCTTTGTACACCTCTGAGGTACACCGCCGCATTTCCAGGTGATCAGCTACACCTTTGAGCAGAGGGCTTGGTTTGTAAATAGCAGAATGCTCCACTTCCCAGAAAAGGCCAATCAGCATCTGGACAATCTGGATTTCGCCCCGAACCCTATTGCTGGCCTCACAATAGCCACTGTATTTAAGGGCCAATGGCGGCTCACCCTCACCCATGCCGGTGACCGGATCAGGTTTCCAAGACTCAAACCGTTTCCGTATTTCCTCATCAACCTCTGCAAGGCGGCTGCTTGGAAATGTCAGAACTCTGACGCCCGCCAGATCGCGCAAGGCTCTCAGTGTATACAGCGTTGGCTGATCGGTATCAAAGGTCGCGCCTTCCTGTCGGCGGCGCAGAGAGTCCACTGCACTCTCGCAGCCTTTGACCCTCGATGTGACGACCATCTGTTCATATCTGTCAAGCTTACGACGCATTGGAAGTATGAGGTATTTTACCTCGGCTTCCAGATGGTCGGCGACGCGGCGGATGTCAGGCAGAAGGTCAAAGTACTCCTCTCGAAGGCGATCCTCGATGGTTCGGCTATCCGTCATCTCAGCACATTCTCGAGTTCGCGTTGAACTGCCGCGGGAGGAGGGGAGTTAAAGTAAAAGCGCCATTCCGCCCCGTTTGACGCTTCATTGACGGACGTTTGGAGGTCGTGCTCGCTGTGATCTTGGACGAAGTCAACACTGAAGACTTTTCTCGTACCCTTATTGAAGTAGACCATGCGGTCAAAGTTGTACGCATACCCCGCCTGCTGGAGAATCTGCCATTTGCTGTCTACTGCTTGTACCATGACGACTCCTTTGCCTTGCAGCCTAATCGGTCCCTCAGACGCTATTGATTATAGTCTGTGAGAAACCGTGGCGTCCATGCCCGCCGCATCGCCCGCGGAAAGTGGTCAGTTTAGCGCTCCGCGGGCGCAGACCGCGGCTCGTGTTTTTCACGCTGCCGAATGACGGCTATGGCTGAAATTGGCCGCATAGTTGCAGAGGGGTGGGCCAGCTCAACGAGTCTCAGGCCGATTCCGAACGCTTGCAGCGCGCAGAGCGACTCGGAATCGGCGGGGAAATCCCTCAGACCGTTTTGGCTGGCGCGGCGGGGATGTTGGGAAGCGGCTTGCCTTGGCCCGGCCCGTGCAGTTTCTGGCACGGCTTTTTCCGGCGGGCCAGGTGGAGATAATCCAGCACCAGCCAGCGCTTCAGAATCTGGATAGCTTTGGCCGGGTCAACACCCTTGGGGCAGGCGCGCGAGCACTCGCCGGCGTAGTGGCAGCGAAAAGCGCCGTGCGCGCTGCCCGTTAGCTTACTGCGGTCGCGCCGCCCGTTGTCGCGCGTGTCCTGGTTATAGCGCTGCGCCGCCGCCAAAGGCATGGGCCCCAAGTATCGCGCGTCGGTGGCCAAGGTGGGACAGGCGGCCATGCAGCAGCCACACTTGATGCAATAGGTGAACTGGAGATAGGCTTCGAGTTCCTTTGGAGACTGGTAGAACTCGCCTTGCGGATCATTGATCTCCGCTTCATCGGCACGCACGATGTAAGGCTTGAGCGAACGGTGTTTGTCAAACATGGTCAGGAGATCGGGGACCAGGTCACGGATGATCTCGAAATTGGGCAACGGCGCCACGGTGAGGTCCGTATCGGCGATGTGTAGAATCTGGGTATTGCAGGCCAGCGTCGGCCGCCCGTTCAGCATCATGCCACACGACCCGCAGACGCCCATGCGGCACGAATAACGCCAAGCGAGCGTTGAATCCACGTTGTCCTTGATGTAGTGTAGGCCGTCCAGCACCGTCATGCCTTCGCGCACCGGTATCGTGTAAGTCTTCACGTAGGGCGCGCGGTCGCTTTCAGGATTGTAGCGCGTGATGTGAAAATTGATCTGTCGTACGGTTTTGCTGTTTTCCGGCATGGCTACCCCCTTCCTCCTGCTATGGCGATGGCGTGCGTTGCGATGGCCGCCCACGTGCCCAGGCCAAACAGCCCCAGTCCTACAACCAGAAAGACGAAGGTAATGGCCTTTTCGACGGCGGGCTTGAGCGTC
The DNA here is from genome assembly GCA_050008675.1 of Terriglobia bacterium. Lineage (GTDB taxonomy): Bacteria > Acidobacteriota > Terriglobia > UBA7540 > UBA7540 > CAVROP01. Next base: position 95,990 of record JBEKME010000010.1, read on the forward strand.
AACTCGAACAGGATGGTGCGCAGGCCATAGAGACCATGGTAAAGCGCCACCCCGAGGAGGAGGATGTAGCTGACGGTAAAGAACAGCTTGCCATCCCGAAACAGGCTGTTGCTCTTGGAAACGGCTTCGCCCCCGTAAGGGACAAACAGGTGAGTGATCCCACCCACGTGCATGATGAGCATGTGGAGGCCGAGCAGGAAGAGGATCACCACTCCCGCCGCCATGTGCCAGGTCCAGTATTTCGTTTCGCGCATTTCTCCTCCTCCTACTTGACCCAGGGTCGCGTCAAGGTCTCCGCTCAGCAAGTAACCCCTCACCTGCCCTCGTTCCTCGGGCACCCTCTCCCCAAGGGAGAGGGCTGCCATTGTCGATTTCTACCCTCTCCCGAGGGCAGAAGGCCGCCATTGTCGTTTTCTATCCTCCCCCAAAGGGGACGCCCGCCATCGTCGATTTCTTCCCTCCCCCAAGGGGAGAGGGTGGACCGCGACCGGCGCTTTCACCAGCCGGCGCGGGCCGGGTGAGGGGTCCTTTTCGAGCCAAGGCGACTTTGACGCGCTCCTGCTATTTAGCCAAACCCAAGAATTCATACCCCCCCGCCGCGAGCAAAATCGCTGCCAGAATCATCATGCAGATGAGCAGGGGCCGCTGAACGTTCAGCGAAGTCTTGTAGGGATAAACAGGTTCGATGGGCTTGCCCACCGCGAATCCGAGTTCCACGAGCACCAGGCGGATGCCGTTCATGGCGTGGTAAGCAAAAGCCGCGAAAACCAGAAACTCCCCGAACTTGAAAACGGGCTGGTGGAAGAATCCCCCTGCCACCCACAGGTACATGCCCTTGGCGCGCAGGCTCGTAACCACAATGTGCATCAAAAAGTAGCAAAGAATGCCCAGGCCGGTGAGGCGATGCAGTATGTAAGCGTAGCGCTCGATGCCCCAACGCCCACCCCCGAGCCATCCCCACAGCCCGAGCCGGTTATCATGCCTTTGGATTTCAGCCATGCTGATCTCCTTCGACCGTTGTCGATCTTGGATTGATGATTGTCGATTAGGGTCCTTTTGATTTCAGCGATAAGCTTCACGTCGATGACGAACTGCGACTATGTCAACGACCTTGTCGTCGTCAAAAATTTGGTAAACAACTCGATAATCGCCGATCCGGATGCGCCACCGGTTTTGAACGCCGCTCAATTTCTTACATTTTGCTGGACGGGGGTTTTGGGCAAGCGACTCAATTACAGGCAATATTCGATCGACAAGTGGCCGGTCAAGACTTTCCAGCTCTTTACGTGCTGGCCTGGCAAAGGTGATGGCATATTCGAGGTTAGCCATTTAGCTTGCCCTGACTCTTGAGGCGATCTCGAACAAACTGGAGCGTCTCGCGGGGTTCGTGCTTTCTTTTTTCGGCCAACCAATTGTCATAAATATCCTCCCAGAGGGTTCCGTGCTTTTTGAGGTTTATTACAACCCGGGTTTTCTTCCCCTGGGAATCGACAATAAACTCAACACCTTCCATATTCATGACCTCCCGCTCTCAATTCTATCATCCCGTGATTCTTTGGTCTCATCTTAGGTCAGTTTCCTGGGCTGGGGCTCCAGAAAAAGAGCGATAGCCTCTCGAATGTTCTCCAGTGCCTGTTCTCGGGTTTTTCCCTGAGACCAGCAGCTTTTCAGTGACGGGCAGTTGGCCACAAAATAGCCATCCTCCCCCCGTTGCACTACCACCTTAACGATCATTCAACTTCCCGTCGTCAAACCAAGGCTACCTCGCGGTCGAAGTGGGGTTTCTTCTCGGCGTGGAGCCTCAAGTTCACGCCGCAGGCCCCGGCTATACGTTCGAGCATAGAAAGCGAATGCCCCGCGTACTCAGCGTCTTCCAAGCGCGCAATCACCGACTGCGTCGTGCCAACCTTCCGGGCGAGCTCCACCTGCGTCAGGCCAGCATCCCCGCGCATCTCACGGACCAGCAAAGCCAAGTCAATCTGGTGCAGGGTCCGCTCAAAGGTTTTCCGGTACTTCGCGGTCCCTTGAGCGCGCCGCTCGACGATTTCAGAGTGTTGATCACTTCTCATTGGCCCAACTCCTTCAGGATAGCTGCCCTTTCCGAATGAGCTTTCCGGCCGACCAGAAAATGAAGTCAAGGACTTTCACGTCATCCAACTGCGGGGCCTGGGCGAAGAATTTGGTGCGAAAAGCCAGAATACACTGGGTCATCAGGCGATTCTTGAGAATGGCTCCATATGCTTCCCTGAGCCCTTCGTAGAACTCCAACAACTGATTCAACCGCGTCTGGTAGTTTCCGGAGACCGGCCTTGTGAACTCAAACGCGTGTGCCACTTCCGTATCGTAGATCGGGTACGAGACATTGACCGTGTGGGCCAGCTTAGTAACAAAAGAGAACTGGAGGGTGTTTTTCCCCTGGCGTGTGGGGATCAGATAAAACTTTCCCGAGAGGGCCTTCAGGTCTATGGTTTCAGATCCCCGAAGATTCTCAAGCGTTCTGAAGTACTCAGTCTTGAAGGCGTCCGTGAGCCCGGCGGCATTCAGGCGGTAGAAGGACCGAAACGCAGATTGAAACTCCTGGTCCTTTGAAACATCGCGTTCACGGAAAAGCTTTGAAAGAAAGACGTATGCGTTAACAGACTTCGGGTCGAGGTTTTCCAGCACTTGATCCCGGCGGGTATCGATGTAACTTGCGAACTCGTCCAACGCGTGTCGCATCATACAGCTAGCAGCCTACGTACTTGGTCTGTCAGTACTTCCGTTCAACCGGTTTCCACGTCGTAATCGTCACGGGCTTATATTCCAGCCTCGGCTTGCCACCTGTGTAGTAAACCATGGAGTGGGCCAGGAACTTCTCATCGTCGCGTTGGGAGAAATCCCTCCGGGCATGAGCCCCGCGGGATTCCTCCCGGGCTAAACCCGCGAAGAGCAGCACCTCGGCCAACTCGAGCATATTTTCGGTCTCGAGCGCCTGAATGAGGTTCGAGTTGTAGACGCGGCTCTTGTCCTGAATGGCGATATGGCGGAAGCGCTGCCTCAGCTCGGCAATCTTGTCCAGGCCCTGCTGCATGGACGCGCCGGTGCGGTAGACACCCGCGTGCTTATCCATGAGCGTTCGCAGCTCCCGGCGGATGTGGGCGGGGTTTTCCGTTCCACTCTGTTTGAGCAGGCCGTCGAAAATACGTTTCTCTTCTTCCCGCGCCAGGTCTTCCGGCATCGCGCTCAGCTTGGCGCCTTGGGCCAAGTACTTCGCGATCTCGCCGCCCGTGATGCCGCCCCACACCAGGCATTCGGCGGTGGAGTTGCACCCCAGGCGGTTCGCGCCGTGCATGGAGTGGCAGGCCACCTCGCCCGCGGCCCAGATGTTTTCCACTTTTGTCTGGCCGTCGATGTCGGCCTCGATACCGCCCATCGAGTAGTGAGCCACGGGCCGGATGGGGATGGGCGTGGTGATCGGATCGATGCCCAGAAACTTCATGCACACTTCCCGAATCAAGGGCAGGCGCTTGTTGATCCGCTCTGCCCCCAGGTGGGTCAAATCGAGCTGGATGTAATCGAGCCCGTCGGCTCCCGGGAAGCCGCGCCCCTCGAGGATTTCGGTCATCTCCGAACGGGAAACGATGTCGCGCGGCGCCAACTCCATCATCTTGGGCGCATACTTCTCCATGAAACGCTCGCCCTTGTTGTTGCGCAGGTAGCCGCCTTCTCCGCGGCAGCCCTCCGTCATCAAGATGCCCGAAGGCACGAGCCCCGTCGGGTGAAACTGGAGAAACTCAGGATCCTCCAAGGCCAGACCGGCACGGTAGGCAATGGCCTGTCCATCGCCCGTGACGGTTTGCGAGTAGGTAGTGAATCCGTAAAGGTTCCCCAACCCTCCGGAAGCAATCAGCAGAGCCTTGCCGCGCAAGATGTAAAACTCGCCGCTCGGAAGATCGTAGAGCGTAAGCCCGGCGAATCGTCCACCTTGAAGGAGCAATGAGGTGACGAAACATTCGTCGTAGCGCTTGAAGTTGTTGTATTTGACGAGGGTGTCGTAGAGGGCCTGCATCTCGAAGAAGCCGGTTTTGTCTGCCGCCATGCAGGCCCGCGGAAAAGAATGACCTCCAAACGGCCTCTGCATGATTCGTCCGTCCTCGCGGCGCGACCAGGGGACGCCCCAGTGCTCGAGGAGGCGGATTTCATCCGGGGAGGTTCGCACAAATCGCTCCACCGTGTCCTGGTCCGCAAGGAAATCGGACCCTTTCACGGTGTCCCAGGCGTGCAACTCGAGGCTGTCACCTTCCTGGGGGCGCATCACCGCGGCAGTGCCGCCTTCGGCGCACACGGAATGCGAGCGCATGACCTGCACTTTCGACACGATAGCGATGTCGGCGCTGCCCCGCGTTTTAATGCAGAGCTCGACCGCGGCGCGCAGCCCGGCGAGCCCGGTCCCCAAGATCAAAACATCATGAGTTATTTGCTGCATGCTTCATGTGCTCCTTCGAGTTTCTAACCCCCGCCTGGTAACAAAAGCGAAACGACAAGGACTTCGACCAGGAACGTTTTCCGCACTTGCAAGCCCCCGCGGACTAGGCGGAACTTGGAAGTTGCGCCATTGTGGCACCCACCTGCCTCGTTGTCGAGAGACACAAAGTCGGGCGAATTCGACGAAGCCAATATACCCTCCCGGTACTGGTGTCATTTGCGAGAAATGGGCGTTTCAAGCCGCGGTCATTCCCGCGAAAGCGGGAATCTACTCGGCAAACCTTCGGAAATGCGCCGCCGAAGGACTGGATTCCCGCTTTCGCGGGAATGACCGGCGTTTCGAAAGGGATCCCACCCCAAATGACACCACCACATAGCCTCCCGATGGCGCGACTCGGGTTATAATCTTGCGGCATTTTATGGACTACCCCCGGGTGATGATTGCCTGAGGGCGGAGGAAGAGAGCTTATGTCGAAACTCGTCTTGCTGGTGACGCGAGAAGGTCTGGGGCACGTCGAGCCCGCAGACAGGCAGTTTGGCCTGGAGATGTTCGATCGGTTCCTGCACGCGTTGGAGAACCAGCCAGTCAAGCCGCACTCCATTTGCTTTTATACCGAGGGCGTTAAGTTGGTCTGTGATGGCTCACCCGCCCTGTTGGGTCTTCGGATACTCCAGGGACTGGGCATTCGCTTGGTCACCTGCCGAACATGCCTGGAGCACTTCGGGCTGACTGATAAGGTTGCGGTAGGAGAAGTTGGCGGAATGAACGACATCGTCGCACTGTTGACAGGGGCGGACAGTGTGGTGACCGTCTGATGGGTCGCTTTTCCTCGAGGCGCCCTTTAGGGCGGTAAGTTTGGTCAATCTCAACTTACGATTATAAGATTCTACGCGCCCCCCGCCACAGCGTTGTGTTGGGCGCTGATCTGCTCGATAAGAAGTCGCTCGCCTTCGTGATCCAATCGTTTGACCGCCTCCTGAGGTGCCAGCCAGTGGACTGACATCACTTCTTCCGAACTTTGAAACTGAGACTCGCCGATGGGTCTCATATTCCAGAAGCGAACTACCTTGGTGATTTCTCCCGTGTCATAACACACCCAACCGGCATGGCTCTCAACTTCTACATTGAAACCCGTCTCTTCCCGAACCTCTCGGATCGCGCATTGCAGCCATGATTCGCCCGGCTGCACTTTACCCTTGGGTAGTGTCCAATCCCCATGGCGTCTTCTATGAATAACTGTCAGCTCGCGTCCCCCGGTCGCCTGCCGCCAGATGAGGCCACCGGATGCCGCTACGATTCTTACTGGTTGGTCAGGGAATTTCATGTGGGCCAGAGTCCTCCCTAATTCGACTGTTTCGTTCCGGTTGAACCGCATTTAGCAGGGATCCCCCTTTTGGAATCCCAGATGGTGGTGAGTGTACTCCGCCCAGATTCGTTGTGCAACATTCCAGCACGAAGAACGGGGCCGAAAAGAAATTATGAATTCTGAATGGTATATGATGGACGGGGAGATCAGGCGCGCGGGACTCAGAGTTCGGGAAGGAGGAAACTCGGAACCGCAGGATCGAGGTTCGGGAATGATGCGGATTCCTCCGCCGGGCAGGGGAGTGGCACGCAGGAGTTGTAACAGTTATTTCCTGACAGGGCCTAAGCCAATTCCAGCCGCTTGAGCTTGATGCGGTCGGCGTGGATCTGTGCAAGGCCGTAGTGCGCCTGCCGTGTAAGCCAGCTCTCGGCGCTGCCTCCGAAAACCCTAGACAGCCTCACGGCCATTTGACGTGGGCCTCACCGTCAGCGTCATCGGGACGCCTGCCGAAGAAGCGGGCAACGCTGGCGGAAAGATTCTGCTGCTCGCGGGCGGCGTTTTTGAGGGCATGCATGCCGCCATGATGGTGCACCCGGGGCCCTTTGACACGCTCCGGCCAACGTTTGTCATCACCTGTTCTCGAAAGCATTTTGTTAAAAGGCTGAAACTCTTAAGTGGACAGCTTCGTCTGAGACCATATATATCAAGACGACCCTCTGGAAAGGGGCTGGGATGGGACATAGGAACGTTGGATTGCACGTGACAGCCCTCGTGGTGCTGTCGCTACTGTTATTTTCCCCGGGCCGGTTGCTGGCCCAAATCCCTTCCGGTACGCTTCGTGGCCAAGTGTCCGATCCCTCCGGCGGCGCCGTGCCGGGCGCCAGCGTAGAGGCGGTCTCTTCCTCGGGGCAAACCAGCTCCGGGGTTGCGACGAGCGACGGGAGCTATGAGATCCGGGGACTCGTGCCGGGGAAGTACGCGGTGCGAGCTCAGGCCAAGGGCTTCGCTGTTTTTGAGCAGCAGAGCGTGGAGATTGTCGCCGGTCAGGGCAAGAAGCTTGACATCGCCCTCCAAATCGCCGAGGAGAAAGAGCAAGTCACCGTCTCGGACCGAACGACGAATGTTAGCGTCGCCCCGCAGGAGAGCACCACTTCCCTCGTGATCAAGGGGGACGACCTACAGGCACTCTCCGATGACCCCGATGAATTGCAGTCCGAACTGGAAGCGCTGGCGGGGCCGGCGGCGGGGCCCAATGGGGGCCAGATCTATGTGGATGGCTTCACGGCCGGGCAACTTCCCCCCAAGGCGGATATTCTTGAAATCAGGATCAACCACAATCCTTTCTCCGCCGAATATGACAAGTTGGGTTATGGCCGTATTGAAATCACCACCCGCCCGGGAGCGAGCCAGCTTCACGGCCAGCTCCTAAGCAATCTGAATGACTCAGTTTTCAATTCGCGGAACCCCTTCGCACCGCAGGAACCGGGCTATCATTCGGAGTTTTTCAACGGGAGCGTTGGGGACGCGCTCAGCAAGAAGGCCTCGTTTTTCTTCACGGTTTTCCGCCGCGACATTCAAGATGACTCGGTGGTCTCCGCCTTCGGTCTCAGCCCCACGCTCACCCAGACGCCGCTGAGCGAGGCTGTCGCGAGTCCTGCTACCCGCACCAATCTTAGCCCGCGGTTTGACTACCAATTGGGCGCCAACAACGTCCTGACGGTTCGCTACCAGTTCTTTGACAACAACGCGCGCAATGGCGGAATCGGGGGGTTCAACCTCTCTTCGCTGGGCTACAACACCCATAGCCTCGAACATACCGTGCAGGTGAGCGACACGCAGGTGTTCAGCGCCAAGACGCTGAACCAGTTTCGCTTCCAATATCTTTACGACAATAGCACCCAGACGCCGCAGTACTCGGCATTCACGGGCGGCGGCACTCCTGCTGGCTGCCTTCTGCTAGCGGTGCCATGCGAGGTCTCGGTGCTGGGCGCATTCACGGGCGGCGGCAATAGCATTGGAAAGGTCCTCGATACCCAGGACCATTACGAGTTTCAAAACCTGACTTCCTTCTTTCTTGGCAAGCACACCTTGGTTGTAGGAGGCCGCTTGCGGGATGTGCAGAATTCGAACACTTCCAATGCGAACTTTAACGGCACCTTCACATTCCCGACGCTCAACGCCTACCAGGCAGCGGAGCAAGCCCTCCAAGCCTGTACGGAGGGAGGGGGAACGGGGTGCGAGGCGAGCGGGGCGAGGCAGTTTTCGATTGTCACCGGACGCCCGCTCCAAACCGCCAACCTTCTTGACGTGGGGCTCTTCGCGCAAGATGACTGGCAAGTCCACCCCAACATGACACTGAGCCTGGGCCTACGCTGGGAGACGCAGGATGACATCCACGATCATTCGGACTTTGCCCCGCGTATAGGATATGCCTGGGGGCTCCATCGGGCGCAGAAGGGACCGGCGACGACCGTCCTGCGAGCCGGCTTTGGCATGTTCTACGACCGTTTTCCGGAGAACCTCGTGCTGCAAGCGGAAAGATTGAATGGCATCAACCAACAAACGGTTTACATTTCGTCGCCCGACTTTTTCCCGGATATCCCGTCCAACACCACGCTGGCGAGCCTTTCCAGTTCTCTTCCCACCAGTTATCAGCTTGCCCCTAATTTGCGGGCTCCTTATACCTTGCAGTCGGCGATAAGTCTCGAGCAACAGGTTTCAAAGAATGCGACGGTGTCGCTCACCTATCTACGTTCCCACGGAGTTCATCAGCTTCTACTCGATGATATCAACGCGCCCCTTCCGGGGACATACGTTTACTGTTCCCCAGGCGATTCCTCCTGTACGCCGTCCGCCGGCGTGCGGCCATTGGGTAATAGCGTGGGGAATCTCTATCAGTACGATTCCGTCGGCCTCTTCACCCAGAACCAACTGATTGCCAATTTCAACCTGCGTCTGAGCACCAAGCTTTCGCTGTTTGGCTATTACACGCTCAGCTACGCTGATTCCGACACAACGGGGAACAATCCCAGCGTCGCCATGAACCCGTACAACATTCTGGAGAGCTATGGGCGAGCCTCCTTCGACGTTCGAAACCGGTTCTTTCTGGCGGGCACCTGGAATCTTCCGCATCGCTTTAGCCTAAGCCCTTTCCTGGTCACCGCCTCCGGGGCGCCCTTTAACGTTACGGTGAATGAGGATCTGTTCGGGACAGGAGTTTTCAACGCCCGCCCCGCCTTCGCCCCCACTGGCGCCTCCGGTTCCAATATCGTGGCAACATCCCTTGGCACTTTCCAAACTGTGCCGCAAGCCGGCCAAACCCTCATCCCATCCAATTACTTTAATGGTCCCGGACAATTCACCCTGAACCTGCGCCTCAGCAAGACCTTTGCCTTTGGGAAAGAAGTTAGCAGACAAGCGTCCACCGGCGGTGGCGGTGGGTTCGGCGGAGGCAGAGGTGGCGGCGGTGGTGGTGGCCGGGGAGGTGGCGGCGGTGGCTTTGGTGGCGGCGGAATGGGCGGCGGTGGTGGACGGGGCGGCGGTATGTTTGGTCCAGGGAATGCCGGGACCAAGCGCTACAACCTCACGTTCAGCGTCTATGCACGCAACGTCCTGAACAATGTAAATCTCGGGTCACCCGTTGGTGTGCTCGGGTCGCCGCTATTCGGCCAGTCGAACTCGCTGGGCGGCGTTTTCGGCGGCGGGGGCGGCTCGACGGCGGCGAACCGCCGCATTGATATTCAAGCGGTCTTCAGTTTTTAGTGCATCTTCCCACATGCCTGGGCGCTGAGCCAACTTTTTCGCCGGGTGACGCAGACATGCATCTTTTCCGCATGTCTGCGATTCCCCGAAGGGATGGCTCCTCGCTTCCCATCGGTTCTCCGACCGGTCCTGGAAGCACGGCGACTGGACTCGCCATTCGGCTCGATGATCGCAGACATCATAAACCGATATCTGCGCCGCCCGCGGAAAGGAGGACATTGACCCCCTCCGTGGTTCAGCGCCTGAGCGCTTCAATCGCGGATTTTGTGTGTGCCACGCGCGCTTGCCAGGATAGTGTCCTTGAGTCATAATAAAGAGTGGTAGACGATGTTACAGAAGGGTAGAGACGCCATGAGCCTGAATGTCAAAGACCCGGAAGCCCACCGTCTGGCCCAAGCCATTGCCAAAGCCACCGGCGAGACCCTGACCCGTGCCGTCACTGAAGCTCTGCGGGAACGCTACGAACGCCTCCGGGTCCGCCGAGACAAGGCCTCCGTCGAGGAACTTCTCGCTATCGCCAAGCGAGCCTCTGCCCAGGTCAAAGGTCCCTATCTCGACCACACCGAATTCCTCTATGACGAACGTGGTCTCCCCAAATGATCCTGGACACTTCGGCACTGGTCGCCATCTTCTTCGGGGAACCCGAAGCCACCCTCTAAACCCAACTCATCCACGGCGCCGACCGCTGCCTGATGAGTGCCGCAAATTTCGTCGAGCTCTCCATCGTCATTGAAGGTCAGATTGGGCCGGACGCTGGCCGTCAATGCGATGCTTTTTTCCGCAGAGCTGGCATCGTCATCGAACCTGTCACCGTCGAGCAGGCGCACTTGGCGCGGCAGGCTTTCCTCGACTTCGGCAAGGGACGCCACGCCGCCGGGCTGAATTTCGGCGATTGCTTCGCCTATGCGCTCGCCAAGATCACCGGCGAGGCTCTCCTCTTCAAAGGGGAGGATTTCAAGAAGACCGACATCACCTCCGCTCTCTAACTGGAAAGTCAACAGCGAGATGACAATTCGCAGACATCATAAACCGATGTCTGCGCCCAAGGTGATGGCCCGGTTCAAGGAGCGAGTGCGGGAGCTGACGCGACGGACACGGGGTGTGAGCCTGGAGGAAATGGTGGCAGAACAGAGCGCCTACCTCCGGGGCTGGCGGGGCTATTTTGGATTCTGCCAGACGCCCCGGGTGCTGATGCACCTGGACTCGTGGATACGCCGCCGGCTTCGGTCGCGGGTGGCGCATACGTCCCGACGGTTTGAAGCTGTGAAAAAATTGAAAATCGCCAACTGCCACCCCTTCATTTTCAACGGTTTAGAGTACGCGCAATCGCCCGTTTTCGATTTTTTTCACAGCTTCTTTTTGTCGGGATGTATGCGCCCCTCGGTATGTCAACGCCATCATAGCATTTTGTCCATGCCAAAGATCGAACCGCCATTCCAGAAATAGAACCTCCAACTCGACCACGGCCAGTCGCCCCAGTGCTTGACCAGGCCTCGCTTCACGGGACTGTTGTGCAGGTAATTCAATTTTTCATCTCGCGTCTTCGGGCTCCAGATGTTCATGTCGTAGAACCTCCGTTCACAATCCGGGATTCACAATTCGGAATTCATAATTGCTCTTGCCCTTCAGCCGCTCTTCAATGAGTCTATGGATCGATGAGTCAATTGAGATTGCCCCATTGATCCATTGGATCATTGATTCATTGAAAAAAACGAGGCAGGCCTTCTTCAATGACCCAACGACTCAATGACCCAATGATTCAATGACCCGATGACCCAATGATTCAATGACCCAATGAATCAATGAGTCAATTGAAAAACTCCTGGGCTACACCTGTAAATATTTCTCTTGACAAAGCCCCGCCCCTGTGATAGCCTATTAATGTGTATAGCCTGACCCGCGGGGAAGTCCTTTCCCCGCTATCCCAACATTCCGTCCCAGGAGGAACTATGTCCTTACGCAAATCACCCGAACTTACGCCAGCGCTGCTTGCCGCCGCGCGCCAGAACGCCCAGCATTCCACCGGACCGCGCAGCGCCGACGCCAAGCACAACTCGAAGCTCAACGCTTTGAAGCACGGCGCATACGTCGTGGACGAAAATCGCCGCCAGTCCATGCTGGCGCTGGGCGAAGACCCGGAACAATTCCAAACCCTCACCGAGGAACTCATGAGCGCCTTCGGTCCCGGCGACGCGCTCTGGGAGAAGCAGGTCGAGGACTTGACCTGGCTCTACTGCCGCCGCGAAAGGCTCGAGCGGGC
>JBEKME010000100.1:0-22669 GCA_050008675.1 Terriglobia bacterium
TGCTGGCGATGGATGAATGTCGCGACGGCCTTGGGCGTTGGCGTTTTCGTTTGCCCGCGCCATCCAGCAACCGGCTTTGGAGATTTGGCAAGGCGAGGAAGCCCACGTGTCGGCGGCACAGCAAGCTTTGTATCATCGAGCCAGGTGCAACCGGGCGGCGCGCCGTGGCGAATACAATGCCGCCATGGAAAAGACATGAGCATGACAACAAGTATCCCGCAACTCACGAAACCTGCGGCATAGCAAAGACAGAAAGAATACCCATTATGAAACCCAATTGCGCCACTACTGTCAGCGCAATATGACCGTCCGGTTCGTTTCCAGGATCGATGGCACCGATTGCGGTGCACCCAACGTGAGGAATTAGTCTTCTCCACCCGCAGGGCATCAGCCGTCGCGACCGTGGGCGGCAACGAGCAGAGCAGGTGCACGTGGTCGTGCCTCGCGTTGGCGGCCTTGAGGGCGCAGCCGCGCTCGCGAACAATGCCGCCGAGGTAGGCGAGAAGATCGTCGTGAAGCGCAGCGGTGATAAGAGGCTCGCGGTCCTTGGTGCTGAATGACGAACATCCGAAGATTCACAAGTGGACTTCAAAATGGAAATGTGGGCTGCAATTTCTTCTTTCCCAGGCCCGACCGTTTTCTTGTCCAGGGGAAGTTCGGGAGCTTTCCCGCTTACCCTGCGGGCTGGCGCATTGAGCCCAAGGGTTCTCAAAGGACAGTGAGCACCCGCACATTATAGGCTTATAGATATAGCCTATATCCTTAGGGCAACACTCTTCGCCGCGCCAAGTGTAGTTTTGCCCAGGCACATCCAGCCTTAGGAAAAAGGAACAAGTGTGGCTTCCCGCCGACAGAGCGTATAATACCGACCGCTGTCACCAGGCAATTATGCGTGAATAGGGGAGAGGCGAGATGCGTAAATGGACCAGGCGTGAGGTGTTGAAGAGCGGTGTTGCGGTTTCGGCCGGAATCACATCAGCAATCCCGACTACTGCCGCAACGTTATCCAGCCAGACTCCGGCGGCCGTGCAACCTGGAGACAACCCCAGCAGCGCCCGAGAACGGCTTCTCCTGGACTTTGGCTGGCGGTTCCATCTCGGGCACGCCTGCGACCCGGGTCAAGACTTCGGGTTCGGAGGCGATGGGATATTCTCCAAGCCCGGGGAATTTTTCGAGCCAGCTCGAGAAAAGTTCGACGACAGCAAGTGGCGCGCCCTCGACCTTCCGCACGACTGGGCGGTGGAACTGGAGTTCGAAAACGACCCTGGGATAGTTAATCACGGCTCCAAGCCGCTCGATCGGACTTACCCGGCCACGAGCATCGGCTGGTACCGGCGGGCTTTCGAGATCCCGAAGAGCGATCTCGGCAAGCGGCTGTCCATCGAGTTCGACGGCGTCTTCCGCGACAGCATGGTGGTCCTTAACGGCCATTTTCTGGGGCGGAATACGAGCGGGTATGCCCCTTTCAGCCATGACGTGACGGACTTCCTTAATTACGGGGCCCTGAATGTTCTGGTGGTCCGCGTGGACGCGACGCAGGGTGAAGGGTGGTTTTATGAGGGCGCCGGCATCTACCGCCATGTGTGGCTGGTCAAAACCCATCCCGTGCATGTGGCGCAGTGGGGAACGTATGTGAGCTGCGAGGCGAGGCCGGGGGCGGCCACCGTCAACATCACCACGGAAGTCGATAACGAGAGCGACACCGAACAGGCGTGCCGCATTCTCTCCACTATCGTGGACAGCACCAGCAAGGTGGTGGGCAGCGCCGCCTTGGCTCCCGTGGCAATTCCGGCCCGCAGCCGGCGCGAGTTCAAACAGCAGATGGTAGTGGACAACCCTGTCCTCTGGTCGATTGAACACCCGCACCTGTATCGCCTGGACACCGCGATTGAGGCGAGCGGGGCCACCGTGGACCGCTACGAGACGCGGTTTGGCATGCGGACGATTCGGTTCGACCCGGAGGAGGGATTCTTCCTCAACGGAAAGCCGGTAAAAATCAAGGGCACCTGCAACCATCAGGATCATGCAGGTGTGGGTTCAGCCCTGCCGGACCGCATTCAGTACTACCGCATCGAGAAGCTGAAAGAAATGGGGGTGAACGGCTATCGAACGTCGCACAACCCACCCACACCAGAGTTGCTGGACGCGTGCGATCAGCTCGGGATGCTGGTGATGGACGAGACCCGGACGATGTCATCGGATCCGGAGGCGCTGAGCGATTTGAAGAAAATGATTCGCCGGGACCGCAACCACCCGAGCGTGATTCTATGGACGCTGGGAAACGAGGAGCCGGAACAAGGGACCGAGCGTGGCGCACGCATTGTCACAACCATGAAGCGCCTGGTGCGGCGCCTCGACCCCAGCCGCCCCGTCACTGTTGCTATGGACGACGCGTGGGGCCGGGGGGTCTCTGGAGTCGTCGATGTTCAGGGTTTCAATTACAAGCAGGGCCCGGAGATTGACGATTTCCACCAGAGATTTCCGAAGCAACCCATGATTGGCACGGAAGTGGGAAGCACCGTCTCCACTCGCGGGATCTATGCCAACGATAAAGAGCAAGGGTATGTCAGTGCTTATGATGAGAACTTTCCCGAGTGGGCTGCCACGGCTGAGGGGTGGTGGAAGATTTACGCCGAGCGGCGTTTCTTAGCCGGGGGGTTCGTCTGGACCGGCTTCGACTATCGGGGCGAACCCACGCCCTATGAGTGGCCCTGCATCAACTCCCATTTTGGGATTATAGATACCTGCGGCTTCCCGAAGGACAACTACTACTACTATCAGGCGTGGTGGAGCGAAAGGCCGGTGTTGCACTTGTTCCCACACTGGAACTGGCCTGGCAAAGAGGGGCAGGAAATCGACGTCTGGTGCCACAGTAACCTCGAAAAGGTCGAACTGTTCTTAAACGGCGGGAGTCTCGGAGTCAAGGAGGTGCCTCGCTATTCGCACGTGGCCTGGAAAGTCCGCTACAAGCCGGGTACGCTTGAAGCTCGGGGCTACAGGGGCGGCCAACAGGTGTTGGTTGCCAGACAGGAAACGGTTGGAGGGGCGGCAAAGATCCTCTTGCGGCCGGACCGGCAAGAGATCCTGGCGGATGGGCAAGACGTTTCGCTCGTCGAAGTGCGGGTGCTGGACAAAGAGGACCGCATAGTGCCGGTTGCTGACAACGAGATCATGTTTAAGCTTTCGGGCACAGGCAAAGTCATCGGGGTGGGCAACGGGGATCCAAGCAGCCACGAGCCGGACAAGAATCACAAACGCCGGGCCTTTAATGGGCTTTGTATGGTCATTATCCAGTCCGCCAAGAAGCCTGGCGAAATCCGGCTTGAAGCTTCGTCGCCCGGGCTTGAGCCGGCAACGTCGGTGATTGAATGCGTTAAGGTGACCCTCCGGCCGGCATTGGCTTGAGACCTGAGCACGTGTCGGGAATGACGCGCACGGGCGCTACGAAACTGGATTCCCGCTTTCGCGGGAATGACTGCGCTCCAAATGACACCACTACCCGCCTGGCGGATTGACGACCAACATACCGATTCGCTTACAGCTTGAGAATCCAAGCTAATTCAACTACAGTTGCGCCCATGCATCGCATCCTAACCTACTCATTGATCGTTGTTTCGATATTCTCTGCGCACTCACTCCGGGCAGTGTCCACGATGCGCCCGGTGGACCTGCGTTGCGAATACCTCAAGAACCCCCTTGGCATCGACCGCAGCAGTCCCAGGCTGAGTTGGAAGCTGGAGGCGGCTCCGCCTGCCGGTCGCGGCCTGAAACAAGTAGCCTTCCAAATTCTCGTGGCGGCGACGGAACATGCCTTGCGAGCTGGGAACGGTGAGATCTGGGACTCGGGCAAGGTCGCCTCTGATCAATCCCTAAACGTCGTCTACGCTGGCAAGCCTCTCGAATCGCGCCAGAGGTGTTGGTGGAAAGTCCGCGTTTGGGACCAGGATGGTCGAGTCTCGGGATGGAGTGAAGCGGCGATGTGGAGCATGGGTTTGCTTCATGCGGACGACTGGAAAGCCAAATGGATCGGCCTGGATCGTGGAGACGAGACGCGGCCTGAGGATCCTGCGCGCACCCGCCTTCCCGCCCGCATGTTGCGCCGCGAGTTTCAAGCCAGGACGCAGATCAAGGGCGCCACCGCATACCTGTCGGGGCTGGGTTTCTTCGACCTCTATATCAACGGCGCGAAGGTCGGCGATCACATTATGGATCCGGCCCTGACCGAATACTCGAAGCGAATCCTCTACGTCACGTTTGACGTCGCCGCCCAACTCAAACCGGGCAAGAACGCCCTGGGCGTCGTTCTGGGGAACGGGCGGTTCTTTGCGCCCAGAGGCAAGCAGGGTCCTCCGGCGAAGTTCAAGACCTACGGCTACCCCAAGCTCCTCTTGCAACTTGAGATTGAGTACGCGGATGGCTCACGCCAGCAACTGGTCAGTGACGGCGATTGGAAGATCACGACCGAGGGCCCAATTCGCACCAATAACGAATACGATGGCGAGGAATATGACGCCCGCAAGGAAATGCCGGGCTGGGACAAGCCGGGATTCGACGACGCGCGCTGGCAGAAGGTGGAGCTGGTCCAGTCGCCCGGTGGACGGCTCGAAGCCCAGATGCTTGAACCCACCCGGATTACCCAGGCGCTCGCGCCCGTCTCGATTAGTCAGACCAAGCCTGGCGTCTACCTGGTCGATTTTGGGCAGAACTTCTATGGTCAAGTTCGCCTCCGTGCTTCCGCCCCCGCCGGCACCGTGGTCAAGATGCAGCAGGCCTACAGCCTCAACCCGGACGGTTCACTTCGCTCCCAGGATAACCGCAGCGCACTGGCCACCGATTCGTACGTTTTCAAGGGCGCGGGTGTCGAAACATGGAGCCCACAATTCCGGGGACAGGGATTTCGCCGGGTGGAAGTCACAGGACTGCCCGGGAAAGTCACCGCAGACGAGTTCGAGGGCCTGGTGGTGGAAAACAGCCTTGATCAGGTGGGCGCCTTCGAGTGCTCGATCCCGCTGCTCAACCATATCTATCGCAACATACGTTGGGGCCAGCGCATGTTCCTGCGTAATGGGGTGCCGTTAGATCCTGACCGCGACGAGCGGCAGCCCTGGCTTGGCGACCCAGCGAAGGACTCCGAAGGCGAAGCCTTCAACTTCAACGCGGCCGCCTTTTACGACAAGTGGCTCGAGGACATCCGGCTTGACCAGCAGCCCGATGGCAAGCAATCCGACGTTTCACCCGCCTACTGGGCTTTCTACAGCGGCGACATCGTGTGGCCCAGCGTGCTCACGATCGTGCCGGATTGGTATTACTCGTACTACGGCGACCCGCGCATCCTGGAAACGAATTACGACACCATGAAGAACTGGGTGGACTTTTGCCTCCGCCAACTGAAGCCCGACTACACCCTCGATAAAGCTGAATATGCAGACTGGTGCGATACCTCGTCGATGGATGCCCGCCATCCGGATACCGGGTCCACCAGCCGGCCCCTGGTTGGAACCGCCTACTGTTATCTCAATGCGAGGCTCATGGCACGGACGGCGCAGCGCCTGGGCAGGGCTGAGGATGAAAAACAGTACGCCGATGTGGCCGCCAAAATCCGCGAGGGCTTTAATAGCCGGTTCCTGAACCGCCAGACCGCCAAGTACGAGAGTGAAACCCAAACTTCCTACGTGCTCGCGCTGGCGTTTGGGCTGGTCCCTGAAGACCTTCGCCCCAAGGTCATAAAGAACCTGGTCGATGACATCATGGTTCAGCACCACGGGTATCTCACCGTGGGCTTGGTGGGCATGCAGTGGTTGATGGAAACGTTGACAGAGACAGGTCACCCGGAGGTGGCCCTTAGCATCGCCACGCGCACCGAGCGGCCGAGCTGGGGCTACATGATCTCCAAAGGCGCCAGCACGATTTGGGAGCGTTGGGACATGGATACGCGCGACCCGGGCATGAATAGCGAAGCCCTGCTGATTCAGACGGGCGACCTCAACGC
Organism: Terriglobia bacterium; assembly: GCA_050008675.1. Taxonomy (GTDB): domain Bacteria; phylum Acidobacteriota; class Terriglobia; order UBA7540; family UBA7540; genus CAVROP01. The sequence continues at coordinate 5,990 of JBEKME010000100.1, forward strand.
GTGGTTCTTCCAGAGTCTTGCCGGCATCAACTACGATGCAGAGCATCCCGGTTTCAAGAACATTGTGATGCGCCCGCATCCGATTCCAGGTCTGACGTATGCCAAGGGCTCTCTCGACTCGCCGCAAGGCAGGGTCGCGAGCCACTGGCAGCTTCAAAGCGGCAAATTCCAGTGGGACATCGCGGTGCCGCCAAACGTCACCGCGACGGTCTATGTGCCGGCGAAGGAGGCAGAGGCAGTGACCGAGAGCAGCAAACCCGCCGGCAGCTCGACCGGGGTCAAATTCATCCGCATGGAAGGCGACGCTGCTGTATATGCGATCGGCTCCGGAACCTACTCGTTCGCGTCCCCAATCCTGAAGCCGTGAACGGTCAAGGACGGGGCGGTGAACAAGCAGGGGGACACGTGTAGCGTCCCGGCCCGTCGGGGCAACTTTCGCACTTGATTCTATAAAACCAACTGGGACTGCCAGCAAAGGCCCAAGGGCGTTGAAGAGCCGCAACTTCACAGCGCGGCATAGCCGCAACCAAAGACCAGGTTTTCATTGCCCCGCCGCGGGGGGCTGATTGCCGATTGAAGAAGTGGTGTAGCAACTTCCTCCCCTGTGAATCAGTCCCGCCGAGCGGGATCAATTTACTCCGGAAAGACGGGCGTGTTTGAAGTGCTGCGCATGACGCCTAATCTCAAGACCAGGATCAGCCAGCGCGCCTCGGAAAGCGAACTGCTGAAGGCCGCGGCGGACAGTGGGACAGTCTTCCTGTTTTCTGATGCCCGACCTGGCCATCCTTGACCTGACCATGCCCGGCATGGACGGCTTCGAGGTGTGCAAGAGGTTGCGCGCGAAATCATCAATCACGAGTATTCGCTTGGTACTCATCGCAGCCTTCCCTCCGGTCGCACGGACGTGAGCCTGTCCAGCAATCCGATCACGCGTTTTTCAAATTCTTCCGGAGAAATTCTTCCCTTGGTGAGGAAAACCGTCTCGCCAAGCTTCAGCTTTTCACGCTCGGCCTCATCGATATCCTTGGCAGTGTAAACCACAAGAGGGACGCTGCGAAGGGCCTTGTTGTGCCGAAGGCCGGCAACCACGTCAAATCCGTCGCCCTCCGGCAACACCAAGTCTAGGACGATCAAGTTCGGGAAAACACGTTCCGCCGACTGGATAGCTTCGCTGCCGGTCTGGGCGTGAAAGACCTTGTAACCGTGGCGCTCGAAGACCTCCTGGATGACGTGCGCCAAATCCAAATCATCCTCCACGACCAGAACCCGGGCCGGCTTGCTTGACCCGCTGATCCCAACAGAGAGAGTTTGAAACAGCCGGGCTTCATCGACAGGCTTTTGAACCCAACCGGCAACTACCCCGTCGGTCTCGCGGGTCTCGCGCGGAGGCAGAACACTGAGAATGACCACGGGGATTTCACTCGTCGCCGGACGGTCGCGCAAAGCTGCCAGGGTTTCCCAGCCGTCCATCTCCGGCATCAAAAGGTCGAGCAGAATGGCATCCGGTTGGCAGGCGGCGGCTTGCCGAATCGCCTCCATTCCCGAACCCGCTGCCAGCACGCTGTAGCCGTGCTGCTCGAGCAGCGTCTTGACGACATTGCGAATGGAGGGATCGTCGTCACAAATCAAGACGGTCCGCTGCGAGGGGGATGTCTCGGGGAACGGAGTTTCAACTTGTTCTTTCAAGAGTGGAAGGGTGAAATAGAACGAGCTACCTTGTCCCAGCTCGCTTTCCACCCAGATGCGACCGCCGTGCTGGTCCACGATGCTGCGGCAGATGGCCAAGCCCAAACCGGTGCCGCCCTTTTCCCGCCCGTCCGAGGCATCAACTTGCTGAAAGCGCTCAAAGATCACTCCCAGCTTGTCGGCGGGTATGCCGCGCCCCTGGTCTTTCACCTCAAACAACATCTCGTCCTGCCGCCGTGTGGCCCTGAGGGTGACCGTGCTCGAGGGGGGCGAGAACTTGATGGCGTTGCCGACCAGGTTGGTGAGAGTCTGCACCACGCGGTCAGGATCGGCCAGGACGCTGCCGGAGGTCGGGAAGAGTTCCAGCTTCACTCCGGCCCTGTTGGCCACCTCTCGCACGGAATCCATCGCCTGGACCATCAGGCTGGCGGCATTGCAAGAGCGTTTTTCAAGCTTGACTCGCCCGGACTCGATGCGCTCGATATCCAGGATATCGTTGATGAGTCGAATCAGCCGATCCGTGTTCGCCACGGCAATCTCGAGCATGCGCCGGGCCTTCGCGGGTTCGGCGCTCAGCACTCCCGCGGTCAGCAAGCCCAAAGCTCCGCGGATGGAGGTGAGTGGCGTACGCAGTTCGTGGCTGACCGTGGAGACGAATTCGTCTTTCATCTTTTCAATTTCCAGGCGGGCCGTGACGTCGCGGAAAATGCCATTTGTAACGTCATGCTTTCCATCCACCAGGCGACAATTGACGGACCCGCGAACTGCGACTCTTTTCCCGGTCTTAGCGACGAACACCGTTTCCACATCATTTACCGCCTCGCCGTGCATCACCTTGGCGAAGACCTCTTGGCAGTGCGGCAGATGCTCAGTGTCGATGACGTCCATCATATTGAGGTGAGGAACCTCTTCCACCGAATATCCGAGGGTTTCTCTCCAGGCGCGGTTCACGTAAAGGAACTGGCCCTCCGGGGAAACACTTTGGATGAGCTCGGCAGCGTTTTCAGCTAAATCCCGGTATCTTTCCTCACTTTCCTGCAGGGCTTGCTGGACCCGCTTGCGCTCGGTGATGTCTCTGCATAGGCCGACGATACGGACACCCCCCGCCCCCGGCACCACCGTGGCGTTCAGCTCGATGGGTGTGCACTTCCCATCTCCGTTCACATACTCGATCTCGAGATTACGGACGAAGCCCAGCTCTGCACACCTGCGGATCGCCTCAGCGTTTCGCACCAGGTCGTGTTGCGCTGTCCACTCGGTGACCCTGCGACCGAGAATTTCCTGCAACGCCCGGCGGCCGGCGAGCCAAACGTATTCCGGGTTGGCGTCGACCACCCTGCCCTGCGTGTCAATAATCACATACCCAGTTCCCGTCGTCTCGATCAGGGCTCTATACTTCTCTTCGCTTTCTCGAAGCGTCTCTTCCGCCCGCTTTCGCTTGATAAACTGCGCGAGGTTGTGGGCCACGGACGCGAAGGCTTGAAGGGTGGCTGGCGTCAGGGGCTGACGCGCGAACGCCGCCACCACTCCCAACACGTGCTCCCCAACTCTCAAGGGATAGCCCGCAAACGCCACCATGCCTTCCCGCCGCGCCCATTCCGGATCCCCCACCCCGGAATCTTGCTGCACCGTGTTCGTCAAGTGCGGCTCACCGTTCTCGGCGATGCGCCCGATTTTGAACTGCCCCATGGGTACGCGCGCGTGGCCACCGTCAAGGTGAGTGTACATTCCGGCGCTGGCCTGCAGCTCGAGGACTTGGTCCTCCTCGTTTACGGTCCAGATGCGAGCCAAAGCAGCGTTGATGTCGCGTACCAGGATCTCCGCACATTGCTGCAAGCCTTGGCGCAGGCTCTCGGCCCCCGTGAGCGCCACCCCCACTTCAGCCACGAGTGTCTCCAAACGGTGTCGTTCAGCCATTTCGGCTTCTGCCCGCTTGCGCTCGGTGATATCGAATATCGTGGACCGACTCATCAAGAAATTACCTGCCGAGTCCTTGAGGGCCGTCGCGTTCAAGAGAACAGGCATGATCGTGCCGTCCTTGCGGACCATCTCGAACTCCAGGTCCCGCACCCATCCGCGCTCTTTCAGTGCGGGAAAGCTCATTCTATATACCCCCACACTCTCGGCGGTGAGCAGGTCCGGGAACTTCTTCCTCCCAATGATTTCCTCCCGCGAGTAACCCAGCCATGAGAGTTCAGCGTCGTTAATCCGCACGAAGACGCCGTCCTTATCGAGCGAGTGGTATCCACAGGGTGCATTGTTATAAAGATCGCTGATTTCCTCGGCGACCCTCTGCCGTTGCTCCTCCGCCTCGCGCAAAGCTTGCTCGGCGCGCCTGCGTTCGGTGATGTCGGTCACGATGGTGGCAATCAGCACGCCTTCTTCGGTTTCGATCGGCCCCAGGCTTACGTCCACGGGAAACTCACTGCCATCTTTGCGGCACCCGAACAATTCTAGTCGCGTACCCATCAAGCGGCGCTTTGGCCTAGCTTGGAATTCAGCTCGGAGGACTTCATGCCGGAGCCGAAAACGTGGCGGAATCAATTGTTCAATGGGGCACCCCACAAGCTCCGCCTCGTGGTATCCGAACATCTCCTCCGCTCGTTGGTTCACCTGCACGATGCGGCCATTCCCGTCCACCAGCACGTTGGCATCTGGCCCTGACTCAACAAGCGCACGAAAACGCCGTTCGGAGCGGCTAAGGGCTGCTGTCGCCCGTTTCTGCTCCGTGATGTCCGTGGCAACGCCCAGGAAGCCGGTGAGAACCCCGGTGGAGTTGGTGATGGCAGTAACAAAGAGGTTGACAATGATGTGAGTGCCGTCTTTGCGCACGTAGGTCCAGTCACGCGCTTCGCATTCCCCGCGGCGGGGGAGCGCCACAAACACCTCAAATCCTTCCACGGGGTGACCCAGCCTCAGGGTGAACTCCTTCCCGTGGGCCTCCACCTCAGAGGCCAGGTGAAAAGCCATAGGAGTTTGTTTCAAAACCATCTCCTCCCGGGAATAGCCGAGCATACGCTCCGCGCCCGTGTTGAAGGTGGTGATGACGCCACCCGTGTCGGTAGCGATGATGGCGACTTGGGTGGCCGAATTGAGCACAGCATCAAGTCGCGCATTGATCGCCGCCAGTTCCATTTCGACTCGCTTGCGCTCCGTGATGTCCCTGGCAATCCCCTCGACGCTAGCGACCCGCTCTCCCTGGAAGATGGCCCGTTCGCTAATTTCCAGCAGCACCCGGCGGCCACCCCTGGCAATGATCTCCCAATCGCCGGTAACGCGTGCAGTCTCCGCGGTCACGGATTTCAGCAAGTTCGCAGCCCGGTCCACATACTCAGGCGCGAGGACGTCGAAGAGATTCATCCGCAGCAAATCCTGGCTGGCATAACCGATGACTTGCTCTCCGGCCTTGTTAATGGAAGTGAAAACACCTCTGCCGTCGTGCGTGAAAATGATGTCGTTCGCGTTTTCGAATAGGTCGCGGTAACGCTCCTGGCTGGTCCGCAGGGCCTCTTCAGCGTGCTGGCGCTTGCTGACGCTAATATTGAACATCAGCAGCGAAACCAATATCATGACAAGAGCAAGGGAGCTCCCGACAGCCGCGATTTTGACCGTCGTCCAGGCGCTCTCCTGGCTTTTGGCCGTACGCTCGATCAGTAACGTCCTCTGTTCCTCCTGCATTTCCTCCGTCAGCCGCCGAATTTGGTCCGCCAAGGTCTTGCCCTGCTTGGTAAACATCTCCTGTTCAGCGGTCGCGGTGCCCTGCTCCTTGCGGAGTTGGATGCTGGTATGAAGACTCTCCAGTTTGTTGCGGATCAGAGGTTCCAGTTGGTGCAGGCGGCCCTCGTCGTTGGGCTTATCGGAGGTCAATTCGCGCAGGCGCTGAAGGGAGCTTTCGAGCCTTGCCGGGATGGTGTCATAACGGTCCAGAAAACTTGGATCTCCTGTGAGGACATATCCCCGCCGCGCAGCTTCCGCCTCCACCACGAGCGAAAGTGTCGTAGCGAGCTGTTCCAGCGTTTCGTGAGTGTGGTCCACCCAGTGTACGGCCTGTATCGACCGCAACGATTCCCGGTAAGTGAAAACGCTGATGACCGCCAGGAAGGTGAGCGCAAGTCCGAACCCTAAGTTGATCTTCGTGCGAGTGGGAACAACCATGCCAGCACCCCAACGCGTCAGGATTCAAGAGAGGCAAGGCGACCGCGGTCGACGCGCAACTACCCCAATCCTAATTGCCTCTGACCGTCATGTCAATTGAACCCAGCCCGCGCCACCTGGGGACCGTGTGGGGTGTGCTATATTCGGGTGTTGGCTCCCCCAGTTTCACAAACCGTTTCGCGTGGCGGGCTAGCCTGGATTGAGCACCCGCTCATCGGCCGTTATTCTTGGCTGGTCCATGCATTCACTACCCGCTGGGGTGGGGTGAGCCGTGGTCCGTCGGCGGGGCTGAACCTCGGATTCACGCAAGGCGAGCCGCGCGCCAGGGTGCGGGAAAATCGGGAACTTTTCTTCCAGCAGCTTGGCGCGGAACACTTCGCACTGGCTTCGCTCCGCCAAGTCCATTCCGCCAGTGTCTATCAAGTTCTGCGTGCAACCTCCGGCGAACTCGAGTACCGCTTGGGCGGGAATCGACTGCCTGAACAGCCTGGCGTTGCGCAACCCGCAGGGGATGCGCTGTTGACCGAGGAGGCTGGTATCCTGCTGTCGGTGAGAACCGCCGATTGCCTGCCCGTGCTGCTGGTGGACCCGAAACATCGAGCTGTAGCGGCAGTTCATGCCGGGTGGCGTGGCGCGCTGGCCCGCCTGGTGGAAAAGGCGGTGGGGGAGATGCGCCGCGTGTATGGTTCTGAGCCTGAGAGCCTGCTTGCCGTGCTGGGTCCTTCCATCCGCGCGTGTTGTTATGAAGTGGGGGAAGAAGTGGAGGAAGCGTTTCAGGGGCGCTTCCCGCACACGGATAAGTTCTTTCGCAAAGTATCTGAACCCCCGGCGTCGCATCCCAAACGGCGTCCGCTCTCCTTCTTGAATATGCAGCCGCCGGGCCACGACCCCACCTGCGCGCCTCCCATTCATCTTGACCTGGTTGCCGTTGCCCAGGATCAGCTCCTGGCAGCAGGGCTTGCACCTCACCATGTCGCCGCGGTGGATTTCTGCACGGCCTGCCGCACGGACCTCTTCTATTCCTATCGCCAAGAGGGAAGCCGCACCGGCCGCATGCTGGCGGTCATCGGAATCTGTCCGAAGGCACGCCAGCAGGGGTCGCTCAGCTCGAGGCGCGGATCGGCGCGCTAGGGTCGCCGGTTCGCATTCCTTCCAGGCGGAGCTGGCCGCAGGCGGCGCCAATATCCTGTCCCCGTGAAATGCGGATGTAGGCTGGAATGTTCCGTTCCGTCAGGAGCTGCTGAAAGGCCAGGATTCTCTCGACAGGCGAGGGGCGATAAGGAAGCTCGGGTCCGGGATTGTAAGGGATAAGGTTGACCTTGGCGCGCATTCCCTGCAGCAGCTCCGCCACGCGCACGGCATCGGCGTCCGTATCGTTAAAGCCGCCTAGAAGGACGTACTCGAAAGTGAGCAGCTCTCGCGGGCGCAACGGATAGGCGCGGCAGGCGCGCATGAGCTCGCGGAGCGGGTATTTTCGGTTTATCGGCATCAGCTCGGTTCGCTGCGGCTCGTTCGAAGCGTTGAGCGAGATGGCCAGCTTCGAGCGTCTCGGGTCACGGGCAAGGTCGCGCACGCCAGGGATGATGCCCGAGGTGGAAATCGTAATGCGACGAAGCGGAATGGCAAAACCTTGAGGGTCCGCGAAAATTCGGATGGCTTTCATCACTTGGGCGAGGTTCAGAAGCGGCTCGCCCATTCCCATGAAGACCAGATTGAGCCTTGAACGGGGGGGAATCTCGCGGGCTTTTGCCACCGCCAGTACCTGTCCAAGAATCTCACCCGCAGAAAGGTTGCGCTTGAGTCCTAAGAGCGCGGTGAAGCAAAACCGGCAGTCCACGGCGCAGCCCGCTTGGCTGGAAAGGCAAAGCGTGATCCGCTCTTCCTCAGGCATATACACCGTCTCGATGGCGGTGTTGTCCTGAAGACGCAGCAGGTAGCGGGCGGAGCCATCCTTCGAAGTGAACTCGCCCTGGACATCGGGGTAGGTGATTTCATAATGAGCCGCCAGGGCTTCTCTGAAATTCCTGCCCAGGTCCGTCAAGGCGGCCACATCCCTTTCCCGACGGTGGTAAAGCGCATGATAGAGCTGGCGACCGCGATAAGCCGCCTTCCCCAGCGACTGCACGAGTCGTTCCAGCTCCTCGCGATCAAGCCCCACAAGGTTATGGCCTGAAATTCCGGCGTTCATAGAATGCCCTAAACTTACCTCATGCTATCATGCCGACCGGAGCACCTCAAGCAACTGCTTCGAAAACAACCGGATCGTAGCCACAAGGTGTAAGGCGTGCCCGGCATAGAATGGCGGTAATCCCCCAGTGTCGAGTGGCAACGCACGTAGCGCCGGTCCCGCGCGGCGGGACCGGCACGTGCTGTCCCGCCCTGCGGGAGCGGCGCCACGCCACCCGAGAATGAGGGATTAGGAAAGGCGGTGGAAAAGGGTTGACAAATTCCCCCGGATATAAATAATCCGTCCGGACGCTTTTTCAAACAGGGAGCTTGATGAGCCCACGCAGGGCCAATCCGGAACAGGCGGAGCGCCGCCGCGAAGCTCTCCAGAGGGCAGGCTACGCGGAAATCCTGGAGCGGGGGATCGAGGCTACGACGCTGGATTCCGTAGTGGCCAGGGCTGACTCCAGCAAAGGGGGAGCGCTCTACTACTTCCATACCAAAGAAGACCTTCTCTACGGCGTCCTGGAGTGGCTGCTCCGCCAGTTGAACCGCAGCTTGGACGAGGTTGTCCACACTCAGGAACCCGCGCGCATCCGGCTCGTGGCCGAGTTGGACGTTCTGTTTCACAGCACCGAGGTCAATCGCAAGCTTTATTTGGTCTTCTTCGATTTTGTCAGCCGCGGTGCACGCTCCCAGCGTTTTCGTAGGCTCTTTTCAGAGTTCTTCGAGAAGTGCCGGCAGAGGGATACGAGAATCGTGGAAGACGGAATCAGAGAGCAGCAATTCCGTCGGGCCAACCCGGTGGATGCTGCTTCCACCATTCGTGCGCTGGTCGACGGTTACTGTCTCCAGTGGTTAATGGGTCCTGAGAACGTACCGGTGGAAGTTTACCGCGACCGCTGCCGGGCGGTACTTGGCGCGTATCTCTTGCGTTGACCGAAGAGCCGTGAGGAGTGATGCCGCAGAGCGGGAACGCGTGAGGAGCGTAAAAACCGGAGACAGAAAGCACCAGGCAGTGTTTTCCCCACCTACCACTTACTACCTGGCCAAAAGTCTCTGAACCCAGATTTCCGAAATCAACTCCTTCTTCAAAACATACCAGGGCATCGAACCGCTGTGGCACCATCCGAGAGCGGGGCCTGCGCTGCCGGCTATTCGTTCCGGTGTTAACCAGAATGATATACACCGCTTGTGGGCCGACGGCCGACGGGCCGACGGGCTTGACGGTGCGCCAGGGTGGTGAGACAATACACGCAGCCGTCTTGCGAAATAAACCCGTCAGGCGCGGCGCGCTCGCCGCGGAATCATCGAGTTGGCTGATGGGGACCTGGAGGTTGTCATGAGACGCGAAAGCGCAATCCCAAAGATCTCAACTGAGTATGTCCAGCGGGATAGTAAGTGGGCCTGGCTGGGTACTGTCTTTATGCTTGTTTATCTCTCAACTCCCGCGCCTGCGGCGCAGGTGCGTGTCGTCCAAGGGCAGATGGTACGGCTCAAGCTCCACAATGTGCTGACGACGGAAAACGTGGTCAAAGGCGACCCGCTAGATTTTGATGTTGCCGAAGACGTGGTGGTGGCAACCCATATGGTAATCCAGAAGGGGGCGCCGGCGCGAGGGAAAGTGGTTGGAGTGAAGGGCGCAGGAAAGAGAAACGCGAAGGACGCCTCGGTGAGTTTCCAGTTCGTGTCGGTCCGATCCGTTGATAGTCAAGATATTCCACTCCGTGCACGCCCCGATAAACACAAGAAAGCAGAATCCAAAGAGAATGAGGTTGAGGCCAATGACCCGCTTCCCGGCTACGCCCAGCGCGTGATTGGGGCTGAAAAAGGGAAGGAATACGCAGCTTATGTCGATGTTTCAGCTACTGTGAACGTTCCTGATACCCAGGTCGTTGCGCCCCCGATCACACCCGTGCCCTCCACGCCGGCGAACCCCCAGGGGCCAACTCCGCCCGCCTCCACGGGCGGGCTAACGCCCGCGCCTGCTAACCCTTTAATGCCGGAAGAGCCGGCTTCGGTGGACTTTAACAGTAATCCCCCGGGAGCGGATATTCTGATTGACGGCAACGTGGTCGGGAACACTCCCTCTACGCTGCACGTTGATGCGGGGCGCCACGTCATCCAGTTGCGAATAGGTGGGTATCGCTCCTGGACGCGCACCATGGTAGTCGAGCCGGGCTCGTCCCCTTCGATTCGCGCCACTCTGGAAAAGCAGTGAACGAGCGGGATTGGGATGGGACCGGGCTGCTGGAGAGATAGGGAAAGAATATTCGGAGCTGGAGGGTATCGTGAAGATGAAGCATTCGATTGGAATGGTTCTTGTCTGCATGCTGATCCCGAGTTGCCTGGCTTTCGGCCAGCGGGTGCGCCTGCCTGAGGGGACTCCCGTGCATGTGCGTTTGAAGGCTGACCTCGCGAGTGACCAGGTCGAGGAGGGCGCGCGGGTGGATTTCGAGGTCGCCAGTCCCGTGCTCATCCAGGGAATAGCCGTGATCCCGGTAGGAGCTGTTTCGTGGGGCACCGTTCAAAGTGTTAAGAAGGGGAAATTCATCAAGTTAGACATCGATGGTGTCAGGTTGCCGGACCTTACCGATGTCAAGCTGCGCACGGTGGGCGGGAGAACCAAGAACCCTGCGCAGGATCAGATCAAGGTTGATGCGAGTTTTAAAGGTGGGGTTGGAGCGCCGAAAGGAACCGAATACACAGCGTATGTCAATGAGGATCGAGAAGTGGCAGTGGCTGCACAGCCCAGCAGCCCCGCACTCGCCCCTACGCCTACCGCTGCTGCGACGACGCCTCCCACGCCTGCTGAGACGACAGCTCCCACGCCTCCTGCGGCGACGCCTTCGACAGCTACACCGGCCGTGACCTACCCAAAGCCAGCGGCGCCACCGGCGGTAACCGCCCCAGCCGCGTCTGCAACATCCCTTTCGATCTCGCCGAGCCAATCGGCGGCGCCGCTCGGCAACGTGGAGAGGGCCAGGGTGGAGTGTTTCTCCGATCCCTCCGCCGCCGACATCCTGATCGATGGGGATTTCTATGGCAATACCCCCTCGATCTTGAAGGTGCCGGTTGGCAAACACGAGTTGGAAATTCAGCTTTCCGGGTATAAGACGTACTCGATAACGCTGATCCTGGAGCCAGGTACGGGGATTCGTCACATCCGCGCCAGTCTCGAAGAAAAGGAATAGTCTGCTCCTGCATCCTCATTCCAGTTGGACCGGAAATGTTGCCCAAGGCACTGTCGGTTCTATTTATACTCTTCTTGGTTCTCGGCGTTCCGGTTCTTTCCTTATCAACCGCGCGCGACAGCCAAGTCCGTCAGATGCCGCGGCTCGCACTTTACATCTCTGCGGCGATTTCGCAGTGGGTGCTGGCGGGTTTGGGGCTGCTCATCTTCTTTCTCAGCTCGCTGAGTGCTTTTTCCGTAGGCTTCCGAACGCTCGCGCCCGTCGCCGCGCTCACCTGGGCAGGTGCTCTGGTTGCATTGTCTGTGGCCGGCATTAGCCTGGGCCTTTTCCTTGAACTCCGTGGGTGGTGGCCGCCGGAGGCCGAACTGGTCTACCTGTTGATTCCCAAGACCCGCCAAGAAAAGTTCTGGTCGGTGCTGCTCCTGGCTCCCACGGCAGCTCTTTGCGAGGAATTCTTGTATCGCGGCTTCCTCCTCGCTCAACTTACTCAATGGCTGCGTTCCGGCGCATGGGCGTGGGCTGCTTCATCGCTGGCCTTCGGGCTGGCGCACGTTTATCAAGGTTGGAACGGAATGGTAAGAGCGTCTCTGCTGGGAGCGCTGCTGGCATATCCCGTCATTCATTTCGGAAGCCTTTATCCTTCCATGCTGGCGCATGGGCTGATCGACGCTCTGGCGTTTGCGTGGCTGGGTCCAAAATTCCTGCAGCGAAGGTCGCTTACGTAAAGGAGCGTTGAAGATGATGGCCGATTACATTTCGAAGTCTTTTCTTGCCCTTCTGTTTTTTGCGGTCTCTTCATTCGCGCAGGCGACGAAGCCGGTGGCCATCCGTGCGGGTCGTCTTTTCGATCCTGGTTCCGGACGTCTCCTGACGGACCAGATCGTGATCATCCGGGGCGAGCGGATCGTTGAAGTTGGCCCGACTGGGGGCGTGGCCATCCCCTCAGGGGCCGAGCTGATCGACTTGCGGCAAGCCACGGTACTCCCCGGAATGATTGACGCTCACACTCACTTGTTTTTGACCGGGGAGTCTGGGGGCCGCTACGACGAACAACTGCTCAAGGAGTCGTGGCAGTATCGGACCATCGAAGCGGTGGTCAACGCCAAGAAGGACTTGGAGGCTGGTTTCACCACCCTGCGCGACCTTGAAACCGAGGGCGCCATGTATAGCGACGTGGATGTGCGCAACGCCATCAACCGTGGCTTGATCCCTGGCCCCCGCCTTCAAGTGGTCACGCGCGCCCTCTCTACCACCGGGGGCTATGCGCTGGAAGGGTATTCTCCGGAAGTGTTGGTCCCCTCCGGCGTACAAATCGTGGATTCGCCTTGGGCCGCCCGCCAGGCCGTGCGTGAACAGATCAAGTACGGCGCCGATCTCATCAAAGTTTACTCTACGCATCGTTTTCGTTTTACCGCGGACGGACACCTGGATAGCATTCCCACCTTCACCCTCGAGGAACTTCAGGCCATCGTAGACGAAGCTCATCGCCAACATGTGAAGGTGGCTTGCCACGCTTACAGCGGCACTGGACTGCGCAACTGCATTGAGGCGGGCGTTGACTCCATCGAGCACGGCCTTGAGCTCGACGACACATCGCTCCAGGAGATGGTTCGCAAGGGTATCTACCTCGTGCCGACGCTCTACGTTTATGAAGTCGAACCGGAAGGGGACCTTCGAGCAACAGAGGGAAAGACCAGCCGGGCGAGAATCCACGAGGAGAGTTTTCGCCGGGCCTTGGCGAGCGGGGTCAAGATTGCCTTCGGGACCGACGTGGGCCCTTTCCCGCACGGGACTCAGGCCAAGGAGTTTGAATACATGGTCCGCTTCGGCATGACGCCCGCCCAGGCACTCTGTTCAGCGACCCAGCGCGCAGCAGAATTGATGGGTTGGCAGGATCGTGTCGGTTCACTTGAAAGAAGTAAGTTCGCCGATGTTATCGCGGTTTCCGGTGACCCGCTTTCAGATATTACTGAACTCGAACGAGTGAAGTTTGTGATGAAGGGTGGGGTGGTCGTGAAGAACGATTTGAAATGAGAAGGGGGAGGATTTCCTCTCGGCAATCGATCTTCCCGCTCGCGCCCCTCCTTCGAGACAGACAGTCTCCCCTTCCCCTTGCAGTCTTTCTCACTCCGGGGCTCAGGGGCGGTTACGCCCCACCGTCGGAAACAGGTGCCAGCTTGTAAACGATTTCAGCGTCCTCGAGTAGCTCCTCCGCAACCTTCAGACACGCCACACGCAGGCACTTGGTGTCCAAGCAGGTCGGACAATTCACAATAATGCGATCAAAGAGGTAATCTGCGAGATCTTGCTCGCCAAAAGTGTGGGCCATACGACTGGTCCTCCGCTCATAGAAAAACCTAATAGACTGCGTGAGTCCTGCCCCCAGCGCATTATACGCCTGTTAGGGAAAAGTGTGCTAATGCTTTCCGCTGGACAAGTCGTCCCTGTTCTCAAATGCGTGTGGAGTTGCAGGACAAATCCGGCTAAGATAGGCAAGGTATGGATGAGCGCGAATTTTTTGATGAAAATGAGACTCTGAAACCTGTCACTCTCTCCTGCCTGTTTTGTCACCAGACGAACGCTTACGAGATTCGGTGGTTGGTGCGCACAAAGAGGAAGAAGCTTCCAGGTCACGCGGACGAACGAGATCGGGCGCGATTTGCCAAATCAACGAACTATATGCTGCGGCGAGACGATTTCGTCCAATGCAAGAACCTCCGCTGCCGAAAGCGCTTTGAGATTTCAGGTATTCAGTCGGTAGTCTTTATGTGATCGTGCGCTTCTGGGGATGTGCCTGGCGCATTCCGGGGGGCCATAAGTCCCTCTCCCGAGGCGATGTACCCTTTCGTTTTGGCTGACATTTGCCGCGCTACGTCAGGGTGCTGGTCAGCCACCTCCGTCAGCTCAGAGGACAGAGCGCAACACTCTCGATGTCTCCCGGCGCAGGATTGGAAAGGAACGAAGGCGGCCTGGCGCGGAGCTGAAGGTCTGCGCCAGCCCGCGGATAGAGGTTGGCGCCGAAATTCTGGCAGATCTCGTTGTGCTCACCTACTTCCCATGTGCCACGTCTTGCACGGTAGGCAGCTTCGAAGCATCCCACCCGCCGCCCAGCGCTTCAACCAGAAGGACGCTGGCGCTCATGCGGCGAGTAAGAATATTAAGGGCTTGCTCCTGGTCTTGCAAAAGAATGGCCTGCTCGGTGATGACGGTGAGGTAATTGACGGTGCCGGCCTTGTACTGGTAAGTGGAAATATCCAGCGAATTTTGGGCAGCTTTTACGGCCTCGTCCTCGGCTTGTGCTTCGTTCTCAAGCACGCGCAGCGCGGCCAGATTATCTTCGACTTGCTGGAAGGCTGTGAGAACGGTTTGTCGATAATTCGCCACCGTAGCGTCATAGGCAGCCAGTGTCTGCCCGACCGTCGCGCGGCGCCTGCCGGCATCGTAGATAGTCTCCGCCAACTGCGGCCCCACCGACCAGAGGCGGCTTGGCCAGGAGATCCACTTTAAGAATTGGGAGCTTTCAACGCCTGCCGAGCCGCTGATGGTCAGGGTTGGGTAATAAGCAGCTTTGGCAATGCCGATCTGCTCGTTGGCCTGGGCCATCTGCCGTTCGGCGCCGGCGATATCAGGCCGGCGCTCCAGCAGGTTGGAAGGAAGTCCCACCGGCACGGGTGGCGGTGTGATCTTGATGCCACTGGTAGAAATGGAAAGTTCCGCGGGGGCCTTGCCCGCCAGGACGGCAATGGCGTGCTCGTACTGCGCGCGCGCCACATCATAATCGATCAACTGGGCTCGCGCGGTTTCCAGTTGGGTCTGCGCCTGAGCCACGTCCGAGCCCGACGCCACACCATTATTAAACCTGTCTTGCGTGAGCTTGAGGTAATCCTGATAGGACTTCACGGTGGTTTCGAGTAATTCTTTTTCGCCATCCGTGCCGCGCAACTCAAAGTAATCTTGCGCAAGTTCCGCCTGGTAAGACAGTCGTGCGTTCTCCAACTGGGCGGCGCTGACTTGTGCGGCCTCCGCGCTAGCCTGAATACTGCGGCGAATACTCCCCCAAATATCGGCTTGGTACGACACATCCACCGGCAGGTCGTAGGTGGTGTAGCTAGGTAGACCGGTGAGCACCGATCGCGAGTTCACAATGGAAGGAGCGGCGGAAACGGTCGGGTACAGATTCGAGCGCGCGATCCGAACGGCGAATTTAGCCTCGCGGAATTGCGCCTCCGCCGCGATGAGATTCTGGTTGGAGACGCTCACCTGTTCTTCTAGCGCATTGAGCTCCGGGTCGTTATAGATTTCCCACCATTTGCCGCGTGCCAGAGCGTCGCTGGGCTGCGCCTGTTTCCACCCCTTCATCTCCTGAGAGTTGTCGGACGGCGGTTCCTTATACGCCGGAGGGACGGGAGCGGTGGGCCTTTGATACTTCGGTCCGATCATGCAAGCACTCGAGAAGAGCAGTAGGCAGAAGGCGGAAAGCAGAAGGCAGCGCGAAGAGCAAAGCTGAGAGGGTAAAGGGCGCCAATGAGGGTCTGGCATCTCCACGCTGTCCCCTGACCCATGTCCCCCGTGCCCCGGAAGTGCCGTCGAGAATGTGATTTCAGCTAACGCATCGGTATTTGTCTTACGGTTCATGAGTCGTGTCTCGTGGTATCCAATGTTTGATCCAGCCAAGTCCCGGCCTGTCATTCTGAGTCCGCCTGCCGTTTGGCGGGCGAACCCGCCGCGGCGGGCCGGCGGTTCTCGAATTGCGAACTGCTGAGATCCTTCGTCGTCCCAAGGAACAGGACTCCTCAGGATGACAAGAGGGGGAAGAACGGGACTCCTCGGGATGACAGGGGATGCTGAGAATCCCGGCATTTCTGGAATCGGTCGATTGCGGGCTTGCCCTCATCTTGAACATGATGATCTATTCCCCAGCTTCACGCTTCAAAGCCGCGCGGCTCGGCTTCTTCGCGACGCCCCATACGTATCCGCTCCCACCACCAATGTTGGATGCGGTCGAAATAGAGATACACCACCGGCGTGGTGTACAAGGTGAGCAACTGGCTCACGATCAGCCCCCCAATGATGGCGATTCCTAGGGGACGGCGCAACTCCGATCCGGTGCCGGTACCGATTGCGAGCGGCACAGCACCCAGCATCGCGGCCATGGTCGTCATCAGGATGGGTCGGAACCGCAACAAGCATGCTTCGTAGATGGCGTCGCGTGAATTCTTGCCGTCGTTCCGTTCGGCAGAAAGCGCGAAGTCGATCATCAAGATGCCGTTCTTCTTCACCAGACCGATCAACAGGATGATTCCGATGATCGCGATGACGCTTAGCTCGGTGTGGGTGAGCAGCAGCGCCAGCAGCGCGCCGACACCGGCCGAGGGAAGCGTGGAAAGGATGGTGACGGGATGCACGTAGCTTTCGTAAAGGATACCGAGCACGAGGTAAACCGCCACCAGCGCTGCCGCGATCAGGAGCGGTTCGCTGC
>JBEKME010000101.1:0-22602 GCA_050008675.1 Terriglobia bacterium
ATCCGGTCGCCAGATCATCACGGCCAGTCTTGCCGCCAGAAAGGCGAGCGTAAGTCAACTCTCAAAGGCTGCATGACCAAAAAATCTTCGCGGCCCGACAAGAAATTCGGCGTTAGTAGTACAGAGACCACAGAGAAAAGTACTTCTGCTCGCGCGAGCAGGGATTACAAGGTTGCGCTTCCATGTTTGTTGACCTACAGTCTCTGCCTGCATTTCTTCTCCGTGACCTCTGTGGTCCCGCAGGTGCGGGATGAAATCCTTCTTGGGTGGCGGGCAACGCCGCGCTGTGTTCGAGCGGTTTCAGAGGGTAGCGTACCTTCCAACTTGCAGGTCTGTTCACCAATCGAGGATTGCTCCATCGCCAGCTCGGATGGTGGTGGGATGCATCACCTCTTGCTGGAAGGGGTGCTTGGCTGCTTCCTCTTCGAGAATCTCAATACTGTGAACTCCCGCATTTTATGAAAGCCCCGCTGGCGGCCACAGCGGTTTATTTTCCTGCGGTCCTCGCGGGCATGAAGCCGAGCGGCCGTTTCGGTGGCACTGGGGGCGGCTCAAGCAGTTTCCCCAAGATCCTAAGCACTTCCTGCAACTCAACATCGTGCTTGCCCACGCGACGCTCGATAGCGTCGATCTTCCGAGCAAGGTCGTCGTGGCTAGCGAGCATTCGCCGCAGGTTCACAAACGCACGAACCACCTGGATACTTGCCCGGATGGCAACGGGGCTCCTGAGTACGTTTGCTAACATGACAGCCCCGTGCTCGGTGAAAACGTAGGGGCGGTACTTGATATTCTGACCGCGCTTCAAGGTCGCAATTTGCGACCTTGAAAGCATCACGGCCTTCCCCTCTTCCAAGCTCAACTGGAACATGAAGTCATCAGGGAACCGCTCCCGCGGGTGGCGCCGACATTGTTTTGCCATGTCGCCGCCTCGCCGGGCGTTCGGTTGCTCGAGCCCCAGAGGGTGGCGCATACATGCAAGACAATGTATGCGCCACCCGCGCGATGAGAAATTGAATTCTTCCCCCGCTTCAAGGTCACAGTTTGTGATCTTGAAGCCAGCACGAGCATTGTAGTTGCCCGAATCATGCCACGAACACACTTCGCGCACAACTCCAATTTCAATTCCCGATTGAAGAACCGCAGGACCGAACAGCGGGTCCTGCGCTACCGGCAGAAACGGAGCCGCGGAACAGGTCACTCGACAACTGCTCTTCCGCCTCGAGGTGAGCACGCATTTCACGAATCATACGGTTCCCGAGGGTCAAGAGCACGGTAGGGTCCCTCGAAAGACCGTAAGAAACCATCTGCCTCTCGAATTTATCCAGGTCTACGCCAAAACGTTCGTGGTCTTCTCGAAAGGCCGCCAGTTTTGAAGTGATATCGGCGTTGCGGTGGAAGGCCGGGAACAACTCCGATTCCTCTTGCCGGCAATGTGCGGTCAGAACCGTTTCGAAGTACTCCAATATCTCGTGTAAGGAAGCATCCGCCGCCTGCCGCTCGACGGGTTGGATGCCATTCACGGAAAGCCGGTCCAGCGCCATTTCCCAATCTTGCAGGCGGGCGCGCACCTGAGCGTGCTGGTCCATCCAGCGCTTCTCATCAATTGTCGTTCCCGTGGCCGACGCAGTACGGGCTATCTGGCACGGCATCTCTTCGGCGAGATATTTGCAGGCCAGCCCACGCTGCTCGAGTGTCGCAACCACTTCCCGGCGCGGCGGATAGTCGTGGGTGGAAAACTGGCCGGGCAGGTGGCGGCGCAAGTAGGCGCCCGGCAGCGTTTCGCAATCCACGGTAAAGAGATCACCGGCAGCCACCATCGAGATATTCAAGTCGTAACTCTCGCGGGTATTGAAGAACAGGCGGGAGGTGGGAAAAGCCATGTGATAAACACTAACAACCAGGCGGAAGTCGTCGTCGGAGACGCTGAAGCGATTTGGCTTCTGCGAGGCCAGGACGCCGCGCGCCGGCTTCAATCGCGGGATTCCTAGCGCGTGCGGCTCAATTCCATAAGTCCGGCGCAAATAGTTTCCGTGCTCAATGGCCGCCAAGGCGTCGTAATGGAAATCGTAAAGCCCCAACAGCACGCCCATCCCAATCTTGGTAATGCCTGCGGCGATAACGCGATCCCAGAGATCCAGGCGAGACTCATAGTTCCGCTTGGGCGAGCCTGCAAAGTGCCAGCGGTCGAAATGCGGGCGATGGTAAGTCTCCTGCCACTCGACCACCCAATTCAACCCGGCGTCGCGCAAGCGGACGTAATCCTCTTGCTGGTAAACAGGAGAGCACAGAGCCACCACTCCACCACCCAGGGCATCGAGTTTCCGGCGTGTGGCGGCAACGTAGCGCGCCACCGTTTCCGGGCCGAATTCAGGGTCATCGGAGAGCACCAATTCGATCTGCCGGTGACCCCAGGAGAGAATCAGGTCCAATTGTTTTTCAAAATCTTCAGGGTTGAGCCGGACTCGCTCGGCGATGGAATTGCTTTGCCGATAGCCGCAATACAAGCATTCGTTCCGGCAGAAGCTTGTCAAGTAGACGGGGATGACGAATTCAACGCTTTGCGCCGCAAAACGCGCGCGCACTCGGTTCGCTGCTGCCTGGATTTCAATTCGACGGTTTTGATCGCGCGCTGCCGCAAACAGAGAGGCGGCATCTTCGGCCACGAGGCCCTTTCCCCTGTCGGCAGTCGGAAAGATTTCCTCCGGCTGTTGGATGGGCTCCGAGATTGCCGCCAAGCCTTCGATGCGGCTTTGCTCGCTTGTAAAAGACTGACTGAACCTTGCCAATTTCCTTAATCCTCCCGTTGCATCTCAAAAGATGATTCTACTCCTCCCTGCAGCGTTTTGTAGGGGGACGGCTTGCCGTCCCCTGACCCTTGTGCGGTCATTGACGAGGGTAGGGCAAGCCCTACCCCTACAGCCAATCCGTGTACGTTGCTGATTCCAGAATTCCCGCTCGTAGGGGGACGGCTTGCCGTCCCCTGACCCTTGTGCGGTCATTGACAAGGGTAGGGCAAGCCCTACCCCTACAGCCAATCTGTGTACGTTGCTGATTGCGGGTTTTCTGGATCTTCCAGCCAGCGTTGTGGGTTATGAATGATGTAGTCCCGGATGATCTCCAACTCGTCCACGTCGCGAACGATGTGCTCATAAAAATTCTCATGCAGGAGGCGCGTTCCCACGCGCGACAGTAGTTTATTGACCGCAATAGTGGAAATCGATTTGAACGCTCCCACCACTTCACCCATACTGGTACGCCGGGGACCTGAAGTGGCATTCCCGCTGGTAGGGGGACGGCTTGCCGTTCCCTGAGGGCCGTGCCGACCACCGACGAGGGTAGGGCAAGCCCTACCCCTACGATCTTCATATGGTTGAATAACGGGTGCACCGGTTGCCTTAGCCAGAGCGGGTTCTAGGCCCGGCCCCGGCAACACAAACACTCCATGCAGATGGTTGGGCATAATTTGGAACGCATCCAGAACCAGCGTCCTGAACCGCCCGGGCAATGAGTCCCAAGTTTTCTGCACAAGCCGCCCCGCCTCGTTCAAAAACATCTCGCCCTCGATGATCTCGCCGAACAGACACTTCTTGGCCTCGCTACAGATGGTGATGAAATACGCACCGCCCCCGGCGTAATCATACCCGCGCAAACGAATGGACCGTCGATGATGTAGCCGGGGATCGTAAACCATAATTCGTCTGTATGGGGACGGCTTGCCGTCCCCTGACGGCCGTGCCGACCACCGACGAGGGTAGGGCAAGCCCTACCCCTACGTAAGCCCTGCCGCGCCCGCGCAGGCTGTGCAAAAACCCGCCTGCTTCAAATCGATTCGCTCCACGGCATGGGAGGCGCTCATCACGCAAAGGTAATCCGGGCAATGGCGAAGCCCAAAAGTGTGGCCCAATTCGTGGAGGGCCTCCTTCAAAAGGCGCCCTTGGAGTAGCCCAGGGTCCTTGGGCATGCCATAGAACTCCGGGCGCAGGCGATGGGTGGAAACCAGGGCGCCGGTGTCGCCCAATTGGGCTTCGCCAAAAACGAAGGTTAGGATAGGGATGTAAAGGTCTGCGTCGGTCACTCCTAGGATTCGCCAGCTTTCGGCAGGCGGGTCCTGCAAAAGCCTCTTAAGAATTTCCGTGGAGTGGTACTGCCCGCGCACAGGATTGTAAGCAAACTCGCCATCCAGTCCATCCGGCCGAATCCAGCATGCTACGCGCAAGCGCGATGCCAATCCTTCCGCAAGCGATTGGAGGTGGCCCCGCTCGACTCGCCCGACGGGAACCAGCGAGATGATTCTCATGACGCGGCAGGTATACCTTTCCGAAAGCCGTATTTCTTGATCTTGTTGTAGAGGGTGACACGGTCAATCTCGAGAGTTTTTGCCGCGCGTGTCTGGTTCCAATCGCAGGATTCCAGAACTCGAAGAATGTGTGCGCGCTCTACGTCGCCGAGCGAAAGCCCTGCCTCGGGTTGCTGGGTCGAGCCAATCTGCAAGGGGAAATCGGAAGCCTGAATTTCCGGCTCGCGACCGATCACCATGGCCCGCTCGATGGCGTTCTCGAGCTCGCGCACATTGCCGGGCCAACTGTAATTCATCAAGATGTCCAGGGCCGCCCTGCTGATGGAAGTGAACCGCTTGTTCATGGCCCGCGCATACTTCTTCATGAAATGGTCTACCAAAAGCGGAATGTCCTCATGGCGTTCTCGCAAGGGAGGCAGTTCAATCCCAAAAACGTTCAGGCGGTAGTAGAGGTCGGGCCGGAAGGTTCCTTCCTTCACAAGGGCCGACAAATCTTTGTTGGTTGCGGCGACGGCGCGAAAGTCAACCTTGATGGTCTGGTTGCCACCCACGCGCGTAATCTCCTTTTCTTGCAGAACGCGCAGCAGGTCCGTCTGGGTCTTCAGGCTGATATCCGCGATTTCATCCAGAAAGACCGTGCCACCCTCGGCGACTTCGAACTTGCCTTTCTTCCGGTACTGGGCGCCCGTGAAGGCGCCCCTCTCGTGCCCGAAAAGCTCGCTTTCCAGCAGGGTCTCCGTCAGGGCGCCACAATGGATGGTGACCATGGGCATATACCGGCGGGGGCTCAGGTTGTGAATGGCGCGGGCCACCAACTCCTTGCCAGTGCCGCTTTCCCCATGGATCAGGACGGTGGTATCCATGGGAGCAACGGTGCGAATGAGTTCTATAACCCTTTGCATCGGCTTGCTCTGCCCCACCAATTCAACCGCCTGAACCTCTTCGAGGCTTTCCCGCAGCCGCACATTTTCCTCTTTGATTTTGCGGTGTTCGAGGGCCTTACGAACCAAATGAGCCAGATCATCGGGATCGAAAGGCTTGGCGATGTAGTCGTACGCCCCGTCTTTCAGCGCCTGGACAGCAGTCTCAACCGAAGCGTAGCCGGTCATGATAATGACAACAATCTCCGGATCGACCTCGCGAATTTTGCGGTGCAACTCGAGACCATCCATGCCCGGCATTTTGATATCCACCAGGGCCAAATCCCAACGCTGGCTGGGCAACTTCAGCAGCGCCTCGCGCGCACTGGTCGCGGTCTCTACAAGGTAGCCTTCTTCCTCGAACCATTTGCCGAGCGACTCGCGAACGACGTTTTCATCGTCCACGACCAAAAGGCTGGCTTTGTAATCCATGAGCAACTCCCGATGCGGTAGGTGGTAGACGGTAGGCGGTAGGTGGGGAAAACACTTCCTACTACCTCCTGCCGACTGCTTACTGCCTACCTTCTGTCTTCTGACTCCTGACTCCTGTCTCCTGTATTCCCGCTCGTCACTTGTCACTCGTCACTGTTCCACCGGCAGCCGTCGGCCACAGTTTCGGCTCCTCCGGCAGGGTAACCATGAAGGTGGTTCCCTTCTGCTGTGGGGAGGACACCTCGATGTTCCCTCCATGTTGCTGGACAATCCCGAAAGCGATGGCCAATCCTAAACCAACGCCTTTGCCCTCCGCCTTGGTGGTAAAGAAAGGTTCAAAGATATGCGGCAGGACGTCTTCAGGAATTCCCATGCCGTCATCGCTGGCCATGATCCGCGCCTCGCGATGCTCTGCATGGTAAGCAGTTTCCACCTTCAACCGTCCGCCGTGCGGCATGGCCTCGAGGGCGTTCATCAGCAAGGCAAGAAGAACCTGCTGAATTTGCCCCGCGTCACAGTAGATGGAAGGCATCTTGGGGTCCAAATGACTTTCCACATCCACCTGTTGCAGATCGCATTGGTGCCCCACCAGAAGCAGGCAGCGTTCCACGATGCCGGCCAAAACGTTCTTTTGCGGGTTGAGCGGCGCCTGCCGGGCGAACGTCAGCATGTTCTTGACGATGGTTCCACAACGCCGGCTTTCCCCTTCAATCTCCTGGAGGTCATTCTTCACTTCCTTGCGGCGCGCCTCATTCTCCAGGCCCTTATCCACCAGGCGGGAAATCAGCTTGCTGTAAGTGAGAATGCCCGCCAGGGGGTTATTGATCTCGTGGGCGACAACCGCGGCCAGCTTGCCGAGCGAAGCCATCTTCTCGGACTGCATCAAGCGGTGATAAGCGCGCTCGAGCTCTCCCGTCTTCTCATGGACTCGCGCTTCCAGCGTGCGGGTCCACTCCTGGTTTTCCTGTTGCGCTTTCTTCAGTTGCTCCGTCATACGATTGAAAGAAGCCGCCAGGCTGCCCAACTCGTCGCCACTGCCCACCGGCAGGCAATAGTCCAGCTCGCCCTCGGCCACATGTCGGGTGCCCTCCGTGAGCTGGCGCACGGGCTTGTGCACGGTCACCCGGATTAGTCCCGCTGAAATCAAGCTGAGGATGATGATGGAAGCAATGGTAAAGACCGCAATCTGACGTTGGCTCCGGGCCACGACTTGATCCACGGAGGCCAGTGAGAGGTTGGTGTCCAATACGCCGAGTACCTGGTTGCCCGCGGCGTGGGCGTGGCAGGCGGCGTTCGAGCAGTCGGGCTCGTTCTCGATCGGCCGGATCAGGCCCAAAACGCGCGTGCCGTCAGCAGCGTTGTAAATGCGCAGGCGGTCGGGTCGATTCAGACGCTTGAGGGGTTGTGCCTGAGCATGGCAGGCGTAGCAGGCCTCCGCCTTCTTATCAACGAACTGCCCAACTTCCTGCGGGTCAGTGGAAAAAGTGATTTGGCCTTCCTTATTGAAGATGCGAATGCGGCTGATGCCCGCTTCGTGCCCGATGGTGTTGATGATGTGGAAAACTTCTTCGCGTTGGTTGCGTAGCATCGAATAACGGATGCTGCGCCAGATGATATCGCTCGTTCGGTCGGCGCTCTGAAAAACCATCTCGTGCTGAGATTGGCGCCAAAGCCGCAGGCTCCAGTACCCGTACAGCGCTAATAAGAGAGCCATGCTGCCGACCACGCAGGCCGTCAGTTTCGTCGCCAGGCTGTAAGTGAACCGACGCATAGGGCGTCCTTGGTTGACCCTCAGGCTTCAACACCGCGCTTTTCCCCGGACGGCCCGGCCTCAAACACATTGAGATAGCGCGCCGCCAGAGCGAAACAAACAAACCCTATACCCACCATCGAGAGCGTCACGGCTACCTCCGTCCATCTCGGAAAGTAATGCGCGCGGGCGGAGTACTCGAGGCCGGTAATCGACACGTTCAAGCGGTTGAGGAAAAAACCTGTGATCACCAGCACGGCGGCCGCAAAGAGCCCCTCCCGGTCCTCGCGCACCCGGCGGAGGAGCAACAGGGACAAGGGGATCAGGAGTCCCAGCACAATTTCAAGCACGAACAGAAAGGTCTCCGTGGAAGGTTCGCGCAAGTGCACCAGCGCGCCTCTCCTCCACAAGTCCCGCAAGCGCAGGATTCCATACACTCCCAAAACCCCCGCCATCGCTCTCCCCAGTGCGGCCAGCAGCGGCATCTCGATTTCCTGGCCAAACGCCCGCGCGCTCAAGTTCGATTCGAAGATCACCATCGCCATGCCTGCCCCCACCGCCGAAATGAAGAAAAACAGCGGCAGCAGCGGCGAGTACCAGTAGGGGTGCAGCTTAGAAGGCACGATCAGGAACAGACTCCCCAGGGACGATTGGTGCAGCGTGGAAAGCAGCACTCCCGCAATGACCAGCGGGATGGTGATGGCCTTGAGCAGTTCGAGTGGCTTCTGCAATCGAAAACGCTCGAAGACGGCAGGGGAGAACTCCAGGGCCAGCACTGTCAGGTAGAGCATCACGCACCAAGCCACCTCGAACATTACGGAGTGAGGGTTCCACATGATCAGTGGGTGCCAGATGTTATAGGGCTTGCCGAGGTCATAGAGCAGCGCCACCGCCACCAGCGCGTAGCCCAGGAAGGCCGTCAGAATCGAGGGACGCAGGATAGGATGGAAGCGCCGGAGATGGAAGACGTAAACGATGGCCGCCAGAGTGAACCCACCCGCCGCCAGCCCCACTCCGCAGATCACGTCAAAGCCAATCCACAACCCCCAGGGGAAGCGGTCGGTCAGATGGGTAGCAGCCCCCAAGCCTTTGGTGAAACGAAGCAGCGTTGAATAGAAACCTGCGGCAAGGATCACCAAGAGCACCGCTCGCCAGAAGGTGAGTTTGGGTAATTTCTCAAAGCTCATGGATGATCTCCGTGGTGGTAGTCCGTGGTCCACTGCCGGTCCCAAATAGCGCCGCCTCGCGCACAACGGACAATGAACCACGGACATCTTCCTATCTGCGCTTCCCCTCTTCCTTTCCCGCGTCCGCCACTTCCTCCCGCCGCTTGGTGATCCACCAGATTCCGCCTAACAAGGCTCCGCCCAGCGTGACCAGGGTGGGTATTTCCGAGAGCACGCGATAGGTGTACATGGGCAGCGCATCGTGCGGCAGGTTGGTGGGCAGTCCAAGCGCTTCAAAGGGAACAGCAGAGAGGTACAATACGGAAGTGCCGCCCACTTCCTGCTTGCCGTAGATATTTTGAAGGTATTTTGTAGGCTCCTGTCTTAGCCGGTTTTCGGCCTCCCGCAACAGGTCTTCCCGTTCCCCAAAAACCCCGGCCTGCACCGGACACACTTCCGTGCAAGCGGGCTTGAGCCCTTTGGCCTGGCGTGGAGCACACATGTGGCACTTCTTGACTCTGGGCGCCCAGACCTTGTTCCACTCGTAGCGCGGGACTCCAAATGGGCAAGCCATCATGCAGTACCGGCAACCCATGCAACGCTCTTCCGCGTACACAACAGGCCCCGCCGGGGTTTTCCTGAATGCCCCGACAGGGCAAACGGAAACACAGGTAGGATCCTGACAGTGCATACAGAAGCGACGGACGTACACGGCTCCGCGAGTTTGCACCACGTTAAGTGCGTTGGCGGACAGCTCTTCATCACCGGTCTCGTCCATCGCAAGGTCGGTGTCAGGGCCGAGAGGTCGCAATGAATCGGTCGTCATGAAGTCGCTACGGCTGGCTCTTAGCAAACCATTCACAAGCTTGCACGCGGCCACACAACGCTGGCAGTCAATGCAGCGAGTCGTATCGATGAGAATCGCTTTGCTCATTTTTTCAACATCCGGGGCACGAGCGCGCAACGACAAGAAGTCTGCCGCAACCAGCACGCCTCGCTGCATTTCTATGCACGCGGGATGCCGAGAAATTCAGCAGGGCGGAGCCTAAAACCAGACGTTTTGTCTCTATTTCCTGGGCTTCCCTAGCCTCTTATTCCCACTGTGGTGAAATCACCCAACTTGGCCTGTTGTCTGGATTATAGGTTAAGGAGATGCGGGGCTCAGGGTGCGACATGATGTCGAGTAGTGTCCCGAGTTTCTGAGCCTGCCTGAATAAGATGAGGTTTCCTGAAGATTGTCTCGACTATAGATTCTCAGATTCTCACCGCCAAACTCTGTGCAGGTTATCGCACACATTTTTGCGGTATCGCCCTTTTCGACCTTCGACTCTCGACCCCCGACTGCCTCAGGAGGGCGGAGAATTTCAAATCCGTTTGGCTAGGCCTTCACGGAGTGCGCTGGGCTCGCTGGGGGCGCAAGAATTCCGCCTCGAAGGCGCGCCAACCGCCGCTCCCGAGGTGGGTCAAGGAGCCCACCGCAGGCAGACCGCCGTCCGGGTAACTCACGCTCAGGGCTGGGTCAGGAGAGAATTGCAGGGAGAGAAATTCTCGCAAACGATGGAACTCCTGCTCGAGCCAGGCGGCCGCCTTCTCACCCGAGCGCATGGCGCCAGAACCGCCATCCGATTGAGTGGGGGTGATAGCGCAAACCCAACCGGAACCATAAGGGTCTTGGGCAACAAGTTCCGGACGCTTCCCGAGACCTGGATTAAGCGCAGCCACATGGCCGGTGATCGAGCTTGGGATCTTCAGGTCGCAGCCATGGTATTGCAGTTGAAATAGAGGTTGACCTGCCTTCACCTGCTCGCCCAATTTCGGCAACACAACCTTTTCCACAGCACCCAGGGCACGCGCCACCAGCGCATCCGCACCCACCCTCAAACCCACTGAGGAATCGGGGTGAAACCAAGTGTGTCCTTCAGACAGGTAGAAGCCCTTGGGAACATTCCAAGGAAGGTCCGCAACGGTAGAGACCGCTGCCTGCCGGGCCTGTAGAGCTTGCACAACGAGATCCACCAGCACAAAACCTATAAACATCGAGGCTACAAAGAGCGCGACCATGACTTGTCCTCCTCGGAATAAAGACCCGCGTGTCCCGGCCCTCCCCGCGCCGGTGTTGACACACCAAGGCGCTCGGCCTAGGCCAGAAACAGTTCGCGGACTACCCCTTCCCAGCGGTCCTCGGGGAGCGCGCTCAGGACGTCCGAAACAGCGTGGCCACCGTCCTGCAAATGAACTCCCGTCGAGGGGCTGAAGTGGGTATGGAGCGTCGCGACGGATTCTTCCATCCAGCGCTGGGCTAGCCTGCCCCGCAGGAGGTTCTTCAGGTTCGAATCAGCGGCAGGAGAGTTGACCGCAACAAGCCAACCGAGGCCGTAAGGATCCTTGTGAATGACCGAGGGATCTTTCAAGACCTCCGGGTTTACATCGACGACCTCGCCCTCGATGGGCGACAACATTTCGAAGCGGTGACCGCCGCGCGCCAGCGTCCAACCCTTCTCGCCTTGGCGCAGCCACCGACCCCGAGCCGGCAGATCGAGTTGGTCAACCTTGCCCAACAAGCGAACCGCAAAGTCATCCAGCCCGATGCGCACGACGTTTCGGGACTCCTTTGCAGCCCATGCATGGCCAGAGTGATATGAGAGGCCGGCGGGAAGCTTAAAGCCGCCCACAATGTTCATGGGAAACGACACTTCCTCAGGCTCCGCTGGAGCCACCACCGCTTTCGCAGCTTGCGGCCGCCGAGTCTGCAAGAAATAATCAACGGTGACGAAGCAAACGAATGTGGCGAGAACTAATACTGCTAGCATGTGACACCCCATGTCCGCAGCCCCTTTCGGATGGGGCGCGAAGGCTTTGATTTCCGCCCATACACCAGCAGGTGGGGGACCATAGACTCGTTCAAAATGGAACTGCAAGGGTTAAGGTATATAACGTGTTTTCAAACAGATAGCGGACAGCATGAGGAACTGGCGAGATGGACAATAGGTCCGAACTGCGATTTGCCTACTGAGAATTACAACACGCGAAGCCTTCTGGGGCGACGGACCATTGATAAGCTATTTTCTTTTCAATAGGATAGAACTTGATTAGAATCTCAACATACACTGCTGAGAATATTAGCAGGAAACCTTTGGCGCGAGTCGAGATGTGAAACATCGCTCTTGATTCTTGAGCGCCCCACAGAGGGCCGCCAACGGTCGGTCAGGGCGTTGGCAGGTTGCGCGTGTTCGCCAATCCCCACTTGCTGCCAGCCTTGATCTGATATGAGCCAAGACCGAGCCGTTCTCATTCCTTCCTATCGCCTTTTCTAACCGCTTGCCTAGCAGCATTTTCCCGCACACCTTTTTTCCCAGGGGGCGTCTAAACCCTATGAGAGATCAAAAAGGAAATTCCGGCTAACCTGGCAAGGAGCGCACATGTGGAATCGAGTGCGTGTGCTTTTTATTCTTTCATTCCTGGGTCTCAGGTTTGGCATCCCATTTTTATCCGCCGAATCAGCGCCGAACAACCGAGTGCAACTGACGTTGGACGCAAGCGAAGCTGATCAGGTCCTCGCTATTCTGACGCTCCGCGCGGACGGCAAACCGGTTGACGACTCGCAATGGCAGAGGCTGTTCGCCACGGAACCATATCAGCGCCTGAAGAAGCGC
This sequence comes from Terriglobia bacterium, assembly GCA_050008675.1. Classification (GTDB taxonomy): domain Bacteria; phylum Acidobacteriota; class Terriglobia; order UBA7540; family UBA7540; genus CAVROP01. The sequence continues at coordinate 12,219 of JBEKME010000101.1, forward strand.
GAAGCGGAGATTGGACAGCAATTCCACGTCCCGACCCTGGCGTTCACGGATAGTGATTTCAAGAAATTCGTTCTTTCCGAGGATCTTCGAGGCCACGTCCGGGAGCTCTCGAGCACGCTTGACGCCTGGAAGAAAGCTGATCTGCGCTCGAGCGCCGATCGTGCGCTGGCCTACTTGCCGGCCACTGCAACCATCCGGGCCAAGGTCTACCCCATGATCAAGCCCAAGAACAACAGCTTTGTCTGGGGACCTCCATCTGACCCAGCCATCTTTTTGTACCTTGATCCCGGAGTCAGCCGCGAGAAGTTTGAGAATACCGTCGCCCATGAACTACATCACATCGGACTGCGCAGCCTCGGCCCCCTGTACGATCAGAAAATCGCTGCTTTACCGGAACGTGCACGCGCGGCAGCCGACTGGATGGGATCGTTCGGAGAGGGCTTCGCCATGCTGGCTGCCGCGGGAGCGCCAGACGTCGATCCCCACGCCGCCAGCGCCGCCCGGGAACATGCCCGTTGGGATCACGACATGGCCAACTTCAGCAGCGACCTCCGATCGGTTAACGGCTTCTTCGCCGATACTCTCAACGGGAAGTTTCCCAACCGGGACGCCATAGACGAAAAAGGATCCAGCTTTTTTGGCGCGCAGGGACCCTGGTGCACGGTCGGCTACAAAATGGCGGTGACAGTTGAGAAACGCTTCGGCCGCCCGGCCCTCATCGAGACAATGCTCGATCCACGTTGCCTGCTCGTGCTTTACAACCACGCCGCGTCAGAGCAGAACGCTGCTGGCAAAGAACAACTTCCGATGTGGTCAGATTCCGTGCTTGCGGGCGTGAGCGCGCCGTCTTGTGCAGCTACCGCGCGACCTTAGAGTGAGTCCAGAAAACCGCAGACTGCTTGTAGCACGGGCCGCGGCGACAGCGGCCCATCTTCCACCAACTCGAGAAGCGTACCCAGACGCATATCTTCTTGTGCGTCCTAGCCTACCATCTGCTGGTGGCCATCGCGAAACGCTTCCTGGATGGGGGCGTCCACACCTCGTGGGGGATCCTGAGGCAACAACTCAGCGCTCACCAGATGGTCACGCCGCGGCGGGCTGCCGACCCCTCAGGGGAGTTGCCTGAAGATTCGCACCGGGACCACCCCGGAGGCCGTTCACAAGCAAATCTACTCCACGCTCAAGATTCCCCTGGAAATGATGAAGCCCTGTCGAACCTGGGAGGAGGTGCCCACATCGTGACGGAATAAAACACGAACTCATTGTAAATAAACCACTTCACTCCGCGGAGTGCGGAAGTTGGGTTAATTCACGATATATCGTGCCTTCGCCCGGCATGAGTCGTTCGCAGGGATACTGTTTGACTGCGACTCGACGCCGGCAGTCCGCGCCGGGCTGCGTCGCTCCTATCCGAGACAAGGTGGGAAGTGCCTCCGCCTTGAAGCTAGCAGATCAGGATTTGAGCTGTCTGATCGTAAAGGCTCGCTATCAAACCAAAAATCCGGCAGACAGTCACCGACCGCCAACCTTGGGGTGAGCTATGTCAGTCGAGCTGTTGGATACGGAGAAGCGACTGTGAGCAATTTGAGACAGCCCCCATAGCAGGGAGCCTGCATACTCAGACCGTGCTCGCTCGGTGACGAGTGAAAAGAACTGGCCGGCAGGCCTTCTCGCACTCCGAGCCAGTGTGGGTGGCAACCGAATGAACGCTTATAAGAAGGATGTCCCGCTCTCGACCGGCCTCACGAGCGATGAAGCCCGCCGCCGGCTCGAGAAGTTCGGTCCAAACGCAGTGCCTGACACGGCTCTGCATCCCTTACGCAGGGCGCTGACCAAGTTCTGGGCGCCGGTTCCATGGATGCTCGAAGCTGCGATCGTGCTCGAGCTTGCCCTCGGCAAGTACGTCGAGGCTGCGATCATCGCGGTTGTCCTGGTCTTCAACGCGGTTCTCGGATTCTTCCAGGAAGGGCGCGCTCAGGCGACTCTTGCCGCGCTGAAGTCGCGGCTCGCGTTGAACGCCTCGGTCCGTCGCGATAATGCTTGGGCGACCGTGCCCGCTACTGGACTAGTGCCTGGCGATGTGGTGAAGCTATCGCTCGGCGCCGTGGTGGCCGCCGACGTGCGTCTGACCGAAGGCCAGATCCTGCTCGACCAGTCCATGCTCACCGGCGAATCAGTGCCCATCGAAGCTGGGCCCGGCCTCGAAACCTATGCAGGAGCGCTGGTGCGGCGCGGTGAGGCGGTTGCGGAGGTTACGGCGACCGGAGCGCGCACCAAGTTTGGACGCACCGCGGAGCTGGTCCGCACCGCGCACGTCGAAAGTTCGCAGGAGAAGGCCGTTCTGCGCGTGGTGCGCAATCTCGCCATGTTTAATGGCGTCATCATCGTGCTGCTGGTGGGGTATGCCTACGCTCTCAAGCTGCCGCTGGGTGAGATCATTCCCCTGGTGCTCACGGCGGTTCTGGCGTCGATCCCCGTGGCGCTGCCTGCCACCTTTACGCTTGCGGCGGCGCTCGGCGCGCGGGCTCTGGCACATCTGGGCGTCCTTCCAACGCGCCTATCCGCCGTGGATGAAGCGGCCAGCATCGAGGTCCTGTGCGCGGATAAAACCGGCACGCTGACGCGCAACGAGCTGGAAGTGACCGCCGTACACCCTATGCCCGGCTTTGACAAATCACACGTGCTGGGAATCGCCGCCCTCGCCAGCTCGGATGGCGGGCAGGATCCCGTCGACGCGGCCATTCGCTCCGCCGCCTTGCAGGCCGTCGCCTCCGATCTACCGAAACTGAGCAAATTTGTGCCTTTCGATCCCGCCACGAAGATGTCCGAGGCCACGGCTGTGGATCGGAGCGGCGCCACGGTGCGTGCCGTGAAGGGAGCCTTTGCCGCAGTCATAGGCCTCACCGAAGCATCGCTTGATGCGTCCACGACAGCGAGCCAACTGGAGGCACAGGGCTTCCGGGTGCTGGCCGTCGCGGTGGGCCCGCCGGAGGCGGTGAAGCTCGCGGGAATCATCGCTCTCAGCGATCCACCTCGAACCGATTCGGCGGCGCTCATTACGGAGTTGCGCGCCTTGGGCGTCCGCACCGTCATGGTGACGGGCGATGCCCCTGCGACGGCCGCGATCGTGGCTCGCGCGGTAGGTCTCGAGGGAGCTGTCTCGCCACCCGGACCCATCCCCGACAGTGTGCACCCCGAGGATTTCGCTGTCTTCGCCGGCGTCCTCCCGGAGGGAAAGTACAACCTCGTCAAGGCGTTCCAGAAGGGTGGCCACACGGTGGGTATGTGCGGCGACGGCGCCAACGATGCGCCGGCGCTGCGCCAGGCACAGATGGGAATCGCGGTGTCAACCGCCACCGATGTTGCCAAGTCAGCGGCCGGCATCGTGCTGACCCAACCAGGACTCGGCGGTATCGTCGCTTCGGTAAAAGAAGGCCGCGTGACGTTTCAGCGCATCCTGACTTATGCGCTAAACTCGGTGACCAAGAAAACTGTGCAGGTGCTCTTCCTGGCGGTCGGTCTGATCATGACCGGACACGCGATCCTGACCCCCATGTTGATGGTTATTATTATGCTCACCGGCGACCTCCTCGGCATGTCCACGACGACGGACAACGTGCGACCCTCCCCGAGGCCCAATGCCTGGCGAATCGGCGAATTGACGATCGCGGGTGTCTTCATGGGAATCTCCGAGCTGGTCTTTTGCACTGCCGTCCTGGCGATCGCCAAATTCCGCCTGGGCCTTGGAATCGAAACTTTAAGAACTTTGGCCTTCGTGGCCATCGTGTTCGGCAATCAAGCAACAACCTATACGAATCGTGAACGCCGGCGCCTGTGGTCCTCTCGTCCAAGCCGGTGGCTCCTCGGGTCGTCTGTCGTTGATCTGCTGATCGCCTCAACGCTGGCGACTTGCGGAATCGCCATGACTCCTCTGCCTATACTTGTTGTGGGAGGAATACTCGTGGCGGCAGCGGCCTTTGCATTCCTCTTGGACTTCGCCAAAGTCCCCGTGTTCAATCGCCTCAGGATCGCATAGAGAAAGGATGCGCGGTCAGGATGAACTGGTATCGAGAGGAACTGCCACAGGGTTAAAATTAGGGCCGAGACGATCCTTCCCTGCATCAGTCAGGAAACCCTGGCGCAAATGGCCGGCGCCGCCCGGTCACGAGGGAGTCATTTCATGAACAATTTCAGGAAGCTTGGCTTTGTCGATTACACGGGCAAAGGCGCGTTGACGGTCCGTAGCGGTCTCCTCAGCGTGGTCCTACACGACTAGCATCCATGTTATTCGAGCGTTTTCCGCGACCCTCGCCGTCCCGGCAAGGATTGTTGCAGGCATCCGGATAGGGCTACCCGAGCCTCCTTGCTCCCCTTCCCACTTGAAACCCCGAATACCCCACCCCTTAACCAGCATTGGTTCCTCAGTCTGCCGGACGCGCAGCAGAAGATCGAAGCCTGGAGGCAGGACCACAACCGGGTCCGGCCTCATAGCTCGCTGGGGAATCAGACCCCGCAAGAATTCACAGCGCGGGGTGGGCTCTCCGGTCGGCTACAGCTCCCTGCGAGCCCGCCCCGAGAGAAAAGCACAGGGGAAACCAAGAGGAAGAAACCCCGATGGCGACGATTCCAATCACCCTGGAAGCGGAGGTGAAGGCGTTGCTGGCGGAGGCGGCGCGAGTGGATGCGGAGGAAGACCGGTGGCCCACTCGGCCCAAAATCGCTCCGCATCCCGCTTTGCGAGACACCCGTAGCGTGCCCCGCTGACGATAGTCGGTCATCCCACTGGCGCGCTGGAATTCTCCCAGCAGGTTGAATAGCATCAGGATGCTCAGGAAGGCTGCCTCGGTAGCGAAGAACTCCTTCGGGCAGAAATCGTCAGCGGCCAAGTCCGACTTCAACTCCTCAATCCGCTGCTCCATCCCGCCTCGCGCGACCCGCTGGTTGTAGCCGCGCCTTATCTCTTCCGGCGGGTCCTCCAGGTTGGTCACCAAGACCCTAAACATCTAACCGGGAACCTCGAACAATTTGCGGCCCCGCGGGCGCTCATGCGGAATTACGTTTACTCACTGAGAAGCGGGGCATAAACAGCCCCGCTTCTCAGCCATCGACCACCCCTCTCCTACTTTCACACCGAGTGCCTCGCGCCTTACGGGGCAGGCACGTTAATGACGGTCTGTACCATGGTGACCGATCCGGTTAGGCTTATCGCTCTCCCGTCCAGCACCGTAGACGCCGTCGGAGTCGTGCTGTTGCCGGGATTGGACAATGTGACTGCTGAATAAGCGATTATGGTTCCCACCATAGTGCCGCCCCCTCCATAGTTAATAGTCGCGGCGCTGCCGACCTGCCAAAAGACGTTCTTGGGCAGGGCGCCGCCCTCCAGGATCACGCTGATGTTGGAAGGGACCCCCGGGACACCCACGGTGAGTGAACTCGCCATCTGGAAGACCCAGACATCAGTGGCAGTGCCGCTGAGGTAGAGAGGCGATCCCGTTATCGAAAACGCGCCCGAGGCGGCCTTATAGACGCCAGGACCGACGGTTTTCCCGCCGAGGTTGCCGGCGGTGCTTGGATCTGGACCTGTTGTTGCTAGTCCTTTGAGGGCGTTATACGCGGTGGTCGCGTCGGCTAAGGCCTGAGTTGCGATCGCGCATGTCGTAGCATTTCCTTCAGTGGCCGTTCCACCAGGAGGAGGGGCACACGTGTCTATCGCCCCGTTCACCATTCCGTTATTAAGCGGCGTTACCGTATATATATTTCCTGACGTGTCCTGGAATCCAGTCACCTTGGTCGAAACAGCCGTGGTCGAAATACTCCCATTGATCACGGTAAGGAGTCCCTGGTTGGTGATCCCGGCGTAACCCCCAAAAGCCCCGAATAGCCCCGCTGTTGCAAGCGGTACGGCCGCTTTGCATCCCACCGACGTAGTCGTGAAGCTCCATATTTCGGGACTTGCCAGTGCAATGCCTGCCAAGTCGGTGACCCCGGTCGTGATTTCGGCTTGGTAGGTGTCGCCGGCTGTGAGATTGACCAGGGGCGTGAACGTTGCGATTAGGCCTGTTATGTCTAGGGAGACTGTTCCAATGACAGGCTCAGAGGAGGTGGTGTCAGTCACCGTGAAGGTCCCCGTGTTAATCGTTGCAAGGTCCATCTGCTTACTGAAGGTTGCGGTGATGGCCGCGTTGATACACGCCAATGTGGCACCATTCACAGGGTTCGTGGAAACCACTGTGGGCGGGATGATGTCTGGGGCCGTACCGGTCGTAAAGGTCCAAACATAATTACTTACCATGTGAATGCCCCCCAGGTTTGTGACCCCGGTTGTAATCGTGGCAGTGTACTCCGTACTGGCTGCGAGATTGGCGGTTGGCGTAAAGGTTGCAGTTGTGCCAGTGTAGGTCACCGTGCCCGATATCGTGCCTGATTCCAATACAAGCGTTTCCCCTACATGTTCCTGTAGGGTAAAGGTTGTCGCGGGCGATGTGATCGTTGAAGCGAGCATCGGCTCATTGAAGGTTGCGGTGATAATCGCGTTGAGGGGCACATCTATGGCCAGATTCAGAGGGCTTGTCACAATCACCGTGGGTGGGGTGAGGTCTGTGGACCCACCGGTTGTAAATGTCCATTGAAACGCACTTAGCATTTCAATGCCCGACGAGTTCGTGGCCTCGGTTGAAATGGTGGCAGTAAATTTGGTAAGGGGTGCCAGATTGCTTGAGGGTATAAAAGTTACAATGTTGTTTATAGCATCGTAGGTAATTAACCCGGGTATGGGGGTTGTGCCAGGTCCGGTTAGCGTAAAAGAGGCAATGACCGTTGCAGCGTTCATCGCCTCGTCGAACGTCGCGGTGACTTTCGTGTTGAGCGGAACAAGCGTAGCATTATTGAGAGGGGTCACGGAGGTCACCATGGGTGGCGCGAGGGTCGAACCTGTTCTAAAGCACCATATAAGGCAGGACTCGAGCCTTTGGCCGTTCGCATCTTTCACGCTATCTGTAATCGTGGCAGTATAGGTGGTATTGGGTGCGAGATCGCTTGACGGTGTAAAGGTCGCCGTCGTCCCCACGCAGCCGACTAGTCCTGGTACGGCTGGATTCCTTGGAGGTAGCCACCCCTCGGCCCCCCCCCCTACCCAGTCTTCCTTCAGGGTAAAGGTTGACGTGGTAACCGTTGAACAGTCCAATTCCTGATCGAAGGTTACCGTAAGCACCTGATCGAGAGGCACGCCTCTTGCGCGATCTGTGGGAATCGTGGAACTCACCTCAAAATGGGTATCCTTGCGGATCGCATACAGCGCAGACACGAATAAAAAAACGACCGCCGTTGTGGCAAAAATCCGGTAAATTGCTTTCCTCATGGTTGCCTCCTGAATTATGCCCACTCCCTCAGAAGTGGGGCATTCGGACTGACCGGCCTCGGCGTTGCCAGGAGCGTTCCCGGCTCTCGACCGCATCCGGCCACAAAAACGACCTGTAGGACTGCCATAAACCACAGCTTGCTAACTTTCCATGTGCCCATTCGCAACCTCTCTTTTTGTTTGGTCACATGGCGTCTCCTCCCCGGCTCAGTGGCCGCCCTAACATTAACAACTTAACATCCCAATCGATGCATCCTATTAAGTCGGGTTCTGACCTGTCTGTTCAAGAACGCACACCCGTTTGTTCAAAATTGCTCACCCCGGTTGTTGAGGGGAAACTACCGTGTGAGGCCGGGTCGGTTTTCCCACCGGCGAGGAAGGCTTCCCAATCAACAGGCTGGGTTTTCATATTTGCCATAACAACCTCCCTCTGCTTGCTGAAGGCGAGCCGTATCCTCAACACTAATTGGTTTCTGGCGAGGTCCTGACACCGCCTTGCGCGTCGGCTTCGCCTCAATACAGTTACACGGTGCGAAAGGCCTGCTGACTCATTGTGTCTCAAAACCGACGACCAGTATCTTTCCCGACATAGGACACTTCTCCCGAGTGAGGAAATGATGTCCTTTAAGACGAACAGACACAATTCTGGAGATTGAGTATTCGACAGTACATTGAGCGGCTGAACCTCTAGGCGTATCTACAGAGTCTACAGTAGAGACGAATGGCAGTGGATTGATCCACGCTGATGCTTGATAATTGCTAAAAAGTGCGCCAAGCTGGGGTTTGCTGCGCCGTATTTGAGAATCCTTCACACTCGGTTTCTCACAGAGTCCGAGTGTGCTGTTTTGGCTGTATGGTGTGTTCTAGGCATCACCAATCCTGGCCGCAAGGACAGGAGACTTCTCAAAACCGTGACAGTAGGGGTGAGCAATTTTGAGCAGACTCCCGACGCAGAATTTGTTGCACTATGAGGCTACGCCCTTGGGCGCCTGGGATGAGCCTGCCCGGGGGCAGTTCGCTGGATGAATCTGGACCTTTTGCGAGTGTCGAGGGTATCAGTGAGTCTAAAAGTCGCTTACGCTCTGTTCAAAGAGGCATGCTCGGCGTGGGCAGAAGACAATGCTTCTAGCCTGGGTGCAGCGCTGGCGTTTTACACAGTCTTTTCGCTCGCTCCGGTCCTGATTGTCGCGATATCGGTCGCGGGTCTGGCGTTCGGGCAAAAAGCGGCGGAGGGTGAATTCTCACGGCAACTCCAAGGCTTGCTGGGTGAGACGGGTGCAAGAGCTATTCAAGCACTCATCCAGAGCGCGAATCGGCCCGCGATTGGCGTCATTGCGAGCGCAATCGGCATCGGGATCCTACTGGTCGGTGCGTCAGGCGCGTTTGTTGAGCTCCAAGGCGCGCTCAATAAAATCTGGAAAGTTCAGCGCCGATCAGAAAGTATCTGGTTGGGCGTGATTCGAGAACGTTTTTTGTCCTTCGGCCTGGTCCTGGGCCTGGGCTTCCTGTTACTCGTGTCACTCGTGGTGAGCGCCGCGCTGGGGGCCGTGGGAAATTTCATAGCACCTCTGCTTCCCTGGCCCGTATTCTTGTTGGAATCGGTCAATTTTTTCCTCTCGTTGGGCGTGATTGCGCTGCTACTCGCACTGATCTTTAAGTATCTACCAGACACGGAAATTGCCTGGAGTGATGTGTGGTTCGGTGCGGCAGTTACGTCACTGCTTTTGACGACTGGCAAAGCGCTGATTGGGTTGTATCTCGCCAGGTCCACCGTCGCGTCAGCATACGGGGCAGCATCATCCCTCGTCATTATCCTCACTTGGGTTTACTACTCAGCACAGATTTTCCTTTTGGGCGCGGAAGTCACGCACGTCTACTCCTACCAGCACGGTTCGCGGGCCGAAGGAAGTCCTGTACATCTTCAGGACATCTGATACGGGTTGTTCGACATTCATAGAAGAAAAGGCCACCGTCTGTCATTCTGAGCGAAGCGAAGAATCCCCGCATTTGAAAGCTCAATCAGTGCGAGAAAATGCCGGGATTCTTCGCTTCGCTCAGAATGACAGACAACTGAGGGGCAGCAGCGTCAGGCGCTATCGCCGCGGGAGGGTCTTTGCTTAACAACTGCCGGTAAACGACTCGCAAAGCAGCGAGCACCGGAACCGAAAGAAAGCAGCCGGCTATACCTGCGACAGAGGCGCCCGCCAGGACTCCGAAGAGAACCAGCAAAGGATGTAGCTTCATGCCGGCGCTGAGCAAATGCGGTGACACAACATAATCCTGGAAAAAGCGGAACGCGACAAGGAACGCGAAGATCGCGAGCAGGTGGTGGGAGCCGCTCAAGCCAGCAACGAGCAAGACGATGACGGCTCCAGCCAGAGGACCCACCATGGGAACAAATTCCAGAGGAAAGGCGACAGCCGCCAACAGAATCCCATACGGAACGCCCATGATCGAGAAGAAGAGTCCATAAGCCAAAGATGCCACGACTCCCAACAACACCAACGCCCGCATGTATTGTGCAAGCAGCAGGTGCAGGTCAGCGGCAATTCTCTCCACCATGTCGCGGCGGGACCCTTCGGCAAGAAAGCCCAGCACGGAATTGCGCATCTCCCGCCCATCTTTCAAGAAGAAGAAACCGAGAATCGGAACCAGGACGATAAAGATGAGGCTTCCGGCGCGCGAGATGACCCCCAAGGCGGCATTCGGCAGCAGTGCCAGGAGATCTCGCGAATGATTGGCCAGTTGCTTTTGCACAGTCGAAATGACAGTGCTCTTCAGCGTCTGAGCGGAGGGTGAAACGGCGGGTGCGATCGGAGGCTCTAATTTCGAAAGGAGCTCTGGAAGCCTGGCTGCCAGTGCGTTCGCCTGGTGGACTACACGAGAGCCGATCGCAATTCCAATGACAATCAGAAACCCGACCAGCGCGAGGTAGACGAAGGTGAGCGCCAGCACCTTTGACCGCCCCGGTAGCCGCCGATCAAGAAGCTTCACCAGTGGCCAGAGCAGGTAGGCGAACAGCAGTGC
>JBEKME010000102.1:0-22344 GCA_050008675.1 Terriglobia bacterium
CCGATTGCACATTTTCGAAGCTCAATACCCAGCCCACCTATTCCCCTGTTTACGCTTCACTGTGCGCCTCACGACGCCCAGCGCAAAACTCGGGGCCGAGTGGATCGCTACTCCTTCCTCGTGAGAATCTTTCATTCTCTGCTTCCTGCCGGTTTATCCCGGCGCTTTCCGGTCCTTTGTTTTCATAGACATTCCCGCATCGCTCCATCTTTTTCGAGTACTAAGTTTCTCTTTCCCTGTCGAAAGCAACATATTGTCCATTGGAAGCGGGCTGAAGGCTAAGTCCTTTGTGCTCAATGCAATTCCGGCTTTAGGCGGATAACTACCTTTATTTTCACAGACATTCCCGCGTCGTTCCTGTGTTTTCCACAACGCTCCTTTGTTTTCATAGAGATTCCCGCATCGTTCGGTCTTTTTCGAGTACTAAGTTTTCTCCTTCCCTCCTGGAAGCGGCATATTGTCCATTTGAAGCGGGCCGACGGCTAAGTCCTTTGTGCTCAATGCAATTCCGGCTTTAGGCGGATAACTACCTTTATTTTCATGGAATTCCCGCGTCGTTCCTCTATTTTCCACAACGCTCCTTTGTTTTCATAGACATTCCCGCGTCGTTCCGCCTTTTTCGAGTTACTGAGTTTTCTCTTTGCCTGTTTGAGGTGACATATTGTCCACAGTAAACCAAGGAGTTCGTTGCCATTGTTGCGCTGCGGGCAGGTCCCCAAAGTCTGTCTCTTCAGCCCTGAATCCTGGCTCCTGAATCCTGATTGCGCCCCTGACACCTGAAACCTGATCTTTGGCCGTATTCTTGGGTTTGATGGGGGCCTGAGCTCAAAAAGCAGCCCGTTTTGATAACCTGAAAAAGTTAAGTGCTGTGTGTTTAATGGGTTCGCAGCTTTGTTCGCTCCCAATAACATCTTTTTTGCACTTTCTCCACGTTTCCTGCTACCGGCGCTCTGATTTCGAACCCCCTTCGCGCGCTCTGTTGCAGCCTTCTTCATATGTCATCCCTTATAGCATATCACATCTCTAGCCTCGTGTCAACAACAAAAGCGCGGAGCAGGTGGGCGCTGAATTCCTCCCGCCACGGCGGGACGGGAATGACATGTCGTGAGAAGTGCGAATCCATAAGACGGTCATCCCCGCGCACGCGGGGATCCACGGAAGTCGGAAAGTCGAGGGCTTGAAGAGTTGAAGTCATCCCCGCGCACGCGGGGATCCACGTCGGTCGCCACGGGAAAGGCATCATTCGAGATTTGCCGGGGGTTTGCAGGGGTGGGAACCGGAAAAGCCCACGGCACGACAACCGTGCCGTGGCTACGCGCTGTCAGGTGAGTTGGTCTTTTGAATGTCCCCTCTGGGAGTGTTCGTTGATGTGGTCCGCGATTTCCTGCGGCCGGTCGATATTGACAATGGCCTCCCAGCTCGACTTGCCCGCGGTCTCAATCGAAAGATCGCCCACTCCGAAAATTCTTTGGCCGATCCGCTGATGCACGGTCACGTCCTGCACTTTCGAGAGCTGGACGGTGCGCGTGGTCCTGCTCAGAAGGCCCGTTTCGTACCGCAGCCGGTCATCGAGGATCGTCGTCTTGGTAAAGCGGTTGCGGAAATGGCGTATCAGCGGCCAGAGCAGCAGGAGGACGGGCAACCAGGGAATCCAAGGTTGCCAAGGCGACGGAATCCCGGGCGGCAATTGGATGCGCTCCATCGCCACGACCGAAGCCACCACGATCACAACCACCACGTATCCCAGGTATATGAATTTCATCGTCGGACGGATGATCATTTCTGACATGCTCATCTCCTGTGACCCGTACGCACTATTGTACCGCAACGCGGCAAGAACCCGCACCGTTGGAGGAATGTAGCGCAAGGCTCGCTTTCCAGCCTTGCGGCTTTTCCACCGCGCCGTGGTTTTGACGGCGCGGCCTGGGTGTTCTCAGAAACCGTATTCGGCCCGGGGCCAAGCCTAAAGCGGATTGTCCCGTTTGCGGCGCGGCAAGAACCCGCGCCGCTGGAAGAGCCGCAGGGCCAGACCGCGGGCCCTGCGCTACCTCGGCCGCACGACCGACGAACCCACGGTCAGAACCGCACTGACCGGGGCTACCCGCTACCCGTTTGAGCTGAACAAGTGGGCGACCGAATCGCGCCCAAGCACGAGGAACGAGAAGACACCAAGAAGAGTGCCATAGGGAATTTCAAGGCAACCGATGGCAGCGATCACCATACAGAATGTTCGTGACTTTCGGTGCTTGATGCACCAGGCAACCCGAAACTTGGCGGCAGCTATGGCAATCAGGCCGACGAACATCGCTAGCCCGATGCAGGCGAAAATCCAACCAATAAACGCTGGAGGCTGCTGGCCTGCCCTGCTAGGGGTTTCAGGCAGGTGGGAAAAAGCCGTGCCCATGATTACGCCCATGAGCATATACATGAGACCTAACAATGACAAGCAAGCCGCGAAACCACCCGAAACCATGTAACCCAGAGACAGAAGCCTAAGCTGTTCTTCATCAATGATGGATCGACGATCGATTTCTTCGGTCATGTGCGACCTCCTAGTGCGTGCTTCCTAACAATCAGGCTCTCAGCCGTAAGCGCAGACATCTCGACAGTTGCGATGTACGTGTCCCGACCTTCCTTAATCGGGATGCGCCACCCGCGGACAAGGTACAGGGAGTCAGAAAATCCATCCTGGTTCGGTCACGTCGGGGTCGAAAAGGTGGGCGGTGGGACCTGCCCACCGAATAAACCCGCGCCGCCGGAAAAATGTAGCGCAAGGCTCGCTCTCCAGTCCGTCAGCCGACGGACGGCTTCTCCACCGGGCCGTAGTTTTGACGGCGCGGCCGGGTGGGATTCAATTTACCATGTTTGCCGTGCTGCCCGTAAGGATTCGGATTACCTTGTTGGCAGGGCGACAAGAACCCCCGTCGCTGGAAAAGCCGCAGGGCCGGACAGCGGGCCCTGCGCTACCAGGCTGGACCCCGATGTCCGCAAGGCCTTTCGCAGTAGGGGGACGGCTTGCCGTCCCCTCCGTGTACATTGCCGCCGAACCAGGAAGGGTAGGGCAAGCCCTACCCCTACCTGGTGATCGAGTTGCGCAAGGTGGGAAGCTACAAGCGCAGAGATTACAGTTCGAACGGCGCCTGAGGCTGTGTGACCCAGAGGTAGCGCAAGGCTCGCTCTCCAGCCTTGCGGCTCTTCCACCGCGACGCGGGTTGGGCGGCGCGGCGCGTGAGAATTCGGATTATCTTGTTTGCGGCGCGGCAAGAACCCGCACCGCTGGAAAAGCCGCAGGGCCAGAGAGCGGGCCCTGCGCTACCAGGCCGAACCCCGACGTCCGCACGACCTTTCGCAGTAGGGGGACGGCTTGCCGTCCCCTCCGCGTACATTGCCGCCGAACCAGGAAGGGTAGGGCAAGCCCTACCCCTACCTGGTGATCGAGTTGCGCAAGGTGGGAAGCTACAAGCGCAGGGATTACAGTTCGAACGGGGCCTGAGGTCCGATGACCCGGAGGTAGGCACGCTCAATTCGTCTTTGGAATTGACCCTGGGTTCGTCATCGAAGGGGAAGCCCACGGTCACGAGAGCCCTGACCTAGCCACCCACTACCTCGCCGAATAGACAAGATTAGGGCACTACCCGTTTGCGGTGTGATTGACGGGCTGGGGTGATAAAATGAAAAACGTGAAGGCTGGTCATCGCGGGCTGAATCACGAAACCCCCTCACCTGGGGAATTGAAGGGGTGCGCAAATGCTGAAAGAGGCTTCAGAGATTGTAAAAGCGCTGTTGGAATTCTTCCGTAGCGTGAAGGTGGTTTTCACAGTCTTTCTTTGCTCAGCGATTTGGCTATTGCCTCCTGTTCGAAAGCTGCTTCCAGTCCCCAAACCCTTTATCGACAACGCCAACTTCATCGCTATCATCGCCCTGCTTTTATCGGGTGTGTACTTGATGGTAAGTGTTTTTGTATCGCTCTACCAACGAGTGGAGAAATGGAGGCGCTCGGAAGAACGCAGCTTGCGCAAGGGGCTTGCCCAAACCTCTCCGCTTGAGAAAATTGTCTTAGAGGCTGTCATCCACAAAGGCGAATATCTAATCGCGCTCGACGTAGGAAGCCCAATAGCAATGCACCTGCAAGGGGTCGGACTCATCGAAGGCTCGAGGCGTCTCGGGTACACGACGTACGAGTTGGCCACCGGCTTAGCGGATTTGTGCATCAGAAAGCCCTCGCTCCTTCGTACCTCAGAAAGACAACAAGAGGCGGCTGTGGCTGATTTGAAACAGTGGCGCGATGAGGGCTTACAGGAAGGCTTCCTCAATCAGCTCTCCGAGCCGTCCGTAAACCCTTGGATGGACTTGTGAAACAGACGTCTGGAACACATCAAGCGGGCCATGGTCAGTGCATCCTGACCGTGGGTTCTTCGCTTGATGGCGACGGCACAGCCTGCTGGAATAGGTGAGCCCCGTGCGAAAAGGGCTGACGAAGCGGTTGGGAGATTGGGGGTGGTCGAGTGACAACTATTTTGCTTTGGATAAAGCGACGGTAACAGCGTGCCCCATCCAGATTGATGAGGTGCGGTTGCCGCTGGGGTATCGAGCATGAGAAAAGCCCACGGGCAGGACGGCGCTGACCGTGGCTACCCGCTCGCCAGATTTCGGTCTTGTCTGCGGGCCGCAGAGGTGTGCTCTGCGCCAGCCCCCGGATTCACCAGAGCCTGCGCGTAACGCCCGCAATGGCGGCTGGAATCTCCACCGAAGTTTGGCCGCTAACTTCGTTGCTGTGGTCACATCAAATGTATCCACCCAAAGGAGGAACGTGAGGATTTCGTTAAAAGACGCGGTTCACTTATTCAAGGAGTGGAAGGATAGCGCAAGTCTCATTAATGTTACTTTGGCATTGGAAGACAAACTCGATAGGTTTGATGCCGTTATATGTGCAGTCTCTCCCTTTGGGAGGCTGATGTTTCTTCCAACCAAGGGAAGCCGTAGAGTTGTTAATTTGCGGAAGGCCGATTTCCGACGTGTCGACGTCGGTAATACTGCTTGGGACGTTTTTGTTGTGGCGTTTCTCAAGCGAGGGCTTACTACGCGAGGATTTGTCACACTCGCAAAGCGTAGATGATTTCGATTTTTCAAACTGTACCACCAAGGAGGGACAGGCCTTGGCCATGGGGTTCAGCGCGCGTATAGTACAGGAATGCCATGCAAACGATCATTCTATAGCAACAATAAGCTCCCGGGCTGGAAGCGTTTCGACTCGGAGGTCTGCGAGATACTTGACCGAAGGTCCGAAAACCTCGAACTCTCGATCAACGTGATTGCTGATAGTCCGGCCGTTGTGGTCAGCGTGTGCGACCTGGACGGGCACCTCTCGGCCTGGACCAAGAGATACTCACTTCATGATCAGCAGTCCATTCTGGACGACATTAGCAATGAGTTCGGAGTCTAAGGAGGTGGTGCATAGTTTTGCCTTTGTTGGAAAAGATTTCGAAGAGCTGCAGAGTTACAGAACCAGTCCGCGCTAGTTGCCTCAGGGCTTGTTTTTTCGCTCCCGCCAGAATGTGATACTTTTGGCCCATGCAGATCGACGGCCTCAAGAGACACAGCCGTCCTGAAAGCCTAAGAGTATTTTCGACGGCCTGCCGAAAAGTCGAACTTCCGACGCACACAAACGGTGATAAAGGAATTACTTCACGCTCCAGTTTGAGAGCACCGCTTTGCAAGCCTCCTGGGCAGCCTCAGTTAGCGATGCGCCAGCAGGCTGGCTGCCTACCATATTTGCCTGATGGTCAAAGAGAGTATAGCCATAGGAATGATTGTCCACGTCCAGAGACAGCCTGAGGGTGTAATCCGCCGACCCGCCATCAATCGTTACCGTGCCTTGTGGACAACTCTGGGCAAACGCTGTCATTTCCGCCGTGGGGTTTGGTTGTTTTTGGGGTTTCCAAATCCGGCCAGCCTCCCAGAATTCAACAAGAACGCGAGGCTTGCCTGTGCTCTTCAGTGCGCTGCCGAGGTAGGAGTGCGCCAGGGCATTATTTGGGTTCAAGCGCAGCGCCTTGCGGTATTCGCCAACAGCGCCCTCCAAGTCACCCTTGTGCCCGAGCCCGATGCCGAGGCCGACATGCGCCAGGTCATTATTCGGGTTCAGGCGCAGCGCTTCGCGTTCCTCAGCGATCATTCCATCCCAGTCGCCCTTCCGCCCGAGTGCGAGGCCGAGGTTGTAGTGCGCCATGTCATTATTGGGGTTCAAGCGCAGCGCTTCGCGTTCTTCAGTGATCATTCCATCCCAGTCACCCTTGTTTCCGAGCGCATTGCCGAGGGCGACGCGCGCCTTGTCATCATTTGGGTCCAAGCGCAGCGCCTCGCGTTCTTCAGTGATTTCTCCATCCCAGTCGCCCTTGTTTCCGAGCGCATTGCCGAGGTTGACGTGCGCCTTGTCATCATTGGGGTTCAGGCGCAGCGCCTCACGGTATTCCGCGATCGCACCATCCCCGTCGCCCTTGTTTCCAAGCGCTACGCCGAGGTTGATGTGCGCCGGGGCCGCATTGGGGTTCAGGCGCAGCGCTTCGCGTTCTTCAGTGATCTCTCCGTCCCAGTCGCCCTTCTTTCCAAGCGCGACGCCGAGGTTGACGTGCGCATCGTCATGATTCGGGTTCAAACGCAACGCTTCGCGTGCGGCGGCCGCGGCATCGTCCCACTTGTTCTGCTGACCCAGGACGTAAGCCAGGCTCACGTAAATGTCGGCGTTTTGAGAATCAAGTAGCAAGGCCGCACGGAATTGCTGCTCAGCCTCTGCATACTGCCCTTTCTCTGCGAGTTCCGCTCCTCGCGCTACGCGCTCCCGAACCTCGGCCTGTCGCGCCTGCGCCGCAGGATCAACGGTCACGGGCTTCGTCACCTTGGCGTTCTTGAGGGCCGTGATCAGGGCATCGTCACCGCCGCCCAGACGCACTTCGTCCAGATAGTCTTGCTGCGGCTCGAAGTCGAGGCCGCGCTCTTTCACCAACATCGCCACGCGGGGGCTCGTTACCTGCCCGGCGAGCAGGGCGACAACCTGCACTTGGTTCAGCGGCTTCTTCGCGCTCGCTGGCTCGGGCTGCTTCGCCGCGCGCAGCGCTTTAAGGAATGCCTCGTTCGCGCCTGCGGCCTTGAGGCTTTGGAGAAAATCCTCCGTCGGCGCGAAATCAATCCCGCGCTGCTCGATCAGCTTCGCGCCCGACTCGTCTCCGAGTCCGTCCCGCACCAGGCCTTGCACCTGGTCCCGCGTGAAAGGCTTCTGCTGCGCCCAGGCAGACAGGGCAAAGACCAGCCCCATCGCCAGCATGAGAAGAGTCAGCGTTTTCCGGAATCTCATTGCGACCTCCCAAGCCTATCGCGGACTGATACCCATTGGTCGTCAATCATAGCGGAAAAGTCCAGAGCGAGATTCTTCGCTTCGCTCCGCTGCGCTCAGAATGACAGCGTGGCAGACGAGTCCACGGGGAGATTCTACCGCAAATCAGGGGAATTGCTACCTCGTGCCAGAGGGGGTCGTGCATGTGCAACGGGGCGCGTGATCCGCTTCCATGTTCCGCTTGCGCCGCCTGGGATTGGAAAGGCAGAAGTCAGGAGTCAGAAGTCAGGAGTCAGAAGTCAGGAATCAGGAGGCTGTTTTCATGTGCCCGCCCTGAAGGGGCGCACTATAATGTTAGTGTAGTGTCCAGGAAATGGCTGGACAACGCGCCTCCTCGTAGCGCCGGCATCCTGCCGGCACATGCCACCGGGACGGTGGCGCTACATTGTCCACTTAATTAGTGGACACTACACTAGCCGCTCACTTGGCCATGGGCTGGTTCCAGATCAGTTCCAGGGTGACGCCGCCGTGCGAGTCCGTATCCAGATAGGCGAAACGGCCTTTGCTCTTGGGCGTATCCCAGCCCCCGCCCATCGAGGGTGGAGCGCCTTTGGCCGCCAGCATCTTGAGGGCGGCGTCCATGTCCTGGACGGTGACGCCGAGGTGGTGGAACCCTTCGCCGTGTTCCCGGAGGTATTCTTCATAAATGTTGGGCCCCAGGGTTGACTCGACCCACTCAAAGGGCGCGTCCCCGAATCGCCAGAAGCCCAAATCCATTTCGAATTGTCCCGGCTGGCCGCGATAGACGCGGTTCACGCTGACGTTGTGATCGACCGCCAGCCCGCCAAACCCCAGGCTTTGCCAGTAGTCTCCCACCTTCCTGGCGTCGCGAACCACGAAGGCGTAATGGCCGATTTTGGTGAAGGGGTCGTCATTTTCCAGGGTCCCTGCCTGGGCGGGCGCAGGGCCGGCAGGATCGTAGTAAAGCGCCAGAGTCAGGCCGCCGCCTTGGGCCGCGGTGTCAAGGTAAACGCCGTGGCCCGTTCCCTTTGGTCCCGTCCATTGCGTGCGCTGCACGGCCCCAACGCCTTTGGATTGGAAGTATTGAATCTGTTGCTCGAGTTCCCGGTCGCTTTTGACAGCAAAGCCCAGAGCGAGGACGCCGTCGCCGTGTCGCTCGAGGAACTCCGTGTAAATGTTGGTTCCCGTAACGGGCTGGATCCACTCGAGGGATACATCGCCGATATGGCCGAATGCCGATTTGGCCGTAGTGGGCGCCAGCTTGCCCCTGTAAACCAGACCGGTAAAATCCGAGACATTTGTCCGCTCAATATCCTTCAGTCCCAGCCTCTCGTAGTAATTCAAAACCGGGTCAAGGTCTTTCGCGACCCACACGACCGAACTCACGTGCCCGTAGATGGCAAGATCGACCGTGGGCTTGGCGATCTCCGTAGCGAGCGAGGGCGGCAAGTGCGCGACCGCCAGCAGGACGGCGAGGGTTAATGCCCGAGTGTGCCAGGGTTTCATGCGAACCTCCAAAGGTCAGGGGTCAGTTTCAGGCGCGGAGGCCTCCGGTAACATCCAGCCCGTGAAGATATCACGCCGTGAGCCGCGCGGCAATCCTTCGTGCACACCCTCTCCCCTCGGGAAACGGGCAGAAGTCAGAGGTCCGACGGCTGTGTGCAGCGAAAGATGCGGGGCACGCTCAGCTCCCCAAGGGGGAGAGGGACATGCACTAGAATTGACTCTGCGTGGGGCGGGACCCGAGCTACCTTGGCCACCTCTCTTCGAGAGGTGGGATTTTGGGGAACTCTGCGTGAGGCTCCCCTTGGTACCAAAAGGCGACAGAAGCAATGTCGTCAGCCAGTGGTTGGTATTTGCCAGTCGGCCACCAGCCGAGCGCCTGAATGGTTGTTCGGAGGTCGCTCTTGAAGCAGATCGGATCCATGATGTGCCAGCGATACAAGCTCCATTTGGGTGGGCCGTCGTGGCCCTCATGTTTCAGGGTACACCCTGTATAAGCAGTGCTGAAAACCTCAGGGAAGCCGTAGCAGCCGCAGAAGTAGTCCTCGGTGCCGGTTCCGCAGATGGTGGGAAACTCCTTGTCCCCGTCCAAATAGAACTTAACCTCGCCTTCTCCAAACCATCCATCGGACATCTGAGTCCACGCTATAAACGTCCCCACGTAACGGCCTTGCCCCCTGACACCGTCCAGGATTGTGTGGGAAGGGAAGGACCGGTCTGTTACGGCGCGTCGCCACTGGGCGTGGAAATAACCGGCCTCTTCGGGAATTTCGGTCTTGGCATAAGTAATCTGAAAGGCCAACACAGACAGGTCCTTTTCCCCTTGGTTAGTGAATGTGATCCTGGCGTGGCGTCTGAAGGGCATCGGCCAGTAGCAGTTGAGAGCCGCCGTCGGATTGACGATCACGACCAGCGAGTTGACACGTGCAAACAAGTCATGGCCGACGGCGAAGAAGTCCGTCAGGGGAACCTCTATTGAAGGCGTCGGCTCGTTATCCCAATAGAAGCGCAGCACGCAAGCTCTCCCGTTACCGGCAAAATTCGTCTCGGTTGTAATCCAGATGTGCTGTATGACGCCGGGTCCGTCAGCATCCATTAGGGTGACTGTCTCCCCGGCCTTAGGCTTAATGAACGGATTCACCTTCCAACCCTGACCGAGATCAGAGGCTGGTCTTGAAAAAGGAAGTCTTGGGTCGCTGGGATTGGGTATTGCCCGTCCTCCCATTCCCTTTTCTCCCGTTGGATTTTCCGCGCAGATGGAGCGGGTTTCCGCTGCGGTCAGCAGGGGAAGGGCAGCGAGCCCATAATTCAATCCAGGAACCTGGATTGGCTTCGATTGGGAAGAACCCTTTGAGGAACTAAGGACGGACAGACCAGCCGCCCCCAGAATGGATTTCAGGAAATCGACTCGAGTGAACCTTCGCATGTCATCCTCCTATGTTGAATGCGGGATTGTATTTCACGTCTTAGTTGGACCGCGCAGTGTAGCACGGGTTGGGATTGAACGAGTAGTCCAACAAAGGACAGTCCAACAAAGGACGTTTATGCCGATGGGCCGGAGGCAGCGCGCACGCCAACCGACGTGGTCCATTCGCAGTCCACGCTGGAGTGGAGCCGCACTCTGAAGATGGCGTTGGCGCCCGGCGCTGGCTGGGTCGCCCATCTTCGAGCTGCGGCGATGTAAAGGCTTGTCCGGAGAAGTCGCGCGACCCGCGTCGCATATTAGGACACTACCCGCATTCTGATAGTGCCTTAAATTTGTGTTGATTTTGCAGTACGGTCGTGGTGGCTAGTCTGGTAGTATCCTAATTGTGTGCTGCTGGAAGCAGGGAAGGGAAAACTGGCTAGACCGCAAGGCCCGCTATGAATTCCTCGCGCATCTTGTTTATAAGTTCGAAGATCGCTTGTGCGGTTGGATTAGCAGCTAACGCTTCGGGCAGCTTTGCTATAGTCGGCAGCATAGCCTTGGGTATACTGATTTTCCCGTGCTCACGCTCACACGCAGCAACTTGCACATTTATAAAGTACGCTAGAAGCTTGGCTTGAGTCCAGGTTACCCTAACAGCCGTATGTTGCTCAATAATTTGCTTTCCTTTCTCTACCCTTTGCTCCCCAAAGATGATGTTTAGGTCTGCGGGAAACGGCTCAAACTGTACGTTGTTAGAGTACACAGACCTAAAGTCTTCTCTCCGCACAAATTCTGGTTTCGGAGTTGCTGCTGGGGTTGGTGTTCCTGTTTCTTCGGCCATGAGATTTCTCCTCTGTTTTGTCAAGCGTTAAGATATTCGGCCGGCGCGCCTTGTGCTGGCTGATTTGGAAGGGGAATACCTCCGTCATGAGCCGGCTCAAAAAACGGCATTAGATTTGGGAGCGACTTCGCACTGGAGTTGCCCGCTGTAACGGTTGCTGCAACATTACACCGTCCCGCCGTCGCTTCCAATACGAGGTTCAAATCTATTGGGGCGGCTGTTTCGTCAACTGTATGATGACTTCCAACTTCCTGAAATACCGGATCTCCATTGAATGGACGCCGTGAAAGATGCGAACGACTAAATTCATCTAGTTGGCGCTCAAGAGTGCCAAATTCCTTGAATTCTACATCGACGTAGAGGTCGAAGGCTTTGGCCAGGCGGCGCAGCGTACTTATGCTCCAAGATGAATAGTTCACGTCCTCCATCACCGATATTCTAGCTTGGCGCATACCCGCTGCCTCGGCAAGACGCTCCTGAGTCCCAAATAGCTGCTCACGCAGGACCTTGAGTTGAGTCGCAATCTTAGAATCTACGAAGCCATTGGCGTAGACATGCCGGTAGATTTTATCTCGAAACACGTCTCGCAGTCTTCGGAACAAATCGCTCATAGGGGAGCCTCCTGCTTGGATCAGCGATTACTAACTGCCGATTCTGCTCTGCGCGGTCTGCCACATCGAGAGGGTCGAGCACGCCGTCACGTTCGATGGCCCCACACAAGAAGGTGTATTCCATTTGGTTGTTGATTGGACCCTTGCACAAATGCGGTCTGAGTTGTGTGCCTTGTGCCCTCACCTTGAGCTTGTAGATATGCGTGTCCACGGGGCCAGCCAACAATTCGGAGGGTAACTCCGGCCCGTACTCAACCAGGAGATCAACTTTCTGGTCGAACAAAATCCTTGCCTTCTTTTGAACCCTCTCCCGCCTAAACCAAGTAGCGAGCACACGGTCACCTCGCTCGTCGATAAACTCGTGAATCTTCCACGACATTAGGGTATCACTAAATTCTAATATGTCAAGAAGATTTCACTTGACATTGTTATCATAATTTTAGAATATCTATAAGCTATTGAAAGATAAGCATAAGCGACCAGCTAACGGTATACTGAGATGGACTGGCTGGCCGTTTCTCTTGGGCCTGTGGGCCAGCTCCCGCTTAAGCATGCTGGGTGCCCATTGCAGAGGGTTCAAGTCCCTCCAGGTCCACGCATTAAATAGCCCCACGAGTGGCGCTAACCAACCGAGGGGCACATCCTCAGGCCGAAGCCGAAAGAACGGGGTTTCTAGGCGCGCCGTGTTTTTCGCTCTCGCGCCTGAAGAAAGCAAGGGAGAAAATGACTTGCCACAACTGCCGAATCGAATGCAGGAAATTTGGAAAGACTCACACCTATGGGGCCGCTCTCTCCCTGTGTTTTGCTCGGTACAATTTCTGCCGAACGCACAGAGCTGTCCCCAGCACCCCGGCGATGGAAGCTGGGATTACTGATCATGTGTGGACGGTTGGGGAACTACTCAATTAGGAGGATAAATAGATGGAAACCTACAGGAACCAGAATTTCCAGGGGAAGAGCTTTATCCTGGATGAAGTAACATTTTTGGAGTGCAAGCTCAGCGATTGCGACCTTTACTACTCTGGCGGCGACTTCGAGTGGGTGAACTCGAATTTCGAGAATTGCCGATTCCACTGGCGCGGACCGGCCAAGAATATGTTAGCATTGTTACAGGTAATTGGAGCGTTGAAGCCTCCACAGATGCCACCGCAAAGCTCGGCGCTGATTCCAAACGAAACCCAAAAGCCGAACTGATGTCAGCCTTAGACTTTGATTTCATTCCTTGGAACCTCCAAGGGGTAGAGAGATAGCACAGAATCCTGAGTGTAGCAACACAAAATTCAGGCACACAAATTTCAGGTACTACCCGGATTCTTGACAGCTCCCGGCAAGGCCGATAGAATAGAGAGTGGAGATTGGTAGCCTCTAATCAATTGAGGCATGGTGAGTTAGATTCAACATGAGGGACCGTGGCGAGCTTCCAAGTCGCGAGCGTGACATCCTGGTTGCCGTTGTGCGCCAATTCATCGAGACCGGCGCCGCGGTGGGCTCCAAGAGCGTGGCGGAGAAACTGCCGGAACTCCTGAGTTCGGCGACCATCCGGAACGTGATGGCAACCCTGGAATCCCTGGGGTACTTGTCGCAGCCACACATTTCGGCCGGCCGCGTCCCGACTGACAAGGCCTATCGCTATTACGTTGACCGCACCGTGAGTTCTTCCCGACTTGCTCCGGCAACCGAAGAATACATCCAGGCGCGCATGCGGATTGAAAGCGGCGCCCTGGAGCAGATGATGTCCAGCGCCTCGCGCGTTCTTTCCGAGGTTTCGCACAACGTGGGACTGGCCCTGGCGCCGGCGCTCGAGGAAAAGGTGCTGGAGCACATCAAGTTCGTGCTGCTCCCGGACCACCGCATCCTGGTGGTGATCGTCTCCAAACCGCATTTGGTGGAAAGCAAGGTCATTCGCCTGGAGGAAGATTTCTTGCAGAAAGAGCTCGACCGAACTGCGGATTTCCTGAATGCCGAGTTTGGGGGTTGGTCGCTGGGGGCCGTTCGCCTTGAAGTCTTCAAGCGCATGGAAGAAGAAAAAATCCTTGCCGACCGCTTGCTCCAGAATGTGGCCATACTTTTCATGTGGAGCGCCTTGATCAGTGAAGCCCCCGGCTCCCTGTTCGTGGATGGCACCGCGAAGATGCTCGACCACGTGGAGTTCGACGATATCCGCAAGATCAAGGAACTGATCGAGACCTTGGAAGAAAAGGCCAAGCTGGGAAGGATATTGAGCGCCTGCCTCAACACGTGGGAGCCCGGAGTCCGAATCCTGATTGGCCACGAGAATTCCGAAAGTCGGATGCATAATTGCACCCTCGTTGTCGCGCCGCTGCACTATCGTGATCGCGCCGTGGGAGCGCTGGGGGTCGTCGGTCCGACGCGCATGGAGTACGACCGCGCGATCAGCACGGTGGGCTATATCGCCCACCTTTGCAGCAGGCTCCTCAGCTCCAACTGAATGGCAGGAACGGGGCTCTCAGGAATTGAGTCATTGATCCAGTGGGTCATTGACTCAATCCACCCACTGACAAGGGGTATACAATCGTAAGCTCATGGAAAACGAAAAAGAAAAGCTTGCCACGCGCCTGCCCGACGCTGCTGGGCCAACCGCTGCACCTGATCTAAAGGAGAATGTTGGGGCTGCAAGCGAAGACACAACCCTAAGCCAGCCAGCCGCAACAAGCCTGGAAGCATGGGCGGCCTACGAAAAGCTGAAGGAAGAGAAGGCAGAGCTTTATGGCCGCTTGCTGCGCAAGCAGGCGGAGCTGGACAATTTCCGCAAGCGCGCTCAGCGGGAGAAGGAAGAATTTCGGCAGTACGCCACGGAGGACTTGATCCGGGCCTTGCTGCCGGTTCTGGATGGGTTCGAGCGAGCCTTGAGACAGCGTGCGCCGGCAATCCCTGAAGCCTTTTACCAGGGAATGGAATTGATCCACCGCCAGTTGTCCGACGTCCTGACACAGGCGGGTCTGGAGGCGATAGAGACATCCGGCCAGTTGTTTGATCCGCATTATCATCAGGCTGTCGAGACGGTCGAGGAGGCGGGGCGGCGCGACCAAGAGATCGTGGAAGAATTGCAACGAGGTTATACGCTGAGGCACCGCCTGCTTCGTCCTGCCATCGTCAAAGTGGCGGTTAAGCCAAGGGCCGCGGGTCCCCAAGCCGGGGAAGAAACGGCGGAGGCAGACTGACCGCGGGCGCGCGCCGAGTTCTTAATGTCCAGCGGGGTTGAGCGTTGAATAACAAGCGAGACTATTACGAAGTTCTGGGTATTGACCGCCAGGCGTCCGATCAGGAAATCAAGAGCGCCTATCGTAAACTCGCCATGCAGCACCATCCGGACCGCAACCCCGACAAAAAAGAGGAAGCAGAGGAAAAATTCAAGGAAATCACCGAAGCTTACAGCGTGCTCGCCGACTCGCATAAGCGGGCCGCCTACAATCAGTTCGGGCACGCTGGCATGAGTTCCACAGGCGGCTGGAGCCCTGACTTCTCCTCGACGATTTTCTCGGACTTCGAAGATATCTTCGGGGACTTTTTCGGTTTCGGCGGATTTGGCCGGGGCACCCACCAGCGCCGGCGCGCCTCCCGCGGCGCCGACCTGCGATACGACCTGGAGATTTCTCTCGAAGAAGCGGCGCGAGGTCTGGAAACAAAGATAAAGATTCCCCGTTCGGAAACCTGCAGCGATTGCCACGGCACCGGGGCGAGGAAAGGCAGCGAACCGATCACCTGTCCGGCGTGCGGTGGGCGAGGGCAGATTCGACATCAACAGGGCTTCTTCAGCGTTTCACGCACCTGCCCGCAATGCCGGGGAATGGGGCAGGTGATGCGTGAGGCTTGCCCGGGTTGCGGGGGCAAGGGACAAGTTCAGCAAGAAAAAGTCCTGGGCCTCAAGATTCCAGCAGGCGTCGAGGAGGGGACGCGTCTGCGTGTGAGCGGAGAAGGTGAGGCCGGCAGCATGGGGGGGCCGCACGGCGATCTTTATGTCGTTCTGCGAGTCCGTCAGCATCCCTATTTTGACCGCCAGGGCAACGACCTTTATTACACCATTCCCATCTCCATCACGCAGGCAATTCTCGGCGCGGAGATCAGAGTCCCCACCCTCAGCGGCCAGGAAAGGCTCAGAATCCCCGAGGGAACTCAGAATGGGTCGGTGTTCCGCCTGCGAGGCTCGGGAATGCCCAGCGTGGACGGGCGGAGGCAAGGGGATTTGTATGTGTCGGTCTATGTGGTCACCCCTACCCGGCTCTCGCGGGAGCAGCGACGAATGTTCGAAATGCTGAATCCGGCGTTGCGGGTGGAAAATCATCCCCTGGAGCGCCGGGCCTCCGAGAAGGTTAAAGACGTCTTCGGGTAGATGGGGAAGAGCAAGTGTCAGGCGCCAGGGGCTGGGGACTGGGTGCTGGGGGCTAGGGAAGAACAGAAGGCGGTAAGCGGCACGCAGCAGGCGGGGTCAATCCAAAATCCAAAATCTAAAATCTAAAATCTAAAATTGCCCTAGTCCCTGCTTTCTTACCCAGGAGTCAAAAGCTCTCCGGCTCCGGCGCTTTGACCGGCTTGAGTTGGGCATGCCAGCAGCGATAGACAGTCAAGAGGATCTTAGCTCCCGCGCACACGCTGCCCCGGATGGTTCCGGAGATCTTCGACTTTCCGAGCCGGCGCCGGAAGCAATTCACTGGCGCCTCGGTCACCCGGAGCCTGAGGCGTGCAGCTTTAGCCTGCATTTCCACGTTCCAACCGAAGTCACGATCCTGGAGGTTCAGCCGATTAAGCGCCTGGCGGCGGAGAATGCGCATGGGACCCAAATCGGTGAACGAGACATGCCAGATCTTGCGGATCAGCAGAGTGGTCAGCCAATTTCCGAAGCGCTGCAAGAAAGTCAAGGAGCCGGGTTCGGGCCTCCCGAGGAGCCGCGAGCCCATGACCATGTCCCATTCGCCGTCCTCGAATAGGCGAACAAGCCGCTCGAGGTCAGTGGGATCATCGGAAAGATCCGCGTCCATGAAGGCAACGGCGTAGACTTGCGGCGCGAGGTGCGCCAGCCCTGCCAGACAAGCTTGCCCATAACCCCGCCGCGGTTCTCGAACCACCTCCGCCCCGGCCGCCTGAGCCACTTCAGATGTTCCGTCATCGCTTCCATTGTCCACGACGATGACCTGGGAAAAGAGCCCCCTGGGGAGCCGATTCAGAACCAAGCCGACCGATTCGGCTTCATTAAGTGCGGGGATGATGAGAGCGTACACGGCTCGGATTCTAACAAATTTTGGATTTTAGATTTTGGATTTTGGATTCTGAGAACACGCGCTGGGGCGATTTTGGATTTTGGATTGACTCTGCGTACCGCCTACTGCCTACTAAAAAAGCAGGTGCCAGGTGTCAGGTCCCAGGGGCTGGGGACTGGGGGCTAGGGGCCGGGGAGAAGCAGAAGCCAGTAAGCAGAAGGTAGTCGGCAGTGAGCAGAAGGCAGTCGTCAGAAGGGAGAAGGCAGAAGGCAGTTGGCAGTAAGTAGGGTGAATCCAAAATCCAAAATTGCCCTAGTTACCCATGTGGTATAAAATCTTTAAGGAGCCAATGCAGCGAAAAGAGCTACCCCCAGCCCAAGTGACTGACAGACGGGAAACGCAACGCAGCCCGCGACGCCGATTTTTCGAGACGCGTTACTGGTTGCGGGACCTCGTCCTCTCTATCCTGCTGGCGTTCATCGTAATTGTTTTCCTCTACCAGCCGGTGCAGGTGGAGGGAACCAGCATGATGCCGCGGCTGGAGAACCACGAGCGGATTTTCATCAACAAATTCGTCTACCGCTTCGAGCCCATCCGAAGGGGCGACATCGTGGTCTTCTGGTATCCCCTGGATCCCTCGAAGTCTTATATCAAACGCGTTGTAGGCTTGCCGGGTGAGTGGGTCAGCATTCAGGATGGCCGGGCGCTGGTGAACGGCGCACCACTTGCGGAACCCTACCTCCCCGCATATTACCTGGATCACCAGAGCTATCCACCCGTTCAGGTCGAGCCGGATCACTACTACGTGCTTGGCGACCACCGGGATTCTTCCAACGATAGCAGAGTTTGGGGGACCGTCGATCGGAAATACATCTACGGGAAAGCCGTATTCGTCTACTGGCCTTTCAGGGTGTTTGGATCTCTGGAATGAAGAGCAGTCGACAGTTAACAGTCGACAGTCAACAGTTTACACCGCCGTGGGTAAGAAGCAGAAACGCCCAACTCTCTCAGCGGGTGCTCCACATGGCGCACAGGACTTTAGACTGCTGACTCTTGACTGTCGGCTGTTGACTGTCGACTGTTGACTTCTTATGGATGCGATACTCGCCTTAGAGGATGGAAGAATATTCCGGGGGCGCGGCTACGGCGCCTTTGGCGAACGGTTTGGTGAGGTGGTCTTTAACACTTCGCTTTCCGGCTACCAGGAAATCCTGACCGACCCCTCGTACGCCGGTCAGATCGTTATTCTGACTTACCCGCACATCGGGAATTACGGGATAAACCCGCTGGACTCCGAATCGGCGCGACCCTACGCGGAGGGTCTGGTGGTGCGTGAATTATCCGAAATTGCCAGCAACTGGCGGTCAGTTGAGGAAATATCGGATTTTCTGGCGGAATACGGTCTCCCGGTGATTTCTCACATCGACACGCGTGCCCTGGTGCGGCACCTGCGACAGTACGGCACCAAGCGAGGCGTGCTCTCGACCGTGGATTTCGATGCAGCCGGCTTGGTGGCGAAGGCCAAGGCGGTTCCGATAATGGTGGGGCTCGACCTGGCCAGCCGGGTAACAACTCTGTGGCGCTACCAATGGACGGAGCCGACGCGCGACATTTTCAAGGCAAGCAAACAATTGGAGCTGCTGGCCCGCTTTCACGTTGTGGCCTACGATTACGGGATCAAGCAGAACATCCTGCGCCGCTTGGTGGATGTAGGTTGCCGCGTCACTATTGTGCCCGCTACGACTTCGGCTGAAGAGGTTCTGGAATTGAAGCCCGACGGGGTATTTCTTTCCAATGGGCCGGGCGACCCCGAACCTCTCGAGTACGCCGCACAGGCCGTCCGAGGCCTTATGGGCAAGGTGCCCATCTTCGGGATTTGCCTGGGCCACCAAATCATCGGCTTGGCGCTCGGCGGGAGAACTTACAAGCTCAAGTTCGGCCACCATGGCGGCAATCAACCCGTGATGAACCTGGAAACCCGGAAGGTGGAAATCACCGCCCAGAATCACGGCTTCGCGGTGGATCCGGACTCGCTCAAATCCAGCGAAGTCGCGTTAACACATATGAATTTGAACGACCAGACGCTCGAGGGCCTGCGGCACAAATCCCTGCCGCTTTTCAGCGTGCAGTATCACCCCGAGGCCTCGCCCGGCCCGCATGACTCGGCGTACCTTTTTGATAGGTTCGCCGCAATGATGGCGGAGTTCAAGAAATAGTGAATTGTGAATGGTGAAGGGTAAAGGGTAAAGTATAAAGGGTAAAAGCGATCCCGGACCGATCTGGTATCGGCGTGAGTCGGGGTGGATCGAGGCGCCAGTCATTCCCGCGAAAAGCTTGCCCTGAGCTTGCCGAAGGGCGGGAATCCACTCCGCCGACGCGTGTTCAACTGGCCCCGACAGGGGCCATCGGTGAGTCTCGCGACGAGCCGGGCGAGCGTCGGGGGCGGTAAGATGTTGCAACGCGAGGGAACGGCGAAACGGGGGTGTGTGTGACGTTTCAAGAAATCGACCGTTGGATGACTCGGATAACCGACGCGGTGGTGAATACAAGTACGAAGCTCAATCAAGTCGCGGACCTGGATTTGGGCTTAGGGAGGAAACTCGACCGTTTGGCGGCGGGCTTGTCGGCGAATGCTGAACAGAAGATTGACCGGCTGTTGGACAAGGTTGATAAGCTGGCCGACCTTCCTTCGAGCGCACAGAACAAACTCGAGGGGGCGGCGAAAAAGATTGAAAGGTTGAGGGACGTCTCTGCCGCGGCTGAACAGAGGGTTGACCGGCTGTCGGATAAGATGGACAAGCTGGCGGACGTCCCAGTGTCCACGAACCAAAAGCTGGACCGGCTGGTCGAAGGGCTGCTTCGCCGCGAAGGGCAATGACCCGTAAAGGAGTGGCCGTCGTCGGATGACGCTTGTCGCAGGAGGGCTGGAAGGGCGGGGCTTGTGCCCTGCCGCTGGAGTTTCCACATTTTTGCTGAGATTTTCTGGGCTTGCGCGACTTGCCCTCTCCCCCTTGGGGGAGAGGGTGGACCGCCGCCGGCGTTCTCTTCAGCCGGGGCGGGCCGGGTGAGGGGGTGGTGGGCCTGCGCCCGTCCGTTTGCAGTTCACATCGCGCCGCTGAAAGCATTGGGCAACGACCACGCGCCGTCCAGCGCCCTCTCGAGAAACCCGGGGCCAGCGTTGCGTTGTTTGTCGTTTCAGGGCATTGACCCCCTCACCCCCGGCCCCTCTCCCCCAAGGGGGAGAGGGGAGAATGTAGAAACTCGGGGGGCGGCGGGGCTTTAGGCCCACCGTAACAGGGCGCGAGGTCATTGGGGCTTTAGCCCCTGAAGTCAATCAGCTCGATGTGGCGGGCCGTGTCTCGAAGAAAACCCGCACGACTCGGCACCTTTGTCCGATCGGTTTATGATCGTGGTGGAAGAATTCAAGAATCAGGAACAACGCTAGATGAAGCTGAAGGGGCGAGAAATCGATTGGTGGTTTTGGCTGGCAGTGCCTGTTGTACTTATCGTCCTCTGCGTTGGCCTAACGTTGTTTCACAGATGCACAGAGCTAGGGAAAGTCTATCGGTAGATGGCTTAGCCATATGGTTGGTACGACACTCTTCGCTGCCGCCATCGGCTTCCTTGCAGTCGTCTTCCAGGTTCGGTCAGCTTCGAGGCAATTGCGCGAACAACTGGCTGACCAACACAAGGCGTCTGCTGAGGAGTCAGAGAGACAGAAGCGCGCAGTCGCCGCTGCTCTTTTAGCGGAGATCGATGATTTTTACGAGTTTTTGCTCAAGGGCCTCTGGGAAAAACGGCACAGCATCTGCGGTGCAATTGAGTTGTTAATGAAGCCGCCACCCGAGCTAGGACCGCTTCCTTCGACTACGCTCGTAATATACAGGTCGATTGCGCATCAGCTTGGCACACTCAGCGTGGCGACTGTGAAATCTATCGTCAGCCTCTACAACTTCATTGCCAACTTTGTCGAAACCTACGAAACATACAGAAGAGCTTGGTCGCCGTTGAGTCCCCCCGCCGATCCTGAGTTGGCGACGAAGCTGCGGGACATTTTCGATCTGGTGCCCACACTCGTACTTGGTAGCTACCGAGCTTGCGAACAATTGGCCAAAGAACAGGCAGCCCCCTTTGAGAAATCCGGGTTTAGCATTGCGCAGATCGGCGAGGCCGATGAAAAGGGCCAAACAATGAAACAAGCCCTGGAAGGCGAAGCGGCCCGTATACGCCAGCGCATAAGCAAGGGCAAGGACACTCCGCGGAGCGATGTTAGGCCGGATGAAATCAGCCACAACGAGCACTAATGCCCAAACGCACTGATTTACGCAAAATTCTGATCATCGGCTCCGGGCCGATCATCATTGGCCAAGCGTGCGAGTTTGACTATTCGGGCACGCAGGCGTGCAAGGCGCTGAAGGCCGAGGGTTACGAGGTGGTGCTGGTGAATTCCAACCCCGCCACGATCATGACCGACCCCGAATTCGCCGACCGCACCTATGTCGAGCCGCTTACCCTCGAGTACCTGACGGCCATCATCGAGCGGGAGCGGCCGGACGCGCTCCTGCCGACGGTTGGCGGGCAGACGGCCCTGAACCTCTCCGTCGAGCTGGCGGAAAGCGGCGTGCTGGAAAAGTACAATGTGCAATTAATCGGCGCCTCGCTCAACGCCATCAAGATGGCCGAGGACCGGCTCTGGTTCAAAGACGCCATGCAGCGCGTGGGGCTGGATGTGCCCAAGAGCGTCCTGGTGAACAACGTGGACGCCGCGCTCAAGTTTTCTCAGCAAGTGGGATTCCCCCTCATCATTCGCCCCTCTTTCACGCTGGGCGGGACCGGGGCCGGCATGGCCTACAACCGGGAAGAGCTGGCCGAAACGGTGAGGAATGGTTTGGAGATCAGCCCGGTCCATGAGGCTCTGGTCGAAGAGTCGGTGGTGGGGTGGAAGGAATTCGAGCTCGAGGTGATGCGCGACCACGCGGACAATGCCGTGGTGGTCTGCTCCATCGAGAACTTTGACCCTATGGGTGTACACACGGGGGATTCCATCACCGTGGCGCCTGCGCAGACGCTCACCGATAAGGAATACCAGTTGATGCGCGACGCGGCCTTCAAGGTCATCCGCGCCGTGGGTGTGGAGACGGGCGGCTCGAACATCCAGTTCGCCGTTGATCCGCACTCGGGACGCATGGTGGTGATTGAAATGAACCCCCGCGTGTCGCGCAGCTCCGCGCTGGCCTCCAAAGCCACCGGCTTTCCCATTGCCAAGATCGCCGCCCGGCTGGCGGTGGGTTACAGCCTGGATGAGATTCCCAACGACATCACGCAGAAGACGCCCTCTTGTTTCGAGCCGACCATCGACTACGTGGTGGTGAAGATTCCGAAGTGGGCACAGGAGAAGTTTCCCGACTCCGATC
>JBEKME010000103.1:0-22199 GCA_050008675.1 Terriglobia bacterium
CAGTTGGGATTGTTACGGTCCTTCGGTCACAGAAAAAGAAGTGAAGGCCAACGCGGACTACATGGCCAAGCATCTCGCCAAGCATGGCTGGCAATATGTGGTTGTGGACATCCAATGGTCCGAGCCTAAAGCGGGAGCGCATGGTTATCGCCCCAACGCAGAGTTGGTGATGGACGAATTTGGCCGGTTGACTCCCGCCCTGAACCGTTTCCCTTCGGCGGCAAACGGCCAGGGATTCAAGCCGCTGGCGGAATATGTCCACAGCCTGGGGTTGAAGTTTGGCATTCACATCATGCGGGGAATCCCCCGGCAAGCCGTGGCGAAGAACCTTCCGGTGCTGGGCACGAACCTTCGTGCGGGCGATGTCGCCAACCCAAAAAGCATCTGCGCGTGGCTGACGGACATGTACGGCGTGGACATGACCAAGCCCGGCGGGCAGGCCTACTACGATTCGATCCTCAAGCTCTACGCGCAGTGGGGTGTGGACTACATCAAGGCGGATGACATGAGCTCGCCCTATCACGGCGACGAAATTGCCGCCTTGAGCCAAGCCATCAGGAAATCCGGGCGGCCTATTGTTTTGAGCCTTTCGCCCGGACCCGCCCCGCTCGAGCAGGCGGAATACCTGAAAAAACACGCCCAATTGTGGCGGATCTCCGACGACTTCTGGGACAACTGGAATAGCCTAAAGGAGCAATTCCCTTTGTGCCGCGCCTGGGCGACTCACACCGTCCCCGGACACTGGCCGGACGCTGACATGCTGCCCCTGGGGCGCCTCGCGATCCGCGCTGAGCGGGGAAACGAGCGCCACACCAATTTCACCCAAGACGAGCAATTCACCCACATGACGCTGTGGTCCATTTTCCGCTCGCCGCTGATGTTCGGCGGCGACTTGCCCAGCAATGATGCATTCACACTCTCCCTGCTCACCAACGACGAAGTGCTTGCCGTCGATCAGCACAGCACCGGGAACCACGAGCTGTTTGCAGAAGGAAATCAGGTGGCCTGGGTGGCCAGCGTCCCCAACAACCGGGATAAATACCTTGCGCTCTTCAACCTCGACGATCACGCGCCCGCCACAATGCGCGTGAAATGGACGCAGTTGAACCTGAGCGGTCAGTGCGGCGTGCGCGACCTCTGGCAACACAAGGATCTGGGCAACCACGACGGCGAGTTCAGTGTCGAAGTGCGTCCCCACGGCGCGCAGCTCTTCAGAATCCACCCGGTGGAATAGGGCAAGTGTCAG
Source organism: Terriglobia bacterium (assembly GCA_050008675.1). Classification (GTDB taxonomy): domain Bacteria; phylum Acidobacteriota; class Terriglobia; order UBA7540; family UBA7540; genus CAVROP01. The sequence goes on from JBEKME010000103.1 coordinate 1,247, forward strand.
GTGCTGGGCAATTCTGAATTATGAATGGTGAATTCTGAAATCCCGACTGTGGACTTGGTTGGCTGAGCCCTGGGAAATCTCCAACGCTTCCCTTTGCAGAGGGGGCAGTCCAGAAACAAAAATGAAACTGGCGACCTCACGGTCCGCGACGCTGCCTTTTGGACAACGCACCAGTTTCAAGTACAGTATTTAACTGGTTTTCCTGGATTTTGTCAAGCGGTTTTTCCAGCGACACAGACGCGCAGAAAGGGTGTCCCTACACCGCAGCCCTGGAAAGCCAAAGGTTGAGAATAGCGCGTTGCGAATTCAAAGCGTGGGGTGAATCAAATGATTCCCTTCCAGCTTGGCAAGTTTCTGGTCATCGTCGGTGTGTTGCTCGTCGCTGTCGGCTTGTTTATGATGACCGGCTCCAGGTTCCCCTTCTTCGGCCTAGGAAGGCTGCCGGGCGACATCGCCTACAAAGGCAAGAACGTGCAGTTCTACTTCCCAATCGTCACGTGTCTGGTTTTGAGTGCAGTGTTGACGCTGGTGTTTTGGCTTATATCGTTCCTTACCAAGAAATAGGTGGAGAGTTTTCAGTTGTCAGTTTTCAGTCATCAGTCAAATGCAGGCACGGGCGCGCACCTCTCAAGCGAGAACCGAGGGAGGATAACTGGATTCTGACTCCTGACTTCTGACTCCTGACTTCTTTCTCATGAGCCAACCACTTCTCAATTTCGGCCCCACAAAGAAGATCTTCAGCGTCTCCGAGCTGAGCCAGGGAATCAAGAACCTGTTAGAGCGGGAATACCCGGACGTATGGGTGACCGGGGAAGTCTCCAACTTCCGCGCCGCCGCCTCCGGCCATCTCTATTTCACCCTTAAAGATGCCACCGCCCAGCTCCGCGCCGTCTGCTTTCGCAACCAGGCGCGATACCTGAAATTCAAACCTCAGGACGGCATATCGGTGATCGCGCGCGGCCACCTGAGCGTTTACGAGGCGCGGGGCGAGTATCAGCTTTACGTTGAATATCTGGAGCCTGCCGGCCTGGGCGCGCTTCAACTTGCCTTCGAACAGCTCAAGCAGAAGCTCGCCGCTGAGGGTTTGTTCGATATCGCCCGCAAGAAACCTCTCCCGCTGCTTCCCCGGGCCATCGGCGTGGTCACATCGCCCACCGGCGCTGTGATCCGCGACATCCTTCGCATCCTTCGCCGCCGCTTCCGCAATATGAACGTACTGATTTACCCCGTCAAAGTGCAAGGCGAAGGCGCGGCAGGGGAGATCGTTGAGGGGGTCAAGTACTTTAACCGCGAGCCGAACGTTGAGGTAATGATTGTGGGGCGCGGTGGAGGCTCGCTTGAAGACCTCTGGGCTTTCAACGAAGAAGTGGTGGCGCGGGCCATTGCCGCTTCCGGGATTCCGGTGATATCCGCCGTGGGCCACGAAACGGATTTCACCATCGCGGATTTTGTCGCCGACCTTCGCGCGCCTACCCCTTCCGCCGCCGCCGAGCTTGTGGTCCACCGCAAGCAGGACTATCTCACCGAGCTTGAGGACCGCGCCCGCCGCATGACCCAGATCGTCCGGCTGCAACTCTCGGAGGCTCGGCAACGGCTGACGGAATTGCGAATGCACCACGCCTTCCAGACGCTTGCCACCAGGTTGGCCGAAAGAGCCCAGCGCGTGGATGACGCCGTCGCTTCTCTTGAGCGCTCGATGCGCTCCCTGTTGAATAGGGCGAGGCAGGAGTGGCTGCGGGCTTCGGCGGGAGTAGTCCGATACGACTCCCGGCGGCTGCTGGGTTTGAAGCGTGCCGCGCTGGACGACCGGCTGGGGCGATTTGATGCCGCGCTCCGTCGCTTCCTGACGGAGAGACATAACCGCCTGGCACATGTGGAGGCTATTTTGAAGGAGCGCAGCCCGCTGACCATCCTTCAGCGGGGATACTCCATCACCCGCGACGCCGCCGGCAAGATCGTTCGTGACGCTGAGGCAGTCGTACTCGGCAGCGATATTTCGGTGCGCCTCACGCGAGGAGAACTGCGGGCCATCGTTCGGGATAAGAAGGTGTAAATCCGCGCTACCGGAGCTTCTGGAAGTCCTCGTAAGTGACACCAAGTTGTCGGAGGATCTTGAAAAAAAGAGGGGGACCAATTTCTCGCCCGCCGTGGAGAGGGATGGTCACGCCGCGACCGTCAGGGTGGTTCCAGCGCTCGTGGCTTCCCGTCTGTCGTGTTCTTGTGAAGCCGAGTCTCCGCGCCGTTCTCTGAAGCTCACGAGCTGTGGCGCTAGGCATGGACGATTTCGGTGGTGTCGGCGGGAAGTGGGATGCCCCTTTCGCGGTATTCTTCGGCGATCATCTCAAAGACGTTGCCGAGCTCAGCGAGCGCGGTTTCGCGAGTAGGCATCAACGCGTAACAGCCAGTGAGGGCGGGGATCTCTGCGACCCAGGAACCATCATCCTGGCGGTAAAGAACCGTTTTGTAGTCGTGCAGCGTCATCGGAGTTACCCAGGCCTTTCGCTGGCAGTATAACAGCGACCGATAGGCACGTGCAATGCGGGCTGGGCGCCGACGTGCACAACACCGCCCAGACCGCAGTCACGAAATCCCTATTCACACCTCCCGCGGGGGACTGGGTGCAACGGTGCATGAAAAGAAGTCGTAAGGTAGGGCTCATATCGACTGTTCGAGTTCTTGGCCGACCCTCCGTCCAGTCCCCACCCGCCGCATGTGATGCTTTATCCAGCTTCGGAGTTCAAGATCAACCCGTAGTCCGCCCCCTCGTGCCGTTTACGCGAACGTTTGGACATTCGTAAGGACCGCAAAGCGAGCCTTTCAAGAACAGTATCCGTCGGAGGAGCGGGAGGTCCTGGAGGTTTAGGACCGACGACCGCGGTGCGCTACTCATACCGGAGGGCCGCGATGGGATCGAGGCGCGCAGCCTTCAAGGCCGGCCAGAGGCCGAAAAACAGGCCGACGCTTGTCGCGACGACGAAACCCGCCACGACGGACCAGAGTGGGACGGTTGAAGGCAGGCTTGGCACAAAAACTCGGATGAGGAAGCTCAGCAACCAGCCCACGGCGATTCCCATGAGGCCGCCCGAGGCGGTGAGCGCAATGGCTTCAAGCAGGAACTGCCAAACGATGTCGCGCCGGCGCGCGCCTATAGCCTTGCGCACACCAATCTCCCGCGTGCGCTCCGTGACCGAGAGCAGCATGATATTCATCACGCCGATGCCCCCGACCAGCAGACCAATGGAGGAGACCACCACCATGACCAGCGCCACTGTGCCGATAATTCCGCGAAACTCGGTGATGAGGGACTCCGCCGTTGCGAGCCCGAAGTTGTCCGGCTCCGAAAGCTTCACGTGGCGGCGACGACGAAGCAAGCCGCGGACTTCGTCCTCCACATCTTCCAGCCTTCCGCGGTACGCCAGAACGCTGAGGAAGTGGTCTTTAGCGTCGGGATAAAGCTTCTTGTAGGTCCAGTACGGTACGAAGATGTCCCGATCATCGGGATTGTCTCCCAGGAATCCCTTGAACTTGTTGAGCGTGCCGACGACTTCGAGCGTGTGTCCGTCCACCACGATACTCTTGCCGACCGGGTCCTCGAGCTGGAACAAGCGTTCCACCACGTTGGCGCCGATCACGGTGACGTCGCGGCGGTGAAGGTCGTCCGCCGGCGTGAAGAAGCGACCGTCTGAGAGCGACGAGTTCGCCATAGCCAGATAGTTGGCATCCACGCCCATGAACTGGGCGCCCGACATCTCGTGGCCCTTGTAGCGCGCCGTGGAGGGTGGCGGGCCAAACTCACTCATCTCCCTGAGTATGCCCACCGACACATCCGCGACGTCCGGGCATTGCTCCTTGATGGCCTTGGCGTCTTCGAGGTTGAGCGGTTTACGTAGCCGCTCCTCGCGGGTCAGGCGGTGCGGCGTGCCCATCTGCAGCTTGTAGACCCATAGAACATCTGTGCCATACTGCTCGGCCAGTTGCACCAACTGAGTATCCAGACCCGCAATGATGGAAGCCACCGCGATCACCGTGGTGGTGCCGATGAGTACGCCCAAAATGGTGAGGAACGACCGGAACTTGTGCGTGCGCAGGCTGTCGAGCGCTAACACAAGGTTTTCGCCGACAGCGTGCCAGTAAGTCGTCATGCTATTTCTCCGCTCGCAGCGCCTGGATGGGATCAAGAGCAGCCGCCCTCATCGCCGGGTAGATCCCGAAGAAGAGCCCGACCAGGGTTGAAAGCGTAATCCCCACAATGACCGCGCTCAGCGGCACGGCGGCGGTGAAGACCAACGCCACCAGCCACGCGATGAGATAGGCAAGGAGCACTCCCATGACCCCCCCGGCGCTGGCTAGCGCCGCGGCCTCAAACACGAACTGCCAGAGGATGTCGCGACGCCGCGCCCCCACCGATTTGCGAATCCCTATCTCGTGCGTGCGCTCGGTGACGGTAGCCAGCATGATGTTCATGATCACAATGCCGCCCACTACCATGAACACAGCCACCACGCCGATGGTGACGGCAAAAATGCTGCTGGTAAGGTTTTGCCAGGCGCTCATCAGCGTTTCAGAAGCGTTAATGCCGAAGGTGTCGTCTTCGTGGTACGGAATGTGGCGGCGCGCCCGCATGAGGACACGAACTTCGTCTTCGAGCTCCATCATGTGTTTGGAGTCGGGCGCCTTGACAAAAACAAAGAGCTCCAGGCGCGGCATGTAGAGGTTCCGGAAAGTGCCCAGCGGAACAAAGACGAAGTTGTCTTGGCTAATGCCGAAAGCGGAGCCCACCTTGTCCGCCACGCCGATAATGCGGAAGCTCTGTCCCCCTACCAGCAATTCCTTGTCAAGCGGATCGACCGACGGAAAGAGCTTGTCCACGATGTCCTGGCCAATAAAACACACCCGCTCGTTGTGGCGGTAGTCCTGGTCTGTAATGTAGCGGCCATAGCGCACCTTTTCCCGGCCGATGTCCACGTGGCTGGGGGTGATTCCCATCAGTGTCACTTCATCGATCGAGTGACCGCCGTACCGCGCCTCTGGGCCAGCCTGCAGTTGCGCGATGGCGCTCATCGCCTCGTAGCCGACCGCCGTCTCCCGTAAATACTCGTACTCTTCAATACGGATGGGCCTGTTGCGCCGCAGCGCTGTCAGGTAGTTGTCGTAACCCTGTGCCCACTTGAACTGATGAAGCACGAAGGTGTTGGTGCCGAGATTGGCGATCTTGGTCGCAATGTAGAGGTTCATGCCGTTCACCACCGACATCACGACAATCAGCGTGGTGGTGGCGATGACGACCCCGAGCAGGGTGAGGAAAGATCGCAGCTTGTGGCTGCGGAGTTCTCCAAGAGCGTTCCAGAAAGCTTCCCGAACCGGGACCCAGAAACTGGTCTGCTGCCGGAGCTTGGCTCGCGGCTTGGCGATGGCAGTTCGGGCTTGACTGAAAACGGCCATGTTGGCTACTTCCTGCTCGGGACGGAGCGTCACAATGGTCGGACGGGCGCTCTGCCGTGGCAGCTCGTGACGTGCTCTAAAGGGCTTTTGCGAAGCATCTGACTGACCTACTACCCCCCGCTAATAGGCACCGTCCGTCATTCGTAGAGGATAACCCCACCGTGTGTCATTCTGAGTCCGTCGGCCTGGGCCGAACGAAGAATCCCCCATTTGACAGCGCAATCAGTGCGAAAAATAATGCCCTGATGCCTCTCTCGCAAGGCGGGATCCCGCTCTGCGAGACAGACCCAAAGGTAGTGTTAATCCAATTTTGTAGCACGAAATGGAGGGAATAACAAGCTGGAGTTACCCGAACTGTGGGAAGGTGTGAAAAAATCGCGTTGTAGGGGCGGCCCTTGTGGCCGCCCTGGGGCAACCACAAGGGTTGCCCCTACGACGCGCCGCCACAACGCGATTTTTTCACACCTTCTGGGAGAGAGACAGCGGCAGGTCACGGCCAGGATGGCCGTGCCACGATGATGAGGACGCCGCGACGTGGCGATATGAAATCGCCGCTACCAAGAGGACGCACCGGGATGAGCGCCTGGGCGCCGGGAACACACCGGCGCTACAAAAGCCGCAAGTCCGAAAAGCGGGACCTGAATCGGGGTGGGCACACCTACGGGTTTAATAGTTTGAGAGGCAGATGGACCAGCCGGCGCCGCAGACTGAGCGGTTCCTTGGCCGTGGGCCAACGCCGCGCCGGCCCAGACTGCCATCAGAAACAAGCTTCCACTCACTTCCCGCGCTTGGCGGTGAACTTTCTATCAAATCGTTCGCTGTGTATAGTTCCTGCCATCGAGTCTCCGTCCACCGTGGCGGAGTATTCCATCGTGAACGTGCCGTTGGGAGTGTCGCGCTTGATGGTGAAGCTGATCTTATTGCCCGCAACGGTTCCCTCAAACGGGGTGTCTCCGCGCGGTCCGCTGAGCATGCCCTTGATTGTGGCCGCGTCCTGCTGGATGGTCAGCGTCTGCGTCATGGGGCCATTGCGACCTTCAGAGGTCATTTGCCAAGTTCCGGCGACGTTGGCGGGCGTCTCCTGCGCAACGATCGTTCGGCCTAACATTAGCAAGCCGCAGGCCAGTAACAGCACCAACAAAAATGACGTTCTCTTCATGCAGTGTTCCTCCTTCCACGCCTACACTGGCGTGTCCATAAGCTAGACGAAGCAGACGCCGAAGCGGTTACAGGCTCGTCATTAGGTAGTGGGTCAATTTGATGTAGAGGCGGCTTTACGCCGCCATTTGGCGATCCCGCTCGGAGCGGGATCGCCGCTACAGCATCAAATTGACCCACTACCCGTCTTTAGTCTCCCGGCCTCGCGACGGCAGATGTCGCCTCCGGTCCGAGCGGGGCAAGCGCCAAGCTGTTCTTCGCGTCCGAATTGACAGTTCTCCCTTGCTGTTGTACTTTCCCTGTAGCACTAGGCGCCAACTTCATCGCGCGGCGCGAAGAAAAGCAGATCCTTCGCTGCGCTCAGGATGACATGTCATTCTGAGCGCAGTGAAGAATCTGCTTTTGGTTGCGGCCACGAGGCCGCGTTGTAGCACTAGTTCCAAACTTCCTCGTTTCTTGCGAAGAGTTTCTGTCATCATCGCCTGGCCGAGGATGGCTGGAATCGCCGATTTTCGATTGCCGATTGCCCCGCCGTGGCGGGCTGATGGACATTGGAGGGAGTTGCCACACCACTTTTTCAATCGTCAATCGTCAATCGGCAATCAGCAATCGGCAATGAAAACTTGATCTTTGGGTTGCGGCTATGCCGCGCTGTGTCCCGGTCACATGGAGGTCAGTTCCCGTGAACAAGAAAAACCTTGCGAGCCTCGCGGTTTTGGCCATCGTTTGCTTGCTGGTGTGCGCGCCACGGATTTATAACGGCGCGCCAAAGGCTGATGGCTTAGGCATGCCGAATGACCCGACCCTGCCTCGAGCTTCCAACGCCCCAAGGGGTCCGATAGGATTGTTCGAAAGTCATGCTGACATTGGCTCCGTTCTTCATCCCGGCTCGGTTGAATACGACGCCACGAAAAAGAGCTACACGGTTGCCGGGAGTGGAGAGAACATGTGGTTCAAGGAAGACGCTTTCCACTTCGTCTGGAAAAAGGTTTCGGGCGACCGCGTCAGCCTTGCAGCCAACATCAGCTTCATCGGCGCGGGCGGAAATCCGCATCGCAAAGCGGTTTTGATGATCCGCCAAAGCCTGGGTGCAGACTCCGCTTACGTTGACGTCGCCTTGCACGGCAACGGTCTGACCTCGCTCCAATACCGCGACGACAAAGGAACTGCGACGCAGGAGATCGAATCGAACATTTCCGCTCCTCGGCGGGTGCGTCTCGAAACGAAAGGTCAATTCGCCTATCTGCTGCTCTCGGCGGGCGGCGAGGCGCTCCACATGGCCGGCGCCTCGATTCGAGTTCCGTTCGTGGCGCCGTTCTATGTAGGCATCGGGGTGTGCTCGCACGACAAAAACGCGCTCGAGAAGGCTGTGTTCTCCGATGTAGAACTCGAGGCGCAGCCCACCGGCGCGGCCGGCGCGCCTGCCCTTTACAGCACGCTCGAAACAGTGGCCATCGCCTCGACGGACCGGCGCGTGGCCTACGTCACAGTCGGGCGCATCGAAGCTCCCAATTGGACACCCGACGGGCGCCAGTTGATTTTCAATCGCGACGGGCGCCTCTATCGAGTGGCTGTCACCGGAGGTGAGCCGGAAATCATCGACACCGGGTTTGCTACGCGCTGTAACAACGATCACGGCATTTCGCCCGACGGCTCATGGCTCGCTATCAGCGACAGCTCGCAAGAGAAGGGCGCTTCCGTCATTTATGTCTTGCCGCTTGCCGGAGGCACGCCCCGTCGCGTCACCCAGCAGTCGCCCTCTTACTGGCACGGCTGCTCGCCAGACGGGAAGACTCTCTGCTTTTGCGGCGAGCGGAATGGCGCGTTCGACGTCTACACGATTCCCGTGGCGGGCGGCGAAGAAATCCAACTGACGCGGGGCGCGGGCCACAACGATGGCCCCGAATACTCTCCCGACGGCAAGTACATCTACTTTAATTCCGATCGCAGCGGCAGCATGCAGATCTGGCGCATGCGTTCCGACGGGTCCGAGCAAGTGCAGGTAACCGCCGACGAATTCAACAATTGGTTCCCGCACATTTCGCCCGATGGAAAGCAGATGGTGTTTCTCACCTATGAAAAAGGCGTTACGGGCCATCCCCCGGACAAAAACGTGATGCTGCGCCTGATGTCGATGAGTGACAGAAATGTCAGCGTGCTGGCCAAACTCTTCGGCGGCCAAGGCACCATCAACGTTCCCTCGTGGTCTCCTGACAGCCGACAGTTGGCGTTCGTGAGCTACCAGTATTTCTGAGTTGCCTTCAATCGTGGCAGGCGGCAACTGGGAACGCGCTGGGAGGATTTTTTGCGATCAACGCCAGCGTGTCGCGTTTCGCGAGTGCTCTGTGATACCACGTATGACATCACGCCATAGGGTCCGAGTGCGGCGAGCCAATGGATGTGGGCGTGGAAGGGCGTTTATCAGGCCCAATCCTGTTTGGGTTGTGCGGAGGCTGTCCGCTTCTGCGGACCGGACGCTGAAGGTGTGGGATCCGGAAAGTGGCCGCGAACTGCGTACCCTGACGTCCAAGCGATTCGCTGCCATGATGTGTAAGGAGTAAGGCGACACCCTGGGAAGGAAGGTGCGGCCCAGGGGAGCCGCGGGGCGGGTTGGATTAAAGGTTGAGAAGATAATCGGCTGCACTCAAGTTCCCAAACCTCACTTTGTTCACGCGCTGACCAACCACATTTGCGAAGTATTGAAGAACTGAAATCAGTCTCAGGATTGCCTTTTTCTCGCCAACCTTTAGTAAACGTCGCACTGCCAGCGAAAGGAACTGCCAGCGGAAATACAGAATCAAGAGCCATTCTTCGTTTGAGTAGCGTCGGTTCACATTCGCGGCGTTCTTAAGGAGGTACGTCAGGGCGAGGAAGTCGCATTTAAGCATCATGCGCAGCCGGGGATAATCGACCGGCGCGCCGAATTCCTCCAGCGACTTTCGCAAGGACGGAAACTCCAAACGGTTCGCGTTTACGATGGATTGAAAGTATCCCCCGTTAAACTGCCGTCCCAGAATCTTTTGGCAGGCGACTTGGAAGTAGAAGAAGAACATCGCCGTCGAGATTGTCAGGATAAGCGCAGCAAGAATCATTGCCCTTCACCTAAATTTGGACATTCAAATGCGCGGTGACCTCGGCCAGGACAGGGATCTCACGCCGGGGAAACCTGAGTTGCCTCGTCTTTCACATGTACTATCGCGTAACCCCACAACAGAAGCATTCCAAAAGTGCAGAGGGGCATGACGGAGAAAGTCAATGACTGGGCAAAGCGCACGCCAGCGGTGAGGTGGAGCAGCGCCAAAGTTGCAGTCGGACCAGCAAACTGGAAGCCCACTCCACACACCAGCAGTCCCAGTTGATCGTCAGTAGAATCGATGTATTGCAGCAGGAGGTACAGCAGAGTATTCAGCACCAGGCAAGTAAAGTACAGATTCTGATTGAACGCGATAATAAAATAGGTGAAGAAATCGTTGAGATTGAGGGATAGAGATAGGCCTGAAATGACAACGACCAGTACAGAAAGGAACACGAGCAAAAATCGGATGAGGCGCCACTTCTTCTCCTCGCGCAAGCATACGCGTCGGAAGAAGAGGCACACTGCCAGGAAGGCGCTGATGACCAGCAGGAAATCTGTGCTCCAGTAGACGTAATAATATCGCAGCGAGGCCAAGCCAAACTCATGCAAGACACAGGCCCGTGTCAGTTGGGCGACCAGCAGGGAGGTAAGGTAAAAAGCGACGGCGCCCTGCCTCTTCCACTGGCTGCTCCAAGCCAAGTAAAGGACCAAGGCAGCTTCAATAAAGATCCCAGCGTCCTGCAATACGTAGCTGGCTATGTTGCTGTCCATGAGCGGTCCGAGAACGCGCTATCAAACCACCATCCTCCGGATCGCTCGCGCGATTCGGGGGCACTTAATTGGTCGGCTTCGGAGGCGGCGGCGGCGGTAGCGGAACAGGATCAGTACCAATCGCCACCAACGTCAGTCCCTCTTTTGTGAACGTCGCAGTTCCCCCCACCATCCGCCGAACCGAATTAGCTGTCGCAAGTACAAGCAGTACAAGCAGGAACGTCAGCACTAGGTTTTTCATTTGGGCTCTCCTCAAAACATGGAAGTTAGCCGGCTCGTTTAGAACCGGCTTACCGGAGAGCCTACTCGTTTATTTCCCACAAGTCAATAACTTGCTGCGCACCCGTACGGGCACCGTACTCTATCAAAAAACATTATCTTGTCAAGCACTTTCTTAAATCCGTTAATTTCCTCCTCTCACAACTTAAGGCATGTTCATAACCCTTGTAGGCGCAATCTGCAACAGTACAATCGTACTGGGCTGCGAACCTCTTGACCCCTGGCATGCAACACCAAGTGCAGGCGATTCTTCTTGCCGTTTCCACACGTTCGAGTTCTGACGAGACTCTCCTCATGTCGCACCTTCAGGGGGTTTCGCGCTTTTTTGCGGGAGTCGGCCTTTCGCTCCGGTTGACCAGGAGGGGAGTGAGTGGCATCTTGTTCCGTCTCCTGCCTTGCGGTTTCGCTCATCGCGACTTGCGCGAGCATATCGCCGCGCTCACCGGGCGACGGCCCGAATCCATTACCCCCGGCCGGATGACGTACGACCTGAGGCGACTGCGCCTGCATAGCTTCATTGAACAGATCCCGGGGACCCATCACTTTCAGGTGACGGAGTTCGGGCTGCGCGCCTGCCTGTTCTTCACCCGCGTCCACGCCCGCATTCTTCGTCCCGGCTTCTCTCAGGCGATGCCCAATGCACCGCCTCTCGATTCAGCCTTACGACGCTGCTTCCAGCAACTCGAGGCCGAGATCATCCTCAGTGGATCCAAGCGAGAGCAGAGGCCCAGGCGAACGGCATCAATCACCTTGAAGCAAAGACGTTGTTTGAAGTATCGCGCCGCCCGTTCTGAAATCCCGTGAGACCCGCCGCTTACACAGGGTCGCAGTGATACAGCACGCCGCACGAACGGTAGATGCCGAGAATGTAATAAAGATTGAACTGACCTTCTGCCATCGTCTCTCCCGCAATAGGTGGCACATGCTTAGTTGTGTATCTACCAGACGGCGTGCGCCCCCCCTCTGAACCCTTCATAAGCCCTCGGCATTCCGGTTGATAGGCGGGCCGACGGTCTTGTCCTCGTCGCCGCCTGGACCTTTTTGCCGATACGCCGTGCGAGCCACGTCGGTTCAGCCGCCATTTGCTAACGTGTAATCACAATTACGGGGGATCGGCACCGGCCTCGATTCGTCGCAAATCGCTGCAAAATACACAGTTGCAATGCTGGCTGAGGATTCGGCCTGAAAAGTCGCCTGCCCATCAATTGGCCTGCCGCCTGGCCCCGGTGGATTTCGGTGTGGAAGGGCGTTTATCATTCCAAATCCGGCGAAGTACTCACTCAGGATAGTTTCCGAGTATGCCGTCGCTCGCCCAGAACATCGGATTGCCCCTGCGGATTCGTCGCTAAACAGAAGGCGACAAGGCAGGACCGATCTCCCCAATCCGAGGCCAATCCTGCAAGTTTCGAAGATTTGCTTTGACGGGAACGCTCGATTACTTGATGGGCGGGTTCAACGGTGGTTACACCGCCTGTCCGCCCCAAAAACTCCAATACGGCACCATAACTGCCGCACCATGTGGGATGGGCGGTGACGTTGAAATGCATCACGCGGCGCCGTTGGTGGGCAAAAAACCACAAAGACAAAGAGGATTCGAAAGTTCACCGTCGGCACCCACTAGGGAACCCGTCGAGACCCATTGCCTCAGGTGACTGTCGAGGAACGTCCCCCACGTCGGGGGAGGTGCAGTTTTGGCGAAACACAAGTCCACGGCGTGGGTCATCAGTTAATACGGCTGCGGCGGCTTGATGTGGCACTCTTCGAGTATCAGGATTGCTTTCGGTAGAAGACGTAAAAGAACACCACCACACTGAGGCTCGCGAACAGATGAACCAGCGACGTCAACAGCGCCATCGCTGGAACCACATCACGCATGACCCCCAATACGGTAGAAATGAAATGTGCCAATACCAAAACCGTCAGCAAAATTGTTCCGATCAATGCCAGGAGTGCTGCATTCTTGAGGCTCATGGTAGCAGTATGAATGCTCTCAGCGTCATTTGCAAGCGGGAGCCACTCCTTCGATGTACGACCGGCCATACCGTTTTGTTGACACAGGAATAATCAGGAAGGCCTTGTAACGGCGGGGCTGAACCCCCGCCCTTCCAGACCCGTGGTGAGAAATGCGGGCTAGGACGGGAGCAGAATGGCGATGACCGCGAATTCTTCAGCAGCCTTCCGGTACACTGGAAATGATTTTCTCAACCGCGTCCCCGTGTTAACTTGATCACGCCCCCAGGACGCGGCTATCATAGAAGCGATGAAGCCAACCCTCGTGAAAGGCATCCAATTCGCCCTCTTAACTGCCATAGCTTCTCTGCCGCTCTATGCGCAAGGCAACTACGAGATTCAGGTCTACGGATCCGACACGGTGGCGCCCGGCCGCACTATGGTCGAGTTGCACAGTAACTTCACGTTTGAAGGTTTCAAGACCGTTGACCAGGGTGTTCTTCCGGATGAACATCAAACCCACGAAACGGTTGAGATTACCCAGGGTTGGACGGATTGGTTTGAAACGGGATTGTACATCTTCACGAGCTACGGTCCCCACCAGGGCTACAAGTGGGTTGGTGATCACATCCGTCCCCGGGTTCGCGTTCCGGAGAAATGGCATTGGCCGGTCGGGGTGAGCCTTTCGACGGAATTCGGCTACCAGCGGGCCATCTTTTCCGCAGATACCTGGACCTGGGAAATTCGCCCCATCGTTGACAAACAGTGGAAGTCTTGGTATCTGGCCTTCAATCCCGCTCTCGAGCGGTCGTTTCACGGGCCCAGTGTCTCTCGAGGCGTCGAGTTTTCTCCGAACTTCAAGGCCGCTTATTCCGTCACGCGGAAACTCAGTGCGGGGCTCGAATACTACGGCTCGTTGGGACCTGTGACGGGTTTTGACCCCCTATATCTGCAGCAACAACAGATCATTCCCACGATCGATTATGACTTCGGTCCGAACTGGGAATTCAACCTCGGCGTGGGCATGGGCGTAACGCGCAGCACCGATCATCTGCTGGTCAAGATGATCATCGGCCGGCGCTTCCGGTTCATCACGCCGCGCCTTCCCCACTTCTTGAAACCGAATCCGGCATTCGGGGAGGAGTGATTGCCGCCGTTATTGAGTTTCGCGAGCAGGGCAGCGATTTTGACACTGATCCTCCTCCCCGCCTCCGTGCCCCCAGAAAGCGTTCGACCCAAATCAGCGGATTTCCCGGTTCCTCGAGGTCTCCCACCCCTTCCCTGGCCGGTAGACAATCCTTACTCAGCCGCGCGCGCCGAGCTTGGCAAGCTGCTGTTTTTCGATGCCCGTCTCTCTGCCAATGGCGCGGTGTCTTGCGCCTTCTGTCATGAGCCGGCCCATGCCTTCGCAGCCAGCACGCCGCTTTCAAGGGGCGTGAATGGAAAGCCGGGAGTGCGCCATCCACCCACGCTCGTCAACCGCGCCTGGGGCAAATCGCAATTCTGGGATGGGCGGGCACCTACGCTGGAGTCACAAGTTATTGTTCCGGTGACCAATCCCGATGAGATGGGCATGACTGCGGACCAAGAAGTCCAACGGCTTCGCGGCATCGAAGGCTACGCTCCACTTTTTGCTGCCGCCTTCGGCGACGGCGCGATCACCTTCGAGCGAATCGCCAAAGCCATTGCGACCTTCGAGCGCACGATCCTGTCGGGCAATTCTGCCTACGACCGCTACCTTGCCAGCGACAAGTCCGCGCTGACCAAACAGCAGAAGGATGGTCTGGATTTCTTCAACAAGAAAGGTGAATGCGCCGAATGCCACTCCGGCCCGAACTTCACCACGGAGAAGTTTGCGAACCTGGGAATCGGCATGGATCAAGTCAACCCCGATCCGGGCCGCGAAATCATTACGAAAAAGCGCGGCGATTGGGGGAAATTCAAAGTGCCGACTCTGCGCGATCTTGCCCATCGCGCCCCCTACATGCACGACGGCAGCATAAAAACTCTCGGGGAGGTTCTGGATTTATACGCCAAGGGAGGGTTGCCGAACCCCCACCTGGACACTCGCCTCACACCCTTTTATATGGATGAGCAAACCAAGCAGGATCTGCTGGCTTTTCTCGCTGCACTCAACGGAGAAGGCTGGCAGAAAATCACCCCGCCTGCCGCCTTCCCTCAATAGACATAATAAATCCGCGCCGTTCGCTGAAGCTCACGAGCTGTGGCGCCAGGCAGGGACGATTTCGGTGGTGTCGGCGGGAAGTGGCATGCCCCTTTCTCCGCGTGTACGACGAGAAGGGCAACTTAATCGACGACGACACGTGCCAGTATGACCGGTGCGTGGCAACCTTTACGCCACTGTGGGCCGGTCCCTTCACCATTACGGTCGAGAACCTCGGCTCCGTCTACAACGAATACAGTATGCTGGTCGAGTAGTGCGATGCTCTGCAAACAGAGGCGGGGCTGGAGCTGCCCGATTCGGACAATCCAGCCCCGCCGCATAGAGGTTTGAGCCCGCACGGTCAAGCGCCGCACCAACTGCGCCTGAATTCAATCGATAATCACTATTGGAATGCCCGGCCTAGGACAACACTTCGAGTTGTAGTGATAGGACTTGCCGCCTCCTGTTCCCACAACTTTGGTGGGCCACGTCCCGGGGCCCAAGGCAGAAGCTGCCGGTACAACGAATGAGCATTGATCGAGGGGGCAGCCATCATTTGGATCGTTGAAATCGACATGGCACGGGCTCGTTCGCCTGTTAGTCCAGATGATGTAAGAGCCCACACTAGCGCGTCTTTGGTCACAACAGACCTCTATTGCCACGTCTTGACACACCGTTGCTGGGGCGCCACTTTTGCTAGCGCCTTTCTTCTTGCTCTTGGACGGACTACTTTTTTTTGCCATTGTTTTCTTCCTCCTTAAATGGGGATGGTATTCAGGGTCTTGCCCGCAACAGTGACCCGTAAGCACCACGGCTCACCCCTGCCTTGGCTCAAAGGGTCTCGGTGAACTCTCCTCGCGCCGCGATCCGTATCGATCGAGTAAAGACTTGAACCGCGGATCTCCGCGTAAGCTATCGAATACGGGGGCGTTTCGCACGGTATCAAACAAGAATCCCTGCTGCAAAGCCTTCTCCAGCCAGTGGATCGCCTGCCCAACATCACCAAAATTGTTGTAAACCAGTGCCGCATCGAGGAGCACGCCGGCATCGTTTGGGACCAGCCGTAAGGCGCGGCCAAGATTTTCGTGGGCGAGCTTGACTTGTCCCAAATCAGAGTAGTACAGTGCCAAGTTTCCAAGCACCGTCGCATCCCGCGGGTTCACTTCAAGCCTTCTCTTGGCAAGCGCAATTGCTTTTTGATACGCAACAGAAGCGCGGTCCCTGTCTCCCGAGTACTGGTACGCGTCACCCAGGTTGCCCCAAACTACATACTTCGCGCTATCGATTTGCAGGGCTTCATTGTAGGCTCGGGCAGCCTCACCAAAGCGCCGCAAATCGAAGAACGCCGTCGCCAGATTGGAATATGCCCGGTCGGTGGGTCGGACGGTAATCGAGCGCTGCAGCGTCTCGATAGCCTCCGCGTAGCGACCTTCCATAACGTAAGCGCCTCCGAGATTACTCCAACCACGGAAGCTATCAGGGGCAATCGATACAACTTGGGCGAACATTTCGGCAGCTTCGGAATCACGGCCATGATTGTGGTAGAAGACGCCCAAGGAGTTGTAGCCCGGCCAGTATTTCGGACGGAGGGCGATCGCTTTGCGGTACGTGGCTTCGGCCTCTTTGGTTTTGCCAAGACTGGCGTAGGCACCGGCCAAGCCTGCTACAGCATCGTCGCTGGTGGGTTCGAGCTCCAGCGCCCGCCGGTATTGCACTAATGCCTGCTGATACTCCCCAGTCCCATGAAGAACCTGCCCGAGGCAGGCGTGGCCGGCAGATTCGGACTCGGCCAGATTGACTGCCCGCTCGCAGTTCGTCTTGGATAGCGTGCTCCACTGGGGATCGTTCGTCGCCTCGTATTTCTTCCAATAGGCTTCGCCCAGACCCGCAAGGGCCCGAGCGTAATAGGGGTCTCGCTGAAGCGCGCCGCTGAACTCGGAGATTGCAGTATCGATATTCTCAGGCTTTGCAAACTCTTCGAGGTAACCTCGGCCACGTAGGTAGTGTGCGTAGGCGTCAGACTCGGTTGTCCCTTGTCCCTTGAAAGATGACTGTTCCTCGGGCCGGAGCTCGACCTCCAGCATCCGAAGCACCCCGGAAGCTACCTCCGCCTCCAGGCCAATTGGGTCTGTTGACGCCGCGACAAACTCATTCGCTCTGAGTTGGCGATTCCTGGTCGCATCGATCAACACAGGAACAACGTGAACCGTGCCACCGGCCTGCTGCCAGCTTCCTTCGATCACTAGGTTCACGCCAAATTCCTTGCGCGCGTCAGCGGCCGTTGCCACATGCCTGGCCCGTACTTCACTTACAGGAATGACCTGGAATTGCGGCCTCTCGGTGAGCTGAGTGAGTTTGGCGCTCAATACCTCACTGAGGCCATCGGCAAAAGCCTTGGTGCTGGCATCCGCACCTGCGACCGAGAAGGGCAGCACAGCCACTTGCTTCTGTTCCGGAACCGGGTGCAGTGCTCGGTATACCAAGGGCCGAACCTGGGTTACTGCCACCCAGGCCAGTATCGCCAAAAGAAGCGCGGCCCCCATGGCGAGCGCCCTGCGGGGGCCAATCAGACCGGCGCGGCCCCGATGCGGACTCAATTCCCACGATCTGGATTCCTGCACTGATCGCAGGTCCCGCAACAGCTCTGCCGCGTCCGAATAGCGCTGCGCCGGGTCCGAGTGGAGCATCTTCTTGACGATGAGCTCAATCGCCTGCGGTGGCGCGGGGCGATCTGGGACGGCGGCCCCAGTGGCACCGGGGTTCGGGGCGCTGGACTGCCTCGGATGTCTCCCTGCACAAGCCTCATAGAACGTGACACCGAGAGAATAAATGTCGGACTTGGCATCCGGGACATTACCCGCCAGGACCTCAGGAGCCATGTAGTTCGGCGTACCAAGCAGGCCCTCTGGCTCCACGCTGGAAGTCGTGGTTCCTGCATCCTGGAACGGCAGTCGTTTTGCAATGCCAAAGTCGAGGATCTTTACCTGTCCTGCCGGGGTCAGCATAATGTTTTCAGGTTTGATATCGCAGTGGACCACTCCCTTCCGGTGAGCCGTCAAGAGCGCTCCCGCGCACTGGATTGCAATGTCGAGAAATTCGACGGCTGACAGGGGAGACGCGATCCTCTGGCGCAGGGTAGTTCCCTCGATGTACTCCATAAGAAGGAATGCCTCGCCGTCCTCTTCCAGAACGTCGTACACCTGCGCAATGTGCGGGTCGTTGAGCGAGGAAGCGCGCCGGGCTTCGCGTAGAAGGCTGCTTCGATAGCGCTCATCCGACCGCATTTTGGGAGGCAATCGCTTCAGAGCCACGCAGCGCTTCAGTTTTAGGTCGTCGGCCAGGAATACCTCTCCCATTCCACCGACGCCCAGCCTGGCCCGGATGCGAAACCGCCCCTGGACCAGTTTGCCGATAAGAACTCCTTCTGTGGTTTGGAAGCCCCCTGAGGACATAGCCATTATCCCACCTTGCAATGACGATCCCTAAATGACCCTGACTTAGTTTATACACCAAGTTCTCCCTCAGGAGTGAGCACAATTTTCGTTTTGCCATACGCCGAAACGCGGCCAAGGAGCACACTGCGTCATCGTGGAGTGATTGCTCGAACTGACCCACTACCCTCGCAAAATCCCATTCTGGAGCGCGAAATGGACGGAACGACAAGCTGGAGCTACCCGAGCTGTGGGGGCGAGACAGCGGCGGGGCACGGCCAAGATGCTCGTGCCCGACGACGGGGAAGCCGCGACGTGGCGATGTAAAATCGCCGCTACAGTTTGTGTCCAATCTTGCGCAGGAAATCTCTGCGGAATTTGATGTCGGCGTCGGTTTTGATGCCTTCAGTTTTGAAGCCGTCGATCACGCCGAGGATACCGCGCCACGCCTGCGCCGGCCAGCGGACGCTCCCCGACGAAGGAGCCGATCACGGGTTTCGGATGCCACGGCTAAGAGCAACCGAAGCCCGTCGTACCTCCAGCCAGTCTGGGCAACTCGCAATCCATTGTTTGACTGTGGCGGGTGTTCTGTCCACCTGCAGTTCGCCGAAAACGGCCTCAGGGATGATCACACGTCCGTACAGTTCTCGCAAAATGTCAGCGTGGTTCAGGAGGACGAGATAATGCAGAGGAGTGGTATCGGCGATGACGATCATCGCCGCTGGAGTTCCCTGCTCCGGGTTTCTCGCAGGTACCGGCTGGTTTCCGCGTCGAACTCGAAATCCTCGACGGTGTAGTCAAAAGGTACGCCGTGGTGCGCCATGAACTGATCCACTTCGCTACGGGTCTCGAACCCGAGCATGCGCCGGACTTGCGCACGGCTGAGGACACGTGCACGGTAAGCCTCGATCGCGAGGCCCTCGAGCGCGTGCCTGGACACATCACCCCAGTCTGTTTCGAGGCGCCGCTTGATGTCTTCCGCAAGCTCGATCTTCACTTCCATAAAGTGATGTTAGCATAGGAGGGTTACCAAAATCACTCCCGACTTGGATGAACGGGTCGCGAACATACGGAAGATGAGCAAAGCAGTGCAGCCAAGTACTTACCCTTTTGGGTTAGAAAACCCGGTGCAGGGCCCTGTCATGCTGAGGACGACGGCCTAAGCCGAACGAAGCATCCCGGCAACTTCCTTGCAGCGCTGGCCAGCGAATCTGAATCCCTGCTGGACAGACGGACCAGAATTGCTCAGAATACTCCCTAGCAGGATGCTGATCGTTGTCATTCCGAGCGAAGCGAGGAATCTCGCTCTGGCAAAAAACGACGTGCGAGATTCCTCGCGGAGTTTACCCTGAGCGGGCAGAGCGAGATCCTTCGCTGCGCTCAGGATGACAGCGAAGGGCTCGGAATGACATGTTGGAGGGGTTTTTCAGCATGCTGCCAGCAACGCAACCCCCTGATTTGGATGGCAGGGGAGGTGGGATGGTGAAACTTGAGCACTCCGCAAATCCCGGGGCAGGATAGCATCGCGGTCAGCGAGTACGTGCAAGGAAAATTCGTCCCGCTCTCACACCTGGCTCACGGCTGGGAAATCCACTCCATGCTCACGCTGACTCCTGCGGAGGAGCGGACCATGGTGCGAGAACCGGCTCAGGCAATTCCAGTGGGCATCGCCGAGCGCATCGGCGCGCTTCGAGTCCTGATGGTTCCTTACATCGCTTGTGTGGAGTCCGGGGATGTAGTCTGCCCGGCTAAACCCAAAGGCGCCACTCACACGGCCGCGTGGGTTGAAACAAGTGAAAGGACCAATCTCCTCCTCGCCTGCCGGGAAGTTGACGCCCACGACACCGGGTTCGAGTTCCTGGCGAGTGTCGCCGAGTTGCTGCGGCCACGTCTTACCAGTTCGGAACTCGCCGCCTACGATGAGCTCCTGGATGAGGAGCTTCGCCACGGAGTGCGCGGCGAGATTGATGAAGAATCCCTGACCGCCAAGCAGGCACTGCTCGCCATTCGCCCCTGGCGCCGTAGTCGCCTTCAGTATGAGCCTTACCGGGACATCTCCCTGGTGAGCACCTTAGCTGAATACATGCACGGCTTGTGGCACGACGTCCAGATCCGGGTGGGACCCGAACACTTGCCCCTCCAACAGTTGCGCCGCCGGATGATCCTGATGTCCAACCTCTTTCCGCCCAACCCTGGCTATGCCGTGTTCGCAAAGGACTTGGAAGAGGAACCGAAAACGGATGAAGGAGCGGCCCAAACTGGAGACCAGAAACCAGAAACTGGAAAATAGAAACTGGAAAGCGGAAACCCTGCTGATTGAAAGCATGGGCGTGGCTTCCTGATCCCGCCTTGCGGGAGAGGAATCCCGCCCTTCATGGAATCAGTGACAGCCGAGACCCCTCGCTGGGCTGAAAATTCGCGACGAAAGGGCAGGGTGACACCTCGCCCTTCTTGCCGCGGTTCAGGACGGCAACTTGCCTCACCAAGCACCAATCTTCCGGTTTCTGATTTCCAGTTTTCTGTTGAGGTTTTCACACAGTCTGGAGCCCGCCTCTACTAACCCGACTTTCGCAGTTGGGAGCGATTTTCATCTGACTTTTGGCTTTCCTGCCGGATAAGTTCTTGGCGATGAATGCGCACTTGTTTCAGGTCGTTGTAGTGTAGACCTACCCCCTTCCCAAT
>JBEKME010000104.1:0-22043 GCA_050008675.1 Terriglobia bacterium
CGTCCAAGTCGCCCATTTTTTCCAGTGCGTAGCCAAGACCGTTGTAAGCGTCTGCATCCGTCGGGTCATGCCGGATGGCTTCCAGCATCTCGACTCGTGCCCGCTTCCAGTCCTTGCCCAGCAGGAACGTGATTCCCAGCTCACGGTGCAGGTCGGAATTCTCCGCGTCGAGTTTGAGCGCCGCCCGCAGATGTTCAACCGCCTCATCCAGCCTGCCTCGGGCCCGCAGTTGCACTGCTTGCTGAACCAACTGGCGTAACTGAATCTTGACTTCGGCGAGGCTGAGCGCCGGATTGGCGTTAGGGTTGGAAGCCTCTTCTGCCTTCTTCCCATCGAGCGCGACATTCTCCCCGGAACGAGGCGAAATGAAGAAGGCTTTCTCTTCTTCACTGGGGCAGCGGAGGTGGAGGTAGTGGTCTCCGGGCTCAACTTCCTGCAAAACGAGGACCCCGATGTCATTCGTCTTGCCCAGCCGCTGATCGTCGAGGTCTACCGAACAACCCGGCCCGCGCGCACGCACCGTCACTCGCGCTGACGCCTGCTCGTGAGCCTTCTCACTCGGCAAGAGAGCGTGAAGACTGGCAGGAATCAGCAAGACGGCACAGCAAAGGAAAAACTTACACATTATTGTCGAAACCGATCTCCAGCTTCTGCGGTGCTGTGGCGGCCTTTACGTGGTTGGTCAGCAAACCCCGAAAAGCCCTATGTCGCCGCCCCGCGAGCTCAATGCATCTTAGCACGGCACGCTGTTTTTGACGCTCCGAGCGTTGCCAGCCGTGTTTCTGGCGGCGGCCGCTCGAATTTTTTTGGCGTTGCCCCGGAGCCGGTTCTCCCGTATTCTTGAAGGTGATGGAACTACACTTCACCCCCGAGCAGGAAGCGCAACTTGCGCAGATTGCCAAAAACGCAGGCACCGACGCCGAGCGGTTAGCGAAGGATGCCGCGTTGCGTCTGCTTGAGGGAGATGCTGGCTTCCGTCCCGTATCTCCCGGCAGTGTGCTCGCCGAGATGCGTGCGTTACGCGCCCGCGTCAAACCTGATCCTGAAGGCTGGACGACGCGCGATTATGTCAACTGTGGCCGCCGATAAATGCCTCTGGTCGTTGATGCTTCCGTCGCCCTTGCATGGGCTTTGCCCGATGAAAGCAGCCCCTATGCCGACACCGACCTAGTGGCCGCGATGCAGGCATCGCCACACAGAGAAATGGATTTAACCTAAGGAAGAGAGTCATGAACCTGACCGTACAAATTCCTGATGATCTCGCCAGCCGGCTGAGCGCCGCGGGTGTCGACCTATCGCGGCGCGCGCTAGAGGCATTCGTGTTGGAGGAATACAAGAGTGGTCATGTCACGCAGGCCGAGCTGCGGCGCCTCCTGGGTTTTGGAACCCGCTATCAGCTCGATGGGTTTCTGAAAGCCCATGATGTGTGGATCGATTACACTTTGGAAGACGCCAAACGCGAACGTGAAGACCTCGAACGCTTGGGGTTTTGACAGGTGCGACTCGTCATCTTCCTTCGCACGGCTCAAACGCACAAATTTCCGCTACCGCCAGGAGATCATGGATGAGCTACTCGCTCAACAGGCTGGCGAATGAACCCGTGGCAAGGCTCTGGAACCGGGCAGGGGGCCATTGTCGAGTTTCAACGATTTTGCTTTGGACAAGGCAACGGTAGTAAGAACCGACCTTTGTGCGGTGATGCACGGACGCCGCAACCGGTCGGCATCAAGGTCATGTTGCATGCCGCCCGTGTTTCAAAAAGGGTCCTTTCGGACACGTTGCACAAAGGTTAAGTTTTGAGAAAACAAAAAAAGCCCGTCCGAAATTAACCATGCAGCCGATAGTAGGCACAGTGAGGCCGTAAGTAGCAGTTCGGGCAGTCCGGACTTGTCGGCTTGCAATAATACTTTCCAACGTTCCACAGGGGCCAATCTAGTTGCCACGGGTCTGCCGGGTTAAGCTGTCGGGTCAGCTCAGTGACTTTGGCCGCGTTGGCACCGCTGATCTCCTCGTTATAAACGGCGCGACCGAGTACCCGGCGGAGATGACCGTCCGCCTTCACGTCGCCAGAGTCGCCCTTGATTTGGCCGCAGTCGCGCAACGCGCCGACGACCATCCGGGATATTTGATCCCCCGCGCCTAGAGCCCAGAGATGAATAAGTGCTTCAAACGGGGTCTTGCCCAACCAGATGTTCCGCGCGTCGCCGTCGTACCGAGCGCACATGTCATTGGCGATGCCCCACAGACGCGTGTAGCCTTTACGGAACCGATGCGGCTTGCCATAGTACTCATACTTCGAATCCCACTTGTCCTTTGAGGAGGAGCTTATTGTCTTCCAGAGCTTCTCTGCATCCGGGTCGCGACTTTCTTCACCGAGCTGTTTAACTAGATTTTCGCCTTTTTCCCACGCTACGTCGGCGTCCTGCTGCCAGTCGAGGAGACAACAAATCAGGAATGTGTTGGCGATCCCTTTCGAGCATTCCCTTCCCTCAAGACGCGCAATTGCGCCCCAGTCCGCTTTACCGGCGCGGTGCTCCAAAAGAAGGGCGGCTATCTGTTGAAGACGGTCGTCTCGATTACTTTCGTTGTTTGTAGATGGTTGCATACGTCGTTGCTTTCCTTTCAGCGGCCACTTGGAGTTTTGAACCGCTGGAAAGTGGCGAGAAGAGCAGTGACGGCTGGCATGCCTAAACGTTAGGATATCATGTCGAGAACCATCCACCCTGTTTTTTAGAAAGCGCTTTAGAATGCGAGCCGTTCCATAAAGGGTAAGTTTTGCAACGTTGCCGCGAGGCCCGTAAATCAAGGGTCTTGAGTGTTGCAAATGTCTGTTGCAAAATGGAGGCATGAAATAAGGTTATGCCTGCGTCTCGACAGACGACCAGACCCCTGCCCTGTAGCTCGCGGCCTTGAAGGTCGTGCAGATAGACCGCGTAATCCGCCTGAGTAGATGCCAACGCGTCCGTCAGAGAATCAGGCACCCGCCCGTACTTTTTCAGCGCGTTTTTTGTGATTGCTTTTAAGTTCTCGAGTTTTTGCAAGGCTATCGAAGCCGCCGCTAACTTGCTTCTCATGCTTCATTATACCATTCCGTCTTCTCTTCTCCGGCCCGCGCATTCGACCTCATGTGCTGCCAATTTCTTGACGCTGCATAGCATGTGGTGTAGGGGCGGCCCTCGTGGCCGCCCTGGGCACCCACGAGGGGTGCCCCTACAAACAGGACAGAGCCAATTTCTTGACGCTGCATGGCTTGTGGTATAGCCTTGATGCTGGGGAGATGGTACGCGACCAGGGGACCGGTGATATCCAGCGCATGGTAACAGCCCGCGAGACGCTTGGCCGAAACCAGGGCGGGCCCTGCCACCACATGGCGGATTCAATCCAGACTTGGGCGGCGAAAGTGCTCGCCGGAGACCGGCGGGCCATCGCTCGCGCTATCTCTGCGGTGGAGGCCGGCGATACGCTGGGCACGGAACTCTTGAAGAGGCTGTTTCCTGCCTCCGGGAAGGCGGAAGTCATCGGGGTTACGGGGTCTCCCGGGGCCGGGAAAAGCACCCTGGTGGAAAAGCTTGCGGGCGAGTATCGCCGTGCTGGTGCGCGCGTGGGAATCATCGCGGTGGACCCCACCAGCCCGTTTTCGGGCGGCGCCCTCCTCGGCGACCGCATCCGCATGCAGAGCCTTTGGAGCGACAAAGAGATTTACATCCGCAGCATGGCTACACGCGGACAGTTAGGAGGCCTGGCGCCAACCACCCACGACGTGGTCACTATCCTCGACGCAGCGGGCTGCGACGTGGTGCTGATTGAAACCGTAGGAGTAGGACAAGACGAAGTGGAAGTCGCTCGCCTGGCAGACGCCACAGCCCTGCTCTTGGTCCCGGGTATGGGTGACGAGGTGCAAACCTTCAAGGCCGGCGTTATGGAAATTGCCGATCTCTACGTCATCAACAAGGCGGACCGTCCCGGCGCTGACCGCCTCGAGCAGGAAGTCCAGGCTATGCTTTCCATGGCTTCCCGTGCGGACGGTTGGCGTCCCCTCATCGTCAAGGCGATCGCCACCACGGGTTCGGGCGTGGGAGAAGTAAGGCAGGCACTTGAGCAATTCCGCTCCTTCCAAGAGCGGAGTGCTTTGAAGGAAAAGCGCCGAAGGAGTTACTTGCGTAGCCGTTTCCTCGAGCTGCTGCGTCGGAATCTCTTTGAGAAAGTTATCAGGGAACGTTTGCGCGACGGTTCCCTCGAGCAGTTCGTTGACGACCTGCTCCAGCATCGCGTGGATCCATATTCGCTGGTCGAGAGAATCGTCTCCGAGTCAGTGGCTAGTGGTTAGTGGCTAGTGGTTAGTGGCTAGGGACTGGGTGCTAGGGGTTGGGGGCTGGGGACTGGGTGCTGGGGGAGCTTCTGAATTATGAATTCTGAATTGTGAGTTGCCCATTGCCTATCGCTTACTGTCTCTTGCTTACTATTTCTCCCCAGCTCCCAGTAGTGTTTCTTAAAAGGCTAACGACTGGCAACTGACGACCGCCAACTGACGACTGGCAACTGACGACTGAAAACTGATGACTGAGAACTGCACTTATGAGAATTCACCACCTTGGCATCGCAGTCGGCTCGCTAGCGGCCGCGCGCCCGGTTTTCGAAAAACTGCTGGGGAAGCCACCCGACTCGGAAGAAGTTGTCGAAGAGCAGAAGGTACGCGTGGCGATGTTTCAGGTAGGCGAAAGCCGCCTGGAGTTGCTCGAGGCTACCTCGGAGGATTCGCCTCTTGCGCGCTCCATCTCCAAGCGCGGGCAGGGCCTCCACCATGTAGCAGTTGCGGTTGAGGACCTTACTGGGACGCTCCGGAAGCTGGAAAACGCCGGGGTCCGCTTGATCGACCGTGAGCCTCGTCGCGGGGCAGGGAACAAGCAAGTGGCTTTTCTACACCCCGCAAGCACCGCTGGGGTGCTCATCGAACTGGTCGAAGAGAAATGAAGTTAGGGGATTTCGAACTGCACGCGATCAGCGACGGAACTTTTGCCCTCGATGGAGGACAGATGTTCGGCGTCGTGCCGAAACCCCTGTGGGAGCGCAAGGCCCCAGCGGACGAACGCAACCGAATCCGGCTTTCCTTGACCTGCCTGCTGATTCGTACCGGGAGACAGAACATTCTCGTGGAAACAGGCATTGGGGACAAGTTCGACGCGAAGTTCAAGGACATCTATGATGTCCAACATCCCACGACGCTCCTCGCGGGACTCGATGAACTGGGGCTCAAGCCGGAGGACATCCACATCGTCATCAACACGCACCTTCATTTCGACCACAGCGGTTGGAACACGCGGCGTCTGGACGGGAAAACTGTCCCCACTTTTCCGCGCGCTCGTTATTTCATTCAGCGCGAAGAGTGGGAGCACGCGCTGAATCCCACGGAACGAGACAAAGCCAGCTACATTGAGGAGTTTTTCATGCCCGCCGAACCGCAAACCGAGTTTCTCGATGGCGAAGCGGAAATAGCCCCAGGCATTCGGGTTGAGGTCGTACCGGGTCACACGCGCAACTTGCAGTGCGCGCGCATTGAATCCAGGAACGAGTGTGCATACTTCATTTCCGATACCGTTCCCACCGCCGCGCATCTGGCTTATCCATGGATCATGAGTTTCGATCTGTATCCGATGGAGACTCTCGCCAGCAAGAAGCGCCTGCTGCCCGAGTTGGCTCAAAAGGAAGCTATCGTGGTTTTTCCTCATGACCCGAATGTGCCCTGGTTGCGTTTAGTGGAAATCGACGGCAAGATTGCAGCACGGCCAGTGGAGTAGGGGCACCCCTTGTGGGTGCCCGGTGTCCTGTCACTTTTAACTGTTGACGACCGGATCTCGTCGGACCCCCTCACCCCCGGCCCCTCTCCCCCTTGGGGGAGAGGGTGGCCCGCGTCCGGCGTTTTCACCAGCCGGCGCGGGACGGGTGAGGGGGTCGTAGCATTCTAAAAAGTTAAGTCTGGCAAGACACAGCACCCGGAGATCACGAATTCACAGAAAAAGGGGAGGACCTTTGCCACAAGCAGAAATTGGAATCATCGGAGGAAGCGGCCTTTATAACCTGCCGGGTATCGAGCGAGTCCGGGAAGTCCGCATCGCTACGCCCTTTGGCAAACCATCAGACGCCTACATTCTTGGCAACTTGGAAGGACGCAAGGTGGCTTTTCTATCTCGGCACGGGCGTGGCCACATCCTTTTGCCGTCAGAGCTGAACTCTCGCGCCAACATCTACGGGTTCAAAAAACTGGGCGTGGAGCGAATCATCTCAGTCAGCGCCGTGGGGTCTCTTCAGGAGGATTACCGTCCCATGGACATGGCCTTGCCTGCACAGTTCTTCGATCGCACCCGTCAGCGCGCTTCCACATTCTTTGGCGACGGGCTCGTTGCTCACATCAGTTTTGACACGCCCGTTTGTCCTACTGTCGTGGACGTGCTGGCCGGGGCGTGCAAAGATGTAGGCGTCCGCTGTCATACGGGGGGCACTTACGTATGCATGGAGGGGCCGGCGTTTTCCACCCAAGCCGAGTCAAACGTTTACCGTGCGTGGGGAATGGACCTTATCGGGATGACCAGCCTGCCTGAGGCCAAGCTCGCGCGGGAGGCCGAGATCTGTTACGCCACACTCGCCATGGTCACCGACTACGATTGCTGGCATCCCGAGCACGACGCCGTGACCGTGAACATGATATTGGAGTACCTTGCGCACAATGTCGAGAACTGTCAGAAGATTCTCCTCAAAGCAATTCGCTCCATGCCTCAACAACGGAACTGCAAGTGTCCTTCGGCGCTAGCCCACGCCATCCTGACGGACCACCGGAGAATCTCACCGCGAGCTAAGAAGAAGCTTTCGTTGCTGGTCGGAAAGTATCTGGACTAGGGGCTGGGGGCTGGGGGCTGGGGAAAAACAGGAGGCAGTGGGCAGTAAGCAGCAAGCGGTCGGCACAAGGGAGAGGGCAATCTAAAATCTAAAATCAAAAATCAAAAATTGCCCCAGCCCCCAGCCGGTCTTCTGTCAGGCAGCGGGCAGGGAGCTAGGAGGGCAAGGAGAGGGCAATGAAAACTCCAGAATCTAAAATCCAAAATCCAAAATCCAAAATTCCCCCAGCCCCCAGCCCCCAGTCCCTAGCCCCCTTGTTGGTAGTTGCCGCGGTAGCTTTTGATTCCATCAGAACCCCGCACGGGAAGGCCGAAAACATATTGGGGGGGGCGGCGACCTATTTCTCAGTTGCCGCGAGTCGGTTTGCCCCAGTCCGGGTCGTGGCCGTGGTCGGCGAGGACTTCGGAGAAGAGCACCTCCGCGTATTTCAAGACCACGGCGTTGACACTGCCGGCCTGGTGCGGGCTCCCGGAAAGACGTTTCGCTGGTCGGGTGAATACGTCGGCGATATGAATGAGGCGCGAACGCTCGAAACGCACCTCAACGTTTTCGAGGAATTCTCGCCCACGATACCCGCCTCGTATCTCGACAGCGAGTTCGTGTTCCTGGGCAATATCGATCCGGTGTTGCAGCTCCATGTCCGCCGGCAACTTCCTAAGGCTCGCCTGGCGGGCCTGGATTCCATGAATTATTGGATTAAGGGCAAGCCGGAGGAGTTGAAGAAAGCTCTGGCTGAAGTCGATGTCCTGCTGCTCAACGAGACGGAAGCACGAATGCTTTCCGGCATTTCCAACCTCAAAAAGGCTGCCGAAGTTATCCAGAAGATGGGCCCGCGCACCCTGGTCATTAAGCGTGGAGAGCACGGTGTCATGCTTTTCTCCGACGGCGAAATCTTCGCCGCGCCGGCATTCCCACTCGATGAAGTCCACGATCCCACCGGCGCCGGAGACAGCTTTGCGGGCGGCTTCATGGGGCATCTGGCCAAAGCTGGTGACTTTTCGCATGTCCAGCTTCGCCGCGCGGTGATCTACGGTTCGGTGATGGCCAGCTACGCCGTCGAAGAGTTCGGACTCGCGAGGCTACTCCGGCTCACCCCCAAGGAGATTGAAGCCCGCTACCGCGAGTTCAAGAACCTGACCCATTTTGATGTTTGACCGATCGCTCAGCATGACAGCAGCCGGTCGAGGCGTCGAGAATCCGGCGGGGCCGATTTTCAGGAGAGCCCCAGAATCCAGCGCATACCCGCCTCCCTTGTCCTTCCGGTCCGACGGCGTGGTGGCCGCTTGCATCGCTGCGGTCACCGTGGGGGCCCTTTATTTCTTCTACTCCCGAGGGCTGACGAACGTTTATGGCGACGCCATCGCTCACATGGAGGGCGCGCGGCGCATCTTCGATTCGCTGACCCCCGGCTATGATGAGATTGGTAGCGTTTGGTTGCCCCTGTTTCACCTCTTGGCCGCCCCATTGGCCTCGAGTGACTTCCTGTGGAAGACGGGGCTGGCCGGAAGCATCGTTTCATCGGCAGCTTTTGCGGGCACTGCCTGGCTCCTGTATCGACTTGGGACGGAAATCAATGGGGGGCGGCCGGCAGGCATCCTTGCGCTCGCCGGGATTCTGCTCAGCCCCAACCTTCTCTATCTCGCCGGCACTCCACTGACGGAACCCTTGGCCATCTTTTGCGCGGTTCTGATGGTCTACGAACTTTTCCGCTACAGGGAAACCGGCAGGCTTCGGGCCCTGTTGGGCGCGGCGGGGGCAGGGTTTCTGGGGACGCTCACCCGTTACGAGGAGTGGTACGTCCTGCCCTTCGCGGCTTTGTTTGTGCTGCTGGCGCGGCGTCAGTCCTGGGAATCCCGCATCCGGCACGCCTTGGTTTTCTCGATCATTTCCGGGGCTGGTCCTATGCTCTGGCTGCTTCACAACGCTTGGCGCTTCGGGAATCCGCTGGAGTTTTACAACGGGCCATTTTCGGCCCAGGCTATATATGCCCATCAAGTCGCTACCACGGCGTTTCCCTATCCGACCGACGGCAAGCTTCTCCTCTCCGCACGCTATTATATTGAGGACCTCAGACTAGTCATCGGAGTGTGGCCACTCGAGCTGGCAATCCTTGGGTTGGTTGCATGGGCAGCGAACCGGCGAGTTTGGGGGAGGGGAGCGGTGGCATTTCTGTTCTTGGTTCCCTTGCCGTTCTATATCCACGCCCTTGCTTACGCCGCCATTCCGCTCTACATGCCAACTCTGTTCCCTTTCACCTATTACAATTTGCGGTATGGAGTGGAAATGGTTCCGGCCCTGGCGCTTTTCCCGGCCTTCCTTCTCCCTGGAGGTATGCCACGGCGTCGGCGTTACGGATTGCTGGCGTTTTTTGTGGTCCTGCTTGCCTGGCAAAGTTACTCACTTTTTGCCGGAGGAGCCAAGGAACTGGCGGTTGTCAAGGAAGGCATCCTGAATGCTCCTTGCCGATCACAGCGCCAGCAAGCTATCATCCGCTTCCTCCGTGACTACTATGATGGACAGCGGATACTGATGGCGGCGGGCAAGTGGGCGTGCGTAATGCCGGAAGTCGGGATTCCTTACCGTAATACCATTACCGAGACGAACCGCAGGTATTGGCGTGGGCTCCGGCCGGATGCCGGGAAATGGGTGGAGTGGATTATTCGCGGCGAGGGTGACGCGGTGGATGAGCTGATGCGTGCCTACCCGCAGGCGTTTGCGAGATTCGAGCTTCTTGAAAGGGACTCGTTTCCCAATGAAGGCAGCGTGGCAATCTATCGGAAGGGAAGTGACAAGTCCGAATAGGGAATTATAAATTGTAAATTATAAATTGTGGGTTATGAACTAACGAAATAGCATGTGGGCGTTGTGGCTACGCACCCCAAGCGGACCGGAGTCCGGAACCACAATTTACTATTTACAATTTATAATTAAGGTGTTTGTTCAGCGCGACCATTTCGGTTAAACATCGAAAGCCAACGACAAAGAATATGGACGTCCCTTTCGCGAAGTTTCACGGCCTCGGAAACGATTTCATTGTCGTGGGAGCGGAAGGCCTTCCGCACTCCTTGTCCAAGTTCGTGGCAGCGATTTTGGATCGCCATACGGGCATCGGAGCGGACGGACTCTTGGTGGTGATGCCGCCCCACAACGAGAAGCACGCTGCGCGCGTCCGGTTTTTCAACGCGGATGGCAGCGAAGCAGAGATGTCCGGCAACGGCATCCGCTGTGCCGGCGCCTTCCTGGCGGAACTCTCCCCGGTCAGACAAACATTTCTTATTGAGACAGCAGCAGGTCTGAAGTCCCTCCAGAAGGTAAAAGAAGGGAAGGGTAAGTGGCTGTTTCGCGTTGGCATGGGCGCTCCGGTCCTGGAGCCTGCCAAGATCCCATTCAAGGCCGGAGACTTCCCTCCGCCCATCAAAGGCTTCGCCCTGCGCACCCAGCGCGGCGTGGTGCAAGCTACGGTGACATCGCTCGGCAATCCACATTGCTCCATTTTTGTGGCGGATTTCTCAAGCCTTGACTGGGAAAGCCTGGGACGCGAGCTCGAGACGAATCCGCTTTTCCCGAACCGCACCAACGTGGAGTTCGTGAACGTGATGTCGAGAAAAGAGATCGCCGTGCGGTTCTGGGAGCGCGGCGTGGGGCACACCCTGTCGTCTGGCACAGGCTCCTGCGCCGCCACCGTGGCAAGCATCCTCGACGGTCGGACTGAAAGGCAAGTTCGCGTTCAAACACAAGCCGGCTCGCTTCTGGTGGCTTGGCCGGAGAATGGAGAAATCATCCTGACGGGGCCAGTTGAAAGAATCGCCCAGGGCACCTACAATGGCCGTTGAACCTGAATTCGTAACCGGGGGCTGCCCTTTGTTTCGCGGGCCGGGACGCCGCCTAGCCTGTCATCCTGATCCCGCAGTCGCGCGATCAGGATGACAGACCCGGTCTTTGACTCTCGACCGGACACTCGAGTGCCGAAACCGGTGCTTTTTGGAGATAACCCATGACTTCTCGAGAAAGAGTTCTTACTGCCTGCAATCATCGCCAGCCCGACCGAGTGCCGGTTGATCTTTCCGGTCACCCTTCCTCAGGGATCGCCGCCATCGCCTACGCCAAATTGCGCGATTATCTTGGACTCCCCAAGAAGACCCTTCGCGTTTACGACCCTATTCAGCAATTGGCCATCGTGGATGACGACGTGCTCGAGAAATTCGGGATCGATGTCCTCGATCTGGGCCGCGCTTTCGCCCTCGACGAAGCATCCTGGGCAGACTGGATATTGCCGGATGGCACCCCCTGCAAGATGCCGGCGTGGGCGTTGCCTCAGAAGGCCGACGGAAGGTGGGTCTTCCGCTCCACGAGCGGGCGTGTGATTGCCCATATGCCGGAGGGCGCGCTCTATTTCGAACAAACTTATTTCCCATTCACGGATGAAAATGGACCCAAGACCATCCCCGGGGCCTTGCAAGAGTCCATGTGGCACGCCGTCGCTGCTCCTCCAGGCCCCTGGGTCAATAATGCGCAGTTGAGAGAGGGAGCAAAACGGCTGCGGCAGAAGACCGACAAGGCCATTCTGGGCGGTTTTGGCGGCAATCTGCTGGAGACGGGGCAGTTCCTCTATCGCAACGACAACTTCTTTATGCTGCTGGCAGCCGAACCCGCGAAGGCGCACAAGTTCCTCGACGACCTTGTCGAGATTCACCTCGCCAACCTGGAGAAATATCTGGGGGCGGTCGGCGACTGTATCGACCTCATCAAGTTTGGCGACGACCTGGGAATGCAGAGCGGGCCGCAAGTTTCGCCCAAGATGTACCGGGAATTCTTCAAGCCTCGCCACAAACTCATGTGGAGCCGTGCTAAACAACTGGCCAACGTGAAAGTAATGCTCCATTGTTGTGGCGGAGTTCGGGAACTTTTGCCCGACTTGATTGACGCCGGATTGGAGGCCATCAACCCGGTTCAGATTTCTTGCGCCGGTATGGACGCCAGGGAGCTTAAGGCTGAATTCGGGAAGGACATGGTATTCTGGGGCGGAGGTTGCGACACGCAGACCATCCTGCCCAACGCCACGCCGGACGAAGTGCGCCGGCACGTCAAAGAACAGGTACAAATCCTCAGCCCCGGTGGCGGCTTCGTCTTCCAACAGGTTCACAATATCCTGGCCAATGTTCCCCCGGAGAACATTGTGGCCATGTACGAAGCCGTGCAGGGGATCGGGTGAACAGATCGAGCCATCGGGTGATCGGGTGATCGGGTGAACTATCGAAAGCGAAAATCGAAAACCGAAACTCGAAACTCGCGGCGATTTTCGAGTTTCGAATTTCGAGTTTCCTGCTCACCCGATGGCCCGATCCTCTCTCACCGCCGAACATAAAGAATGATCTTACTAGGAACTCCATTCTTTGAAATGAATTCCACAGTCTGCGCGGGCTGCCAGCCGGGGACCTGGAAATCGTGCGAGACGATGCGCGCCCCTGAACGGAGCTGGCTCGCGAGCATGGGGCGCAGACGCTCATTCACGGCGGTCAAAAGGTAAAGCGTCACCACGGTGGCGTGACGAACATTGACCTCAAACATGTTCTCGTGGAGTATCTGGGCGCGGCCTTGCAAGCCCAGTTTTCGGATGCGTTCCGAGGATTCCTCGTAAAGGTCGGAATTGAGTTCCACCCCCACGGCGTGAGCCCCGAATTTCTGTGCAGCCAGGATCACGATGCGCCCGTCCCCCGATCCCAGGTCGTAAACCACATCGTCGGGTTGGACCTTCGCAACTTCCAACATCTTTTGCGCCACGTCGAGGGGCGTGGGGACAAAGGGCACAAGGTGCTCCAGATACTTGCCGGAATCGCTCTGGGCGGGGGAAAGAGGCGTGGTTTGGGATGTAGCCGGCTCGCAGAAAAGCAGGATCGCAGGAAGAACGGCGAAAACCGCAAACCTGCCGGAGACTTTGATAACATCATTGAGGCGCGCAATTCGTCGCATAAGACAATTCTAGGGGTAGCAAGGAATATTGTCGAGGGAGTTGAGAGTCGACAGTCGACAGTTAACAGTCGACAGTCAAAAGCTGACGGTCCAGGGTCCCTGGGCAGTTTACGGTCAGCCGTGGACTGTCGACCGGGTTCAAGACCCAAGGTGCTTGGGGTCTTTACTGTCAACTGTTGACTGGGTTGAGGGTGCTTTGGCTCTTTACTATCAACTGTCGACTGTTGACTGTCGACTGTTGACTGTCCTATTATGAAACAATCCCGCAACGTGGCGCGTACTGTTGACTGTCGACTGTCGACTGTCGACTGCTCTCTCCGCCGCGACCTGACCCTCACCAACGGTACGGCCATTGTGATCGCGAACATGATTGGGGCAGGAATCTTTGGCGCCACCGGCTTCCTGGCAGGGGATCTTGGCAAGCCTTCCTTGGTGCTTGGCATCTGGTTGGCAGGCGCGCTGGTCGCCTTGGCCGGATGCCTTTGTTATGCGGAGCTGGCAATCAATTTGCCCCGCTCAGGAGGGGAGTACATTTACTTGCGTGAGGCTTGGGGACCGGCCTGGGGATTTCTGAGTGGCTGGATTTCCTTCTTCGCAGGATTTGCAGCGCCCATCGCGGCCGCGGCGCTGCTTTTTTCCGAGTATCTGGCGCACTTTTTCCCCGCACTCTCACCCAGATCGCCGGCAGGAATGCTGTCCACCTCATCGAGGTGGATCCACACGGGCAACGGGCACCTGCTGGCGATAGGGGTGGTTGCGGTATTTGCGGTTACCAATATCCTTGGGGTGCGTTTCGCAGGCAAAATCCAAAACGTTCTTACCGGCTTGAAAGTCGGAGTCCTGGGCGCCTTTCTGGTGCTGGCCTTCCTGATAGGGAAGGGAAGCGTCGCTCATTTCTCGGTCGAGGCAGTTCGAACCTCCCACCACAGCCTTTGGGGACAGTTTGCGGTTTCACTCATCTTCGTCATGTTCGCCTATAGCGGTTGGAATGCTGCTACTTATGTGGCCGAGGAGATGAAGGCGCCGGAGCGTACGTTGCCCGCTTCGCTTGTGGCGGGGACCCTGATTGTAGCGGTCTTCTATCTGGCGTTGAACGCCGCTTTCATCTATGCCATGCCTTTAGAAGCCATGAAGGGCATCGAACGCATCGGCGGAGCCGCGGCGGAAGCGCTCTTTGGAGGAAAAGGTGGAGACTTCTTCAGCGGAGTGATGTCGGTCGGGTTACTTTCCACGGTAAGCGCCATGGTGATTGTGGGGCCGCGCGTCTATTACGCCATGGCCCAGGATGGCTGCTTCTTTCGCGGCGCGGCGCGCGTGCATCCGCGTTGGGGGACACCGGTCCAGGCCATTCTCTGGCAGTCGGCGGCAACAGCCGTTATGATCCTGACGGGATCATTTGAAAGTCTGCTCTATTACATTGGCTTCGCGTTAGTCCTGTTTGCCGCCCTGGCGGTGGCAGGTATGGTGCGCCTGCGCAGCCGGCCCGCTTGGAAGCGGCTCGGGGCCGTAAGTTGGGGATATCCCGTCGCCCCCGCAGTTTTTATCGGCGCCAGTGTGTGGATGCTCTGCTACACGATGGCACTCCGGCCAAAGGAATCCTTCCTGGGTCTGCTGACCATGGCGGGCGGGGCTCTGGTCTATCGCTGGTTTTTCCGCCGCCGCGCCGGAGCGTAGGCAGCGTTCGGCCTGGGCGGAAGCCCGCGTCGCGCGGGGCCGTTGGTCCCCACAAGAAGGCTGGTCTTTACCCATATCTTGGGCTGGACACAGGCGGCTGAAGTCAGGAATTTAGCCCTCTCCCTTGGGGAGAGGGTGGCCCGCTGCCGGCGTTTTCATCAGCCGGAGCGGGCCGGGTGAGGGGTTACTTCGATGGCCCCACCCAAGTCTTCGCAGCCCTTCGCAGTGCTGTTATACTTTGGCCATGCGCGTCCCCACGCAACGCGTGCGCGAACTGCGGCGCACCCCAACTGATTCTGAAAAAGCGGCGTGGTATCTGTTGCGCGACCGAAGGCTGGGCGCGAAATTTCGCCGCCCATGCCGCATCGAAAACTGGGTTGTCGATTTCTACTGCTTCGAACATCGACGGGCGATGGAGCTTGATGGCGGTGTGCACTCGCAGCCCAGCCCAATGCGGAAAGATGCTGCGAAAGAGGATTATTGGAGAAGTCTCGGCATAGGCTTACTGCGGATTCCGAACGGGTTGATGTTGGAGGATCCCGATGAGTTCGTGCGCAAAGTGCGGGAAGCCATGGGGGTGATGATGGCTCAGGTGGGGCCGAGATGAGCGAGTGACCCCTCACCCGGCCCGCGTCCCGCGTGGCGGGATCGCGGTCCACCCTCTCCCCTGGGGAGAGGGCAAAGGCCCATTTCCCATCCTTTCTACTCGGGAAAGAGGCAGAAGTCAGAGGCCCGACCGCTGTATCCAGCGAAAGGTGTGGGAAACGCTCAGACAAAAAGGAGGGGAGTCATGGCTGAAACCAACGTGCATGAAATACTTGGCAGGCAATATCGCGCCTCGATCGCTATGTTAAGGGAAGCAGTCACCCAGTGTCCCGAATCACTGTGGCTCGCTCCCGAGTATCCAAACAAGTTCTGGCACATTGCTTACCATGTGCTTTTCTGCACCCATAGGTATCTGCAGAATTCCTACGAAGAATTCACCCCATGGAAGAAGCACCGGGAGAACTATCCGTTTCTTGGTCCTCTTCCCTGGCCGCCTCACGACCGGCCCAAGATCGAAACGCCATACAGCAAAGAAGAGATTCTCGAATACGTCCAGATTTGCTGCGAGGAGATTGAAGCCAGGGTG
The DNA here is from genome assembly GCA_050008675.1 of Terriglobia bacterium. Taxonomy (GTDB): domain Bacteria; phylum Acidobacteriota; class Terriglobia; order UBA7540; family UBA7540; genus CAVROP01. The sequence continues at coordinate 15,668 of JBEKME010000104.1, forward strand.
CCATCCCTGGATTTTAACGCGCCCTCAGGGTTCCACTGGCTTCCGTTCAGCAAATTGGAATTGCAACTCTACAACATTCGCCACCTTCAACATCACACCGGACAACTGATCGATCGGCTGAGAACGGTGGCCCAGATCGGCGTCGCCTGGGTTGCGGCCGTTTGAAGCGTTTTTGGAGTGCGGAAGCGAAGCGGAGCGGAGCTGCCGCTTTCCACCCTGTAAGAAGAAGGCGGTAGCTGGCGCTACGGCACTCCAGGGCGCTTCGCGCATCTTGATAGCAGGCGGCAGAGCCGCAACCCAAGCGGAGACTCGCCACAGAGGCCACAGAGTTCGCAGAAAAGCGCGGAAGTGTTTTTCTCTGTGGTCTCAGTGTGCTCTGTGGTGAATTCTTTCTTCGCGGCAGGAGAAGAAGTCGACCGTTCGTGCTACGGTGAGTAGCCGCTCTCAAACGCCTCGCCCGGGGCGTTCGGCCTGGACGGAAGCCGGCGTCGCGCCGGGCGGTTTGTCCTCACAAGGAGGAGGGAAGTCATGGCTGAAGCGAACCTGCATGAAAGACTGTGAGCTTTCGGCAAGCATGCTTGCCGTAAAGTCACGATGAGAATGGAATGCCGCCCTCGCAAAGCGCACTGATACGATCTCCGGATAATCACAGGAAGTGGCGCACCCTAGACCGTGCTAGAAGAGTAATGATCTTCTCCGGCCGGGCAAATGGTGATAACGCAGGCTGCCATCAACCTGGCTAGGTTTGAGAACGCATTAAATTCGCTTCCCCGCGAGTCAATCAACCAAGCAGGCGAGCCGCAGCCTTGGCAAAATAAGAAATAATCATTTGCGCACCGGCCCGCTTTATGCAGGTCAAGACCTCCATCATCATGGCCTGTCGCGCCTGTTGGTCCGAGCCACAGGAATCATAAATCATCTTGTAGAACCCGGAAACATCATAGCCCGCCAGGGGGATTTGTGTCTGCTGTTTTGCCATTGCCAAGATATCCAGGGAGGTTAGAGCTGGCTTGATGATAACCATATCAGCCCCTTCGGCAATGTCCACCTGGATTTTGCGCAAGGCTTCCCGCTGATTAGCAACGGGGAGTTGATGAGTGGCATGCAGGCTGATGCAGGGGACGGATTGAGAGGCGACTTTGAAGGGACCATAGAAAAGTGAGGCATACTTGGCGCTATAAGGCATCAGGGCGACTCGCTGCAATCCCTCCGCGTCGAGCAAGGTTCGAAGTGTCAATACGACGCCATCCATGACGCCAGATGGGGCAATCACATCGGCGCCTGCGCGGGCCATGGCCAGGGCTGCCTGGGCGAGGGCTTTCAGGGTCAAGTCATTGTCGATGTGACCATCCCGGACAATCCCGCAATGCCCGTGCGACGTGTATTCACACAGGCACAAATCGGCGATGACAACCATTTCCGGACGCTTTTCCTTGATCGATCGCAGGGCCTGACAGGTTGGATTGTCTGGCTGTTGGGCGCAGCGCGCCTCTTCGTCTTTCAGATTTTTGCCCAGGACTCCGAACAGAAGCACTGCCGGAACGCCTGCCTGCCAGATGGACTCGACTTCGTTCTGCAGGGATCTTCCGGCCAACAGGTCCACCTCCGGAATGGAGGGGAGTGGGGTGCGCAGGTCAGATCCCGCTGTGGCAAAGATGGGCATGATTAAATCGTGAAGGTTGAGCCGGTTTTCGCTCACGAGTTCCCTCAGGCTGGCTTTTTGCCGGAGGCGTCGCAATTGTTGGATTGGATAGGTCATCAAGGCTGATTACTCCTCTTCAGTCATTAACTTTTAGCGGACAGGCCAGATTCCGAACAGGGTTCAATTGAAATCTGACGTGGAATTTTATACTCGGCCAGGTGCAGACGGCAAAAAGCGAGAACATCATTTTGTTGAAGTTGAATACCGGGCTCTGGCCAAATGCTGGCGTGGATGACCTGGTTCAACTGTAGGTGCTCCATCCCACGGACACAACAGCGAGCGACACCAGGCAGGCGGCGCAGAACCTCCTCAATTTCCTGAACAGAGACCTTGTTGCCCCCAATGTTCAGAAATGGACGCCCCCTCCCCAGTATATTCAGGTTTCCCTGGCGATCCAGAAATCCCCGGTCGCCGGTCAAGTAAAATCCTGCAGCATTGCGAGCCGGATCGATTCCCGAGGTGGTCCAGTATCCTTTCATGACAGCGGGACTGCGGACGGCAATCAGGCCGGCCTGTTCCACTGGCAATGGTTCATGAGCCTCGGAGAGGATGCGAATCTCAACGGATTCGAGTGGAGCTCCGGCGGTCGTTCTGCCATCTTGGTTTTGCGGAGATTCAATGGAAATGGTGCCGGTTTCAGAGGCGCCGTACAAATTCCGAAGGGGAACTCCCCATTGTGCGGCTGCTTCGCGAGCCAATGATTCAGGCAAGGGGGCCCCGCTTGATAGAGCATACAGCAGGGATCCGGTTTCGGCCGGAGACAGTCCATGGTTCAGAAGGGTCGAATAAACAAATGGGGAGGCAATCATCACCTCGATGCGGTGCCGTAGGACAAGCTCCGCCAGACGGGCGGGGAACAACTGGGGGAGCAGGAACAAACAGGCCCCGGAGAGCATGGGCAACAGCATGCCGTTCGAAAAGCCATTGGCGTGGCTGAAAGGAGTCACAGGCAAAACCCGGCATCCGGGCTTCCAAGCCAGTGCCCTGGCGACGTGATGGGAATTGGCCAGAAGATTGGCTTGGGTTCGCACCACCAGTTTGGGCTGACCCGTGGTCCCGGAGGTCATCAGGTAAAGGGCCTCCTGCTGGCTGAAGTCTGTGTAGAGGAGCTCATCGGCTTGGGAAATGCAGGCCTCGTTTTTGAGAGTCAGCAGGGTTTCAAATGCCATTTGAGGCAAGGAGGAAAAAGAGGGACTGGCAGCCCAGGCGGTCATCTGAGAGGTCGGAGTGATGATCCCTGCCAGGGGTTTTCCGGGCAGATTGCGTGCCACCTCTTCGGGCTTCCAATGAAGATGCAACGGCAACAGGCCGACACCCAAAAGTGAGAGCCCAGTGAACAAAGCAGGATAAGCCGCATTGTTGGGGATCTGAGCGGCAAGACAATCTCCCGGTTTCAAACCACACTTGTCCCGAAAGTGATGTGCCAAAGCGATTGACCAGGAGGCCAGGGATTGATAGTCAACGACCTCATGGTGCAGGACAATGGCTGGTTGGTTTTTGTAAGCCTGGAATCGGGATAGCAGGATTTGCCCGATCATTTCAACCCTCGTTGACTCTTTCAGTCAGGTAACGCACCAGGCGGGAGCGACTCGTAAGCAGGTCCAGGCTGAGATCCTGGGCGGGAAAACGGAAATGGAATTCCTGCTCTAAAGCGGCCAGGAATTCCAGAACGGCCATGGAATCCAGGCTGGTCCATTCCAGAAACGATTCAGTATCCCCCCAGTTTTCCCAGCTAAGTGGAATTGAAAAAGTCCTCTTCAAAACCTGATAGATTCTCTCGTCGATATTCATCCGGTTTTCAGACCTATTAATTTTCTGGCCATGCCTCTTCATTTCTCACTGGAGCATGATCCACCACTCATACTGCTCGGGTCGGGCCAGGATTCGTTTTTCCAATCGGCACACTAGGCTTCTTAGAACCTCTTCAGTGTCAGTCTCCGCCAGGTTTATTGGCGGCTCAAATTCAATCTCCACCTGCCGTCGGTCTCCTGAAAACCAGAAGGGAACCAGCGGCGAACCGGCAATTTGGCAGAGCCGGAGAAAACCAACAGGAAAAGAGCGCTTGCCGCCCAGAAATGGGACTGGGATCTGTTGAGCGGCAAATCGCGCATCAAGGTGAATATTGACCAGACCTCCCTGGCGGAGACGCTGCAAAATCTTGAGCGAACAGTCTTTGTCCTGGACGTAGACTTCATCCTGGATAACCCCGTGTAAAAAGCGCATGTACTTTTTTTGTAGGATGCGCTCCCCCAATTTTCCCATGCCTGCGTGACGTGGCGCCTTAAGCCGCACCGACAGAATGGGGAATCCGAGTTCGGCCAGGATTCTTTTGGCCAGGCGGCTGGCAAAAAAGTGCCCGCTTACCAGAAGCACCCCTCGTTTCTGATCCGAGGCATGTTGCAGGTATTCCATTCCTCGAAATGACACCTTTTCGCTAACGAGTTGGCGGGCAAATTTGTCCAGGAAAAGATCATCCACAATCCTTTCCAGATAAAAGCGCAGATATTGGGAAACGACGGAATTAATGTGTGCATCGTCAATCCGTTCAAGGGCCTGCTTCATGCGGTTTCCAACGCGCTGTTGAATTCCTTTCGACAGCAGGAGAGAACATTTCAGCGTGAGCGGTTCGAACCATAAGATGACAAATGGGGAAATCCGTGCCATTAGACGAACCGGATAAAGATACAACAACCAGGCAATGTCTTTGATGGTTATCCATGGCCGCTTTGTATCTTTCACGATGCTATTGGTTGAGCAGGTAGTTTCCATAGAGTGAAAATCCCTCGGTGGTCACCCCAAAACTGGCCAATGGTGGACGGGTCAAAACCGGCCAACGGACGGTGTCCGGGACTAGATTCTTTTACCATGCCTGTTCCTCTTCTGGCAAGCCGGCCGGCTAGCGCAGACCCCTGACCTTTGGGGTCTGCGATTTCCCGGGGACTGTTGGGAGCTGATGGCTCACAGGATCTCTTTACGCAAAATGTTTCTGAATCGCCCTTTGCTCACGTAGTGATCGGACAGCAGTCGGCCGTTCCACAACAGACTGAAGGCGCCGTAATAAGACGGCGCATTCTGAGCCTCGTGCGCGCTCTTGAGAACAGTGACCCGCAGGTTCAGGCCATATTCCGCCGCCATCTGGGAAAGGTCGTTCACCGACTTGAAGAGCATGGGGCATTGGTCCGAATACACGATGTGCAGGCCTCGGTACCTTGCGCTGTTGCCGTCAATATCGCGGAAGCGCGGCTCCGCGCCCTCCCTCAGCCGGTGAACGACCAGTTCGAATCGATCGCGTTCCGCTGTCTTTGTGAATCCATTGTTCAGGAAGACTTCCTTCCCTGCCATCCACGTGCCGTCGCTGACCATGGCTGCGACGCCTGTGCTGCCGGCTCGTTCCGCTTCCTCGACGCAGGCCCGGATCAACCGGCCGCCCAGCCCCCCGAGTTGCTGCCCGGCAGCGAACACCCACAAGCAATGGACAAACAGCCACCCCTGGGCGTCGACCGGCCTCCAGGCGAATTCGCCCGGGACATATTCGAGGAACGCCAGCGGCTTTTCCCTCTCGTCACGGAACAACAGGAAGCGCAATCCTTCGGCAAAGCGCTCCCGCAGCCATTCGACCTTTCGCCCGTAGCCTGGATTGTCAGGGTTTCTTATGCAACCGATGCCGCACTCCGACAGGTTCTCGGGACCGACTCTTACCAGGGTAACGTTGTACATCGCGGCAGTCTCCGTGTCAGGGTGGTTTTCATGTCCGGATGATCCCATCTTTAAGGGAAGAGATCAACCGCCCCTAACGGAAACAACTGAAACCCAACGGCCATCGGGCGGGCCGCCACAGCCCAACGCTCCCGGTTATTATTCCGGGGCGATCCTTTGCACATCTTCGCCGGAGAGCGCTTTCCACTCCACTTCCACCCAAGACTTTGTGCTTGACAAACTCCAACCAACAGGCTAGACTGGTAGCGTATGATTGCATAGGAAGTGGGTGGTAGGTGGTAGATGGGGGAAGAAAGACAGGCGCCCGGGGACAGGGGCAAGTGGCTGGGGACTGGGCCAATTCTATTATGAGTTGTGAATTATGAATTGCTCTGCTCGCTCTTGGGTGGTGGTGTCATTTGGGATGGGATCCCTTTCGAAACGCCGGTCATTCCCGCGAAAAGCTTGCCCTGAGCTTGCCGAAGGGCGGGAATCCAGTCCGTCGCCTCACTCTTGGGTGGCGGTGTCATTTGGGATGGGATCCCTTTCGAAACGCCGGTCATTCCCGCGAAAGCGGGAATCCAGTCCGTCGCCAGCGCATTTCCGAAGGTTTGCCGAGTAGCTCCCCGCTTTCGCGGGAATGACTGCGGCTTGCGACGCCCATGTCTCACAAATGACACCAGTGCCCGCTCTTGGCGCCCTGCCGCCTGCTGCTTACCGCTTGGTCGGCTTGAGGGGCTTGAGCTGGTAGAAGTCTTCGCATGGAGAACAGCCAACGACAAGATGTCACCTCTTACAGGGGACCAAGAATCCAGTAACTTTAGAAAGTGACGGAACAATGCGGGAATGTCATGTGCGCCCCAACGGCGCGGATCGCCAGTGGGTGGAAGTCCCACCCAGATAGTCGTCGGTAAGTCTGGTAGCTGACAAGCGGCTTAGGCCGGCGACGGGCCGGACCGGGCCGAAGCCTTGTGACAA
>JBEKME010000105.1:0-21853 GCA_050008675.1 Terriglobia bacterium
CGAAGCGCAGATTGCCAGGGCCCGCGAGCTTCGGCGCAATGAAACCGAATCCGAAGAAATCGCTTGGCGCTTATTGAGGACTCTCAGATTCAAGGGCTTTAAATTCCGCCGCCAGTACGCTGTGGGCCGGTACATTGTTGATTTCTGCTGCCCCCAGCGGCGTCTGATTGTGGAACTGGATGGCAGCGTCCACGCTCAGCCAAGCCAGACCAAGCACGACGCGAGCCGAGACGCACAGCTCAAACGTATGGGATACACTGCGATGCGATTACCAAATGGAATCGTTATGGAGGCGCCGGAGCTGTTTGTGGGAAAAGTATTGGACGTCGCGTGGTCACTGCCCAACGCATTCACCGGCGAGTTGTGAGCTGCAAACGAATGGGCGCGGGCTCACGACCCCCTCACCCGGCCCGCCCCGGCTGAAGAAAACGCCGGTGCGGTCCACCCTCTCCCCCAAGGGGGAGAGGGAAGGAATCTGGACAAGGACGGATAATTGCCGTACAGAAAGAGAGCGACGAAGATGAGCCTTCGACGGATACCGCTAGCGCTCACGGCCACCATGGTGACCGTGCTGCTTGTCACATCGTGGCTGCGCACCAACGCGGCGCCTGAGCCGGCCGCACCCGCGCACGTCTACGCCCTGCGTGGCGCAAAGGTCTACACGCTGGCCGGCCCGCCTGTGGAGAACGGCACGGTGGTGATTCGCGACGGCAAGATTGCCGCCGTGGGCCAGACCGTGGACGTTCCCAGCGATGCTGAGGTGATTGAAGTCAAGGGCCTGGAAGTTTATCCCGGCATCTTCGACTCCGTAACCACTCTTGGCTTGCGGGAGATCGAAGCCGTGCCGGCCACGGTGGACACCACCGACGTGGGGAACTACAACCCGCAATTAGTGGCCATGACGGCCGTCCACCCGCCCAGCGAGCAGATCCCTGTGGCGCGCGCCAACGGCATCACGCACGCCGTCGCCGCACCCCTCGGCGGAGGCGGTTTCCGTGGCGGAGAAGGCACCGTGATAGCCGGCCAGGCTTCGGCCATCAATCTGGCGGGCTGGACGGTTGAGGAGATGCTCATTCGCCGCTCCGTAGCGATGGTGGTGGAGTGGCCCAGGTTGCAGACCCGGTCTTTTGACCTCGCCACCTTCAGTCCCCGGGAGCGCCCGTTCACGGAAGTGAAGCAGGAATACGACAAGAGAATCTTCGAGCTGACGGACTTGCTGGAGCGAGCGCGCCATTACGCCCAGGCCATGGAAAAAGGCTCGAGCGAGAATTACGATCGCGACCTCAAACTCGAAGCTCTTGTGCCCGTCGTGCAAGGCAAGCTGCCGGTGCTGGTGGTGGCCAATCAGAAGCGTGCCATTCGCGATGCGGTGCAGTTCTGCGAAAAGCAGAAGCTCAGGATGATCCTGGGCGGCGGGTCCGAATCCTACAAGGTCAAAGACCTGCTGGCCTCCAAGCACGTTCCTGTGATTCTCGGGCCCACGCAATCTCTGCCCGAAGACGAAGACGCACCCTACGATCAGTCCTACGCCACTCCCGGCCAACTCGAGGCCGCCGGCATCAAAATCGCCCTTGCCAGCTTTGACGACGCGTCCTTCGCGCGCCGCCTGCCCTACCAAGCCGCCAACGCTGTTGCCTATGGACTCCCTTATGACGAGGCCTTGAAAGCCATCACGCTCTATCCCGCTCAGATGCTTGGCCTCGCCGACCAGCTTGGCACTATCGAGCCCGGGAAGATAGCGGACCTCATCGTCACGGATGGCGATCCGCTCGCCATCCCTACGCAGGTTCGTTATCTCTTCATCAATGGCCAGTTGACTCCAACGGACAACAGACATTCGAGGCTCTACGAAGAATACCGCAAGCGCCCCAGACAATGAGGCGCGGGAGGCGCCCCGCGAGATCGGGGCGCCTCCACGCGATCCCAGAGCGAGATTCTTCGCTCCGCTCAGAATGACAGACGTTGGGGTTTTCCTCTACCAATAACGAACAGTGGGCATTCGGCGGAAAAGTCCAGAGCGAGATTCTTCGTTGCGCTCTCCAGAAACTCGATGCATTACTCATGTGGATTGAGCAACTTGCACCGAGCCTCTCTGATCCGTCCTCGGCGTGCAACTGACCCCTCACCCGGCCCGCGACGGCTGGTGAAAGCGCCGTCGCGGTCCACCCTCTCCCCAGGGGAGAGGGCAACACCCGTTTGCGACGTACTCCGTTTCTGACATCACGGATAGCCGTTTTCCGCTATGGATGCTCAGAATGACAGACGTTGGGGTTTTCCTCTACCAATGACGAACAGTGGGCATTCGGCGGAAAAGTCCAGAGCGAGATTCTTTGCTGCGCTCAGAATGACAGCATGGCAGCGGAGTGCAGGTTCACTCGGTAGGGGGCTTCAATTTGCGGACCTCGGCAGCCCCGCGCGCATCGCCGGCGGCCTCGAGGGCCTGAGCTTCGGCGGTATACGCCTGCGTATAGGTCGGATCAACCTCGCGGGCAGCACGAAATTGCCCAGCCGCCTCCCGGTACTTGCCGAGTTTCATCCAGCAGGTTCCGAGGTAGAAACGGCTGCTAAGGTCCTGGGGATTCACCTGGACGGCGCGCACGAAATACTCTGCTGCTTTCGCGTAATCACCGCGAGGAAAATAGACCGTGCCAAGGATGTCGTAAGCAAGGCTGTTATAAGGCGAAGCTCGCGTCGCTTTTTGGAAGTAAGCCAGCGCCTCATCGTGGCGGCCCTCGAGATCGGCGATCTGGCCGAGGCCGATGTAGGAATCGTAGGTGACGGTATTCAACGGATCAAAGCTAGCCTGGTTGAGGCGAAGGGCCGTCTCAAACTCTTTCCTGGCGCCTTCGAGGTCGTGCTCGCGGAATTGCAAATCGAGACCGTGGTGTATACGAACCAGACCAGCGTCGGGAGCGACATTGAGGGAATAGCCGAAAAGGCTTTGGTTGTTGCGCCAGTTCGGAACCGCCCGAACATCCTGAAAACACCAGAAGCACATCACGAGGCCGAGGACAGGCAAGACGACCGGAGCCAGCCAGACGCGTGGCAGTTGCCGCGGCAGCAGGCCCAGACCCAGGTAAGCCAAGGCAAGGCAGATGCCAACGGAAGGCAGATAAGAGAACCGCTCCGCCAGCAACGGAAAGCTGAGCTGGCGAATATCCAGGCAGGGGAGCAACGTCACCGCCCACCACACAACCAGAAAGCCCAAAACCCTCTGGCGCTCCCGTAGCGCGCCTGCCGCGAGCAGAGCGAGTAGGGTCAACCAGGGCCACGGCGAGCGCAGGCTCGGCCCGAGATCGAAGTTATGAAAAACGTTAAGGTGGACAGGCCAGAAGAAGAGCTTGGCGTGCTGACCCAACAACCCCATGGCGGCAGCGATGATCTTGGGCCGGATTTTCCAGAGATGGTGCGCCCCGGAGAAATGTCCAAGCGCTGCAACGCGCGCCGCCGAGTAGACTACGGCTGCGCCAGCGTACATAGCCCAGCAAGCCGCCCTGCGGCGCCAGGTCTCGACGGCATCAGAAAAGAAAAACCAGTAGGCAATCAATAGCAGAGGAAAACTGAAGGCAGCCTCCTTGAAGAAAAGCGCCGGCAAATAGGCAAGCACGGCAAGAGCGTGACGGGCCACGCGCCAGCTTCCTGCCTTCTCGGCGCGCAAGAAAAGCCGGAAAGCCAGCAGGTAGAAAAAACCGCAACCCATCTCCGGAACGGATGCGATCCAAGCCACGGCTTCCACGTGCAGGGGGTGCAGGAGCCAGAGCAGTGAGCCGGCAAAGGCTGCCAAATCGTTCCCGAGGAGTTCGCGCCCAATCTGGAAAACCACTAGCCCCGTGGCCATGTAGAGAATCCACTGGAAGAAATGGTAGGCAGCGGGGTTAGGCCCTGCGACGCGCCAAATCAGCCAGTACGAAAAAATGTGCAGAGGGCGGTAGAAGTTCGTTTCCGCCCCTGCCCCAAGAAACGACCAGACGGAGCCGGTGAAAATTCGCCACCAAAGGTGAGCATTGCGGACGAAGGGATTTTCAAGGAGTTGCTTGCCATCATCGTAAACAAATCCATTGGACAACACCCCCGAAAACACTACGGCGGTCACCAGCGCCAGCACGGCGCCGGCCGCATAGGAGTGGTTCTTCACATACTCGTTGCACTTGCTCAGCAAGGCTTAACCTGCCCGCGAGTTTTTCCAGTCTCCAATCCTAAAACTGTTTTCATGTTTTTGACATAGTACTTTCGACCAGGCTTCGGGCCAAGCACGTTTTTAAGTAGTGGGTCAGTTTGCGCTTGTAGCGGCGGGTTGTGACCTGCGAACGAACGGGAGACCCCCTCACCCGGCCCGCCCCGGCTGAAGAAAACGCCGGCGGCGGGCCACCCTCTCCCCCAAGGGGGAGAGGGCAGAGAATTCTTACGCCACTGACATCGCTGAGAATGGCCAATCTCCAGACCGTCTCCCCCAGGGGGGAGAGGGCAGAGAATTCTTACGCCACTGACATCGCTGAAAATGGCTAATCTCCAGACCGTCTCCCCCAAGGGGGAGAGGGCAGAGAATTCTTACGCCACTGACATCGCTGAAAATGGCCAATCTCCAGACCGTCTCCCCCAAGGGGGAGAGGGCGGGAATGTGGACGACGCCAACAGATCGGAGCACAAACGTAGAAACCCTAGCCACGGACCAAATGGTCCATCAATTGACGGATAAAGCCGCCTCAACATCAAACTGACCCACTACCTGCTTTTAGGCGCACAAGCCCTTCACATGGTTTAGAATGACATTCGCTGCGCTCGGAACGACAAGCCTAATGCCTGGTTTAAAATCCTATCGGTTGGAGCGTGGCTCGCGGTCGGGAAACAACCGTCAACGAGGAGGTCTTGAGTTGCAGAAATTAATTCGGAATTACGAAGCGGGCGTTGGGAAGGCGGTTGTGTTCTTGACGTTCGTTCTGTTGCTGGCGATTACTGGATTGGCACTGAAGGTTACGAACCGTGAGGCGCCTTCTATCAATGTGCAGCGGGAGATAAGGGGAATCGGCGTGAGCACGCCCGTGCAATTCCAGGTTCACGATTTGCGCTACCGCATCAAGTCGGTTGAGGTGGAAGTCCATCAGGGCGACCGGACATTTCAAGTTCCGGTGGAGAGCAGCGCGTGGGCGGTTCGCACGCCAAAGTGGTGGAAGTTCTGGTCGCGGCATGTCGAGAGCAGTGCCACATTCAAGGTGAGCGTGGGGCGCAAAGAAATACCCGACCTGAAGGAAGGTTCCGCAACGCTGATCGTCACGGCAACGAACAATTCCTGGGGCCGATTCTTCCGGGGTGGCCGGAGCCAACTCATCAAGGACTTGCCCGTCCGCTTTGTTCCGCCTACCGCCGAAGTTCTGACCGCGCAGCACTACATCAATCAGGGTGGCTGCGACATGGCGCTTTTCAAGGTTTCCCAAGGGACTGTTGAATCCGGCGTGCAAGTGGGCAATTACTTTTTTCCGAGCTGGGCGGTGAAGGATTCCGCTCCCACCACCCGGATGTGCATCTTTGCATATCCATACGACGTTGACCCAACAACGCCGGCCCGCGTGGTGGCGCGTGACGACGCCGGCAACCAGACACTGGTCAATTTCAATTACAAAGTCTTCCCCAAGAAGTTCAAGTCCGACACGATTAACGTCACTGACGACTTCATGCAACGTGTCGTTCCTCCCATAATGAGCCAGACGCCTGATTTGCAAGATCAGGGCAGCCTTTTGAAGAATTTCCTGCTGGTCAACGGCTCGCTTCGTCGGATGGATGCGCAGCAGTTGGTGGCCTTCAGCCAGAAAACCAGTTCGCACCTCACCTGGACTCGACCCTTCGTGCAACTTGGGAATTCCAAAGTGGAGGCGTCGTTTGCTGACTATCGGACCTACCTGTACAACGGCCAGGTCATCGACCACCAGACGCACCTGGGGTTTGATCTGGCGGTTGTGCAGCACACTCCGGTAGTGGCCGCCAACGATGGGAGGGTGATTTACGTGGGCTTTTTGGGCATCTACGGCAATGTCGTGGTGATTGACCACGGCTGCGGCCTGCAGAGCCTTTATGCCCACTTGAGCTCGTTTGATATGAAGGAAGGCGAAGAGGTAAAACACGGACAAGTGATCGCGCACAGTGGCCAAACCGGGCTGGCAGGCGGCGACCATCTGCACTTCACCATGCTGCTGGATGGAATCCCCGTTAATCCAGTCGAATGGTGGGACCCGCACTGGATCCACGACCGCATTGAAGCGAAGCTGCAGCCTTATCTATAGGTGTCAGGTCCCAGGTGTCAGGTTTCAGGTTATTTGCGATTTGCGATTTGTGATTGGTGATTGATCTATAGGTGTCAGGCAGAGAGCCCACGCACCTGTCAATCACGAATCGCAAGTCACAAATAAGAACTGACACCTGATACCCGACACCTGTCAATCAGAAATCACAAATCGCAAATCACAAATTAGAAACCTGACACCTGAGACCTGACACCTGTTCTTAACGCGCCACCCGGCTCAAATAAAACTCGAAGAACCTCTTGGGATCCGTGCGCATCCCCACCGTAGCGTTGGCGGGCTGGCCTTCGACGACTCGAGTGAATCCTTGCCCATCAACCTCGATTGCCAACTGTTGAGTCTCGACGAGGCTTGGGTCGACGAGCATCGCCACCGCCATGGGGTCAAACAAAGTCGGAGTCTCGTTGCCCCAGAGGTGGTAGAAAATCGTCAGGGCGTTGGTGAGCGGGGTGAGATGAGTGAAGACGCGGCGGCGTCCGGCGGCGTCGAGTTGCAGCATGGCCGTTCCGTCGAGCGGAGCCATCAGCAGGGGCACACCGGATGAAAACACGGTCTGTGCCGCTTCAGGGTTCGACTTGATGTTCCACTCCGCTTCGGGCTTCGAATCCGGCGCATAACCGCGCGCGACAGATCCGCCCATCAGGGCGATGAGTTTGATCTTCTTCGCCATGGAAGGGTCGGATTTCAGTAGAGCGGCTACATTGGTCAGCTCCCCGATAGCGATGATCGTGACCCTTCCAGGCCGCCGGTTGATTTCAGTCTTCATGAAATCAACTGCTCCACTCCTATGCAAGGCGGAACTGGTGAAGCCATTCGCCCAGCGGGTCTGGTCAATCGGCTGGGGCTTTCCAGGCTCGCCTGCATAAACCGGAACTTTGCGCCAGGTTCCGCCCGCTTCCCAAAGCAGTTTGGCGGCAAGGCGGGCTCGCGCCTGGGTGTCACCAGCCACGGTGGTTACGCCCAGGAGTTCTAACTCGGGGCTGTTGATAACGAGCGCCAGGGCGAACGCATCGTCAATGTCCGTGCCAATGTCGGTGTCGAGGATGATCGGGATCTTCGACGGCGCAGCAAGAAGGGAAGTCACGGCGAATGCGAAACCAACCAATAGCAATCGAATCAGGTTCTGCATATGAATTCTCCCAGTAGCATGGTAAGAAGCCACTGATACGTTGTCATTCCGAGCGAAGCGAGGAATCTCGCTCTGGAAACCGACGACTTACGAGATTCCTCGCTTCGCTCGGAATGACCAGCAAGGCGGGTTTTCAGCATCCTGCCAGGGAGGAGACTTAGGCGGGGCGACCAGTCGCCCTCAGTCAGATGCACGCAGATGGTTGAAGTTAATGACATCGATGTTCTGGCCTATGAGATACTGGGTCAGCCGAAAATCGTCAGTGAGAACGACGTATTTCCCGTTTGCGGCCTGAAGGATGGCTGTGTCGGTGAGCCCAAACTTGGGGAAGGCTTTCTCATCTCCCAATTCCTGGCTGGGTGTGTAAAGCTCGTGCAGGTTTTTGAGCCCATGGGCGAAATGCTGCCAACAATAGTACCTCAAGTTCTCAGGTAGTTGCCCGAGTAGGTTGCTCACTTCCGTGAGGATACTGGGGGTGGTAACAACCTCTTTGAACTGTTCAATGTAATCGGCTAAGAGCTCAAAATCCCCAATCGTGAATTGGTCTGTCCTCTTGAATTTCTCGATTCGGGTCGGGTCGTACTGGCCCACGAAGAGCAAGAGAAGTAAATTCGAGTCGATAAGGAGGCCTTCCCTGCGGTGAACGCTCCCTGGGTCGGAAGCACTACTCGACATGCTCGACCTCACGGATCTTCATCGAGATGACCTCCCCGGTCTCACCGTCGACCTTGAAGAGTTTAAAGGCACGCGGGCCTTTCCTAGCGAACTGGGGCAAATTGGAAGGACGGTCGTACCCGAGGGTAATGAGCCAATAACGCCCCGTTCGCTCGACCTTTCGCTCAGCCTCTTCAAGAAGCACATTTGTGAATTGGTCATGATAAAGGTCCGTGAAGTACTCAGCGGCCTTCTCTGCTGCCTCTTTGACGCTTATCATTGGAATCAACCCCTCTCCACTTGCTGGGTGTCCACAAAAGGAACATACCAATCATGTATGGCGCCCGGCAACCCTTCAAATAATTATTCATCCGTTGGTCTAAGGAATCAACCCATCACTTTACCACCGGTGCCAGCGCCACGCACACCAGGCCGATGATGAAAAGGGCAAACATCAGCGCCAGCAGCCGCCTGGTAGTTGTATCTGCGCCTTTGAATTCCTTCCAAACGAACACTCCCCAGATGGTGCCCACCATGGTCGAGCCCTGGCCGAGCGCGTACGAAGCTGCCGGACCGACCATCTGGGCGTACGATGCAACGAAGTTGGAGATCGTGCCCACTCCCCAGAACATGCCCCCCAAGATGCCCCAGAAGTGCCACGCCCCGGTGCCGCGAAAATAATCCCCGACCGAAACCGGAGGTCCCGAAACCGGCCTCCGCATCAAGACATAATTCACCGGAAAATTAGAAACCAGCACTCCGAGAGCAAAGACGAACGCCACGGTGTACGGACTGAGGTGGCTCTCTCCTTTGATAGCCTTGGCGATGAAAGGATAGAACAGTCCCATCACCGCCCCACCCAGCAGGCTAATGGCGATCCCTTTAATGCTCACGGTCTGATACTTCGCATGCCTTCGGTAGGCCAGAGCGTCCAGCAAAATTGCCAAGCACACCAAGCCAATGCCTCCAAAAAGCATCAACGGATTGCCTTTTGGCGTGACGAGGTAATTCAAGATCGAGCCCACCACCAGCGCCACCCCGACGCCGATCGGGAAGGCCACCGCCATGCCCGCAATGGCGATAGCTACCACGATCAGGATGTTGCCGAGGTTGAAGACGATGCCGCCCAGGAAAGCGAGCAGCAAGTGATGACCATCCGCAGCCCGGAGATTTTGAATAAAGCTATCCGGGCTGGCAGGGGCCGTGCGCCCCAGCGTAAACCCCAGGATCAGGGCCATCAACAAGATGCCCCAAACATAATCCCAATAGAACAACTCAACGCGCCAGCCTTTGCAAAGCTTTTGAGTATTAGCCCAACTGCCCCAGCAAATCATGCTGAGAACGATCATGCAGAGTGCGACCGCATAAACGGTGGGTATGAACATAAGTAAGTTGGCCTCCCGGGGCGGGTTCCACATCAGCCCGCGCGGTTATCGATCTTACTCCGGCGTGGTGATGGGCACCGTCCGGCCTTCGCGCGCCGACTGATAGATGGCCTCCATCACGGCCACGTCGCGCATACCCTGGACGCCGTTCGGTTCGGGCTCGCGCTTGCGGCGGATCGAGTCGGCAAAGGCATCAATCTCCAGCGCCAGCTCGTCAATGACCTTGAACTTCTTCTCGAACCATCGGTCGCCAGTCTTGCCGAAGAGACAGCGCTCTTCGTCGTAGGGATACGCCGGGTTGAGGGCCGCCCAGCCTTTCTCACCGTGGACCTGCAAAAACGACGACTGCGCGGCGCTGAAGCTCGCGGTGGCCTGCGCCACCAGCCCGTGGGGGAAGTTCAGCCGGAAGGCGATGTTCTCATCCACCTTGCTGAATGTCTCGGGATCAGTCGTCCACTGATACGCTGAGGCTTCCAGGGGTTCCTCGCCCACAAGCCAGCGTATGGTGTTCACGCAGTAAACTCCCACGTCTGGCAGTGCGCCGCCGCCCGAGAGCTTGGGATCAAGATGCCACGAGCCAGCCTTCCCCCGAGCGCGGATAACGATCCCAAAAGCCGAATGAATGTATTTCAGCCGCCCGAGTTTCCCGCTCGTGATCAGTTTCTTGAGCTCGAGACTGGCAGGCTCAAAATACTTGCGGTAGGCAATCATCAGGCGAAGGTCGGAAGCGCGGCAGGCCTCCAGCATCTGACGGCACTCTTCCACCGAATTTGCCATGGGCTTTTCGCAAAGCACATGCTTGGCGGCGTTTGCAGCCTGAACTGCGTAGTGGGCGTGCGAGCCGTTGTGGGTGGCAATGTAGACGGCCTCAACCTGCGGATTGCTGAAGCAGGCCGGCAACTCCTCGTAGGTGTAAAAGGCCCCAGCGTGGAACTTCGTGGCAAGGCGCTTGGCCTTGGACTTGTCACCGCTCACCAGGGCCACCAGCTTCGCCTTCTTGCTGTGCCTGAAGCCGGGCAAGATCGCGCCTTGTGCAAATCCCCCTAATCCAATCACGGCATAACCGACGAGTTTAAAAGTTGCCATTGGGTTCATTCCTTTCTCGCTGAAGAGGCTAACATCACCTTGGGCTGTCCATCAACTGTCAAGTCAGTATAACGCTTACCTTACAAACAAAATCGCAACGAACGCTCCCTCGCGGCATTTGGAGTGCGACTGCCTTGAGAGCTTGAAACTTAAATGACGGTGTAATATCATGCCAGGGAGGTGAAGATCAAGTCCATTTCGGACGGAGCTGTTCCCCATGCCTGGATGCCCTGAAGGTCGCGCGGTCTTAGCTGGGGAGGCGCGATTCAGCCCTCAGTATGGTATGCGCGTTTCCGCCAGCCAGCGGCCGGCAAAGGCCGCAAGGAGGGATCAACGTCCCGCCCGCTGCGCCGCCAAAAACTGTGGCGGTGACGCCACCACAACAAAAGGCGCCGCCCGTAGCAAGACCTGGAAAGGCTCCTGCTGCCGCGCCCGCCTTTATCGGCTCATTGAAGAGTAGAGTCTGACCCAGGATCCTACTGACCATCAAAAGTGGCAGGAAGCAGTTGCCGGTTAGTGGATGCCTTGGCGCGAAAGGAACTTCCCATGAGTCGGCCACTAGCATCAATCTTGCAGAAGTCAGGCCTGTTAACCGCAGAAGAGGCAACAAGCCTGCTCGCCCGGGCGGAACGAACCCAGCGGACGTTCTGGGACATCATCCTCAATGAAAAGAAAATCCCCGAAGAAAAGATTTCCAAGGCCCTTGCGCGCACCTTACATCTCCCTCAACTGAAGCTCGCGGCGGCGACCATCGAGGCTGAGACGCTGCACCTTGTTTCCGAGGAGATGGCGCGCAAATTCGTCTGCCTTCCGATCAGCAAAGAGTCCGTAGAACCTTCCACGGAGTCAGTGGGCGTAAAGCGCCGTCCGGTTCTGGTGCTCGCCATGGCTGACCCAACTGACTTCCTGGCCCTCCAACACGTGGAGTTCAACACTGGGTGCGTCGTCAAGCCTGTTGTGGCCAGCCGCACGGAAGTCCTCGATGCCATCAAGACCTACTATGAGCCGGAAAAGTGGCTGGAAGAGTTTTTGCAGAATATCGAACAAGAAGTGGACTTCCAGGTCCTCGGGCCGCAACTGGACGAAGAACTCAGCACGGAGGCGACTGAAAGAGGGATCAAGCCAGGTCCCGCGGTCCGGCTAGTGAACCTCATCCTTCAAGCCGCCATCAGGCAAGGCGCCAGCGACGTTCATATCGAGCCTACTCTGCATAATCTCCAGGTGCGCACGCGCGTGGATGGAATGCTGCGCGAACTCATGCAGGTTCCCAAGTGGCTGCGCGAGTCTCTGGTATCGCGTCTGAAGATTCTCGCAGTTATGGATATCACCGAGCGGCGCGTTCCCCAGGATGGGCGAATCAAGGCGAGTTACGAGGGTCATGAAATCGACTTGCGCGTCTCGACTTTGCCCACGCACTACGGCGAAAAGGTGGTGCTGCGCATCCTCGGCTCCAGCCGGGAGACCCTGCCCACTTCCTCGCTGGGACTCAATCGCGCGAACCTGCGATTCCTGAAACGTGCCGTGGACCAGCCCCAGGGCATCATCCTGGTGACGGGGCCGACGGGCAGTGGCAAGACCACGACCCTCTATTCCCTTCTGAACGAAAAGAAGAATCCCTCCATTAATATCATCACGGTCGAGGATCCCATCGAGATCCAGCTCGAAGGGATCAACCAGGTGCAAGTCAACCTCAAGGCGGGCCTGACCTTCGCCTCCTGCCTGCGATCGATTCTTCGCCAGGATCCTGACGTGATCTTGGTGGGCGAGATTCGAGATCCCGAGACTGCGGAAATTACCTTCCATGCGGCCATGACGGGCCATCTTGTTTTTTCCACGGTACACACCAACAGCACCGTCGCCACGATCGGGCGCTTGCGTGATCTGGGAGTGGAAGCGAGTTTGATCCAATCTTCAGTCAACCTCATCCTGGCGCAGCGCTTGGTGCGCAGGATTTGCGGACGCTGCAAAGAGGAAACTCTACCAGAAAAGACGCTCCTGGAGAGGCTTCGCCTGGAAGCTGCGGATTTCCCCTTCTTTCACGGGGCAGGATGCCCCCGTTGTGGAATGACGGGGTATTCGGGAAGGGTTGGCGTGTACGAACTGCTGCGTATGACCCCCGATGTGAAAGCACGAATTGGACAGCGCGCCTCAGAAGCAGAGCTGATTAAAGCTGCGGTGGCTAGTGGCACGATCTTCCTGTACGACGACGCTGTGGATAAAGTTCGGCAAGGATTGACCACCGCCGAGGAAGTCCTGCGCGTCATCCAACTTCAAGAGGAGGAGGTTTTACGCTGCCCGCATTGCAGCAGCCTCATCAACCGCGATTTTGCCACTTGTCCTTACTGCCTCTTTCCGCTCAAAGCCATCTGTGATTCCTGCCGGCAGGAGCTGAAGCTGGAATGGAAGATCTGCCCGTACTGCGGTGCTCAGGCGGGAAAGACGGCTGCCCCCCTAGCCGAAAGCCCTTATCAAAAGGCCGAGGTAGAAGGCGGCGAGATTCCAGTCCCTCCGCCACCTCCGAAACCTGCAACGACAGCTCTTCTCCCTGCCCCTACGGGAGAGCCAGGCAGGCGGCCGCGCATCCTGGTGGTGGACGACGATATCGTGGTGCGCACCATCGTGGTTCAAGCCCTGGAAGCACTGCCTTTCCTTCCGGAAATGATTCAGGCCGCTAATGGCGCGGAGGGTCTTGAGGCGGCAGAGAATCTGAAACCCGACCTGTTGATTCTCGACCTGAACATGCCGGGAATGAACGGCTTCGAGGTTTGCGGCAAGCTGCGCGCCAATATCCAGACCGCCTTTATCCCCATACTGATGCTGAGCGCAAGCACCGATGAGCAGAGTCGTTCTCAGGGCTTTCTGGAGGGCACCGACGATTACATGGGGAAGCCGGTCTCCATTCCGGAGCTCCACACGCGCGTGACGCGGCTGCTACGTCGCACTTATGGCCTGTAGCACTATTGGCCAACTTCATCGCGTGGCGCGAAGAAAAGCAGATCCTTCGCTGCGCTCAGGATGACATGTCATTCTGAGCGCAGCGAAGAATCTGCTTTTGGTTGCGGGCAAGGACCGCGCTGTAGCACTAGTTCCAAACCTATTCGTTTCTTGCAAAGAATTCCCAAGAGGACGCGTGACCCCTTAAGAAGTTGCGGAAAATGCCCTCAAGCGGTCGGGGGCTTTTCTAGCTCACTGCGAAGCGCCGCCACCTTCTGCTGCAGGTCCGGCAGTTGCTCCAGCGTCAGGAGCGTATCAGGCCGGAAATGCATTTCGATCGTGCGCGCTAGCTTTGATCCCTCCGCGAAGCCGAGGGTCCCCAGCGATCCAGCCAGCTTGTGAGCCTCCTGCTCGGCTTTTAGCCGAAGCGAGTCGCCGAGTTTCTGCTCCTGCAAAGCGGTTACGGCTTCTTCGAGGACTTGCACGCGCTCCCTGATGGCGCCGCGGAAGGAATCCCAGAGTTGCGCCACAGCCATGCGGGCCTCTTGAAGAGCGCTGGCTTCCATGTTGGTTGGGCTCAACTCCTCCGAGTCCCCACCGCCACGGCAATTCCCAGGCGCCTGCTGAACCCAGCCCAAAGCGGTCGACACCTGGGTAGCCAATTGCATCGGATCGAAAGGTTTGGCGATGACCGAGGCCACCCGTAGCGTCCTAAACGCCTGTTGGTCAGCGGCCTGCACCTTCGCCGTCATGAGTATGACCGGTATTTTCTGAGTGGCAGGGTTATCCTGAAGCGCCCGCAGTGTGGCCGGCCCATCCATTTCCGGCATCATGACGTCAAGCAAAATGGCATCTGGGTATTCGGCCTTTGCCATGGCTAACCCCTCAGCCCCGGACCTTGCGGCCAGAACTTCCCACCCTGCTACCATTTCCAGGCTGAGCTTTGCCACTTCTCGGATATCATCTTCATCATCAATAATAAGAATGCGTTTAACGTTCATGGAGATCCTCTTTCGACTGTCGCGGACATGATTCCCTTCAGCAAGCCAAGCACCTGCTTTTCAAACTCCTCGTGGGACCCCCGTCCTTTCGTAAGGAAAACGGTCTTTCCAAGCCTCAGCCTGGCGCGCTCGGCGTCATCAAGGTCCTTCGCGGTGTGAACCACCAGGGGCACGCAGCGCAACACCTTGTTCTGGCGAAGTGCGCTGACCACCTCGAACCCATCCCCTTCCGGCAACACCAGATCCAACACAACCAGATTTGGCAGCACGTGCTCCGCCAACTGGACCGCCTGGCGGCCCGTCTGCGCGACGTAAACCTTGTGACCGTGGCGCTCGAAGACTTCTCGGATGACACGCGCCAGGTCCACGTCATCCTCGACCACCAGCACCCGAGCTGGCTTGCCAGGCCTGCTGATGGCGATCGAGAGGGTTTGGAACAACAGGGTTTCATCAACAGGCTTCTGAATCCAACCCGCCACTTCAACGTCCGTTTTCCTGAGGTCACGCGGCGGCAGCACGCTGAGAATGATAATAGGAATTTCGCAGGTTTCCGGGCGCTTCCTCAGCGCGGTCATGGTTTCCCACCCGTTCATCTCAGGCATCAAGAGATCGAGCAGAATGGCGCCGGGCAACTGGGCGACTGCCTGCTTGACGGCCTCCGGACCGGAACCCACCGCCACCACCCGGTAACCGCGTTGTTGCAGCAACTCCTGCACGACGGCAAGGATCGACGCATCATCGTCACACACAAGGACCGTTCGTGCTCCGGGAGCCTCTGCCGGGATGACGGGCACGACTTCTTCCTCTGCCGGGATGACGGGCACGACTTCTTCCTCCATAACTGGCAAGGTGAAGTAAAACGAACTGCCTTGCCCCAAGACACTCTCCACCCAAATGCGGCCGCCGTGTTGCTCCACGATGCTGCGGCAGATTGCGAGGCCCAAGCCCGTGCCCCCCTTCTCCCGCCGATCCGACGCATCGACTTGCTGAAAGCGCTCAAAGATGACGGTGAGTTTATCCGCCGGAATCCCCCGCCCCCGGTCTTTCACCTCGAACAACATGTCGCCGTTCTGCCGCCTGAGATTGAGTGAAATGGTACTTCCTTGTGGAGAGAACTTGATGGCGTTGCCCAGAAGGTTCGTCATGGTCTGGATGACGCGGTCAGGATCAGCCAGGATTCTTCCCGGCCCCGGTGACACCTCCAATTTCACTCCTGCCTTGTCCGCCAATTCTCGCACCGAATCCACCGCCTGTAACATCAGGCTGGCGGCCTCGCAGGCTCGTTTTTCCATCTTGACCCGGCCGGACTCTATCCGCTCGATATCGAGAATGTCGTTAATGAGGCGGACCAAGCGGTCGGTATTGACCATGGCAATATCAACCATGCGCCGCGCCTTGCCGGGATCGGCGGCCAGTAGGCCTCCGGCCAGAAGACCCAAAGACCCGCGTATGGAGGTGAGGGGTGTTCGTAATTCGTGACTTACTGTGGAGACGAACTCGTCCTTCATTTTTTCTATTTCCCGGCGGGCGGTGACGTTGCGGAAGATGCCGCTTGTGGCGACCGCCTTGCCGTCGACCAGCTTGCAATTCACGGATCCCTCGACGGTAATCTGTGTACCGTTCTTGGCCACAAACACCGTTTCAACGTCATTCACCGTCTCCCCGGCCATGACCGTCGCCGCTACCTGCTGATAACGTGTTAGGTGCTGAGGAGAGAGGATGTCCGTGATGGAGAGACGCGCAATCTCCCCCTCGCTGTAACCGAGGGTTTGCCGCCAAGCGTGGTTGACGTAAAGGAACTGTCCCTGCGGAGAAACACTCTGGATAAGCTCGGCAGCGTTTTCAGCCAAATCCCGGTATCTTTCCTCGCTCTCTTGCAGGGCTTGCTGCGCCCGCTTGCGCTCCGTGATGTCCTGAATGACGCCGAGGACCGCTCTTCGTCCGCGAAAATGCAGAGCATGGGCATCAACTTCCACGTCAACAACTCGTCCGTCTTTGAGTCTGTGGCGCCCCTGGCCGCGATCTCCTGACTGGGTGCGAAGCACCTGCATTTGGGAGAGAACGGCGGGGGCGGCTTCAGGCGGCAGGAGGTCCGTGACCCGCATCCTCAGGAGCTCGTGGCGGGAGTAGCCGGAATGAGAGACGGCAGCGTCATTAACCTCGAGGTACTGAAGCGTCTCCAGATCCCAAAGGAAGGTGGGCAGGGGGGTCGAGGCAAACAGCGAGCGAAATTGCTCTTCTGCCTCGCGCAAAGCCTGCTCGGCGCGCTTGCGCTCGGTGATGTCTCTGCACAGTGCGACGATACGGACACCCGTAGCGCTTGGTAGGAGTGTGGCGTTTATCTCGATGGGTGTGCACTCCCCATCTTTATTCACGTGGTCGACCTCGAGATTGCGCACGAAGCCCCGCTCCAAACACTTCCTGAACCCTTCAGCATTCCGTGCAAGGTCGTGCTGTGCCGTCCATTCGGTCACCCGCCGACCGAGGATCTCCTGTAATGTCCCACGGTCGGTGAGCCGCACGTACTCCGAATTGGCGTCGAGGACTCTCCCCTCCACATCCACGATCGCATATCCGGTGCCCGTTGTTTCGATCAAGGCTCTGTACTTCTCTTCGTTCTCTCGGAGCGCCTCCTCCGCCCGCTTGCGCTCGGTGATGTCCTGTACCATACCGACGGCGTAGCTCGGTACGCCTTCCCTGTCCTTCACAAGGGAAACCACCAAAAGCCCCCATATCACCCGGCCATCTTTATTGAAATAGCGCTTTTCTATCTCGTATTTGTCGCGTTTTCCTTCCGCCAGCTCGCCGTACAGCCCTCGGCCCAGCTCACGGTCCTCCGGGTGGGTGAACTCGGTGAAAAGCATGCCGCTGCTTAGTTCTGTCTCGTTATAACCGAGCATCTTCTGGAGCGCGGGGTTGCACTTGAGGGGGTGCCCCTGCCTATCCACAAGCGCCATGCCGATCCCGGCATTCTCGAAGGTCGTACGAAAACGCTCCTCGCTGGCCTGCAAGGCGTTTTCGGTGCGCTTTCGCTTGCTCATGTCGAGGTTCACTATGAGTAACGAAACCGACACCGTTAACAAACTCAGCAGGCTCCCCAGCGCAATCAAGCTCACCACGGTTCGGGCGCTCGCCTGGCTTCTGGCTGCCCGCTCGATCAGCAACGTCCCTTCTTTCTGCTGCATTTCACCCGTCAGCCGCCGGATCTGGTCTGACGCTCTCTTGCCCTGTTCAGTCAGTAATTCCTGATCGGTCAAGGCGGTTCCCTGCTGCTTGCGGAGTTCGATGCTGGTCTGAAGGTTCTCTAGCTTTTTCTGAATTAAGGGTTTGAGCTCCTTGAGGCGTTCCTGCTGGAATACATCGTCAGCGGTAAGTTCCTGGAGACGCCGCAGTGAAGCCTGGAGTTTCTCTGGGATGGTCTCGTATTGGTCTAGAAAGCTCGGGTCCCCGGTCAGGACATAGCCCCGCCGCGCGGCTTCACCGTCTAGCACGAGGGAAAGAACTGTGCCGACTTGCTCCAGCACTTCGTGTGTGCGGTTCACCCAACGAGCCGCCTCAATCGACTGCACGGATTCTCGAACGCTAAGGATGGTAGCAAGCGCCAAGAACGTCAGTCCAAATCCTAAGCCTAGGTTCACTTTCGTTCGTGTAGGATGGTTCATGGCGTGGCCCGCTCAGGGCTTTGGGAGTCAAGAGTGGCGAGGCGACCTGGGTCACTAAACGGGCGCAAGACTATTCTTCTATTGTCCTTTACTGCGCTTGGGCTATCCCACGTCACTGGGGGCGCAATGCTGTCCGTTTTTTCGACAGATTACTTTCTTCCCCTTTGCCTCTGATTAAGCAAAACAGCCCGTTTTAATAAGGCCAAGAAGGATTGCGGCTTCAAGTGAATCGCTTTCGAAGTGAATCCTTGACTGTCTGTCCTGCCGATGGGAGTCTTGCCGGGCAACCCTGAGACTTGCAACACTGGCACCCATCGCGTCGAGACTCGTTCAGCTTGGCTCCCCTACCAAGCTCCGGGGCTGCCCCGGCCTCGCGAGCCGCCAACCGGGCTACATTTTAGCACGTTGCTGGCCAAACTGGAGGATTCTTCGCATCGCGGACAATGTGTGGTTTCTCTTTGAGTTACATAGTGTGGGGGGCATGACAATCGCCAGGCGCTTGCGCGGAAACATCGACAAAAAATTGTCGATGCCGGGTTCCGCCTCATGTGCCTTCCGGCTGCCCCGAGGGGGCCACTTTTTCCGAGCGAAGTCTCAGAAAAAACTCAGAAATTTTCATTCGCCGAACTCGGCGCAAATGACTCAAATTTTCGTTCCCTCGCTTCGCTTCCTGTCGCTGAGAGCCTCGGCAAGCTCGGAGTGCGCGAGCCTGATACATGGCAGCACAATGAGGCCCAGTGCTACCAGGAGCAGGAAAGATAAAATGCCCGCTTGACTTTAAGTCCCCGCAGGTATACAAAGCGAACATAGGTATAGCTGAATCCGTCCGCAAAAGGGAGGTCACCATGGACCGGAAATCCCCGTGGGAAAATGAGTCTGGTGTACAAGTCTTAAGGCTTTACAAATCGGATTCGTACCCTGATTGGCCTCGGGCCGTGAACAAAACAGATTTGCACCCTGATTGGCCTCGGGTCGTGATTCTGGACCTGACGGCCGAACAGTTTAGTGAGTTTGATCGGGACCCCTTGGCATTTGCTAAAAAATACAACCTGTATCCTGAACAGCCGATATTGTGGATGTCGCAGTGCGCAAAGCCGCCGATCGGTAAAGGAATTCCCCGGGCGACTGAGTCATCACGCTGGACAGTGGTTATCCCCCACACTCCCAAAAGTTCCGCGGCTTGTGCAGCGTGCCCTCAAACAACAACAGGGTGACGCTGCTTCAGGGGGACAATTCGGGGCCGAGCCGGCCGCCGGGGCGTTGGATGCCACTTGGCTGAAGGAGGGGCGCAAGACACCCTGGGGTTCTCAGGGGTGAGTTTGCTCGGCTGCGAACTGGACTCTGCGGCCCACAACCAACCGCGAAGTGTGCGGAGCACGTTGGAGAAAGTCCTTTCGAAGAGTCTCTAGGGCGGGAGGCCTAGACGACGCATAAGAGCCTGGAAGCCCTGGTCGGACCGAACAGAGTCGAATGCGGGCTCCACCTTGAGCCGTGCCAGGTATACATCACGATCGGCGTAGGCCGTTTCTAGCCAAGCAAGCCCCTGCTTGTTCTCCCCGAGGGCGATATAGATTTGTGCGAGTAAGGACGGGGGTACGTAGGTTCGCTTGGCCCGTACCCGCAATTCATTTAAGGCGTTGCGTGCGGCGGTTTTGCTTCCCGCCAGTGCGTGGGCGCGCGCCAGACCCACGGCTCGAGTCAAATCGTTGCCGGAAAGGTTTACGGCCCTTTGACACTCTGCGATGGCTTTCTCGTACATTCCCTTGCCCAGGAAGCTGAGCCCCAAGCAATCGTGGGCCCCGAGGGAATTAGGTTCCAACTCGAGGATTTTCCCGCACTGTTCGATGGCCTGGTCGTAGCGACGAGCATAGTAGAACGCCCACCCGACGGTGACCTGGGTCGCGATGGAAAGCGGGTCGAGTTCTTGGGCCCTGCGGCTTTCCGCCAAGGCTTCCTCGCTCCTTCCCATCGCCGATAAGTAAGCTGAGTACATGCGATGCGCTTCCACGTTGCCGGGGTCCAGTTCGAGGGCGCGTCTAAATTCGCTCTCGGCCTCCACCCAGTTCCAATCCGCGTAGAATCGGACAGCTCCCAGCGAGGTGTGCGCCTCGGCCAGAGTGGAGTCAATCCCCAAGGCCTTGAGCGCATACTGCTTCGCTTTGCGAATGCCCACGTCTGGAGGCAGCTCATCCGTTGACCAGTAGTAATCAGCCAAGCCGGCGTAGGCGGGAGCGTAATTCGGATCTATCTGCGCTGCTTGCTCGAAGCATTGCCGGGCCTTCTGCCAGTCGTTTGCAGTTTCCTTGTTGTAGTGATATCGGCCTTCAAGATAAGCGTCGTAGGCTGCGGGGATGACCGGAGCCGCGCTGGTGAGGCGCCCGCGCTCTTGCGGCGTCACGGCAATTTTTATTTCATTGGCAATAGCGCTCGCTACCTCGCCCTGCAGCTTCAGCACGTCTCGCGCGTCGCGCTCGTAAGTTTTGACCCACAGGTTCTTGTCGGTTGCCCCCTGAAATAGCTCCGCATTGATGCGTACGCGGTTGTCGGAGCTCAACACCGAACCTTCGATCACCGCATCCACGGTCAGTTCTCGCGCGATCTGGGGGAGAGGCTTTCGCGTGCCCTTGTACTGCATCATCGTGGTCCGCGAGATCACCCGGAGCGCGCTGATTTGGGAGAGATCTGCAATCAACTGATCGGTCATCCCATCGGCGAAGTAATCCTTCTTGAGATCCCCGGAAAGATTCTGGAGCGGTAAAACTGCCAGCGACTGAATTCGCCCCGGACCCCTCCTGCTTGCTTGCTGTTGCCACCATCTCCCAATACTCAAACCAACGAGAATCGCTGACAGCGCCACGGCTAAGGCGGTTGCCACGCCTGGATGTCGCCGCCAAATCGGCAATCGCCGCACACCTGTCCCCGATCGCGGAACCTTGAGTGTTGCCAACTGCCGTAGATCCACTTCCAGTTCTGCGGCGGACTGGTAGCGATTTTCCGGCTCCTTCTGTAGGCACTTCAGAATGATCCGCTCCAGTTCCGGAGAGATCCTGGCGTTCACCGCGCGGGGTGGGACGACCGCCTGGTGCAAGATGGCGTCCGTCAACCGGGGCGCTACTCCATCCCGAAATGCCCGCTGGCCGGTCGCCATCTCGTACAGCACCGCACCCGCTGAGTAGAGGTCACTTCGAGCGTCAGCAGGTTCAGACCGTAGCTGCTCAGGCGCCATGTAGGGCAAAGTCCCTGCCACGGCTTGATCCCCGGTGGCGCTTTCAGTTGTGACATCATATTTGGACGATTCCCTCGTCACCCTCAACGACTTTGCAATTCCGAAGTCGAGTATCTTCAGTCGCCCGTCAGGGGTGACGCGCAAGTTGCTTGGCTTAAGGTCGCAATGTACAACCCCCTGGCTGTGCGCGGCCGCCAACCCGTTGGCCAACTGTACGCCTAGCCGCGCGATCTCCCTCTCCGCCAGCGGCCCCTGGGCCAGGCGATCGCTCAGGGTGACCCCGGGGACGTACTCCACGACAAGAAACTCTGCGCCGTCCTTGCTGCCCAATTCGAAAAGGATTTCGATGTTAGGATGATTAAGTTTAGAAAGTGCTTGCGCTTCTTTGCGCAGGCGCTTGCGGACAGACTCGTCGGGCACCAGATTAGGGGGCAATACCTTTACTGCCACGTCCCGTCCTAGCCGTTCGTCTCGGGCTCGATA
>JBEKME010000106.1:0-21848 GCA_050008675.1 Terriglobia bacterium
CGCCCTCGCCACAAGGCGGCTGTATGTCGATTGACTCCGTGACAGGTCGCAATTTCCAGATCCGGCCTTCCGGCCGCGGCGGCCAGCACCAACCGGCACCGCAAGGCCACCTGTTGAGGCGTCCCATCCGCCGACTCCCACTGGGCCAATTGCGCTGTGTCTTTCGCGGATAAATTCACCATCGGACTAGTTCTGGTCACGCTCAAATTCATACCACACCGGGCTCAATATGTCTAGTTATGTAAGGGGCAGAACACTAGCTGAGGTGGGATGGCCTTCCCCGCAATCAATCGGGCAAGCTGGTCACCGGTCATCTTGGGAAGCGAAGTCAGGTAGCACATCTGCTTCTCAATATCTTCATCGCCACCCTCAAACCAGAAGCGCTGAGCTGCGCCCCGGTGAATGCCCAACGGTCCACGAATGGCATTGCCGTACCTACCGGGCTTCAACGCATCGTGCTTGGGGAAGACCTCGATTCCTTCCCGCTGCCTGCCTCCCTTGACCGGGATACCCAAGCGCAGGGCAAGACCGCAAACGTAGATGCGGCAATCCCGAGCTGGGAGCGGCTCCGCCAGGAATAACCAGAGATGTCCGCCCCGATGGCTTTTCTCAAGTGCGGGCTCCACCCCATCCTGCCTGAGGTAGAAGCTGAGCTTGAGGAGATCCGCGAGCGAATCCTCATAGTCCGCGTCGATAGCCACCCACTTCGAGCATTGGGTGGCGGGGTTGACGGCGTAGAGGCCGATGGTAACTCCGCCCTCAAGGTGGCGGCGGATTGTGTCCAGCGTCAGGCTGAGTCCCTGGCCGGTTTTCTTGTTGGTGGGCCGGTAGTAGTAATGCCGGGCACCTTCTGGGTGCGGCCGGTTGGACTGGAGGGTGTAAGCCCGGCGGTTGACGAAGAGGCGGAAGTAATCCGCCACCGCACTGGCGGGCGCTTTGAGACGAAGCTTCCGCATTCTTTCCTCCCTGAAGCTCGGCGGGCGTCATAGGTCCATGGTGAGTGGTGATAAAACAAACAATCTTCCCCGTCGAATGGGCCGACTGGCAGTCGAGGCGAGGCAGTATTTTCCCTACCTTACGGGGAAGCGAGATTGGTTCGCTATCTGACCCTGTCGTGGGGAATGGTCTTCAGGCTGGAAGTCTTCCGAAAGGTAGGCGGCAAGTACGCGAAGCGCTACTACGCGGGTGCAAGTTTCGTGCTCTTGGCCTCCCACGTCCGAAGGGCCTTTCGGATTGAAAGATCCGTTAAGGACGTCTTACGCTTGGTTATCGAGTCGCGCAAAATGTAGGAAGCTACAAGCCCAGAGATTGCAGTTCGAACGGCACCTGAGGTTGTGTGACCCGAAGGTAGCCACGGTCAATTCCCAAGACGAATTGACCGTGGTTTCGTCATCGAAGGGAAAGCCCATGGTCACGAATGCATTGACGCGGGCTACGCTCTCCCTCAAATCCCTTCGGGAAATCGCAGCCCCCGAAGAACAGGAGTCTGCGCCAGCCGGCGAAACCGGGGTGGTGGTCCAAGTCTCTCCCTCATCGACCCAGGTGAGAAAATCCGCGTGGATACAGCCAAGGCAAATACATCGAGCGTGCCAACTAAGCCACTTTCGCCACCAACCGGTTCAAATCATGGGTCGAGTTCAATGTGAGAACGATCTGGAGTCAGAAAACGCAATCGCCCCCGAGTCCGAAATTGACCAAACCCGCCACCGCCACTCACCATGGGTGGCTGGAAGCTTGCCCGCCGATATTTGCGCGGACAGGGAATCATGCCCTGACCTAAACCTTACAAAAAGGCGCACGTCATCGTTTCTGGCAAACTCGGTGACTTCCGCAACCACATCGTTGGAAGCACTCGGTTGCCAACGGAATTCTCGGAATGGTTTGCCAGCGACCTTAGAATTTTTGGCGTCCTCCGGCGCCAGCAACCTGGCCGGCATGGGTTGTTTGCCCGGGGTCCATGACTTCTCGATCCGGGACACAATCTTCGGGACTTCCTTTACAAACTCATCGTTGCAAACTGGGTCGGCGCTGCCCGCCAGGAACTCCCATTTACTTTCCGGCTTTCGGAATATCAGCAGCACTGTAACCCATCCAAGCGAGTCCACGGCTTGGTAGGTGGAGGCCGTTTGAACAAAAGCCAGGTGGTCGCTACCCCAGTAGCCACAAACTTCGGTCTCACCCACCAGGGATGGCCACGGATCTGTTACCACAGTGTGAAGGCGATCGGCATCCTCAAACGCCTTGATTGCCGCCGTGCCTCCCAGATACGCCTGAATAACCGGCCCGATCAGGCTTTGGAGATCTCCCGGTAAGGATTGCCCCCCGCGACTAGCGCCACATTCCGGGGGACGAAGTGCGAGTGATCTCGCGGCTTTATGGTTCCGGGATGTCCGGATCAGGTACTCCCAACCGCGAACATCTTGCAGACCAGCGAGCGAATCTGAGACATTCTCCAGTGCCTGACGAATTGTTTCACTGCTCCCTATCCCTGTAATGGTGGCCGGAGTCCTCTGCACCGGAGCTCCATCACGAAAAATAATGCCAGATCGCATCGTAATGCCAGCAATCACTCCCCTGTTTTCGACTGCGAGAATGTCCGGTTCCTGGTTTTTCTGGAAGGCAGAAAAGAACTCGTCGGCGAAATTCACTGCGGAAAAGGTTTCGACTCTTATCTTGTAACCTAATGCTTCCGCGCTCAAGTTAAGATCCGGAGAGACCGTCTTGCCAGGCCTGCCGTTTTGGTAAGGATTGCCGACTTTCCAGACTGTAATGATTTTTCCATCCGGCTGCGAACTCGGCGAGGGTGGTTGTTGAGCTTGTGCTGCTGGCACCAGCAGATTGATTGTCATCACCAACACAAGCGCGCGCAGGTATGTACCCACGTGGCGCAAAAGGGAACTGATTCGTGGATGCGCGCGACGAACCATGGTGACCTCCTCGATCTGGATTGGAGGAAAGGGATCCGGGGTTAGCGACCGCACCGGACCTCTGCAACGAATTATGCCGCTCGGTAAATCGGAAGTCAACGAGCGAGCGAGGACCTCCGCTGGTGAGGCCTGCGGCTTTACTGGTGGTCCCGCTAACGGTGCGGTAATCTAGCGCCGTGTCGCGGCTACGTCGCCCGTATCTGAGGAGGAAGAATCGCCGACCTCAACGGTGGAGGCTTGTTGTGCCAGGGGAAGCCTGGCTGACCTTGTAAGCTGAAAGGAGCTTACCCTGTAATTGCTCATTCGACAGGTAGCCGACCAAGCGTGGGAAGGAGCAATCAGACCTGCAATTTCCCAGTCGATCATCTCCGAGAACCTGAGGGCACTACTTAGCGAGTTCCGTCAGCGAGGGCTGACGCCATGCGTTGCGTGGCCACCCTCAGCTTCGGGGTATCGCCCTCCGTCATGCGGCCGACATCACCGTACTTGAAGACGCCACCACTTGCCCATTCAACCACTTCGCCGATGGCTTGCTTCTTGGTCGTGGCAACTCGGCGTGCCGCTGTCAGGAACTCATTGCGAAGCTGATTGAATCCCGAACTTGCAGCCGATCCGTTGCCATTGTTGGGCGCAGGAGGTGAGGTGGGTCGGGCAGCGCTTGGCTTGGCGGATCCGTTCCCGCCAGAAACCGTGGTGCCGTTCTCAGGGGGCAGAGTCTCACCTGGCGAGTTCGACGGAGCGCTGCCAGGAGTTGTCTCCGTAGGAGAACCACCCTCAGTTGGTTCGGTGGAAGAAGATCCATTCAGCGACGGTGGATAAAACTCAGCCGCGACCTCCGGCGCCTGCTCTTGCTCGTCCTCTACCACCTCCAGGACCTTGCCACCCGACCCGAGCAGCTTTCGAGTCTCAGCGAACAGCCGCGCGTTCTCATACTACTTTCGGGTCTGTCATGCTGAGCGCAGCGAAGCATCTCGGCATTTTTCCGCACCGATTGGGCTTTCAACTGCGGAGATTCTTCGCTCCGCTCAGAATGACAGCAGGGAAGCGTTTTTCCGCAGCCTGCCAGACTCAGCGCCCAGATGGATGAAGTCTTCTTCCTGTTCTCCTTGCGGTCGAAGTACGTGGCCTCCTCCGGGCGAACCGTCAGCTTGGCGGTGATACCGGCCAAGCGGCCACCCGTGAAGGTCTGGATCTCCTGCAAGGCGGAGTGGGTGCTGATGTCATTTGGAATGGGGATCGACTCGAGCCGCCGGTCATTCCCGCGAAAGCGGGAATCCAGTTTGTCGGCAGCGCATTTCCGAAGGTTTGCCGAGTAGATTCCCGCTTTCGCGGGAATGACTGCGCTCCAAATGACACCAGCACTGCGGAGTGAATCTGGCGAATGGATCGGTAAGAACACGTGTGGATGCGGCAGACGCTCCCCAGCCGGGGGAAGTCCGCCAGCACAAAACGTAGGTCTCCACCCGGTTTGCACTGCCCGCCGACAAGCTCCGGACAACCACTGCCGTACTGGGTCCAAGGCTGTCCGCCAGGCTTCGCAGCCGTGCGCCGGGGTGGTGGTGTCACTTGGGATGGGATCCCTTTCGAAACGCTGGTCATTCCCGCGAAAGCGGGAATCCAGCCCTTCGACAGCGCATTTCCGAAGGTTTGCCGAGTCGATTCCCGCTTTCGCGGGAATGACTGCGGCTTCGAGCGCCCATGTCTCGCAAATGACACCAGTACCGGTGGCGGAGGTCCCGTCATCGCAGCACTTCCGCTCGATGGCCGTCCACCAAGCATAGGAACTGGGGAAGACGTTCTCGATGTCATCGTCGATCAACATAATGTGGAGTTCGCGGCACTGCTCGCCATAATGCAGGGTCAGCTCCGGATCGGCTTCCCACGGAAGCCGGTTGGCCGACTTCTTCTTGCGCAGGAAGACGAAGTGGTCGAGCTTGGTGGGATGGTTTCGATCTCCACTGGGTGGTAGGCCGATGGAGACCTTGGTGGATACGCACAGCCGCTGGACGACACGGCCGTCTTGGTCATGCGTGACGCCAATGATCATGGGGATTCCTCCTTCTTCTGTGGAATCGGGCGGCGAGGGAGAGAATTTGGTGGAGATAAAGAGCCCTGTAGGGAGGGATTTTAGCCCACATTTCCGAGATGAACTCCTTCCAACGAACCTTCGGGAGTTATTCTTCATCAGTATTTATGCGGGTTTGAACGCAGTGAAGACGCCTCGGAGGTGCACACCCAATGGGTGAGATGCAAATTCAGCCCTTTCAACTTTCATTCAATGCTTCCTTGACAATCGATTGCGCGGCAGGAGGTCCAAATCGGAAATCCCAATTCAATCGCTTTCGATAGCGCCGAATCGCCGTTGACGTAACGCGCCGTTCAAGTAAACGTAGCGTTACCAGACCTCGACCTTTTTGATATGCTATTCGGGACATGGGTGAGGACAAACCGTGACCTACTCCAAACGCTCGGCGATTGCTCTCGCAATTGCACTTAGTGTGCCGTTGCTTCTGGCCGATATTACGGGCGCGCAGACGCAGACGAATACTGCGCCGAAAACATTCACAGACGCGGCAAGCACTACCATCAAGGCACAAGTGCGGCAGGTGCTGCTGGATGTAGTTGTAACGGATAGCAGGAACCGCCCGATCACCGAACTGAAGCGTGAGGATTTCTCGGTTTCGGAGGATGGAAAGCCCCAGCAAATCGTCTCGTTTGAGACGCACGCGAGCGCCAATCATTCGGCAGATTCCGCAACTCCGTCTACCGCGGTTCCCCAACTGCCCCCCAATACCTTCTGGAATGTGAGCAGCGCGCGCGAGGACCTTCCCCTGAACATTATTCTGTTCGATGTGCTGAATACTCCCTTCGCCGACCAGCCGTTGGCACGCCGTCAAATCAAGAAATTCCTGACGGGCAAACCCACGGGCAGCCGGTACGGCATATTTGTATTGAGCGATAAACTTCATCTGGTACAAGGTGTGACGGATAGCGAGGCGGAATTGCTGGCTGCGATGAACGGGCGAGCGACGCGCACGCAGTCTCCGGTGTTTGGCCCACCGGACCCGAATACCGTGGCGTCGGACGTTTTCCTTAGGGACAGCGGGCTCGTGCCCCCTTATCCCGGGCCGATGGCCATGCTGGATCATTTGGGGCAGTTGAACAGCCAGGCAGACCAATACTTCCTAACGCACCGCGTAGACATAACGTTGGCTGCATTCAATGAACTCGCGCAGTTTTTGGGCGGAGTACCTGGGCGCAAGAATGTACTTTGGCTATCCGGCTCGTTTCCGATTGTATTTCCCGGACGAGGCCCCCTCGATCGTTTCCAACCCGCCGTGAGCTTCAGCCCCGAACTCAGACAGGCGACCAATCAACTTACGATTAGCCAGGTAGCCGTGTATCCGATCGATGTTCGTGGGCTTATTGTTGCTCCAATCATGGGGGCAGCGAACAATCGGAATTACCATGCTGCTTCGCTGGGGCAGGCCCGCAGAAGTTACATGGTGATCCTTGCGCAGGAACAGGCCACCATGGACGAGATCGCCGAAGTTTCGGGCGGGCACGCGTTTTACAATACGAACGGATTTGAACAGGCGCTGCAGACAGCGAGCGAAGACGGATCGAACTACTACACGCTCAGTTATTCGCCCACCAATACCAAGTTTGATGGGGGAATCCGGAGCATTCATGTGCGAGTCAATGGAAAGGGCTATTCCCTTTCCTACCGGCGAAGCTATTTTGCCGACGATGACTTCGAACGGGCAAAACGATCCTCTCATACGGCGATTCAGAGCACGGATGCAGAGATGCTGCGTGGAGCACCAACGCAGCACGATCTGGTATTTTCAGTTCACGCCAAAACGATGGGCAACCCTACCCCCTTGTCGCAAACCCAAATCGAAGAGTTGTCCCAATTTCCTGCCCTCGGGAAGACGGGGAAGTGGGCTACGGTGAAAATGCAGAAGTATGAGCTCGATTATTCGCTGCTGCGAAAGCAGATCAGTTATTTGATCGGTTCCGACGGACTCCGCCACGGCACTTTGGACTTCCTGTACGCAGCGTATGACGTTGAAAACAATCTCCTGTATCGCGCGACATCGTCGGTAAGTCAGACGATATTGCCGGACCAGGCAGAGCAGGCCCGCTCCGGTATATACCTCGCGCGACAGAGCCTCGATATCCCCGCGAATACGTCCTGGCTGCGCATCGGCGTGCGCGATGGAGTGGACGGCCGAACCGGTTCGCTAGAGGTTGCTCTGCCACTTCGGCCAGAGTGAACATTTCCCCCACACCCGGAACCCGCCTGCATAAGCACGTGACAACGGCCCATTCCTACTACGAGGAGGTTTGACATGTCGCTTGACTCGCCCCCAGGAGGGTTTCCACCGCTATCGGAGCCTGACCCCCATTGCAATCGCTAGCATGCAATAGATGTGCAAGCCGGACATGTCCGTTTAGAGGCCTAAAACGGCGACAGCGGAGGTCTTCGATGGCCGGGAGCTTATCTTAGTAAGACTCTCCTTGCGGCCGATGGCTGCGGTACACAGCTTCCGTAGCCTTCCTTGATGACTCCGTCGAAGTCATCCACGGAGTGAGGCTCATTCTCCAGTGCCAACGTTCTGGGCCGCTGATCGGTGGGCAGACCTTTCTTCAGCGTGAACTTGGCGTATTCCTTCCCGGTCCGCGGACCTGCCAGTAGAACGCCATCTACTGCTTTCTTCTGGAGGGCACGATTCAAGGCCAGTTGCCGGGTTCCGAGCGGCTGGGGCGTACCCAGAAGTTCCTTCGCCCTGCCGAGAGCAATTCCGAACAGCAGCTTTCCACCTTCATGGACGAGTGTTTCTCCCACGCTGAGAGCCAAGTTCGCCAGACGATTCATCTTCGACCTCGAAGGGGGTATGGAGTGGAAATCTGCGCCGCTTGAGTAGGCGCACCGTGATGAAAAGACAGAAAGAGACGGGTGACGTAGTCGCGACCCACCGCCAGAATACAGCACCGTAGAGGTGATGACCAGACAACTTCAGTTCATGTCGTTCTGCCACCGAGCAGGGTGATTTTTGCCGCTGAAGGCCAGGAGCTTCAGGAGTATAATTTGCCCACCATGACCGACCTGGCACGATTTCTTTCCGGCGCTGTGGGATTTTTCCTCCTGATCGTCATACCTCTTCTCTTCTAC
This sequence comes from Terriglobia bacterium, assembly GCA_050008675.1. Taxonomy (GTDB): domain Bacteria; phylum Acidobacteriota; class Terriglobia; order UBA7540; family UBA7540; genus CAVROP01. The sequence goes on from JBEKME010000106.1 coordinate 8,107, forward strand.
CTGAAGAGGCGAGCCCAGACGGAGAAGCGGATCGTATTGTACATACTCGCAATTTGGATCCTCTGGTACCTACCCTACGCTCCAATCCATGAGGGCTGTCATTTCCTGGGCGGTCACCTCGCCGGCATGTAGCTCAAGTCCCACCAGTTCGTCCCGCGCTTTTGGAGGGGAGACTTCGTGCATGGCTATGTCGCTTGGGAAAATGGTAAACAATGGCAGATTCTTTTGAGCTGTCAGGCTCCCTATGCGATCGACGGTCTGATCATTCTGCTAGGGCTTTTTCTGTTCCGGTGGCGGACTGCCTTCACTCCCTTTCTTGGTGCACTCGTTCTGACGCTGACCTTTCTCCGCTCCGTGTTTGATGTTGCCATCAACTACGTTGCTGACACGATCCTCGGCGGATCCGGCGATTTCCGATTCCTGTTGAACGGCTACCCACGTCTTGCCGTTCACATTTGCGCATGGGTGCTGATGCTCCTGGGGGCTTGGGGCGCGGTGCGTGAGATCGTGAAAGCCCAGCCAAATAAAGAGATTCCCTCCGCTGATTAGCAAGCGGAGCGCCCCCGTGTTTGTCTCCGGTTCTTCCACAGGGATGTGTTGCAAAGACTGAAGAGAAGAGAGGACACGGATCGGCTCGGACGGCGACCGAGGCAGTGAGTTTAGGCAGCGAGGGAGAAGACTCGATCAATAAACTGGTTCTGCCCTCGGATGTCACCCTTCTTCACCCACCGGACTTGGCCCTTCCGAATCTTGTGCATCACCTCGTAGCCTTGAATCGTTCTCCGCGCAGAAGCGCACTGCCGAAAGTGCTGCTTGGCACGGATCTTTTTCTTGATGGCGCGGTGATCTTGCTCCAGAATGTTGTTCAGATATTGAACTGGCCGATGACCGCAACGCGGTCGTAAGACACCTTCCTCCTTGGATTCAGAAATTGCGGGCGGATCACACTTGGCTTTGTCGGTGTTGATCACCCGCGCTGGAGGGTGAGAAGGGTCTGCAAGGGCTTTGGCAAACAGCGCTTGGGCCGCATCGGCGGAACGCAGCGGTGACAGGAAAAAGTCGATCGTGGCTCCGGCCGAGTCGATGGCTCGATACAGATAGAACCACCGGCCTTTGACCCGCACGTATGTCTCATCGACTCGCCAGGATTTATTCGTCGGTTTCAGGTGGGGCCGGGTCCGCTCCTCGAGTTCCGGCGCGTAGCGCTGGACCCACCGCCAGACGGTCGTATGATCGACGTCCAAGCCCCTCTCGACCAACAATTCTTGGATATCACGATAGGAAAGGGAATAGCGAAGGTACCAACGGACGGCACAGAAAATGATCTCGGGGGTAAAGTGCCGCCATTTGAAGCTTGCGGGTCGTTGTGGGTCTGCCATACGCTTTCAAGCATAGCAGGGCCAATCCCGGATTTTTGCAACAGATCCTACCTTCGCTTGACCATCTCCGTGCGTGGCCATTAAAATGGATGATCTAATGTTTCCGTGAGGAAGTGAGAAGAGGGGGCTATGCTTGACGGACCTATCCCGGAGGGGCTTACTTTCGATGATGTTCTACTCCTGCCCGCCAGATCATCAGTCTTGCCAACCGAAGTTGATACCCAGACTAAGCTGACACGCAACATTGCTTTGAACCTGCCTATCGTGAGCGCGGCCATGGACACGGTGACGGAATCTCGTCTAGCCATTGCGTTAGCTCAACAGGGCGGCATGGGCATTGTTCACCGAAGCATGCCGATTGATTACCAGGCGGCTGAAGTTGACAAGGTCAAGCGCTCCGAAAGCGGCATGATTGTTGATCCGGTCACCGTGAGCCCGGAGAGCAAGATCTACGAGGCTCAGGAGATCATGAAAAAGTACAAGATCTCCGGTGTTCCCGTGACGCGCAATGGCAAACTGATGGGAATCCTTACCAACCGCGATCTGCGATTTGAAACCCGTTTCGACCTGCCCGTCGAACAGGTGATGACTAAAGAGAATCTGATCACCGTGTCGGCGGGCACCACGCTGGATGAAGCGGAGGCGATCCTTCACAAACATCGAGTGGAAAAGCTCCTGGTTGTCGATGAGAAGTTCAACCTGAAGGGCCTCATCACCGTAAAGGACATCCAGAAGCGATCGAAATACCCCAATGCCTGCAAGGATTCCCAGGGTCGCCTGCGGGTCGGCGCGGGGTTAGGGGCGACGGGGGATTTTCTGGAGCGAGCGGCAGAACTGGTGAAAGCCAAGGTTGATGTTCTGGTAGTGGATACGGCGCATGGTCACTCGTCTCGGGTGATGGAGGCGGTGCGCAAAATCAAGCATAAGTTCCCTGAGGTTGACCTCATCGCCGGCAATGTCGCGACGTTCCAAGGGGCTAGCGATTTGATCCAGTTGGGGGTGGATGGAGTGAAGGTGGGCGTCGGCCCTGGTTCCATTTGCACCACTCGCGTGGTGACAGGAACCGGAGTGCCCCAAGTAACGGCGATCGCGGAATGCGCGCGCGCCGCGCGCGATGCTGCCGTACCCCTCATCGCCGATGGCGGCATCAAGTATTCCGGCGACGTATCCAAGGCCATCGCGGCAGGAGCCAGTTCCGTTATGATTGGCAGCCTCTTCGCAGGAACTGAGGAGAGCCCGGGAGAATCCATCCTCTACCAGGGGCGCAGCTTCAAATCGTACCGCGGCATGGGCTCCATCGCTGCCATGGCCGCCGGCTCCGGAGACCGGTACGCCCAGGAAGCGACCGTGGCCCGTGGCGAGGTGACCAAGCTGGTACCAGAAGGTATCGAAGGACGCGTGCCCTACAAAGGACTTTTGGCGGACCTGGTGGCGCAACTGGTGGGAGGGCTGCGCTCCGGTATGGGCTACTGCGGATGTGCCACCATTGAAGAACTCCAGAACCAGGGGCGCTTCATACGAATCACTGCCGCCGGCTTGAGAGAGAGTCACGTTCACGACGTTATCATCACCAAGGAAGCGCCCAACTACTGGCTTGACTAACCATCAACAGCCCATTCATCCCGTCTATTTGCAGCCCCGCGTGGTTCTGCTGTGGGTTGTCACCGCCGCCTGGGCGGGCACCATTTCGGTGCTTTCCACCGGGGCCTACACCAGTTCCGTTACGGGCTGGCTCCTGGCGCAAATTCTCCTCTCACTGCACATTCACCTTACCCCCCATACCTTCGCGACAGTTCATTTCTTAATTCGGAAGCTCGCGCATTGCAGCGAATTCGCAGTTTTCGGCCTGCTCCTCTACCACTCCTTCGAACCCCGCCACCCTGAACGCTGGGACACTCGAGGCGCCTTCGGCGCTCTACTTGTCGCCGGCCTGTTCTCCTTGGTGGATGAATACCACCAGAGTTTCGTTCCCGGCAGGACCGCCTCCCTGGTGGACAGTGGCATTGACACGGCTGGAGCTCTCTTAGGGATGATCCTTCTCTATGTGGCCAGGGGGCTTCAGGCCAGCCACAGCAGTAGAGCCGCAGAGAATGAGAGTAAGGCGGAAATGAAGAAGGGGACGGGGGGAGAATAGTGGCGCCACAACCACCCCGCCGCCAGGCTTGCGGGAAGGGCCGCCACGCCCACCAGCCAGTTGAACACTCCGAAAACCGACCCTCGAGATGAGCTGGGAACCAGGTCCGCAATCCAAGCGCGAATGACGCCTTCCGTCATCGCATAGTACATCCCATATACTGCGAACAGAAACCACACAAATTGCGGTCCCCGCACAAGCGAGAATCCCAGGTAAACCGCTGCGTAAGCGAAATAGCCAAGAACCACGAGCGTACGCCGAGGGATTTGGTCCGAGAGCCTTCCCGCCGGCCAGCTCAGCGACGCATATACCAGATTGAAAAGCAACCCCAAGCCTGGCGCCAGGGCGGCACGAACCCCCAGGTTTTGCGCTCGAAGTATCAGGAACAGGTCCGACGAGTTGCCGAGCGAGAACAAGCCCACGGCAACCAGTAGGACGACTAAACTCTTGTTCCAGTTGACGTGATGTAGGGGCGGTTCGCGAACCGCCCCTACATGTTCCGCAGGACGAGCCTCCGACACCCCAAACCAGACCAGCAGGATGCAGACTGCTCCCGGAATTGTGGCCAGCCAAAAAACCTTGCGCACGTCACCGGAAAACAAGGGTAACAAAGCAAGGGCGCCCAGCGGGCCCAGAACCGCTCCGGCGGTATCCATGGCCTGGCGTAAACCATATGCCGCACCACGGTCAACTTGGGAAACCGAATCCGCAATCAAGGCATCGCGAGGCGCGCCGCGAAAACCTTTGGCGGCCCGGTCGGTAAAACGAATCCAGAATACTTGCCCCCAGGACGCAGCCACCGCAAGCCATGGCTTGACGATATTGGCTACCGTATACCCAGCCGCCACAAGCGGCTTTCGTCGCCGGAGACGGTCTGAGAGCCAACCCGACAGAAGGCGTCCAAAACTAGACACGGTCTCGGCCGCACCTTCAATCAAGCCGAAAGCCATGGGGCTCGCACCCAGGACGCCGACCAGAAACTGAGGCAGAAGCCAGTAGCTCATTTCCGTGGCCGTGTCGTTGAAAAAGGCCACCCAGGAGAGTACCCATACGTTGCGGGGTAACCGTCCGGCGATCCTTACTGCGTCTTCGTGTTTACCGGTGAGCACGGGCATCGCTCGGGCCTGGAAAAGAAAAATCCCGACCCGGAGTAGATTGCTCCGGCTCGGGATTGTGGGGGGGCGACTGATGGGTCGCCCCAGCTAACTCATCAAGGTGTTACTTCTTCTCGTCCTCTTCGGGCGGTGGTGCCGGCTCCTCAGCCTTGGCCTTTTCCGCCGCCTTCTGCTTGGCTTCCGCCCTCTTCGCGCGCTTTTCTGCCAATTTCTGGAGGACCTCGGAACCCACCAACTCCAGCACGGCCAAGTCAGCTCCGTCACCCTTTCGCCAACCGGTGCGTACAATCCGCGTATAGCCGCCCCTGCGCTCGGCGTAACGCTGGGCAAAATCGCCGAAGAGCAACTTGAGCGCGGCAGGGTCCAGCAGGTAGCCTGCTGCCAGCCGGCGGGCATGCAGGTCACCCCGTTTCCCTAAGGTGATCATTTGCTCGACAACCGGACGGGCCGCCTTGGCCTTTGCCACCGTGGTCTCAATTCGCTCCCTCAGAATCAACGAGGTGACCAGATTGCGCATCAGGGCGCGGCGGTGCGAGGTGTTCCGACTTAGTTTTTTCCCGTAATTACGATGTCGCATCTTGTAAACCCCGAAATTCGAAAATCGAAACTCGAAAATCGAAACTCGAAAATCCGAAATTCGAAGCGAGTTTCGAATTTCGAGTTTCGGATGTTAGACTTGCTGTTGTGGGGGCTCCTGAGCAGGCGGTACAAGGGGATTACCCTTCTCGTCAGTTCTCATGCCCAAGCTCAGGCCCATAGCGTTGAGGATTTCCTTGATCTCATTCAAGGATTTTCGCCCGAAGTTCTTGGTCTTCAGCATCTCCTGCTCGCTTTTCTGAACCAATTCCCGGATGGTAGTAATGTTCGCGTTCTTGAGGCAGTTGTAAGACCGGACCGAAAGCTCCAACTCCTCGACCGAGCGATCCAGGTTCTCGTTGTAAACCGGGGCCGGCTTCTCCTGGGGAGCCTGTTCCAGCTCGGACTCTTCTTCAATGTTAATAAAGATGACAGTGTGATCTTTGAGAAGCTTGGCCGCCAATCCCGTTGCATCCTGCGGCGTGACTGCGCCGTTGGTCCAGACATCCAGGGTCAGCTTATCGTAGTCGGTCATCTGCCCCAGGCGGGCGGCCTCCACGGTGTAGTTCACCTTGCGGATGGGAGAGTGTACGGAGTCCACAGGGATGTACCCGATGGGCAGGTCTTCATCAAAATTCTTCTCTGCCGAGACATAACCCCGGCCGATCTTGACGCACATCTCGATATGCAGGCTTCCACCTTCGCTGACGGTAGCGATATGAACGTCCTTATCGAGAATGTCCACATCCGCATCTTCCTGGATCATCCGGGAGGTTACTTCACCTTGCTTGTCCACAATCAGATGCAAGGTCTTGGGGCCCTCCGTGTGCATCTTCAGAGGAATCTGCTTGAGGTTCAGGATGATGTCAGTGGCATCCTCCACCACCCCCGGGATGGAAGAGAACTCGTGCATGACGCCCTCGATCTTCACCGCCGTGATGGCAGCTCCCTCGATCGAAGAAAGCAACACCCGGCGCAGGGCATTTCCGATGGTGGTCCCAAACCCACGTTCAAAAGGTTGGGCCGAAAACTGACCATACTTGTCGGTCAGCGTATCCATGTCACAAACCAAGCGCTTGGGTTTCTGAAAGCCTTTCCAAAGCATTGCGTTCGTACCTCCCTGAGGCCCGAGTCTACCGGGCTCTCCTGATGCTTACTGCCCAACTCACTTCGAGTAGAGTTCCACAATCATCTGTTCCTGGATGGGGAAATTCACATCCTCGCGTTTAGGCCAAGAGATGACCCGCGCCTTCAGCGTTTCCCTGTTGATCTCCAACCAGGGCGGAACTGCCTTGTTCCCCGTCAAGTCGAGGGCTTGTTGGACAGCAGGCAGTTGCCGGCTCTTTTCACGGACGGCGATTTCCTGCCCGGGGAAAACCGAAAACGCCGGAATGTTCACTTTGTGTCCCCCAACTTCAATGTGACCATGCCCAACCAGTTGCCGGGCCTGGGCTCGTGAGGTGGCAAGGCCCAGGCGGTAGATGACGTTGTCTAAACGACACTCGAGCATGAGCAACAAGTTCTCGCCCGTGACGCCACGCATCCGCGCCGCCTTTTCAAAATAGGTCCTGAATTGATCTTCCAGAACGCCGTAAAGCCGGCGAACCTTCTGCTTCTCGCGAAGCTGGAGTCCATAGCCGACGATTTTTGGGCGGCGCACCTTACCATGACCATGCTGGCCCGGCGCAAAGTTACGCTTCTCAATGGCACACTTGTCCGTGAGGCACCGGCGCCCTTTCAGAAAGAGCTTTGTCCCCTCACGCCGACAGAGCCGACAAACCGCTTCCCGATATCTTGCCAATCCAGCCTCCAGTTCAAGGAAACATCGAAAAACGAAAGACGAAAGTCGAAAATCGCCGACCAACAGAATCTAAGCGTGCGTTACGACGCTGCGGCCTTCAATGCTAGAGTCGAACGTATGTAACCGTTGATCATCTGGATGACCCGCTGAGCTAATGCATCCAGATTCGTTGACTCGACGTCACCCAGGTAGTGCTCATCTGCACATGTGGTGAGATGGTCTCTCAGTTCGTAAAGAGATCCACGGGCCTGTCTGCAAAACTGCGCATTCTCCTGGTAACTGTACCTGCCGTATCCTTCCGCGATGTTCGCGGTCACCGACGTTGCGGCCCGTCGAAGCTGGGATGCAAGCCCGTACTTCTCGAAATCCGGAAGCAGCCGGGCGAGCGCATAGATCGCGGTCCGCAACTCCCGCGCCACCTTCCAGACTTCCAAATCCTTAAAGTCGGTGATTGCGGCTCTTGGGGCGGACCCGACAACTCTAAACGATTTTCGATTTTCGCTTTTCAATTTTCGATTTTACCCAGCACGCCTTACACCCTCCTGCGCTTGGGCGGCCTGCACCCGTTATGAGGTATGGGCGTTACGTCCTTGATGTTGCGGACCTCCAACCCTGCGGTCGCCAGCGCGCGAATGGCCGATTCCCGGCCCGCGCCAGGCCCCTTCACTCGCACTTCTACGCTTCGCATCCCGTGATCACGCGCAGCGTTGGCCACCCGCAGGGCAGCTTGCTGGGCAGCGAAGGGTGTCCCTTTGCGCGAACCCTTGAAGCCCAGCGAACCCGCGCTGGACCAGCAGACGAGCTTCCCATCAGGGTCGGTGATACTCACCAGAGTATTGTTGAACGACGCCTGAATGTGGACAACTCCCACCGGGACGATCCGCTTTTCCTTCTTCTTGAAGACCTTTTTCTTGCCTGCCTTTGCTGCCGCTTTCGCCATGTCTCCTCACCAGGTGACTTTAAACCCTGCCGCGCCAACTAGGTCTTGGCCGCGGAACGCTTCTTATTCGCAATGGTGCCTTTTCGCGGTCCCTTGCGGGTTCGCGCGTTGGTATGCGTGCGCTGTCCGCGCACCGGAAGACTGCGCCGATGGCGCATACCGCGGTAGGAGCCGATTTCGATCAATCTGCGGAGGTTCATCGACAGCTCTTTCCGCAGGTCGCCTTCCACTCCGCCCTCTTCTTCAATGATCTGGCGGATCCTCGTAACCTCGTCTTCGGTCAAGTCCTTGACCTTTTTATCGGGGTGCACCCCGGCACGCATCAGAATGGACATTGAGCGCGCGCGGCCAATGCCGTAGATGTACGTTAGACCAATTTCCGCCCTCTTTTTGGGGGGCAAGTCAACACCCGCAATGCGTGCCATGTTTCACCTCGAAAGTCGAAATTCGAAAATCGAAAATCGAAACTGGAAAACCGAAACTCGAAAACCGGCTGATAGGTCATTCCTGCGTAAAGCCCGCTGAAGGGAGCCACTCCATCACTCCATAGACCCCCGCTCGAAATTCGAAAACCAAAACCGAAATTCGAAAACCGGCCGATAGGTCATTCCTGCGTAAAGCCGGCTGAAGGGAGCCACTCCATCACTCCATAGACCCCCGCTTTCGCGGGGGTGACGTGGCGCGCAGCGATTTTCGAGTTTCGAGTTTCGAATTTCCAATTTCGAGTTTCGAGTTTCGAGTTTCGAATTTCGAGTTCATCCTTGCCGCTGCTTGTGCTTCGGGTTTTCGCAGATCACCCTTACCACGCCAGCACGGCGCACAATCTTGCATTTCGAACAGATCTTCTTGACCGACGAACGAACCTTCATCTCTACCTCGCGCGTATTCGAAATCCGAAATTCGAAAACCGAAAATCGAAAACCAAAATCCGAAACACCGAACTTCAAACTAGCAGACCCACTTCAGAGACCGCGCGAATTTCGAGTTTCGATTTTCGAGTTTCGACTTTCCCTCACTTGTACCGGAAGACGATCCGCCCGCGAGTCAGGTCGTACGGAGAAAGCTCCACGGCCACTTTGTCCCCGGGAAGAATGCGGATGAAGTTCTTCCGCATCTTACCCGAGATGTGCGCCAAGACCCGGTGTTTATTATCCAGCTCCACGCGGAACATCGCGTTCGGCAAAGCTTCCAGGACCGTCGCTACAACTTCTATTGCATCTTCCTTAGCCATACCTGCGTAAAGGACCTCATTCAGGCCGGCTCCTATTCTGGAGCCTGGCCGAAAACCAGACTATTGCAGCGTCAAAATATCCGGACCATTGCGGGTGACAGCCACCATGTGCTCGAAGTGGGCGGACAAGGTACCGTCCGCAGTCACCGCGGTCCAGTTGTCGGCAAGGACTCGAACCGCCGCCCCACCGGCATTAACCATGGGTTCGATCGCCAGAACCATCCCTTGCTTGAGCACCGGTCCGTGTCCTGGCTGCCCGAAGTTGGGGATTTGCGGCTCTTCGTGGAGCTCGCGTCCAATGCCGTGACCCACAAACTCTCGAACCACAGAATACCCGTTTTCTTCCACGTGTCGCTGCACGGTAGCGCATATATCCCCCAACCGATTTCCGAGCCGGGCCTGTTCGATGGCAAGCTGCAATGACTCCTGGGTAACTCGCAGCAGCCTTTGCGTTGACTCCGAAATCTCGCCCACCGGCACGGTCATTGCCGAATCGCCGTAGTATCCATCGACCACCACGCCCATGTCCAAACTGAGTATATCGCCTCTCTTGAGGCAGCGCTCGGAGGGAATCCCGTGTATGACCTCGCTATTCACCGAAGCGCATAAACAGCACGGGTAACCCCTGTAGCCTTTGAACGCCGGCCGTGCGCCTAATTGGGCTATGCGCCTCTCGATATACTTTTCCAAATCCAAGGTGCTGACTCCCGGCTGCACCCGCTCCCGAAGCTCTTCGAGCAGTCCTCTCACCATGCTGCCACTGCGCCTCAGCCTTTCAATTTCAACCGGTGACTTGCAAATGATCATGCCTTCCCCAAAAAATCGATCAGCTCCTTTGCAATGGGCTCCGGCCCCCGGTTGCCATTAACCTCTTGAAGAACGCCTTTCCTCCGGTAATAGTCGATCAGCGGGCTTGTCTGCTTCTCATAGGCAACCAGCCGTTGGCGGATAGTCTCCTCGCTGTCATCCACCCGCTGCAAAAGTTTCCCGCCATCCTTGTCGCACACGCCCTCGACCTTAGGAGAGCCGAGGTAAACGTTGTAGATTTCGCCACACACCGAACAAGTGCGGCGTCCGGTCAGCCGCTTCAGAAGCAAGTCTCGATCAACCTTGATGTCAAGGACCAGGGGATTTCCTTTCCCTTTCGCCTGCAACATCCTATCCACGAACTCCGCCTGCGCGAGGGTGCGAGGAAAACCGTCCAGGATAAACCCTCTCTGGCAGTCGGGCTGGCCGATCCTTTGTTCCACAATGCCGCAGACAACCTCGTCTGGAACCAACTCCCCCGCTTCCATTTTGGCCTTGGCGGCGAGTCCCAAGGGAGTCTGATTTCGCACTGCTTCCCGCAGCATGTCGCCCGTTGAAATCTGCGGAATCGAAAAGTGCCTGGAGACTTCGCGCGCCTGAGTGCCCTTTCCTGCCCCGGGAGCACCCAGGAATATTAGGGCTTGCCATCTCATCCACGTCCTCTTTCCCGCCTCAGTAAGCCCTCCGTCCGCGCACGCGTCCCTTCTTCAGAAAGCCTTCGTAGTGGCGCATAATCAACTGCGCTTCTACCTGCTGAACAGTGTCCATGGCCACGCCCACGACGATCAATAACGAAGTTCCGCCGAAGTAGAAATTCACGTTCAGCCCGTGGAGCAGCCAGGCAGGAAGGTTGGCGTCAAACCACGCTCCCCCGAGCCAGGTGGGCAAGTGGTTGACACGCACCCCTGCAAGCATAACTTCCGGGATCAATGCAACCAGGGCTAAATACAACCCGCCCACCCAGGTGATCTTGGTGAGAACATCATCCAAATGATCGGCCGTGCGCTTGCCCGGGCGAATGCCGGGGATGAAACCGCCTTGCTTGCGGACGTTATCAGCTACTTCATCAGGGTTATAAACAATCGAGAGGTAAAAATGAGCAAAAAACATTATCAATAGCACGTAGCTGAAGGTATATAAAGGCTCACCCCAGGCAAAGAGGCTGACAAACTTAGCGATTAAACTGCCCAAAATACTGCTCTTCGATAGGAATAACCCCACCGTTTGCGGGAAGGTCAGAATCGAGACTGCAAAGATGATGGGCATCACGCCGCCGCTGTTCACTTTCAGCGGAAGGTGGGTTGATACGCCCCCCATCACTTTTCGGCCCACGATCCGCTTCGCGTACTGGATTGGAATGCGGCGTTCTCCACGTTCCACCGTGACGATAAAGGCGACAATCGCCACCATGAATACCAGCAACAGCAGGAGGACCGGAAAACTCCATACGCGCGTGACGAAGACCTTTTCATAAAGGTCAGCTATGCCGCGGGGCAGACCCACCACGATTCCGGCGAAAATGAGCAGCGACATGCCGTTACCGATTCCCCGCGAGGTGATCTGCTCTCCCAACCACATGATGAAGACTGAACCCGTGGTGAGCGTGAGAACCGTGGCAAGAACAAATCCCGGTCCGGGGTTCATCACCAACTGCGTGCCCTGCCTTTGAAGAGCGGCCGCGATGCCGAATGCCTGGAACGCGCTCAGGACCACGGTGAGCCAGCGCGTATACTCCGTAATCTTTCGCCGGCCCAGTTCCCCTTCCTTCTTCAGCTTTTCCAGGTGAGGCGAAACCACCGTCAACAACTGGAGAATAATCGACGCCGTGATATACGGCATGATTCCCAGCGCAAAGACGGTCAGGCGGCGCAGGCTGCCGCCCGAAAACATAGCCAGCAACCCGAGAACGCCGCCTCCCAAGGACTGATTAAATAGTTGCTCAAAGGCCTCGGCATTGATGCCGGGCGTCGGTATGAAGGCGCCCAGACGGTACACCGCCAGCATGGCGAGAGTAAAAAGGATGCGCCTGCGGAGATCCGGAATCTCAGTGATGCTCTTAAGGGACTCGATCATGCGGAAATAACCTCAGCCGTTCCCCCTGCCTTTTGGATCTTTTCCCGTGCCGATTTCGAAAAGTGGTGGGCCGCAATCTTAAGCGCAACTTTCAACTCTCCATCACCAAGGATCTTCAAGCCGTCTCGGAGCTCCTTGAGGTAGCCGCGTTGAATGAGCAGTTCGGGAGTGATCGTCTCTTCTGGGGTAAAGTCCTCAAGATCCCTCAAGTTCACCAGCGCGTAATGCTTTTTAAATATGTTCGTAAACCCGCGCTTGGGAAGTCGTCGATGCAGGGGCATCTGCCCGCCTTCGAACCCCGGGCGCATCCTCGCTCCAGTCCTCGAGCGCTGCCCTTTTGAGCCGCGGGTGGCGGTTTTACCGTGGCCTGAGCCCATCCCCTGGCCGATCCGTTTACGCCGCTTCTTTGCACCCCGAGGTGGGCGGAGCGTTCCAATGTGCGTTGCCATATGGTTGTTGCCTGCTTCGTTCAAGCTTTAGGCTGGCCTTCCTCCGAACCAGCCTCTTCACCTGCATTGGCGCTTTCCTTTGCACTGGCGTCTGCTGACATCCTTAGCTCTGTTGCAGCCAGATCCCCAGGTGTTTCAGTCGCAGCTTCAGCAGCCGTCGCAGCCTCCACGGGTTGCGGCTCATCAGCGCATGCCGCTGGAGCGCCCGTCACCTCCCCCGTCGCGGCAGCCTCGGTCTTCTCAGTTTCCTCAGCGGAAGTCTCAGGTGCAGTTTCGGCCAGCTTCGACGGCACGGCTTCCCGTGGGTAATCTGCTGACTCTCTTGTCTTTGTTGCCGCCAAATCCCCAGGTGTTTCAGTCGCAGCTTCAGCAGCCGTCGCAGCCTCCACGGGTGGTTGCTCATGAGCGGATGCCGGTTGAGCGGCCGTCACGTCCCCAGTCGCGGGAGCCTCGGCCTTCTCAGTTTCGGCGGCAGGGGTCTCAGGGGAAGTTTCGGCCAGCTTCGACGGCACAGCTTGCGGTGCGTAAATGGTGTACTCTGGCACCGCGGTCCACGCCGCTTTCGATGCTGCTTCCACAATCTTGACCAGATGGGGAACCTTCGCCACCAAACCGCGAATCTGAGGTGTGTCCGGTCTTTCCACCTCCTGATTCAACTTCTTTAGTCCCAGACTTCGAACGATACGCTTCTGGTGGTAGGTAAAGCCTATCCCGCTGCGAACCCATTTGATGCGAATGGTTCTTCGAGCCTTATCAGACACAGTTGCTTGACCTCTTTAAAGTTCTTGGGCGTTCTTGCCCCGCATGGCCGCCACTTCCTCCGCGCCGCGAAGCTGGAGGAGGCCATCCATGGTCGCCTTCACGACGTTGTAGGGATTGGTGGTCCCCAGCGACTTCGTCAATACGTTCTGAATCCCTGCTGCCTCAACCACAGCGCGCACGGCCCCGCCAGCGATCACTCCGGTTCCAGCCGAGGCAGGCTTCAGCAGCACCTTGCCAGCGCCGTAGTGCCCAATGACCATATGCGGAATCGACGTCGCTGTGACATGAACCTTGACGAGCGCCTTCTTAGCAGCTTCGATGCCCTTGCGGATGGCCATCGGGACCTCACGAGCCTTGCCCGATCCATAACCGACGGTTCCCGCCCCGTCGCCCACCACCACCAGCGCTGAAAAGCTCAGGTTCTTGCCACCCTTGACCACCTTGGTGACACGGTTGATAGAAACCACCTGATCCT
>JBEKME010000107.1:0-21619 GCA_050008675.1 Terriglobia bacterium
AGGCTTCGGCCCGGTCCGGCCCGTCGCCGGCCTAAGCCGCTTGTCAGCTACCAGACTTACCGACAACTATCTGGGTGGGACTTCCACCCACTGGCGATCCGCGCCGTTGGGGCGCACATAACATTCCAGCCTTAAGCGGCTAAGTATGTGTGTTTTCATAGACATTCCCGCGTCGTTCTGTCAATTTTAAGGAATTCTCTTTTGCTTTCCCTCACTTTGGAGTGTGGCCCGTCAACTGACGGGCCGCGCTCCAGACCGCGTCGCGCCAAAGTCCCTCAAAATGCATGGCCCTTTGTACATCGTTCTATGAGGCAGTTTAGGACAACATCTGCCACCTGTTAACCACCTTTCTTTTCAATAGTATTCCAGCTTCAATCGGCTAACAACCTTTGTTTTCATACACATACCCGCTTCGTCCCTGAGCTTCCCACAGCGGTCCTTTGTTTTCATAGACATTCCCGCGTCGTTCGTTCAATTTTGAAGAATTCTCTTTTGCTTCCTCTGGAGCGAGAGACTTCTTGTCTGTGGCGTGGCGAGCTAATTGGTGAGCCTTTCGTCGCGCTTGGCACATTCTCGGAAGTGGCTTGGGGCCGGCGATAGCAATGCACCATAGCGTTCCCTGCAGGTGTGGACCCCTGCATAGCTTCAAGATACAATCGTAGCCTATCCTGTTCCGTTTGTCAAGAGACAAGAAGTCAGAAGGGCAGGTTCCAGGTGCCAGGTGTCAGGTTTCAGGTGGCAGGGGCGAAGGGATTTTAGATTTTGGATTTTGGATTTTGGATTGCCGATTGGATTTGCACGTTTTCGTGATGGTTTGCGCACTTACCCTTCCATTACGCTGCTGGCCGACGCGGAATGATTACCATACCTTTTTGAGATTCTGGAGTGCTTGGAGGTAGTCGTCCCTCTCCAGCCGGGTTTCCACTCCGAACTCCGTCAGGATTGTCATCATCTGTCCCAATGGGAGCCCGGCGAGTTCGGCGGCCTTGCCGAGTGAGGCCTTCCCTTTCTTGTACCTCTCCACGGCAAACAAGATTCTGCCGCGGGTAACCATCTCCCGCACCGCCTTCGAAAGATCACTCCGCCCTTCCTTGGGCGGGTGGCGCAGACATCGTTTTGTGATGTCTGCGACATACGGGGGCTGCTTGACGCTGAGGTACAACCTTCCGCTGCGTCCCCAGCGCCATCGCTACGGCCTCGATCACCCTCATTTCCTGACGACGACTACCTCTTGCCGCGCCCCACTCTTTAACTCGGAGCCGTTCAAGCGGAAGATCATCACCACGCCTGGGGACCTGCCCGCTGAACTGGGGTTCCGGATCAGTCGATTCCTCCAATGATTCGCGGGTGGTGCACACATCATATTTTATGTGCGCGTCCCACGAATACGCGAAAAATCTCAGCAAGTAGCGCGGGCCTGCTTCGCAAGCTCTGCGACTATTCTCACCAGTCACGCCCAAGGGCCGCTCGTACACATCGCGACGAAATCCGCTTTCTGTTGTGGCAGGCGTCAAAGCGACTCAATGATGGCGTCGCGTTCCACGCGCTTATGATTCGCGACCGTGCGCAAAATGGCATTCAGCGTTCCGATGCGAAGGTATTTGTGGGCGGGAACGGCGAGTCGCTGGTGTGAGGGTTCATCCGTCTCCAGCACGACGTGGCTGCCTTCCTGATGGACCACGCGCTAGCCCCACTTGCGGCAAAGGGTCTGGACAAGGTCGTAGCCGCTCAGGTGGCGCGGAATTCTCATGAGTTGGCGAGAACTTCATCGCGGACGAGATGGAGACGGATCGCAGCCGGGGGTTGCGGATGGTCAAAGAAATAAGCTGCCACCGCCTCTTTCACATTCCCACGCAGCTCGTCCCAACTGTCAGCCTGGGTGAAAATGCTTTCCGACAAGCATTCCGCCACCAAGCCGCCATCCGCTTCCTGGGTCACTTCAAAGACGATCTCCGCCATAGGCAAAGCTTACACCATCCGGGGCGTGGAAACAATGCCCGTATGGAGGCGGCCCTCCTATGTTCTGTTCTTAACGGCCGCCATGTGGCGCGTCGGCTCCACTTGGCGGTTATACTGTAACGCGCACATTATCGCGCAAAAACTCGGGGGCAAAGTCGGCTCCATTCGGCCAGACGAGCGTGTGAAACTCGGGATGTCTCTGGAACTGACTGAAGACTGCGGGATTGCGCAAAGGTTCGAAGATGGGGCCGCGGAGAGCCGGCGCCAGATCGATCTCGCCGCTCGTCCCGTCGCGAAAGCGGAGCCACACGACGTGGCCGGCCACATAGCGTGCCTCGACAATGTGATAGTCCATGGTCCTCACTCCAGTGGGGCTATGCGCCTGAGAGGTTGCCCTTGCCTCGCAAGTTGCCAGTTCTCGATCAATTCTTCCTTGTGAAGATTTGCCCATTCCAGCACGAGCCGCAAGGCTCTTGCCGGGAATTGGCCGTGAATCTTAGTGGAGGGATTTCCTTCGTTCGGAGGGTCACAGGTTTGCCTTGTTCGTAGGCCCCGGCGTCAGCCAGAGACTGGCGTAAATCGTCAAAAACTTTCACTCGGGTTTTTCTTGCCATGTTACCCCCTAGATCCTTTTCAGCTCTGCGACGATCCGCCGGAGGTTGGTCCGTTAGTGTGGCCCACCCTTGGTCTCGCCGACACGGGGAAGCCAATACCGCGGGCGACGGCTGTGGTGGGCTACCGCCAGGATGAGCAAGCCATCTCTTTCGATCGAATAGATGAGCGAGAATGGGAACTTGCGCACAGTGTACTTCCTAATGCCGGGCAATACCTCACGAGCAGACTCAGGAAACTGCGCCATGAGACTCTCGGCCCTCCGAACCTCAGCGTAGAAGCGTCGTCCCAGGCCGGGCACGCGGAGTTCGAGGTAGCCGATCTCATTGAGCAGTTCGTCCTCGGCAGCCGGATGGTACCTGACGGGGGTCATCGGAAGAGTCTCTCTGCCTTCTTCGCAACGTCTTGAGCCTCCGCAGCGCCAACGCGGCCCGCTCGGTATTCCTCCAGGCGCCTCTGTGCCTCCTCCCCCCAGAGACGCTCGGCCTCTTCCTCGTCCAACTCGTCGAGACTGACAAGAAGCCTTTCTGCCAAGGCCGCACGATCCTCGAGTTTCAGGCTCAGCGCGCTTTTCAGGACTTCGCCCAGGTCTGGCATGTTAACCTCCTCCCTCCAAAAATATTTCGCTTGGTCATTACTGTGTTCTCGATCTCACTCGCTGTACTTCTGCACGATGGGATAACGCCTTCCCATCCCGAAAGCCTTGGCGGTCACTTTGAGTGTGGGAGGGGCCTGCTGGCGCTTGTATTCGGCGCCATCGACCTTGCGGATCGCCTCCCTTACCAAGGCGAGGTCGAAATGATGCTTTTCCGCAATCTCCTGGGAGGACAGGGCCTCCTCGATGTAGTCCTTCAGGATGGCGTCCAGGACTTCATAAGGGGGGAGAGTGTCCTGGTCAGTCTGGTTGGGACGCAACTCGGCTGAAGGGGGCTTTTCAAGACAGGCTCGCGGGATGCGTTCCCCGGCGCGGTTCACGTAACGCGCCAAGTCGTAAACCATGATCTTGGGGACGTCGGCGATGGCGGCCAGGCCCCCGGCCATGTCGCCGTAAAGAGTGCAGTAGCCGGCGGCCAGCTCGGATTTGTTGCCAGTGCTGAGGACAAGCGAACCAAACTTATTGGACAGGGCCATGAGAATATTGCCGCGCACTCGCGCCTGGATGTTCTCTTCCGTCACGTCGCGTGGTTTACCTTCAAAGGCCGGGTCGAGCGCGGTGAGATAACTTTCGAAGATGGGGGTGATGGGAATAATCCGGAAGTCGATGCGCAGATTGCGGGCCAGCGTTTCGGCATCCCGGATGCTTCCCGGAGAGGAATAGGGACCGGGCATGCCCACCCCGGTGACGTTCTGGGGACCCAGCGCGTCCGCCGCCAGCGTGGCGACGAGTGAGGAGTCGATGCCGCCGCTCAGGCCCACGATCACTTTTTGGAACCCGCACTTCACCACGTAGTCGTGCACGCCCAGCTTGAGGGCTTGATAGACCGCTTCGGTTTCGGAAGCAGGAGCGGGGTGGATTTCGAGGTGACCGTCCGAGGTGTCGAAAATCACCAGGTCTTCCTCGAAGGAGCGGGCGCGCGCGCAGAGTTCTCCCCGGGCATTGAAAGCCATGCTGGAGCCGTCGAAAACCAGTTGGTCGTTTCCCCCCACATGATTGACGTAGACCACCGGAATGTGGCGCGTATCCGCGATGGCCTTCAGCATGTCATGACGCAATTGGATTTTCTCCGTACTGTACGGAGAAGAGGCAATATTCAGCAGCAAGTTGGCCCCGGCGTGAACGCACTCATCGACAGGATCTCGGCGGTAGAGTTGTTTCTTCCAGAAATGCTTGTCGTTCCAGACGTCTTCGCAGATGGTAATTCCGAGCTTGAAACCATTGAACTCATGGAGCGCGATGGATTGGCCGGGTTCGAAATAACGCGACTCGTCAAAAACGTCGTAAAAGGGGAGCAGGATCTTCGTGTAATCCAGCACCACCTTGCCGTCCTTAATTAAAGCTGCTGCGTCCGCCACGGCTTTGCCTTGCACAGCGTGGGAGCGACGCACGTAGCCCACAAGCGCTGGGACGGGCGGGAGCAAGCCCGCCAAACGTACCAGTTCGGTCTCGGACTTCCGTATGAAGCCCGGCCTTTCAACCAGATCCCGAGGCGGATATCCGCAAAGCGCCAACTCCGGGAAGACCACCAGGTCTGCCCAGAGTTCCTGCGCGCTATGGGCATAGTTCACGATGCGGTCGATGTTGCCGTCAAAATCGCCAACCGTGGTGTTGATTTGTGCGAGGGCAATTTTCATGGCTCGCTATTAGTTTACTTCATGGGTGTTGGAGGCAGCAAGGCGGTTCGAGGCGATTGGTGATTGGTGATTTGCGATTGGTGATATTCGAAACTCGAAATTCGCCACCCCCGGCTAGGCGAGTTTCGATTTTCGAGTTTCGATTTTCGCTAGTTCTAGGCGCTGAAAGAACTTCCGCAGCCGCAGGTGGTTTTCACATTCGGGTTGTCGAACTTAAAACCTGCACCCTCCAAGGTCTCTATGTAGTCGATCTTGGTGCCGTCGATGTACATCAATGATGCCTGGTCAACAAACACCTTCAGGCCGTCGAATTCGTAAACCTTATCAACCCCGTTGGTCTGGTTCTCGAAATTCATCTGGTACGAGAATCCAGAACAGCCGCCGCCCACTACCGCAAGGCGCAAACCGGCAGGGACGGGATTCTGTTGGGCCATGATTTCCTTTACCTTCGTAACGGCCTTGGGAGTGAGCTCTATTCTCATCTAAAACTCCTTGTGCAAACTAATTTCAGTCTGGCACCCTTAATATCTGATGAACCAACATATCAGAGGGATGCACAGAAATCAAGCTGGATGGCCGATTGGTGTCGGATGGGGTCCCTTTCGAGACGCCGGTCATTCCCGCGAAAACGGGAATCCAGTTCTTTGACAGCGCACTTCCGAAAGTTTGCGGAGTGGATTCCCGCTTTCGCGGGAATGACCGGTCCGTTGGCGGGAATGACTGCCTTCACAGGCCCGCACGAAAAATCAGCTTCCCCCAAATGACATCAGTACCGGCCAGGCGAGTCGCTGTCGGCTGGAAGACTCGGGGAGTGGAAGCCCCGAACTCAACCTCGTCGCGCATGATTCGTCGCGGATGATTCCACTGGAAAGGAGGCTTATTATTCAGTAACATAGGTGGGATGATTGCCGGTAGAACCGCGATGGTCCTGGAGGCACGGGCCTTGGCTGACCCGCTTTGTGGGAGGTAAGTTACCGTGAAGAAATATATTCTGGCTATGGCATCGGTAGCAGCGATAGGCATCCTCATCCAAAGTGGGTGTGGAGGCGGAGGTGCAACCCTGCACGTTGTCACCACTCCGGGGACGATAGCGGTTTTCGGTGGCGACGCTCCCCAATGCAGCAGCGTCATTTCCTTCGTAGTCACGATTAGTGGTCTGACGTTGACGTCGCAGTCCGCTTCGAGCCCGGTTTCGGTCCTTCCGGGTGGGCAGCCGGTCACGGTGGATTTTGCCTCCCTAATGGACTTCGCCACCATGTTGAGCGTGTCAAATGTCCCGCCGGGAACTTACGACGCGCTGGGAATAACACTTTCCAATCCGCAGTTGACGTACCTGGATACTTCCACCACTCCTCCGTCTTTCAAGACGATCGCCCCAACGATGAGCTCCCTGACTATCAATCTCAATCTCAACCCGGCAATTACTATCGCAAGCAACGGCAGTGTCGGCCTGCAACTCGACTTTAACCTCCTGAATTCCGTTTCCATCGGTTCCAACAGTCAATTCACGGTGACCCCGACTTTCACCGCAAATTCGGCCTCGGCCTCGGGAAGCAATGGTTTCGCTGAGTTCAATGACTTGAGCGGTCTGGTTCAAAGCGTGAGCACAAGCTCCACGAATCCGTCGTTTGTTGGGAGCTTCACGATCTCTTCTCCCAATGCTCCGACCTTTACGGTTTACGTTACAAGCTCGACGGGGTTCGATGGGGTCTCCGGCCTCGGTGGTCTAACTGCCGGGACCTTTGTGGAGATGGATGCCTTCCTCAACTCGAGCGGGAACATCGTGGCAAACACCGTGGTGGCGGAGGATCAAGAAGATCAGGCCAGTGGCAAAGCGGCGTTTGCCGGCTTGATCACTTCAGTGACGCCAAAGACGGGGAATGCCACCCAGTTCACCCTGTTTGTTAGCGAAGAAAACCCCGATATGAGCAGCCGGGTGGGACTCTTCTCGACTCTGACCTTCAACATCGCTCCGTCGTCCACAACGTTCGGTCTCACCGCCCAAGCTGCCGACTTCGCCAACTTTTCTTTTGGCAATGCAAGCCTTGCCGCCGGTCAGCGAGTTGTCGTCCACGGCACCCTGCCAAGTGGCTCAGGTACGGCGCAGACTGCCACCGCTCGGTCGGTATTCCTGGGTCTCCAGTCCATTTTGGGGAACCTTTCCACGAACCCAAACACACCGGTAGCCACCAACGATGGCGTGGACGGAGGGTTCACGCTGCTTCCCTGCTCGCCCCTATTCCAGCCCGCGCAGATTACGGTTCTTTCTGCCCAGCAGACGGCCTTCGTAGGCATTTCGAATTTGTACAGCTTGAACAACTCGGGCACGCACTTCTTGCTCGTCAAGGGATTGCTGTTCAATGAGCAGAGCACAACCTCTTTTGGGGTCGAGAGTTGGACTGTGCCCGCCAATGTTCAGGTGGCAACACAGGTCCATCAGCTAACTTCACCTTGACAGGGTGCTGAAGGACCTGTAGCGGCGACTTTACGTCGCCATAAGCACAGCACTTTCCGCGTAGACATGGCGACGTAAAGTCGCCGCTACGTCGCGAGGCTTGGGCCTTTCAGCACCTTGTTAATGGACCGCGACGAAAAGGTTGAAGAGCACCCTGGGGTTCACCTTATGTTGGATACTAATGCTGCAAAGTCGGTGGCGCTGATTTGCACGGCGCCGGCGCTCTGGGTACTTCTCTCCTTTCCCCTTTGTGCCCAGCAAGCTGCACGTACCGGCCTGGCGAGTTTCCCGGCGGATACGCAGCAGGTTGCCTACTCGAATTTCGCGCAACTGCGTTCCTCACCCGATTATCCGCAAATCCGTCAACATGTGCTCTACCAGCAGCTCGGCGGATTTCAGCAGTTCCTCCGCTCAGTGGGCGTTGACCCTGAAAAGGACGTTGACGAGTTGATGCTGGGGTGGCACGGTCAGTCCCTGAGCGGCTCGGGGAGCTATGGCGTTGCGGCGGGACGATTTGAACCCGATAAAGTGCGGGAGTTCTTCACCCAAACCCAATTGCCCGTCCAATCCTACGCTGGTTCTGAAATATTTGCCTTCGGCTCGGGCGCGGACCCGGCGGACACCTTCTTCACTTTCCTCGATTCCTCGCTGGCGGCCTTCGGCCGATTGCACGACCTGAAAGCCCTTCTTGACGTCAGGGACGGCTCAGCCGACGCCCTGGATACAAACCAAACCTTCCGAAGTTATGAAGCCGAACTCGAGGGGACAGCGCCTCAGTGGGGGATCCTTACTGGGAAAGCTGCTGCGAATGTTGCTGTGCCGTGGCTATCCGGAGGAAAGAAAAACACCATTGATATGACGGCTTTCTTGGAGCCGGTCCAGGCCGTCCTTTATCGTGTGGATTGGGACGGCGGTTTCACGGCACACATCAGCGTTGTCTCGAAGACGCCGGAAAGTGCCGCAGGACTGTTCCAGCTTCTGAACATTCTCCAGTCTGCCCCTTTGCCTCCCGCCTCGGCTGGCGCTTCCGGACCTGCTTCCCTGCTCCAAAACCTGGATGCCCGCCAGAACGGATCACGGCTCGAGCTCAGGGCCTCGGGGCCGGCGGACGCACTCGACCAGATCCTGAAGATTGGAGAATGAGTTTAATTGAGTCATTGGGTCATTGAGTCATTTGGCCATTGAGTCATCGGGTCATTGAGTCATTGAATCATTGACTCATGAAGAGCGATCAACGGTCCCGAATCACAAAGTGCCTGCACGACGCTTGGCAAGGAGTATCTTTTTTACTAAGCGGCTGACGTTACGAGCGCGGTCACGCTTCGGACCCGGCGGCGCGGGCCCAAGCTTCCGATAGAGCTGTGAGTATACCTCCCACGAGGTTGGTCGGGCCTCACTGTCATCACTCTCCCACGCGTCGCGCAGAGCATCCTTAATTACTGCGGACTTTGTGCGCTTGCGCCGCCGTGTTAGGGCGCGAAGAATCCGCGCGGTTTCCGGGTCCAGCCGTAATGTAACTGTCTCACCCATGTCTTACATCTCGCCGGCATCCGTTCTCCTCCAGATGCCGGATCAACTCGCGCCGCTTCACAGAGCCGCCACGGAGACCGACTCCTTAAGGACTTCCTCGCCCTGTAGGTCCCTCTCGGTCAGCTCGCGGTTTGCCTCGAAAACCAGCCGGATGGCTTCCTGAAGATTCTCACGGGTCTCTTCCAGCGTCTTGCCTTGGGTATTGGCGCCCGGTAGCTCCTCAACCCAGCCGATGTAACCCTCCGGCACCTTCTTGAAAACGGCCGTCAGTTCCATGTTCCCTCCTTGCAATCTATTGACAATCGTAACATGCTCTTCCTAGTGGGACAAACGTGGATTACCACTGAGGACAAGTGACCATGGGCAAATCCGAAAGTCTAATGGCACCCGTCCATCCAGGAGAGATCCTGCGGGAGGATTTCATGAAGCCACTCGGCCTCTCCATCAACAAGCTGGCGCTGGAGCTTCATGTGCCCGCGACCCGCATTCATGAAATCGTTCACGAGCGCCGCCGCATCACTGCCGACTCCGCCCTGCGCTTGGCGCGTTATTTCAACACCAATCCCGAGTTCTGGCTCAACCTGCAAAACTTCTTCGACCTGGAAGTCGAAAGACGCTCAGGGGCGGGGGTTGGAATTGAGCGCCAAGTGCATCCCGCTCCCGTGCTGGGTTCCTGACAGTTTGCTGAAAAACGTTCAGATAACAAGCGCCCAGAAAGGATGGAGTAGAGCGATCAGTCGCCGGTAACACAGGTGGCGAGCTTCCGCAGCTTCTCATGCCGGCGGCGGAGAAGCTCATCCGGGGAGAGCTTTTCGAGATCCTGGAGGCACGACTTCAGCACCGGCCGCAAAATGTCGGCGGCCAGTTGGTGACTGTTGTGTGCGCCGCCCGGAGGCTCTGGCACCAAGCGGTCCACAATCCCCAAACGAAGCATATCTTCTGCGGTCAGCTTGAGGACACGCGCGGCCTCCTGTTTATGGTCCCAGTCCCGCCACAGGATTGAGGAACAGCTTTCCGGGGCAATCACCGAATAGACGGCGTTCTCGAGCATAAGGACTTCGTCACCCACCGCTATGGCGAGTGCCCCTCCGCTGCCGCCCTCGCCGTGAATGACGACAACGATGGGAACGCGCTGCTTGGGTATCTCCTTCAAGTTATAGGCAATGGCCTCGGCCTGCCCGCGTTCTTCGGCCCCAATTCCGGGATAGGCGCCGGGAGTGTCTACGAAGGTTATGATGGGCAAGCCGAACTTAGCCGCAGTTCGCATCAGGCGCAGCGCCTTGCGGTAGCCTTCCGGGTTG
Organism: Terriglobia bacterium; assembly: GCA_050008675.1. Classification (GTDB taxonomy): domain Bacteria; phylum Acidobacteriota; class Terriglobia; order UBA7540; family UBA7540; genus CAVROP01. Next base: position 10,150 of record JBEKME010000107.1, read on the forward strand.
GTCATGCCGAAGTTGCGGAGCAGTTTCTGCTTGGTGTCACGGCCTTTCTGATGGCCCATGACCACCACTGACCTTTCCTCGAATTTGGCCAGCCCGCCCACTAACGCCTGGTCATCTCCAAACCGCCTGTCACCGTGCAGCTCGGTGAATTCCGTGAAGAGCATCTGGATGTAGTCCAAGGTGTAGGGACGCTGAGGGTGACGAGCCAGCAACACCCGATCCCAGGGATCGTTTGCTGTGCCGGCGACCCTGTCCCGAAGGGCGGCCAACTGCTGGCGGAGGCGTTCGATTTCTTCGCGCGTGACTTCTGAGTCGGAGGCCTGTTCCAGCTCTGCAATCTGTTTTTCGATTTCGCGGACCACCACAAGTTGTGTATCGGGGTTTGCCATCAGTCATCCTTAACAGTCGAGAGTCGAGAAGACCCCCTCACCGGGCCCGCCCCGGCTGAAGAAAACGCCGGTGCGGTCCACCCTCTCCCCCAAGGGGGAGAGGGCTGGAATACGGACGGGGTGACTCGCGACTGTTCATTCTCAACTCTCGACTCTTGACTTTCGACTCTTGACTTTCGACTCTTGACTTTCGACTCTTAACTTTCGACTCTCGACTTTCGACTCTCGACTTTTTCTCACTCCTGCTTCTCGACGAGAATGGCGGACTCACCACACAGCGCCCGCAACCGGCCGATTACTTCCTCATCCGCGTCCACTGCACGCGGGCGGTTCAGACGAAGATTGGCTACGAAATCTCCAGGGCGCGTGACTTCCAAAATCACCGGACAGTTGCCCGGGTGGGCAGCCAGCAAATCTGCCAGTTCTCTCGCCAAGCCTTCTCGGGCGTCAGCAAGATTCACTCGAATTCGGAGCCGGGGCTGCGCGCCGTTCACCGCGGCATCGAGTGGCCGTGCTTCATTCACCACCACCTTGGTCCGCTGGTTCTCTTCGTGGCGTACTCGCCCTTTAATCAGGAGAGCTACGTCGCGCTTCAGGACGCTTTGAAGCTGCTGATAGGCTTGCGGGAAGACAAGCAGCTCCACCGATCCCCGGTTGTCCTCCAGCATGCCGCTGGCCCAAAGATCACCCTTCTTGCTGGGCCGGACACGCAAGTTGGTCAAGATTCCGGCCAAAGTCACCGGTGACTCGTGCGCCAGTTCCTCCAGTGATGAACTATCGTGACGCGTGATCGTGGCCAGCCGTCCCATGTATTTTTCCAGAGGGTGGCCGGTGACATAGAAACCCAAAACCTCTTTTTCGCCTGCCAGTCGCTCCGACTCTGTCCAATCCGGCACGTCGGGCAAATCAAGAGGCGGAGGTGGCTCTACGTTCGCATCTCCCATAAACAGACCATGCTGGCCGCTCGAACTTTCGCGCTGCCGTTTTTGGCCAAGGTCCATGACTCGGTCCAATACTGCCACGTGCGGGGAGCGACGAGCGCCCAGCGAATCGAAGGCCCCCGCCTTGATGAGGCTCTCGATGACACGCTTATTCAACAGGCGCAAGTCCACATTCTCGCAGAATTGCAGGAGCGTATCAAAGCGCCCGAGTTTGCGTCTTGCGGCAAGTACGGATTCGATAGCTGCGGCCCCAACGTTCTTGATCGCCGTAAGCCCAAACCGGATGCTGTTCCCTGCCGGCGTGAAGACCAGATCGCTCGAATTGACGTCCGGAGGGAGGATCGGGATGTTTATGTCCCGGCATTCATTCAGGTATTTCGTCATCTTGTCCTGGTTCCCGATTTCTGAGGAAAGGAGCGCCGACACGAACTCCACCGGGTAATGCGTCTTGAGATAGGCGGTCTGATAGGCTACCAGAGCATAGGCTGCCGAGTGGGATTTATTGAAGCCGTAAGCCGCAAACTGTTCCACCAGTTCCCACAGTCTTTCTGCCTTCGCTGCGGGAACATTGTTTTTCTTCGCGCCCGCCAGGAACTTCTCCCGGTTCGCTACCATTTCCTCGTGCTTCTTCTTCCCCATGGCGCGACGAACCACATCTGCTTCGCCGAGAGTGAATCCGGCGACTCTGTTAAAGATCTGGATGACCTGTTCCTGGTAGACAATCACCCCGTACGTTTCTTCAAGAATCTCTTTAAGTTGGGGAAGGTCGTAAGTCACGCGCTTCTTGCCGGTCTTGCGGGCAATGTAGTCATCGATCATGCCACCCTGAAGGGGACCGGGCCTGTACAGCGCGTTCAACGCTGTAAGGTCGGCCAGGCGGCTGGGCTTGACACGCTGGAGGATGTCCGTCATTCCCCGACTCTCAAACTGGAAGATTCCTGCTGTAAGCCCCTTTCCGAGCAAGGCATAACTCTCTTCATCGTTGAGAGGCAGGTTTTCGAGATCCAGTTTCTCTCCCCGCGTCGCTTCAATCAGCTTCACACAGTCATCGATGACGGTGAGCGTGGTAAGACCCAGAAAGTCCATTTTCAGCAGGCCGATCTTTTCCAGGTCATCCATGGCGTACTGCGTGGTGATTTCATCCTTGTTGCTCTTATAAAGCGGAACGATCTCTTGCAAAGGTTGGGGTGAAATAACCACCCCAGCGGCGTGAGTGGAAGCGTGGCGCACCAGACCTTCCAGTTGGCCCGCCACCTGGAGCAAGTCCGCCACACGCTGGTCGTTTTCCTTCAGTTGGCGTAGTTCAGGGCTCTGCTTGATCGCCTGCTCGAGGGTAATATCCAGCGTATTGGGAACCAGCTTGGCGATCTTGTCGACTTCGGCAAAGGGAATGTCCAGAGCCCGGCCGGTGTCGCGTATCACTGCTTTGGCACCCATGGTTCCGAAGGTGATGATCTGGCTGACGTTTTCACGGCCGTACTTTTCCGTAACGTAGTTAATGACTTCACTGCGGCGTCGCATGCAGAAGTCGATGTCGATGTCCGGGAAGGAGATCCGTTCGGGGTTCAGAAAGCGCTCAAAAAGCAGGTCGTGCTGAAGCGGATCGATGTCCGTGATACGCAATGAGTAAGCCGCCAGGCTTCCGGCTGCCGAACCGCGCCCCGGACCCACGGGAATACATTGCTCGCGCGCATGTCGCATGAAATCCCAGACGATCAGGAAGTAGCCGGCGAAGCGCATTTGCTTGACCAGTTCGATCTCACGCTCCAGCCGTTCTTCATAGGCTTGCAGCGGATAACGCAGCCTTCCCGCTGCCGCCGACCGCTCCAGCCTTTCGCGCCGATGCGCAAATCCTTGCCGTGTTACCTTCTCAAAGAAGCTGTCGAGCGTCTCGCCGGCCGGAACCTCGAAATGTGGAAAGACGTGCTGGTTTTCTTCCAGGTGTACGTTACAGCGCTCGGCAATTTCCAAGGTGCGAGAAAGCGCTTCCGGCGCCTCACCGAAGAGCGCTTGCATCTCCTCAAAAGACTTGAAATAGAACTGGTCTGTGGCGAACTTCATCCGGTTCGGATCGCTGAGGGTTTTCCCGGTTTGAATGCAGACTAGAACGTCTTGGGCGCGCGCATCCGCTTTCGTGAGGTAATGACAATCATTCGTGGCTACAAGGGGTATGCCGGTGTCGCGTGCTAAGCGAACCAAGTGCGGGTTAATGCGCTTCTCTTCAAGAAGTCCCTGGTCCTGGATTTCAATATAGAAATTGCCCTTACCGAAGATGTCCCGAAGATTATAGGCAGCCTGGCAAGCCACTTCGAATTTGTCGGCGCTGAGGGCCACAGCGACTTCCCCGCGCAAACAACCCGACAGGCCGATCAATCCATCGGCATGGCGCGCCAGCAGGTCTTTATCGATTCGGGGCTTGTAGTAGAAACCTTCCAGAAAGGCGGAAGAGGCCAGCTTGAGAAGATTCCGGTAACCTCTTTCGTTTTCGCACAAGAGAATCAGGTGGTATGGTCGGTCAGCGTCCGGCAAGCGGTCGAAGCGATTCGTGCTCGCCACATAGACTTCGCAGCCCAGAATCGGCTTCAGCCCCCGCTTCAGCGCAGCTTCGTAGAACTTTACGGCGCCGAAAAGGTTTCCGTGGTCCGTGATGGCGACGGCAGGCATCTTGAGCTCAGCCGCGCGATCCATCAAGCGACCGATTTCACACGCCCCGTCGAGCAGGCTGTAGTCAGTATGGAGATGAAGATGGACAAAGTTTTCGGATGGCATCCCGTAAACATTCTAACAGAAACGGTCTGGTCGTGGCGCACGGATGTGACGGTCTAATACTTCGATCGCCCTGCCAGGGGGTTTTTGCCGGATAGTTTTCCCTTATCCTTCGCCCCCGGCGAACTCTGGGCCGGAGATGGGCTCTCGGGAGGATTGACCGAAGGCACCCCCGCCTCCTGCCCGACATGTTTGGACTTCGCCACTTCTTTGGGTTTCCGTGGGCGGTGTAGGCGAGTGTCAGGCGCAACCGGCGGCTCTTTGATGCCGGCCCTTTCGCGCAAGGCTTTTGTCAATTGCTGAGGGCTCTTAATCTTGCCATCCACCTGATCGAGGAAAACGCTCTCGATGATCTGATCGAACTTGGCTCCGGGTTTGAATCCCAGGGCCTGTAATTCCGCTCGCGGCAGCTTTGCCCGAAGCGGCAAGTACTTGGTCAGGTAATTTTTGACGCGAGATTGAACCTTGGCCTGCGGGTAATAAACCAGCAGGAAGAGCAAGAGGTGGTGGGACTCTTTTTCGAGCAGAGTGTAGACCTGGTGAGGCAGTGCGGCTCTCGAGCTGACGAGTAGCCGGGCGAGCTTCTTGGCGTCCCGCTCCATGCTCAGGACTTCCTTGATCACTTTGCCGATTGTCAGTACCTTCTTCGCCATCCTTAGTTTTTCACTGCTACTCAGCTTTTCCACCAGGCAAAGAAAATTGACCAGGTAGCAATCGGCCCCCGGAACGGTCTGGGCCGCCGCGCGGCTCCTGGAAAAGTGGTCGTAGGCTATCCGTGCGGACGCCAGTTTCTTGTCCAGCCCCCCCAGGAGTTTCCGCTCGACAAGCACTTTGAGAATACGCGCTGGGTTCTCCTCCTGCAGGATCGCCCGGAGTTCACGGCCCTGTTGGTCCGCACCCAGTCGTTCCCAGACGTGATTCTGGAGGGCCGTCTCGAAGTAGTTCTTGGTCCGTTCCTCAGGCGTGAAATCCAGGCGCAGTGCAAGCCGCAGAAAGCGGTAAATGCGAAGTGGGTCTTCAGAAAAGCTTCGGGGATGCAGAACCCTGAGTTCCCGCCTTTCGATGTCCGCCGCGCCGTTAGTAGGGTCAAGAAGCAAGCCGCGCGAGTTTGGATGAAGCGAAATCGCCATGGCATTTATGGAAAAATCACGCCGCTTCAGATCTTCAAATACGGTGGCGGGTCGCATCTCCGGACGCTGGCCGGGTTTCGAAAAGATATCCTCCCGGCACTGGCCCAGTTCCACTCGCACTCCATTCGTAAACCAAAGTTCCGCCGCGGCAATATGTGGGTCAAACTCCTGATATTCGAGCGCCAGAGGCTCCCCGCTGCCCAGGGCAGGGCGAGATGTGAACCCCGTCATGGGTGATGAGTCTTCTGATCCCAAGCGGCGAAGAATCTTCAGGGGATCGCCTTCGAGGGCGAAATCCAAGTCACGCACCACTTGTTGCCCATACGTCAGATCGCGGACCGCGCCTCCTACGAGGTACAGGTTCAACCCCTGTTCGTAGGCCGAGCGGCTGATCAGGCTTAGTACACTGTATTGCTCTTGCGAGAGCTTGCTTTCGATCAGAAAGTTGAAGTCGCTCATGGAAGTTGGGCGTCCATTTCCTTGAAAACCCAGGGGCCTGAAGTTCAGGCTCGAGGATGGTGAGTCTGATAGACCTGCTTTAACCTTTGCGTCAAAACGTGCGTATATATCTGAGTTGTCGAGATATCACTGTGACCTAGCATAAGTTGAATCGAGCGCAGGTCGGCTCCACGTTCGAGCAGATGCGTGGCGAAAGAGTGACGCACCAGGTGCGGTGCCAGGGGAACTGAAATCCCCGCCCGCCGGCCATACCCAGCCAGAATTTTCCAAAATCCCACCCGGGATAGTGGCCCTCCCCGGCGGTTGAGAAAGAGGAAGGGCTCCTGACCGTTCTTGCAGAATGCCGAGCGGCCGAGCAAGTAAGCTTCCACAGCGCGCAGAGCAGACTTGCCAACGGGGATTAGCCTCTCCTTGTTTCCTTTTCCCAAACAACGAACGATGCCCAGACCGGAATCAATATCCGAGCAACGAAGATGAACCAGCTCAGAAACCCTCATGCCGGTGGCGTACAAGAGCTCGAGCATAGCCTTGTCTCGAAGGCCCAGGGGCGTGGAGATGTCAGGTTGTCTTAGGAGAGTGTCAACCTCGTCGATGGTGAGATACCTCGGCAGCGTTTGTTCCAATTTGGGCGCATCGACTTCCGCCGTCGGATCGCTGTGGATCCTATCCTCCTTCGCTAGGAATCGAAAGAAATTTCGTAGGGAAATCAGATGACGAGCCACGCTTCGAGCGCTCAGCCCCCGGCCATAAAGGGCGGCCAGGAAGCCGCGAACATCATCTCGGTCTGCGTCCGCAAAACTCTTCCCGCGGCCATGCAGGAATCTGTAGAAATGCATAAGGTCCCGTTGGTAATTCGAGATACTGTTGGCGGCAAGGCCCCTTTCCACACGTGCATAATCAAGGTAGTCATGGACTTCCAGTAGCCCCGGTGAAGAATCCAAACCATATTGCCGGCCGCGAAATGCTTTCCTGCCAGCCACTCTGCTTGCCGGCTTCGGATCAACGTGGTCCGTAGCCGTTCCGTTTTCCTGCTCAGCTTTGCTTCGGCCAGGCATTCTCGTCACTTTGCCTCAGGAGTGTAGCCGGCGAAATCAAGGGACGCGGCAGGAACAGACGAACGCGCTTGCCCTGCCGCAGAGATACGACACTAATTGCGTTCTGAAACCTAAGCGACTATTTTTCAAGAGATTATGAGCCTTCTTCAAGAATCCGCACTCCAACTCTGCACCGAAAGACTTGACAGGCCTAGCTCACCACCTATACTAGCACAAGCGGTTTTCCGTGGCCAAGCTGCATTTCACAGCAGCATATTTCACGCGGAGGGCGCCTCTCGTGAAAGACAACCACAAATCGACTTACAAGAAGGTGGTGGTACATAGGCTGGATCATGGCCTCATGAAGGGATTTGTTGACTCTACTTCCTATTTGGGGCCAAACGGCATCCGGATGCTCGACCGTGAAGGCCGGACTCTGACTATTCCCTTGCATGAGATTAAGGGCGTCTTCTTCGTGAGGGATTTCGACGGCAACCCCCAGCGATCAGAACGTAAACTCTTCCAGAGCCGCCCTCGTTTGGCAGGCCTTTGGGTTCGGATGACTTTCAAGGATAAGGAGGTGCTGGAAGGACTTTTGCCCAGCAACCTCGTGGAACTCAGCCCGGAGGGATTTCTGGTTACGCCGGCGGACCTCTACTCCAACAACTTGCGCATCTTCGTCCCCCGAACTGCGCTGAGCGAGATGACTGCCCTGGGCGTGATATCCAATGGGCGACTGAGAAAACTTTCGCAAAAGGGGAGCGGACTTCAGGGTAACACCGCAATTGCCGAAGGCCAGATTGGTCTTTTCCCTGCTGCCGAGCGGGACGAAAAGTAGCAGCCTTAGCAGGATGCCGGGAAGCCCGCATTGGGGTGCTGCTCCCGATCAAAGCTATCCCGGTCAAAAGCATCCTGATCGAAAGCATTCCAGTCAAGAAGCATCAGGACGGGTCGCAGGGCCAAAACACAGGAGTCAGGATTCAGAGCCGGAAGTCAGAAGACAGTCAAAATCGAAGCCCCCTGGGTCCCCTCGGGCCAGGGAATGAACCCTAATATTATGGAGAACCTGTGGGCAACTCCAAGCATCCAATGATACGTGGGAAAAGGGCAGGAACCAAGGTTGCCCGTAGTGTCCTAATATGGGACGTTGGGCGGGGGTTTGCCCCAGCCGGGCCGTCCCGCCCCGCCATGGCGGGAGAGAGGCGGTCCTATAGTCGAATTGGGACACTACCAAGCTGCGCTTTAAGCCGGGAAATCCCTATGTTATACTGAAGTATGCAGGGTGAGGAGCTGCATTGAACATGAAACAGGCGCCACGGTGGTTGTGGTTCATTCTTTCCACAGTTCTGCTTTGCTCAGTGCTGGGAGGGCTGTACGGCCGGCAAGTTGAAGCCACGACGGGCGTGGACGACTCGGATGTAAAGAACAGTCTCACCGAGCTTACCCGTGTCTACAACTTGGTTGAGCAGAACTACGCAGATGTGGTGGACCCGGACAGGGCCATCTACGGCCCCAGCGAAACCAATGTCGGCGCCATCCCCGGCGCTCTCCGAAGCCTGGACCCTCACTCTAATTTTTATGATCCGCTCGCCTTTTCACTGCTCCGCGAAGACCAGGAGGGCAAGTACTACGGCGTCGGAATGTCAATCCAGCAGCGCCCTGGGAAGTTGGGCAAGCTCGTCATTGTGGTAAATGCTCCGATCCCCGGCTCGCCTGCGTTTCGGGCCGGTCTGCGGCCCGGTGATGTCATCGCCAAGGTCAATGAGAAATCAACCGAGGGGATGAATACGCACCAAGTTGCCGACATATTAAAAGGGCCCAAAGGAACCCAGGTACACATCACCGTCACGCGCGAAGGTTACGATCAACCTCTCGAATTTGACATCACGCGCGATGAGATTTCGCAGCGCAGCGTGGATGACGTATTTATGCTCAAGCCTGGGATTGCTTACATCCACATCAACAGGTTCAACGAGACCACGAACGATGAACTCTCCCAGGCGCTGAAAGATCTGGTTGAGAAGAACCTTCAGGGACTGGTTCTCGACCTTCGTTCAAACCCCGGCGGCCTGCTTCAGGAAGCGGTCGAGGTGTCCGACCATTTCCTCGAAAAGAGCCAGTTGATCGTCTATCACCACGGTCGCCACTCGCAGGAAAAACGCTACTACACGACGAAGGGAGACAACGGCAAAGAGTATCCCATCGTGGTGCTCATCAACCGCTTCACAGCGAGTGCGGCAGAGATCGTCACGGGGGCTTTACAGGATCACGATCGCGCCCTGGTGATGGGCCAGCCCAGCTTCGGCAAGGGCCTTGTTCAAACTGTCTTCCCGCTCAGCGAGCACACGGGCTTGGCGCTGACCACCGCCCGCTACTACACCCCGAGCGGCAGGCTGATTCAGCGCGACTATGACAACGTTTCTCTTTACGATTATTACTATCATCCGGAGGATTCCCCCACGCCGCACACGGATGTGCGCCTCACCGACGGCGGTCGTGAGGTTTATGGCGGTGGTGGCATCGCACCTGATATCAAGTACGAGGACCCCAAGCTCACTCCCACTCAGGAAGCGCTCTCGCAACACAACGCTTTCTTTGAGTTCGGCAAGTATTACCTTGGAATTCACAAGACCATTCCGATTGACTTCCAAGTAACAGACGCTGTTCTTCAGGAATTCCGCCAGTTTCTAGCCGAGCAGAAAATCCCCATATCCGACCAAGCCCTGAAAGACAGTTCGGATTTCATCCGGGCGCGTATCCGCTTGCAGTTGGTTGACTTCATTTTCGGCGAAACAGAAGCCAGCCGGATCGACATTGAAAAGGATCCGTTAGTGCAGAAAGCTCTCGACAGCATGCCCCAGGCCAGCGAACTGCTTGCCAAAGCCAAGCGCTACATCGCCAGCAAGACTCAGAGGTAAGACGTTTTCTCAGCCTCCGCGAAGTCGCGATAAGACGTACTTCAGAAGCGAAAGGCCGCCCGTCAAAGGAAACAGAAGGATCTGCCTGGCAAGCGAGGCCTTCTCCCTGGTGTGCCTGCGCTTCTCCTGCGCTCCATCTCTTGCCTGGAAAACTAACAGCGTTGCGTATTTCGCAAAGTCCACGCCACATTGGTCGCATTTCCCGCCGTGGTCTTGAACGTGCCGGCAAGCGGGACAGGTAAAGCGGAGAGGCGTGTGGCAGCGCGTGCAGAATAGCGCCCTTTCGGGATTTTCATGAGCGCATTTGGGGCATTGCATAGCAAAGCATATTCGGCTATTTGATGGCCCTCTCCCCCTTGGGGGAGAGGGTGGACCGCCACCGGCGTTTTCTTCAGCCGGGGCGGGCCGGGTGAGGGGGCCGCGACCTGCGCCCTTCGGTGCGAAGCAGATGGTGGACGCGAAGGGATTCGAACCCTCGACCTCAGCGTTGCGAACGCCGCGCTCTCCCAACTGAGCTACGCGCCCACGCCTCTCGCTGCAACCTCCAAATATAGCACGTGGGCAGCACCGTGTACAATTGCCCGGCTGGTAGGGTACCGGTGTCATTTGGAGCGCAGTCATTCCCGCGAAAGCGGGAATCCAGTCTGTAGACAGCCTATCTCCGAAGACTTGCGGAGTGGATTCCCGCTTTCGCGGGAATGACTGCGACTTGCAACGCCCGTGTCCCCCAAATGACACCAGTACCCTGCGCTGCGGCCCGGGGTTTCACGGGCGTGAGCCCGACAAGTCAGGGCAGTCTGCCTGTGAGACAAGGGCTTCGGCGTAAGCCAGCGCCTCCTCCAAGCGACTTTCTTCCAGGCCCCCGCCCTGGGCAAAGTCACGTGCCCCGCCCCCCTTACCACCGAACTTCGTCACCGTTTGTTTGAGCGTGCTGCCCATCTCTGAAGGTCCGCCCGAGGTCTGCGCGAAGAACAGAGCCGCCGGCTTTCCCTTTACTCCGAGCAGGGCCACTGCTAAGGGCAACTTCGCCAAGGCATGCGCCAGCATTTTTGCCTGCGCCGATTCTTCTGCCAGGAAGACCTGGCGAACGACGCGGCGACCGTCGATTACAGGCGCAGCCTGCCACAATTCTCTGGCTTGATATTCGGCCAGCCGCTCGAGCAGCTTTTCCCTTCCCCGAATCCCTTCGCGCAGTTCCTGGCTTTGTTTTGCAATCAGTTCCGGCACCGTGTCCAGAGCGGCGGAAAACAGACGCGCTGCTTCGCTTAATACCCTGAAATCACGCCGCGCCTGGCGGTGGGCGCGGCCCCCGCACATGAACTCCACGCGGGTCAAGCCCTTCATGCGCTCCACCTTGCGCACCAGAATCAAGCCGACGGCTCCCGTGCGGCTGACGTGAGTTCCTCCGCAAGCTGATAGATCAAATCCCTCAACCTCCACCAGCCGAACCTCACCCTCGCGAGACGTCGGCTTGCGCAATTCCAATCGGCTTGCCTCCCCTGCCGGCTGAAAAGAAACCCGCACCGCGCGATTCTCAAAGACCACCTGGTTTGCGGCCTCCTCGGCTTCCTCCAGTTGCCTGACACCGAGGCGGTCAGAATCCAGATCAATGCTTGAACTGTCCTCCCCCAAGTGGAACGAGACGGTCTTATAATCACCGATTCTCTCGAAGGCCGCCGATAAGATATGCTGCCCGGTATGTTGCTGCATGTGGTCAAACCGCCTCGCCCAATCGATTTTCCCACTCACGCCTTCTGCCTCCGGCGCTTGGCGGAGGATGTGCGCGATTTCGTCTCCTTCGTCAACAGCTTCGAGGACTTGGATGCCCGCGAT
>JBEKME010000108.1:0-21450 GCA_050008675.1 Terriglobia bacterium
CTATGCCGAGGGAATGCGCAAAGAGGAGTTCTGGGAAGCCGCACTGGAAGATTCCCTGCAAATGCTTGCCAAGCTTCCTGCCATTGCCGCCGGTATCTACCGCATGCACGCACACAAGGGCTCACCTGTCGCATCCGATCCCGGCCTGGACTGGGGGGCCGATTACGCCCACATGCTGGGCTTGCCAGATCCGGAAGGGAACTTCGCCCGACTGATTCGCCTCTACCTCACCTTGCACTGTGACCATGAGGGCGGAAACGTGAGCGCCTTCACCTGCCACACGGTGGGCTCTGCCCTCTCCGACCCTTACTACGCGGTCTCGGCTGGGTTGAACGGCCTGGCTGGGCCACTTCATGGGCTGGCCAATCAGGAATGTCTCAAATTCGTTCTCGAAGTACGCACGAGATTCGACGGCGTGCCCACCGACGAGCAACTGCGCGAGTACGCTTGGAACACCCTCAAAGAGGGTCACGTCATCCCGGGTTATGGGCATGCCGTGTTGCGCATCACCGACCCCAGGTTTACGGCCTTCCACCAGTTCGGGGAGCGGGTTTGTGCCCAGGATGAAATGTTCAGGATCGTGGACAGGGTTTTCGCGATTGTGCCAGGAATTCTTAGAGAGCAGGGAAAGGCCAAGGACCCCTGGCCCAACGTGGATGCTATTTCAGGAGCCTTGCTCTACCACTTCGGGTTGACCGAATTCGACTACTATACTGTGCTTTTTGGTGTCTCACGGGCGCTGGGAATGTGCGCACAATTGATTATCAACCGCGCGCTCAGTACGCCCATCACCCGTCCGAAATCCGTGAGCACGGACTGGATCAAGGCGACTGTCGGACAAACACGGCAGGCTGCTTGAATCGAGGGTGCCACATGGGGGCGCAAGCATCCTGCAAATTCGCAGGGTTTCCGACGCGCCCTCAAAGAAAGAGGAGATTCCCATGGGCCCCAGATGCAGTAATTGTCCTGTTCTGAAGACTTCACTATTTAGTAGTCTATCAAGTGAGCAAGTCTCACGACTGGGGTGTTTGTTCCGGCCGGCACGTTACCGGAGGAACCAAATCCTCTTCTTCGAAGGGGGTGCGGCTCTGCATTTGTTCGCTCTTCATACCGGTCTTGTCAAACTGGTCAAGCCGCTCGAGAACGGGAAAGAACGTATAACCGGCGTCCTGTTCCCAGGTGAATTGTTCGGCCTGGAAACCCTTTCGCAGCCCATCTACCCGCTTACGGCCGTGACATTGCGCGACAGCGAGATCTGCGCCGCATCACGGGAAGAGGTAATCATCTTCCTGCAATCCAACCCGGAAATTGCACTTGGTATGGTGCGGTTCCTGGTCGCCGAGGTAGGGCGTGTCCGCACCCAAGTCACGGACATGAGCTTCAAGGATGCCAGAATGAAGGTGGCAACCTTCCTGCTATCACTGGTTGCCTCTGACCCCTCTCCGCACAACGGACGCGTCACGCTCACCCTGCCGCTCTCAAGGCAAGAGATCAGCGAAGTCCTCGAGCTGTCACCAGAAACAGTAAGCCGCACACTGACGGCATTCCGACGGGAACAGTTGATTGTGGCACGTGGGCGGCAGTTGGTAATCCAGAATCTTGAGGGCCTGCAATCAGCGGCTCGCCGCTGAGTCCGTGCCCTTATGCGACAATATGTCCACATTGTTAGGGTCATAAAACCCACCAGCGGCTCGATGTTCTAAAGCCAGCTTACCTCCTTCAATACATCGCTAAGTGCAGGACCCTAAAGCAATTGCACCAATACTCCGGCAAGAGGCATTAGGGGGTAGGAATAAAAAAACTACTGGACAGTTATTGACCTCTGTCATGTAGAATTATGACTTCTGCCATCGACACGGAGACTGGACGGCTGCTAGGTTGCTCATTGTGCACCGGGGGGTCTTGGGTCCAGGAATCTTCCGATGGAATTCGCTGGAACCCGTTTCGGTCTTGCTTCAGGCCGGTTTATTGGAATGAGAACAACTCAACTCGTCGCAGGTGGCCTGTCCATTTGGTCTCAAAAGGCGATGCTTCACTCAAGCAGCATGGCACTCCTCTGCGCCGCAGTTCTCATCCCGACGCTTGCCGCTCTCCCTCAAGGTCAACTGCCTTCCCAATCGGCGGAGAGCGCGAATCACCCTGATCTCCTCTTCGTGCAAGCGGAGTCCATAAAGGCGGGCAGGTTATCAGAGAGATTCCCCCAAGGCAGCAGGATTGTACGCCTTAATAAGGGGAGCAGTAGGCCCGCGAATCTCACTCCGAACTTCTTTGGGGCGGCAGATCCACGCATCTCCTTCGATGGCTCAAAGGTGCTCTTCGCCGGGAAGAAAGATGACGCCGCAACCTGGCAGGTCTGGGAAATGAACACGGATGGAACGGGGCAGCGCCAAGTGACCCACTGCGATGGAGATTGCCTTGCCCCAGCCTACCTGCCGCGCGATGAAATTGCTTTTTCCGGCGAAGTCCAGGATGCTGGCGGAAGCCGGGTTTATCAAATCTATGTCAGTAGGCTCGAGGGGAGTGATGCGCACCCCATCACCTTTGGCCCGGGCGACTACGAGCTCGAAACGGTACTCCAGAATGGGTTAATCCTGGCTTCCGCACGTTCACCCCTCGAAGCGAGAGGGAAATCCGAGAGTTCGCGCAACCTCTATACGCTTCGGCCAGACGGCAGCGGCCTGGCGGCGTTCCGATGCGACCACCAGTCACCGGCAATTCGCAGCCAAGCCGAAGAGCTTGACGACGGGTCCGTGGTTTTCGTCAAGAACAGGGTGCTTGACTCCGAAGCGGGGGGTGACTTGGCTGCGATTAGACGTGGCGCTATGCACAATTCCGTTCTGGGCCCCATGAGCGTATTGATCTGGTCGCCCAGACAGCTCGAAGCCGCCAGATTGATCGTGGCACGCCGAGTGTTGGCGCCCCGAGCCGCGGGGAAATTCGACCTCTATTCCTTTGATTTCGTCCATGGGAAGTTCGAAGCCTCGATCTACAAGGATTCGGAACTTTCCAGTATTGAGGCCGTTCCGGTCGCCGCACATCCTGCTCCTCGCTGGTATTGGAGCACCCTGAGCCGGGAAGCGAAGGCGGGCTACTTCATTTGCCTGGACGCCTCGTTGTCCGCTGACGCTCCCAAAGGCCGCCTGTCGGCCCTGCCTTCTGGGGTTCGCGTGCTTGCTCTTGACCCGGCCACTCGTAAGGAAAACAACCTCGGGGAGGCGCCCATCGAGCGGGACGGCTCCTTTTACATCGCGGTGCCGCCGGACCGCCCGGTACGTTTCGAACTGCTGAATGCCGAGGGCAAGGTGGTCCGCGCGCAGCAAAGTTGGGTTTGGGCGCGCCCCGGTGAGGAACATGGCTGCGTAGGCTGCCACGAAGACCGTGCCGTGGCTCCCGAGAACCGCTGGCCGCTCGCTCTGCAGCGCTTTGACACGCCCACCTGCCTGGGTGTTCAGGCGCCGCTCGAAGCAGCGCACTGAGTCGTAGGGGCAACCCGTCAACTGACGGATGGTTGCCCGAGGGCGGCCACAAGGGCCGCTCCTACAGGTCCGAAATGAGGAATCGAGAATGAAAGTTCCAGCTCGACAAATCGCCATCATGCTTGCCGCGGCGACTATGGTGGCCGTGGGGTTGAGACTGACAGCTCAAAATCCTGAGCGAACAACGCCGACCAGCATGTCGAGTTCGCAACGCGCTGCCGCAGCCGCGAATTCAGCACGGGATCTCGCCCGGCAGACCGCCACTCCATCCGCCCTGCCCACCTTTGAAGATGTCACCGAAAAATCCGGTATCAATTTCCGGCACTCCTTCGGGGAGCAGAAGCTGAGTTCCATCATGGAGGCCACCGGTTCCGGTTGCGCCTGGATCGACTACAACAATGACGGCCTCTTGGACCTTTATGTGGTGAGCGGGCGCTACGTTGACGGCGCGACGAAATTCTCAAAGCCCGACGGCGTGGATGCTACGAACCACCTCTACCGCAATAACGGTGATGGGACATTTACCGATGTCACTGCTCAGGCGGGCGTGGGCGGCAAAGGCTTCGGCATGGGCGTCACGGTGGGCGACTATGACAACGACGGATACGAAGACATCTACGTCACCAACTGGAATTCGTCCATCCTCTACCACAATAACGGAGATGGAACGTTTACTGACGTAACGGCGAAAGCGGGGGTCGACAATCCCCACTTTGGAACTGGCACAACCTGGTTCGATTACGACCGCGACGGCAAGCTGGATCTCTACGTGGGGAATTACCTCAAGTTCGATCCCAATGCCAAGAGGGAGTATTTTAGCGCCGACGCTTTCCCTGGCCCGCTCGACTACGAAGGTGACGCCGACCGTCTCTTCCACAACAACGGTGACGGGACGTTTACCGACGTATCCCACAAGGCGGGCATTGATAACCCACTGGGACGGGCCATGGGTTTGACGGCAGGTGACTTCGACAACGACGGCTGGCCGGACATCTACATCGCCAACGACACCATGGACAGCTACCTCTACCACAACAACCACGACGGAACGTTTACGAACGTCGCTCAGGATGTGAACGTGGCCTTTGGCGCCAACGGCGAGGCTACCTCCGCCATGAACCCCATCTTCGGCGATTACGACAATGACGGCTGGCAGGATATCTTCGTCTCCGATATGCGTTACCACCGCCTTTTCCACAACCCGGGCGCGAAGGGTTTCTGGCTCGACTCCACCGTTGAAACGGGTGTGGCCCAGGTTTCCGGCCAGTACGTTGCCTGGGGAGATGGCTTCTTCGATTTCGACAATGACGGCTGGAGGGACCTGTTTATCGTGAATGGCGGCCTGCATTGGCTGATTCCCATGGAAGACTCCGTTCTGCGCAACAACGGGGATTCGACATTCACCGATGTCTCCTCCCAGTTGGGCAGCTACTTCAAACTCAAGAAGGTCGGGCGCGGCGCCTGTTTCGCTGATTACGACAATGATGGGTACATCGATGGCTTCATCATGGTTTTGGGCGGCAAAGGAATCCTGCTCCACAACAATCCCCCGCCCGTGGGTATGCGCAATCACTGGCTGACACTCAAACTGATCGGGACGAAGAGCAACCGCGATGGTTTCGGGACCCGCCTGGAAGCCGTCGCCGGAGACCTTCACCAGTACATCGAGGCCACCGCAGAGAACGGGTATCTCTCCCAGGGTGACCCGCGCCCGCACTTCGGCTTGGGCAAACACACCGAAGTGGACAAGCTCATCATCCACTGGCCAAGCGGAACCGACCAGGAGATTGACCACGTCAAGGCGGATCAATTCCTGACCGTCAAAGAACCTTCCGAAACATCCGGACATGCGGGAGGAAAGGCGCGATGAACGGCGATCGCTCAAACCACCAGGGTCGCGTCAAAGTCGCGGAAAAAGCGGCTCTGCCGCCCCGCGCACGCGGGATGCGGAAAGCCTCTGGCTTTCCCTTAAGTCACCACGTTCTCCCCTCTCCCCCTTGGGGGAGAGGGGCCGGGGGTGAGGGGGGCGATACCGCGAATGCGCAAGGAAAACATCCCGGTTCCCAACTTTCCCGTTGTGATCCGCAAACGGATGGGACCAGGTTCGCGACCCCCTCACCCGGCCCGCCCCGGCTGAAGAGAACGCCGGCGGCGGGCCACCCTCTCCCCCAAGGGGGAGAGGGGCAGAGAGCCAAGAATCACAGCCTCAACGCTCGATGTCTAGTCGTGTTTGGGGCCTTCGCCCTGCTGGCGCTCTCCCTGGTCAGTCGTGGTCCCTATCCCTATGCAGCGACCCCTGCCCCGCCGCAAGTAAAGACTGCCGAGCCGGAATACCTGACGCCCGTGGAGCTTAACTTTTCACCCGACGGTCAGCGGATTTACGTCGTGTGTGAGGGTAACGGCTCGGTGCTGGCAATGGATACGCGCACACAACGAGTCGTGGCGCAGGTGAAGGTTGGCAGCAAACCGAGAGGACTCGCGGTTTCTCCGGATGGAAAGACTCTTTACGTATCGAATTCCTGGAGCGACACGGTCAGCGAAATTGATGCCGGATCGCTCCAGATCCGCCGCACACTTAAACCCGGCTGGGGACCGGTTGGGCTCACCACCGACCGGAGTGGAAAGTTCCTGTACGTCGCTAACAGCGTCGGCAACGACGTTTCGCTTTTTGACCTCACTACGGGCGCAGAGATCAAGCGCTTCATGACCCAACGGTATCCCGAACAGATTCTCCTCTCCCGAGACGGACGCCGCGTTTACGTGGCAGACATCCTGCCGCACTTCGGTCCTTACGATAAGCCACCTGTCTCCGAATTGCTGGTCATCGACGCGGTGAAGCAAATCGTCGAAGAACGCATTCTCGTTCCCGGCGCGATTGAACTCCGGCACATTGCGGAGGCACCGAAACCGCTGGGCGGCTACCTTCTGGTTCCGGAGATGAGGCCCAAGAACCTCGGTCCCCTTATCGGTGTGGCGCAAGGCTGGGTAATGACCCATGGGATGGCAGTAGTTCGACCCGCGCTTGCCGCTCGAGCCGAGGCGGCCCACTCGAAGGTTACCCAAGTGGTGCTCGATGACATTGACTACTATTACGCCGGGGAAAATGGCGCCGCCTTCACACCGGACGGCCACTACGCACTGGTGACTGCGTCGGAAGCCAACACTCTTACCATTATCGACACTGCGAGGTTGGCGCGGCGCCTGCACGAAATTCCAAGTGATGAACTTCCCAATCGGCTCGACTCCGCGCAGGCGTTCGTCGTGCGGCGTCTCAAAACGGGATACAACCCGGAGGCCGTGGTGGTTTCGCCGGACGGCCGGCTGGCGTACATTGCCAACCGGCTGGAAGATACTCTGACCGTTGTCGATCTCGCGAGACTCCGGATTGCCTCAACGGTCGACCTCGGGGGACCAAAAGAACTGACCGCTCTGCGCAGGGGCGAGCGGGTTTTCAATACTGCCAAATACTGCTTTCAGGGCCAGTTTGCCTGCGCCACCTGCCACCCCAACCGCCATTTGGATGGTGTTGCTTGGAATCTTGAGACTCCACAACTGGGGCGCGACCGCGTGGCCAACCGCACTTTGCGGGGGATTAAAGACACCGCGCCGTATAAATGGAATGGGAAGAACCCGGACTTGGCCACCCAGTGCGGCCCCCGCATCGCCAAGTTCCTGTTCCGTTCCGAAGGCTTCAACACGCAGGAACTTGAAGACCTGATTACATACATAAATCAGATTCCTCTCCCCCCCAATCGGCATCTTGCGGCGGACGGTCAGCTCACGGAGGCGCAGGAGCGCGGCAAGGCCATCTTCTACCGGACACTCAAGAACGACGGCTCGCCGATTCCGGTCTATAACCAGTGCGCCACCTGCCATCCTGCGGATTCTCACTATACCAGCCGGACAAGCTTCGACGTGGGGTCGGCAACCAAGTACGACACGATTTCGTCCTTCGATACTCCTCAACTGGATCGCGTCTACGAAGATGGCCCCTACCTGCACAACGGGCAGGCATTGACGCTCGAAGAAATCTGGACCGTATTCAACAACAACGACACGCACGGCGTGACTTCGGATATGGCCAAAGAACAATTGAACGATTTGATTGAGTATTTGAAAACGCTGTAAGTACCTTCGATTTGGAATTTGAGATTTGAAATTTGAAATTTTCGGGCGGTGAGGGAGAACACCATGAAGCGGATGCTCCTGAGCACGGCGATTCTGCTGGCCGCGTCATCACTTGCGCTGGCGCAAAAGCCCCGCTTGATCACGCGCTGGGAGAATTTCACAACGGTGAACGGAATGCCGGACGCCAAGGTCTTCAGCCTCGCCGTGGATGGGAATCGGGTATGGGCAGGGACTGAGGACGGTCTGGCGCTTGTCGAGAATGGGAAAGTGCAGAGAGTTTATAAGACGGAAGACGGCTTGGTGCATCGTGCAGTAATGGGAATTGCTGTGGACAAGAAAACCGGCGACCTGTGGATTGCCACCTTTGGCGGAGTCAGTCACTTTTCCGGCGGCCAGTTTCAGAACTTCACTAACCTCACCAGCGGCCTTCTGAATGACGTTTGTTATGGCATCGCCGTCGTCGATCAGTACGTCTGGGTGGCGACGACGGCAGGCGTCAGCCGCCTGAACACTTACACCGGAGAATGGACGAACTGGAGCGAAAAGAACGCGCCTTTCCACGAACCTTGGGCATATGGGATTGCTCCGGCAGGGAACAAGATGTACTTCGCCATCTGGGGTGGAGGCCTGCTTGAATACGATGTAGCGGGCAACTATTGGAAGCCCTACACCGATCCCGACGAGGAAATGGAAATCGTCCTGTTCCGCAATCAGGGCCTCATTCATATCATCGTTTCAAACGTCGCCTACAACCCCGACACCAAGATGGTCTGGGCCTCGACCTATTTCGGCCTCAGCGGTTACGACGGCCGCAACTGGCACAATTACCTTACGAAGGACAGCGGCCTCGCCTCGGACTTCATCAATGCTCCGAAATCCCGCCGGAACGAGGTCTGGGCCTGCACCGATAAAGGCCTGAGTTACCTCGACTACAAAACCAACACCTGGGTCAGCTATCGTCCCGCAAAGCAAACCGGCCACGGAGAGATCGAGATCACCTGGCCCGACATGAAGAAGACCAAGCTCGAGACATCAACCACCCTTGCCCACAATTACATCCTCAATATGGATTTCCAGGGCGAGGACATTTGGGTGGCTACAGCCCAAGGGCTAAGCCACGGAATTCGCGAACCTCAAAAGGAGGCTCAACTCTATGCGTCTATCAGAACCCACCGTAGCGGCGGAGAAGTCGCACAAGCCCATCCCCAGAAAGGCCGTTAGTGCGCCCAGCACGCTGAACGAAGCCTACGACTATCCTAAGCCCTCGTCCTTCTCCCGCGCCCTGCGGCTGGACATCAAGGGTGTTACAATCTTGCTCATCTCGGGCACGGCCAGCGTGGATGAAAATGGCAACACGGTCCACGCGGGCGACTTCCGCGCCCAATGCTGGAGGACCTACCAGAACATCACCGGACTGCTGGAGGCAGAAGGGGCGACGTGGAAGGACATTGTGCGCACCACGTGTTATCTGCGCGACATCGAGCGGGACTACGAGGCTTTCAACGAAATTCGCACCCAGTTCTGTAAGGAGCAGGGACTGAATCCTCTGCCTGCATCCACGGGCATCCAGGCCATTCTGTGCCGGCCGGATTTGCTCATCGAAATCGAGGCGATTGCGATCTTCGAGTCGGATCGTAGCGCCGGCAACAACGGCCAATAGCAGGAGTTTGTAATCTGATGGGCCGGTTGCGGATTGAGGTTTTTGTGGCCCGGTCTTGCGGCGCTTCGAAGGCTCACCGCTCGCTCGGCCGAATCTTAACATCAGGGTCATGAGTGTACGGGTCGAGTCCGCATGAGGAAGGATAACAATGAAAATCGCTGGACAAATCAGCATTGATGACATCCCGCAGATTTACCCACTCCTGAGCCGGGTGGTGAACCCCCAGTACGGAGAAAGCGGAACCCGCGTAGTGGAAGTGGCGGGCGTGCGGTTTGGCGGGGAGCGACCCGTGGTGATCGCCGGGCCATGTGCGGTGGAGAGCCACGAGCAGACGGTGGGATTGGCGCGCGCCGTGAAGCGCGCCGGCGCGGACATGCTGCGCGGCGGAGCCTACAAGCCCCGCACCTCACCGCATGATTTTCAGGGCTCCGGATTCGAGGGACTGTGCATTCTGAGCATCGCCCGTGAGCAGACCGGCCTGCCGATTGTGACGGAGGTGATGGACCCGCGCCTGGTGGGAGAAGTAGCTCAGGTGGCGGACATGCTCCAGGTGGGTTCGCGTAACATGCACAACTATTCACTGCTGGCCGAGGTGGGTCGGGCCCGCAAGCCCATTTTGCTGAAACGAGGCATGTCTGCAAGTCTTTGTGAATGGCTGGGCGCGGCGGAGTACATCGCCAAGCAAGGCAACCTGGATATCGTGCTGTGCGAGCGTGGCATCCGGGGATTCCCTTCCGGCGAATACTCACGATACGTGCTGGATCTCAACGTTATCCCAGCGGCAAAGATGCTCACTTTCCTGCCCATCATCGTGGACCCAAGCCACGCCACAGGCGTGTCGGCAATGGTCGAGCCGGCGAGCCGGGCCGCGCTGGAAATGGGAAGCCATGGGCTGCTCATCGAAGTCGCGGACTTCTCATTGGGCGAGCCCAAGTGCGACGGCTTGCAGGCCATCGACGCCACGACTCTCGCGAGGATTGTCGAGTTTGCTTGCGCGCATGGCGTCCATGTTCGGGAACATGCGCATGTCGGCTGAAAAAGCGAAGGAGTCAGAAGTCAGGAGTCAACAATCAGGGTACTGGAGGCGGAAGGTAGGCAGTAGGCAGTAGGCAGTAGGCAGTACACAGTAGGCAGTCGGCAGTGGTCGGTTGATACGCTTCGTCAAAGCTGTTGCCCGCGGACGCCTGTCACTTGGTATCCGACGGCCCTGATTCTAGCTCCTGAATCCTGACTCCTGAATCCTGAATCCTGCTCCTCCACGGAGAAACCATGATTCGAAGAATCATCTTCGCATTCGCGCTCTTGATGCTGGCCAGCCCGGCTTGGGCGCAGTCCGGCGGGTACAAAGAGCCGGACGACGACAAGCCTGCGCAACGCTACGCTAACATGCCGGATGAGGCAGTGCCCTACCGGCGCTTTACCAAACCCTATTATGACTGGTTCGTCCAAACCGATACGCTTGCCTATAATGGCGCAGCGGAGAAGCGGCCCGATGGTGACGCGTCCAAGCTGAGTGAAATTGCTATCGGCTTCATGGCCCCCATTGAGAACAATCCCGAATCCATCTTCGGCCTTCCCATGCTGCACGGCGCGCAACTCGCGATTGAAGAGGCCAACGCGCGCGGCGGGTACCACGGCAAACCCTATTCACTTAAGGTGCACAACGAGTCAGCTCTCTGGGGCGCCTCCTCGACCGAACTCGTGAAGATGCTCTTCAACGAAAACTGCTGGGCCATGCTGGGCTGCGTCGATGGTCAGAACTGCCACATCGCGCTGCGCGTAAGTCTTAAACTCGAAGTCCCTATCGTGAACGTCGGCACCACTGACCCCACAGTGACGGAGACTCGCATCCAGTGGTTGATGCACGATTTTCTTGACGACCGGCAGCAGGGTTACACCTTGGCGGACTACGTCTTCAAGAACCTCAAGCTGAAGCGCATCGGGATAATCCGCACCCAGACCCGCTATGCCCGGCTCGGCGTGCAGAAATTCGACGATGAGGCACGGCGCATGGGCCGCCAGCCGATCCTGGAGGTGAAGTTCGAGCGCGGCGATAAGGACTTCACCAAACAACTGAACATGCTCAAAAACGCAAAGATTGAAGGAGTCGTCATCTGGGGTGAGGCCACCGACGCAGGGTTGATCCTGAAGCAGATGCGCGCCCTGGGAATGAAGCAGCCGGTCTTCGGCGGAAGCCGCCTGGCCTACCCCCAATTGCTTGAAATCGCCGGCCCCGCCGCCGAGGGAATGGTCATGACCACCACGCTCGATCCCACCCGCCAGGACCCCAAATGGCTGGCCTTCCGTGAAGCTTACCGGAAACGCTTCAACGAGGAGCCCATCGACTACGCCGCCTACGCCTATGACGGAATGAATATCCTCACCTCGGCCATTGAAAAAGCAGGGCTCAACCGCGGGAGGATTATGGCCGCTCTGCGCGATTACCAGATGAAAACATATGAAGGAGTGACCGGAAAAGCCTTGTTCGATCACACCCTGAATAACATTTCGCCGGTGACTATGGCGCGCGTGAAGGAGGGCAAGTTTGAATACTGGCTGGCCCCGCGCCAGGGCGGCCACGAAGGTGCTGACAGCACCGCTGGCGGTCGCGGCGGGCAGTAGCACAGCGCAGCATAGCCGCAACCAAAGACGAGGTTTTCATTGCCGATTGGTGATTGGTGATTGGTGATTGACCCGCCGCGGCGGGCTGAGTGCCGATTGAAAAACTGTTATTGCAACATCCTCCGCCGTCAATCAGCAATCGGCAATCGCCAATCGCAAATCGCCAATTCCCGCCATCCTCGGCCAAGCGATGATCGTAGAAAATCTTCGCCGCACGAGAAGAAGATGAAGACTAGGGCAACAGGCTCCGTGGTCTGACCTTGCGGCTTTTCGACATGGGCAACGTTGTCACGCAATTGATTTCCGGACAGCATCCGGGGAACGCAGGACACCGCAAGAGAATGTGTCCCCCAAGAGGGTCAGCGCCGTACGTGTATCGGCCTTCACTAAGTTGCCGGATCCCAGTTTCCAATTCTCAATTTCCAGTTTCCAGTTTCCAATTTCTAGTTTCCAATTTCCATTCTCCAGTTTCCAATTTCCAGTTTCCAGTTTCGAATTTCGAATTTCGAATTTCCAATTTCCAATTCCGCCTTGCCCGCCTGCTTCTTGCCGCTCTCCTCGTCTCAACCCTGCATGGTTTCGCACAGGCTCCTCCCGAGCCTTACGCAGTCATTCCACGAGACGCCGTGAATTATTCGGGTCCTGGGCGAGATGCCAACCATGATCTGCAAGGCTCTGAAATCAAGATCGGGTTCCTCGCGCCGCTGACCGGGCCTCATCCGGACGAAGGTAAAGCGCTGCTCCAGGCTGCGCAGTTGGCGATTGAAGACGAAGCTGCGAGTCCGTTGCCCGAGGGGCGTCGGCTCTCGATTGTCCCGCGCGACCAGAGCGGGCCCTGGGGACGCGCCTCGAATGAAGTCGTACATCTCGTTTACGAAGATCAGGCGGTGGCGATTGTCACCTCTCTCGATGGCGGATCAGCTCATCTTGCTGAACAGGTTGGAAACAAGGTGGGAATCCCGGTGGTCACACTCTCCACCGATCCGACCACGACGCAGATTAACCTTCCCTGGATTTTTCGCCTGGGCCCCACGGACGCCCAACAGGCGCGCGCCTTTGCGCGGGACATCTACGTTGCACGCAAACTGAAGCAGGTCATCCTGATCACGGAAAACGGTCATGACGGGCGAGTGGGTGGGGAGCAATTTGAAAAGGCGGCGCGCGAATTGAACGCTCCCCCTGTTATCCAATTGGCGATTGATCCGGCCGATTGGGACCCGGACTCTGTTGCCAAACAAATCGCGGCGCAGAAACCCAACGCTGTGGTTTTTTGGACGGGGCACGAAACGGCGACAAAGTTGGTGCCGCGATTTCGCAGCAAATTCCCCACCGCGCCGGTTTATCTCTGCCAAGAAGCAGCTCAGGGAAGGTTCGAAGAACCAGCGCCCAAGCACTGTAAATGCCAGGAGCGGGCTTCGACGATGTCCAACGAAGCCGCCAGTAGCTATTCCGGAACGGCCTCTGATGCAAGCACGGAAATCAGCAGTTCGCCAAGCCTTGCAAGTTCTTCGAACGCAGACGAAAACAACCTTTGGATTGTCACCTCGCGTCTTTCGGCAAGCCTGCTGCGTGAGACCTTCGAGAAACGCTACCGCGCGCGTGCCGGGACATCTCCTACTCCGGCTGCTGCTCAAGCCTACGACGCCGTTCGGCTTCTCGCTGCCGCTCTGCGCCGCTCCGGCCCCAATCGCGCCCGCTTGCGAGATGCTCTGGCAGAACTCTCCCCCTACACCGGCGCCTCCGGCGTCATCTCCTTCGATCACGCTGGGAATGACCTGAGCGACACAACTCTCGAAAGGCTACCATGAAGAGTAGGCAGTAGGCAGCAAGCAGTAGGCAGTAAATGAGGAGAAAAGGGCGCAGTCACGGTGCCGGCTGCTGACTGCCTTCTGGATATTGACCATGGTCATCGACCATGGCACACTCAACCAAAGGAGTGTTACATGGAGAGTATGGCCATCTCGGAATTCAAAGCAAAGTGCCTTGCGGTCCTGGAGAGGGTTCGGCGCACCAAGAAACCGGTGTTGATCACGCGCTTTGGACAGCCGGTGGCGGAAGTGGTCCCGCCTTCGGAGATCCCCCGGCCCAAGAGCTGGATTGGGTCCATGGTGGGCACCGCGAAAATCCTCGGCGATATCGTCTCTCCGGCCAGTGAAGAGAGCGACTGGGAGGCTGGCCGTTGAGACTGCTGCTGGACACTCACGTCTGGATTTGGAGCCAAGTCGCTCCGGAGAAGCTCTCCGCGAGGGTTCGGCGGGCGCTGGAGAACGAGGCTAACGAGGTCTGGCTCTCCCCCGTCAGTATCTGGGAGTTGGTTCTGTTGGTAGAAAAGCGCCGCATAGCCTTGGGCTGTGACGTTGTGGAGTGGATCACGAAAGCGGTGGCCCCGCTCAAGGAGGCGCCGGTCACCGCCGAGATTGTGCTGGAGATGGCGCGCTTCAGCTTGCCCCATCCTGATCCAGCGGACCGCTTTCTGGTGGCGACGGCGAGAAGCTTGGGACTGATCCTGGTAACGTCCGATGCCCGCCTTTTGGCGTCGAAAGCTGTTCCCACCCTGCCGAACAGGTGACCTTTTTCTTCGGCGGCAGGTGTTCAGGACTCACGGCGGGCAGTATGAACAAAGCTGTGCAGCCAAATATCGGTGTTGGGGGACGAAAAAGCCGGCCCCCTGTCATTCTGAGGCCCCCGTTCTTTGGGGACGAAGAATCCCTGCAGTTTGTTTGAAGGGCCAGCCATCAGCGCAACGCGTCCAACGTTTTGTACTTTCCCTCTCTGTACTGTTGCCTTGATTCGGCGACGCGAGCCAGGAATTTATCATCTTTTAACAATCGGTATTCCAGCCAATCATCTTCATTCTCGAAGCCAATGATGACCGCGACGGGGCGCCCGTGCACGGTGACTACGATTTCCTCTTTTCCCGCCCTTCTGAGTATATTGGAGAAGTTGTCCTTCACTTTGGCGACCGGAATCTTTGTCATGGTCATTTTTCTCCGTGTTCTTCCAACCATTGGACTGTCTTCTGCTTCGACATGATCGCCAAGACGGGAATGGGGATTCCGAGGTCGAAGAAGCGGCCCACTCTCATCCGTTACCGCTAATGATGAGATCCTCGATTTACACCTGGAGAGCTTTCGCCAGCCTCGCCAGTGCCGCGGCACTGCCAGGCTTCCGGCCTGTCTCGATTTCGGCAAGATATCCTGCGCTCACGCCTGCCGCTGTGGCCAGTTCCCTCTGCGAGCGTCCGCGCTTTTCCCGCCACACCTTGACGGGGCTCTCCCCATCCAGCAAGCGCCGTGCTTCTCGGGCACTAAGGTAATTGCGGCGAGCAGCCTGCTTGCCCGTCGCCGCTTCATGCCCGCGCCGCTCGACCACGGCCGCGCGGTCCTGCGCGTCTTCCAGCTCGCTTAGGAGCTGCGTCCAATCGCCACGGCTGACCGTTACGGTATCCTGGGTTTCGGTCAGAATCTTTACGGCGTTCATCGGTACACCTCCCGGCGATGCGCAACCCAGTCGACTATCACATCACCCTCCTCAATCGAGAACACGGCCCGCCAGTTGCCCTGACGCAGACGGAACACTGAATTCAGCTAACCCAGGGGTTGATGACAGGGACGGAGAGATCCTCAAAATGCGATGTATTGCGGGTGGCGAGCGTAGCATGACAAGCGAGCACTATGCCTGCGATCATCGTGTCCCTCAGCTCACCAGGCCGTCCTTGCTTGTGCCGAACCGCCATCAGATCGCCGGCCTGTTGGGCAGCAGCCGTGTCGAAGGGAGCAATCCGCCGCCCAATCTTGTCGGCTAGGACAGTTTCGAAGGCTCGCATCAAGGCAGCGCGTCGCTTCCCGACAGGCATAGTCTGCAATCCAAACCGGACCTCAAGGATCGTAAGGGAAGTTGTCCAGATGGATGTCCGAGGCTGCTTGTCGAGCCAAGCGATCACCTCTTTGTCGGGTATTCGGCGCATAAGCGCCGAAAGCACATTGGTGTCAAGGATAATCATCAATCAAAGGAGGTGGGCTTAATCTCATGTCCGTGAAGTTCGGGAATATCCGCGTCCAGACCGATCTTCGAAAACAAGGACGCGATTTCAGTCCCCAGCCCGCCAGCAGGAGTATCTTGTTCCTTGGCGGCGTTGCGCAGAATATCTCGCGCTTCTTCCTCCATGCTCAGGCCATGCCGCTTGGCACGGCGCTGTATCCATGACTTAACCTCGGCCTCGATATTTCGAACCACAAACTGCGCCACAGAGCCTCCCTTCTGATATCACGATATCACGAAATCCGACGAGCTTCAACCGTGGTCTCTGCAACCAGTTCTGCCTATTGCTTCCTGACCACCTCGCCTCTCAGAGGGCAAATCCGCCGCCCCGGCGAAAAGTATGGCCCTGAGGTACTTCCCCCATGCCAGCTACCGCCCACTGCTTTCTGCCTACTGCTTACTGCCTACTCCTCTCCGCTTGCCTTTCCCAAGTCCGAAGTCCGTAGCGACTGAGATAAACCGGGATGTTCTTGAATGCGGGATTCTCTGTTTCAATATCGCGGATCATCGCCCGTTTCACATGGGAGAGTGTGCCCGTGAGGATGGTGAGAGAGCCACCATCGCCTCCTGCGCCATTCACCTTCCAGCCTAGGGCGCCATGGCCTTTCGCGATCTCGATCACTCGCCGCGCGTCGCGGCTCACCAGGTCGGGATGAAGCCGCTCCTGGGCTTCGGTGTTCTCGATCATGGCCCCTCCCAGCGCCACGAAATCTCCCGCGTGGACGGCATCCCGGCTTTTTTCGGCCGTCATGCGCAAGTCCTGAAGCTTGCGGCAGTCCGGCCCCGCGCCCTCGAGTTCGCGGATGACCTTTTCATGAACCGCCGAGGAGCTGTGGGATTTCCCAAAGTAGATCAACACCAGACGCCGCTCGAGGTCCCACCAAATCGAGTTGGGGATTTGAATCTGGGAAACGGTGGCGCGCGGATAATCGAACATTTCAATGTAATTGATGCCGCCGTAAGCCGAACACAATTGGTCCTGGATGCCGCATTGAAGATGGAGCATTTCGGTCTCGATCGCCTGTGCCGTGTACGCCACCTCGTGAGCCGTCAGGTGTCCCTGGGTGAGGCGGTCAAGCGCTCCCACCAACGCCACCGCCACCGCCGCCGAAGTGCCGGTGGAGGCGCCACTCGGGGCCTCGGAAAAAATCGTGACCTTCAAAGTCAGATTCGAAGGAACCTGCATCCGAGCAATGGCCGCCTGAAGCAGCGGATGTTGGTCCCAACCGGATTGCAGGTTAGTGACCGCAAAACGTTGCCCATAGTTCTCCGCGAAGACCACAATTTGCTGAGTCGGAGCGTCATTCTGAAATACTTCCACCTGGACTTCAACGTAGGGATAGACACCGATATTGAAGATCTTTCCGGTCTTGGCAAACCAGGTGTCCGTCCAGCCGCCGTTGTCGCAAATGCGAATAGGGGCCACGCAGTTGATAATGCGCTGCGCTTGCCTGCCAGTGAGATCGTTCATTTATCACCTCCCAGGAAGTCGGCCGTAAGCAGAAAGCCGTAAGCAGAAAGCAGTAGGCAGAAAGCAGTAGGCAGTAGGCAGCGCCAACCTAAAGGTGGTTGGCGTCTCTGCGCTCGCCTCATGGTTCACGGCTGCCAACATAGCGCGTGCCCAAATGCCTTGAGGTGACTTCGCCGAGTGCGGACTGTCCCAGTTTTGCATCTACCAACCATACCGCGCCGCATCTGCTTGAAATTCTCGATCTGCAGCCGCTCTAGGCCGTCCCCAACCGTCAAGATGGAGTCAGCCTTGAACTCCTCGCGCTCATCGTCTGACCACCCCGACGTCTTGGTGGTTCCGTGAGAGTGTTTCCAGATCTGCAACCCTGCCCTCGGGTCAGTCATGACTGTAAAGACCTCCTGGCCTGGGGTGTTCGAGGTGTGGCGCCGTCAGTGCGCATGGCCTACTGCTTTCTGCCTTCTGCCTTCTACTTTGCCTCTTTCCAGTTTTGGCCCACGCCGATATCTACCCGCAAGGGAACCTTAAGCGGATAGGCGCTTTCCATTTCGGCCTCAACAATCTCGCGGGCCTGCTCCAACTCCGCCTCCGGCGACTCGAACACCAGCTCGTCATGGACGGTCAAGATCATCCGGGTCCGCATCTTCTCCCCCAGGAGGCGGGTGTGGACTTTGATCATGGCCAGCTTCATCAGGTCTGCGGCGGTCCCCTGCACGGGCGTGTTCATGGCTTCGCGCTCGGCGCGTTCACGAGAGGACTTATCCTGGCTATGGATCTCGGGGATCGGACGCAGGCGGCCGAAAAGGGTCCGGACGCGGCCGGTGGTTCGCGCTTCCTCGACCAGGTGGTCAAGCAACTCCTTCACCTTACTGTAGCGGCGGAAATACGCATCGATGTATTGCTGTGCCTCGGTTTTGCTGGTGCCGGTGCGGCCAGCCAAGCCGAAGGAACTGAGTCCGTAAACCACGCCGTAGTTGATGGCCTTCGCCATTCTGCGATGCTCGTGGGTCTGAAGGGCGGGCGGCACTCCAAAGATTTCCCACGCCGTGCGCGCGTGAATGTCCTCGCCGCGCGTGAAAGCCTCAATCAGCACCGGATCGTTGGCCAGATGCGCAAGCACCCGGAGCTCCACTTGCGAATAGTCGGCAGAGATCAGGCGACAACCGGGATCGGCAACAAATGCCGAGCGGATACGCAGCCCGAATTCGTCCCCGATGGGAATGTTTTGCAGGTTCGGGTTGGACGAGGAAAGGCGTCCGGTGCGCGCTACGGTTTGGTTGAAGGTCGTATGGAGACGGCCCGTTTCAGGGTTAATGAACTTAGGCAGCGCGTCAAGGTAGGTGGATTTCAGCTTTGTCCGGATCCGGTAATCAATGATTTTCCGCGGCAATTGGTGCTTCTCAGCAAGAGATTCCAGAACCGACGCTTCGGTCGAGTATTGCCCGCTTTTCTTCAGTCTCTTGCCGCCCGGCAGCTTCAGCTTATCGAACAGAATCTCGCCAAGCTGTTTCGGCGAGTCAATGTCAAATGGCTGTCCGGCGCGGTCGTAGATCTCGAGCGTGAGGTCGGTGAGCTCCTTATCGAATTCGCCCGACATACGCGCCAGAACCTTTGCGTCCAATCGGACGCCAAACGCCTCCACGTCCGCCAGGACGCCCGATAGCGGCAACTCGATCTCCTCATAGAGCCGTTTCAATTCTTCCCGCGCAATCTCGGGCACCAACAGCGCCGCAAGCTGGCGCGTGGCGTCTGCCCATTCTGCAACAGAATTGGAGAGCCTGCGGCCCTGCCGGCGGAGCACTACGTCCTCGAGCGCCTGGCTCGAGGCCAGCGGGTCAAGCAAGTAGGAGTAAAGCATGGTATCGTCCGCGACGCCTGCCAGTTCCACACCATTCTTCCCGAGCAGCAAGCGAAGAAGCTTCGAGTTGTGAACCGCCTTGGGATGCGATAGAGCAGAGAGAAAGGGCTTCATAGCATCGAAAAGGCTGGGCGTCGCGGAAACACTTGCCAGCCGCCTGCCGTCGGAAAGGCCAAGACTTTCAAGCCGGCCTGAGAAACTCTCCTCGCCTTCCACCGCGAGTCCAATCGCCACGGGGGCACGCTCTTCCAGGCCGCTCAGCCAATGGCTGAGCGATTCCGGCGTCCGCAGTTCCTCAACCTCCGCCTCTGCGTGCACCGGAGCCGGCGCTTCTTCCAGGAACTCGCGCAGCAGCGAAGTGAACCCAAGCTCCTGGCACAACGCCCGCAATTCGGAAAGGTCCTGAGGGACACGCTTCAGTTCAGCGACACCGACCTCCAATGAAACGTCCGTGCGGATGGTTGCCAACTTGCGGCTGAGCAATGCCTCATTGCGGAAATCGCGCAGGGCCTCGCGGTAGCTCTGCTTTTCCTCTTGCGCGTAATTCTCAAGCGCCTTGTCGAGCGTTTCGAATTTCCGGATTAGTTCTGTGGCGCCCTTCGGCCCGATATAGCTTCGCTTTTTGCCGCCCGGCGTTGCAGGAGGCTCTTGGCCAGGAAAGGGTCGCGCGCCTGGGATGTTGTCGCTAGGATCCCCCGTCAACGCCAGCCAATCCACTACCCTGGAAGGTTCCACGCCGAGAATCTCCTTGACCTTCTCGACATCGCACAAGGTTTCGCTGTCGTTCGCCCCTCGCGAGGGCTTGACAACCTTGACACGGTCGTTCACTAGTTGGAAAAGGTCTTCGTCGCCGGATACGATAAAGACATCCGTCCCTTGAACCGAGGCGCCCTCCGCCAGCGTCCCCATCACATCATCGGCTTCGTACCCTTCCTTCTCAACCAACGCAAGCCCCAGCGCCCGGCAAAACCGGCGCACATAGGGAAGCTCGAGCGCCAGCTCCTCAGGGAAAGCCGGACGGTTTGCCTTATATTCTTCAAACAGCTTGTCCCGAAAGGTTGGAGCAGCAAGGTCAAAGGCCACGCCCACGTAATCGGGCCGGTGGTCTTTGAGGATCTTCCGTAAGGTTCGAACGAATATGTAAATCGCCTTGGTAGGCATGCCGCCGGGCGAGCGGAGCTCCATCTGCATGGGCGCATGGAACGCTCGGAAGACCAGCGACATGGCATCAATCAAAACCAGCTTCTTGCCCTGCTGGGATTCGGCCAAGTTTTTCCTCCCGGGTTAGACGTAGTTGACCATTCTACCCTATCCTCGTAAACGGGCGCGACATCCTCCGAATGAGCGATTGATTCATTGAATCATTGAGAAGCAGTTGCGAGGGGCTGAGGCGATCTTGAAGCCCCGACTTGCCCCCGACGTCTCGACCGCCCTCTGACAGGCCATGACGGCGTCACAAAGCCGTAACAAGTTCGCCAAAGGCACATAAACCTCAGGATGTGTTGTAAAATTAACACGCCTGATGTTTCATTGGGGAAACCGGATGAGCCTTACCTTGATGAAAAGAAAAGGCATACACTAAGGCGGCGCAAATGGTCAAATAAGTGCTGGTAGTTTGCTCCGGGGGAGAATTTGACCAACCAACACACGATCGCCGCGCCCGCTTCCGTCTCCGGGATCGGACTCCACACGGGCGTCAAGGTTAACCTGCGTCTTTGCCCCGCCCCTGCCAACACGGGCATCTTGTTCCGGCGCACCGATCTCGAAGGATTCACAATTGAGGCCCAGTCCCGGAATGTGGCCAGGGTGAGCTACGCCACCAGCTTGATGAAGAAAGGCGTATTGATCTCCACCACTGAGCATCTTCTCTCAGCCCTTGCGGGACGGGACGTGGATAACGTCGTGGTGGAGATTGACAACCTGGAGCTGCCCATACTGGACGGCAGCGCGCGGCCCTTCGTCGAACTTATCACGAAAGCCGGGATTCGCCGCCAGCGGGCGAGGAGAAGCTTTATAAGGATCCTGAAACCCGTGGAGGTGGTTGATGGAATGAGGCGCATCGCCGTCTACCCGGCGGATGTTTTCCGCGTCACCTATCGCATAGCTTTCCCTCACCCCTTGATCGGGGTACAATCCATCGAGTTCGCGTCAGGCTCGTCCAACTACGCCACTGAAATCGCCCCCGCTCGGACCTTCG
>JBEKME010000109.1:0-21429 GCA_050008675.1 Terriglobia bacterium
ATTGGGAAGGGGGTAGGTCTACACTACAACGACCTGAAACAAGTGCGCATTCATCGCCAAGAACTTATCCGGCAGGAAAGCCAAAAGTCAGATGAAAATCGCTCCCAACTGCGAAAGTCGGGTTAGTCTTAGCCGGACCACCGGGAATGAATGTGCCCGAAGTAAAAATTTCTTTGTCGGGCTTGTCAGGATTCGGCACCATAATGTCGCAATTATTGTGCTTATTGCATTTGGCCGAGAAAAGCACCTTGTCACCCGGATGCAAATTGTCCATAAACCAGGCTTTGTGGGGGTCAACGGTATGGTCCAACATCATCGCCCCTATACTAACAGGAGGCTCGATTTGATACTGCCCATCTGGAGTATCTACCAAAACAGCGTTGTAGCTTAGACTCGTCGTCCTCACATTGGATTGGCCAAGTATGCCGGTAGTGCCAGCCTGGGACACGGTGCCCCTGTCAACATGGACGAGCTGCACAAACGTCCCGACTTGGTAAGGCGGCATCTTCTTCTCCCGGTAATCCTTCCCCAGAGCAACACACGAAAGGAACAAAACGCCCAAAACCACTTTCACCAATTTCATTGTCTTATCCTCCACCTGATACCGCATTTTTAAGAAAAACACCGGTCGGAAATCAACTAGCTACTCGCCGCTTCGTGCATTATTTCACGCCGAAATCGTACCCCTGGTAACCCTTGGCGGGGTCGGCTATGAGCAGATATTCTCCAGCAGGCAGGTCGGCCGCAGGAATAATAATGAGATTGTTGCTGTCGGGCATGCGGGTCACCGAAACTGGAACCGTATCTCTATCTTCTATCTTGACTCCGCTCCAGGCGCTTGCCTCGCAGTATTGAGCTTCTCGGTGGTCCTTTTTGACATCAAACTTGACCAGTGCAATCACCTGCGCCGAAACGTCAGCGAGTGACACCAGAACAAAGGTAGGACGAGGACCGTCAAGCTGAGCGACCGCTGAGGGGCCCTTGTAGAGCCACTTGCCTTTTATCTTTGCGACGCCGTAAGAGAGCATCGACTTCCCTAAGCCACTGGTCTTGAAACCGGAACTGTAAGCAAGTTCGATGCGAGTGTAGCCAGAGGCAGACCGGATGTACATGCCTGCCTGCGCGGGAACAGGCTTATCCTGCGCCAAACCCGAAACCACTCCGACAAAACAAACTGCCAAAAACAATGCGACATATTTCACGGTAACCTCCGTTTATACATACCACACACACGCCCCCAGCACGGGGCACCCTTCGCACCGGCCCCCTTTATTCCCGCGTTGGTCATCAGCCTGTGGGGCGGGTTGCTGCCCGGCCCACAGGCGCTTAAGTATATGGCCATCCTATCCCCGGCCCCACCCCCACACAATAGGACTTTCGTAACACATCCGGCCCCACCCACCCGGTCCTGACCCATGCCTGACACGATGATATAGAGATACGAGTTTCACCGCTTATTTCCCCGCGCAATCTCAGCCGACAGCTTGAACAGTTCGGTAGACGCTTCAGGAATGTCCGTATCTTTGCCGCGCAGGGCATCGGCATTAACGTTTGGCCGAGAAGTAGCTCCCGGCGTCGACGTGACACCATCACCCTTCACTAGGCGGAATACAGCTGGCCCAGTCCGCATAGACGCTTGAGGAGGTAGCTGAGTGCCGAGTTTCTTATCAACCCAATCAGCAAGCTTGCCCAAGATATCACTCATGGCTAGCCTCCTGGGTAGAAACTGGCTCCTCGATAACACTGGTCAACTTAGTACCATCGGCTCCAGAAATCGTGAGTTGCAGCGGAAACTTGTAGAAGACAGCGGACACCGTCTCCACCACTTCATAGCGTAGCGTACTGTCAGCACTCGAAGAGATACGCAAGACAGCCAGCACTCCCTTGGGATCAGTAAGCTCCAGCGTCCATGGATATGATAGATGACGCTCCCCCGCCGCACGTAACAAATCTGCCAACTTCTGGAATACTGCCGATAACACCGGTCGTAAGTCCGCTGGTGCGGATGCGATCGTTGGTTCACTCATGATTACTCCTCCTCCTCCATAGCATACCGCCCGGCCACCTGAGAAACCAGTCGAGGGCGAGGACTTACGCAACGGCCACTGAATAGCGCCCGGAAGTGCGGCAGCACATGATGCGAACTGCCGCACCCGGTTACAAATCAAATCAAATGAAATGAATGCCTGGGTGAGTTTAAGTTTAAGAGTAATGGTGTCCTGTGCGTGTTGGTTGTTATCGTTGCCGGAAACAAGAGTGGGTTTATTCGTATCGCCATATGCCACGCGCCCTGCGCGATCCATACGTAGTTCGCTAATGCGGAAGAGGGACGCTGCCCCCGCACCACCCTGACGCATGGACACGTGTTCACAGATGACGCCTCCGTGAGAGAGTCGGTCGAATGCATCGCAATTTCCACCATGCGGATGAAACCAACACCCCGCCCGAGATCGACCAATGTATCGGGTTTTCGACTTTCCGGTTTGCATGTCGCGACACCGTCACCCCTGCAGCTAACTCTTCAAATTTTTAACTCTCATAACTTCAAGAAGTTGCAAAACGCAATAAACCCCTGCAAGCTACTTCGGGACACAAAACCCACACGGAAGGGTAGGAAAAAGACTACACTAATTAGGGACCGAATCGGCTCGCAGCATGCGGGTTATTGGAAGGAATAAACTTCCTCACTTCAAGTTCCTCAATCACATTCCCAAAGCAACTAATAGCTGACTCAAGGTCAATGAGACTACTACAAGAAAAACCATTTGCAAATTTCAGACGTTCTTCCCAATCCACTCGAAGCCTAAGATACTCGCCAATAAGGGCCACCCGCCGCCGAGCATCTTTCAGAACCGTAGCAGCAGCTTTAAGGTCGGCCACAAACTTAGGCTCGGCTGGAGAACCTATCGGCACAGGTGGTTTAATATCCAACCTCTCGCGCCAACCTGGATCGATGGAGTCAAAAACCGAAGGTTCATACACTTGATACGCCTTTTCCCGGCGTATTTGGTATGCATCGTAAGCGGCATTAACGGTGGTCAACCCCTCCCGGACTTGCTCAAATAGATCAGGCGCCTGCGTCTGGAGGCGCTTCGCACGTTCGACAATCTCATGGCCTAGCTTGACTTCTTTCGCCGCATCCTCGACCGTGTAATTCTTGCCTACTGAATTCAGCAACTCAGAAGTAATGAGCCACACCGCATATGCGGCTTTTTGTCCGCTTGTAAGATGTCGACGGGCCACATTCAAATCATGCACATATTCCTGCCGATCTTCGATCTGCTTAATTTCTACCTTGGGAGCTAGACTCAGTTCCACACAACATTTGAGGCGTGTGATACCATCCAACAGCACACCCGTATAACTGCCATCCGCTGCCTGGGTAGAATCGACTATTATGATGGGCTCCCGCTGCCCACCCTTCTCGATCTTCTTCTTGAGAAGCTCATACTCGTTCTTAGCCGCAGGCGGGCTAGCTTTCGCGTGGGGGTCAATGGTTAGACGCCACTGTCGACTATCGGAATCAACAATCACATGCGTCTCAAGGTAGGTTTCTAGGTCGCGCAAACTCAACATCGGTTGGCATCACCTCTCGATAGAGTCGAACATACCCAGGCGAAGTGGTTATAACTTAATACAGCAAAACGGTCTTACGAAGGTTCTAACGTATACTAACCTAGGCAGGGAAATTCGGGGTCCAATCGTCAGAAACAAACTTGGTCAAAGACTTGACTAAACCCCTAATTGGAGCGTTACCACGGGAATCAATCTCGTTATCCTTGTCGCCTTCCGGTAACCTATCCAGAATACCCGAAACGAGATAAAGGAGATGACGCGCTAACACTCGTGCCTTGCCCATGTCAGATCGAAGAGTTGAACGCCGACAATTGCCTTCGAGGCATACTTCGAGATTTTGCAAATCTAGGTCCAATCTCACCGGTTCCTTTTTGACACTTTCTTTCCCATCCATAACCACCTCCAGATAAAAGCTGCACAGGTCAATCTAGCACGTCAAAAGCTAGAGACAACATGGTACTGTCGTACCCCGGCCAGTACGTAAACTTGGGTCCAGAATTGGGTCCGTTTTAGAACCGATACTTGGAGCTAAAGTACGCCGAATCAATAAGTTGCCCTACCTTGACACGGTAGAGGTCTGGGGTTCGAGTCCCCACGGGCCTACCAGCATCCTCATGCAAATACTCCCGCCTCATCCGTCCCACCGCCGCGTCTTTAATGTAACCGTCCTGTAACAATGGCTTCACCTTAGATTAACCTGCCTGCCAGATACTATTCTGAATCGACGATGCCTTCGGACGGCGCCTGCCTCTTGGTTTGGTGGGAGTCCACGGGACAATCGCTATGTTTTGCCTTAGCAGCGATCGATTCGGAGCGTCAGGACATTGACCGGCCGGCTTGTCGAGTCACTCCTAGCTTCGGACAACGCTCTTTTCTTGGCAAGATACTGAAAAGCCGTTCAGCGCTCTCTGCTGGGGTGAGGGAGCCCGGAGAACACTCCGGACTAAAGACTGCCGAACCCAATTGTTAACGTCCGCTTAATGTTCCTGTAAAACAGTCGAGGAAGAGTAAAGGTGGAGGACAACACCTATGAAAAAACTTTCGATTTTATCCGTCATTCTTCTGAGTGCCGCCCTTGTCTTGACAAGCCTAGTGGCGTTCCACTCCTCACCCTCAAGTGCCGTACCTGTTCCTGCCCCGGATACAATCATGCTTAACGGCGCCGGGGCTACCTTCCCATACCCGATTTACTCGAAGTGGTTCTCAGATTACAACAAGATCCACTCCGACATTCAGATCAACTATCAGTCCATTGGTTCTGGAGGAGGAATTCGCCAACTCTTGTCTGGGACGGTGGATTTCGGCGCTTCAGACGTTCCCATGAATGACGAACAGCTTGGACAGGCCAAAATCAAGATTCTGCATTTTCCAACGGTATTGGGTGCCGTCGTTCCCACCTACAATATTCCCGGTGTATCGCAGGAACTCGAATTTACGCCCGATGTTCTGGTAGACATCTATCTCGGCAAGGTCACCAAGTGGAATGACCCTGAGATTGCCAAGTACAATAGGGGCGTTGGCCTTCCTGCTCAAGATATCGTCGTTGTGCACCGCTCGGATGGTAGCGGAACTTCGTACGTCTGGACCGACTACCTCTCGAAAGTCTCTACGGAGTGGCAAAGCAAGGTTAACCGGAACACCTCCGTGAATTGGCCGGTAGGCCTGGGCGGAAAGGGTAACGAAGGAGTGACCGGGCTAGTTAAAGAGACGCCCGGGGCGATAGGTTACGTCGAACTCATCTACGCCGTGCAGAACCAGATTCCCTACGGTCATGTTCGAAACGCTGCCGGCGTCTTTGTCAAAGGGGACCTTGCAGGCGTGACAGCCGCAGCGGCAGGCTATGCGAAGACCATGCCCGAAGATTTCCGCATTTCCATCACCAACGCTCCTGGCAAAGCTGCTTATCCGATTGCCAGCTTCACCTACCTGCTGATTCCGACGAAAATTGAGGACGCAAAGAAGAGGGATGTCATCAAGGATTTTCTCACCTGGATGCTGAGGGACGGTCAAAAGGAAGCTGAACCTCTGTCCTACGCACCGCTTCCCAAGGAAGTGGTGGCGAGAGAGTTGAAGCAGATTTCGCAGATCCAATAAACCTCTATGGCAAGCATTCCCATTCCACCCGGGCGCGCGGCTGCAAAACGCCGCGCGCGTCCTTTTATTCAAGGCCTTCGAAGCGGTGATACGTTTGCCCACGTCTTCACGCTTCTCTGCGCGGCGAGTATCCTGCTGGTGACGGTAGCTCTCGTTCAACAGCTTTATGTCAATTCTACGGGCGCGCTACACAAGTTTGGATTTGGATTTTTGACCGGCCGCACTTGGGATCCGGTTAGCGGAGACTTCGGCGCTTTGCCGTTTATTTATGGCACGCTTGTCACCTCCGCGCTCGCTTTGCTTGTGGCAGTTCCGCTGGGAGTAGGGGCGGCAATCTTCCTTTCTGAGCTGGCGCCTACGCGCATCTCGAATGCGATGACTTTTGTCATTGAGCTCCTCGCTGCGGTTCCCAGCGTAATTTACGGATTGCTGGGGATATTCATCCTGGTGCCGTTTCTTCGTCAATATGGCGAGCCATTCCTGAAGCGCACTTTGGGATTCCTACCGCTTTTTCAGGGGCCGATGTACGGCGTGGGGATGTTGGCGGGCGGTTTGGTACTGGCCATCATGGTCGTACCATTTATCATTTCGCTCTCACGTGAGGTCCTGTTGGCTGTCCCGGTAGAACAACGTGAGGCAGCCTTGGGGCTCGGCGCTACAAAGTGGGAGTCCACTTGGCAGGTCGTGGTCCCTTACGCCCGCATTGGAATCATGGCCTCCATCTTCCTCGCCTTGGCGAGAGCTTTAGGTGAGACGATGGCGGTTACCATGGTCATCGGCAATGATCCCAGAATCAGTTCTTCCTTATTTGCCCCCGGCTATACCATTGCCGCAGTAATTGCCAATGAATTTGCCGAAGCCACCGGCGATCTTCACCTGCAGGCGCTGATTGAGCTGGGCCTGGTACTGTTTGCGCTGACCATCGTGATTAACGGCTTGGCGCGAATTGCAATTATCTTCACAACTCAGAAGGGGTCGGGGCACTAATGCTCTGGCGTAATACCTGGCGGAAATTCGTCAACTATTTCATGTTCAGCATGACCGGGCTATGCGCCTTGGTTACGGTTGGCGTCTTATTTTTCATCCTGGGATACCTGGTGTGGAATGGTGGAAGCTCCCTCAGTTGGACCTTCCTGACGCATTTGCCGACCCCCGTTGGCGAACCCGGTGGAGGAATGGCCAACGCCATCGTGGGGAGCGCAAAGCTGCTTCTACTGGCGTCTGCCTTCGGCATCCCTATTGGTTTCCTGGGTGGCGTCTATCTGGCTGAGTTCGGGGGCCGGTCGTTTCCCTTTGTGGTTCGCTACACCGCAGATCTCTTGAACGGTGTGCCCTCGATTGTCATGGGGATTTTTGCCTACACGATCGTGGTCTTGCCGATGAAACATTTTTCGGCATTAGCAGGGGGCTTGGCGCTGGGTGTGATGATGATCCCCATCGCGGTGCGCAGCACGGAAGAAGCCTTGCGCACGGTCCCGCTGGTGCTGCGGGAAGGCGCCCTGGCGTTGGGGGCGAGCAAATGGAAAACTGTCGCCACCGTGGTCGTGCCAGCGGCTCGCAAGGGGATTGTCACGGGGATCATCCTGGATATCGCTCGCGTCGCTGGTGAAACGGCACCGCTGTTGTTCACTGCCTTCAGCAATCGGTTCTGGAGCCCGGGGTGGAATCAGCCTACGGCCTCGCTGCCGGTCATGGTCTATACCTACGCGATCTCGCCCTATGAAGATTGGCACAAGCAGGCCTGGGCTGCCGGATTGGTTCTCTTGACTCTAGTGCTGGTGGCGAACGTTGCCGCCAGATTATCCGTTTCAGGGCGATCTGCCCATTAGGTGGGAACTGCCATGACGACTTGGGATGCCGGTGGTACGACGATGGTCAAGCAAGAAAGCCGCCCCGCTCAATCTGTAGGGCCGACAGTGGCCGCAGAGGGCGTTAAAATGCGGGTTTCCGGATTGGACTTCTACTACGGTCCCAAGCAAGCCCTTTTTGGCATCAACCTTCACATCCTCACCAACCGCATCACAGCCCTCATTGGTCCTTCGGGTTGTGGCAAGTCCACTTTCTTGCGCACTTTGAACCGGATGTACGAGACGGTGCCGCACGCCAGGGCCGAGGGCGAGATCTTGTTCGACAATGAAGATCTTCTTAGCATGGACCCGGTCGCCCTGCGTCGTCGCGTGGGAATGGTTTTTCAGAGGCCGAACCCCTTTCCCAAGTCCATTTTTGACAATATCGCCTACGGTCTTAGGGTGAATGGGACCCACAGTTGGGCTGCCCTGCAAGAAAAAGTGGAAAAGAGTCTGCGACGCGCGGTACTGTGGGATGAAGTGAAGGATCAACTCCACAAATCGGCGTACGCTCTTTCCGGGGGTCAACAGCAACGATTGTGCATTGCCAGAGCTCTGGCTGTAGACCCAGAGGTCCTGCTACTGGACGAGCCCTGTTCCGCCCTCGATCCCATCGCCACCGCGAAGATAGAGGAGTTGCTCTATTCCCTCCAGGGCCAGTGCACGCTGACCATTGTCACCCACAACATGCAGCAGGCCGCGCGGGTGGCGGATTTCACGGGCTTTTTCCTTTTGGGAAAGCTGATCGAATATAACAAGACAGAAATCATCTTCAAGACACCTGCCAAGAAGGAAACCGAAGACTACATC
Source organism: Terriglobia bacterium (assembly GCA_050008675.1). Taxonomy (GTDB): domain Bacteria; phylum Acidobacteriota; class Terriglobia; order UBA7540; family UBA7540; genus CAVROP01. Next base: position 8,328 of record JBEKME010000109.1, read on the forward strand.
ACCGGCCGGTTCGGGTAGAGGTGGTGAGCAAAAGGTGGTAGGTTGTTTGTCGCGATGGCCCGCCCGATGGGAGGAGAGAGCCCCGGAAGAGAATTAAGGCGCGTGCCACCCGGAAGTTAGGAGTGAGCTTTTGGGGCCGAACTTGATGAGGAGGAAATTGGCAGGCAAGAGTATGAATTGGCAGCGGGGAAATTTCCCCTGCCTGCCGCCTACGACCTGCCCCTTACCCGATGATGCGCCACTTTGAAGAGGAACTTGATAACCTCAGAAACCGCCTGCTGGAAATGAGCGGGCTGGTGGAGGACTCCGTCTACCGCAGCATCCTGTCGCTCATTGAAAAGGATGAGGTGGCGGCGCAGCAGGTCCTACAGAACGAAGCCATAATCAACCGCATGGAGATCCAGATCGACGAGTTAGCCACCAGCCTTTTGGCCCGGGTTCAGCCCATGGCGACCGACCTCAGGTTTATTACCGCCGCCATCAAGATCAACAATGACCTGGAGCGCATGGGGGATATTTCGGTCAACATCGTCCGCAGGACTCTGGTCCTGATGCGTGATCCCATCCCGAAAGAGTTGGTCGATATTCCTCATATGGCGACCCTTGCCCAGTCGATGATTCGGAAAAGCCTGGATGCATTCGTGAGGAAGGATGCCGAACTCGCGCGTAGCATCCTTACCTCCGATGATGTTATCGACCAACTCCGTGACTCCGTGTATGAAGAACTGATCGGCCTGATGGAGCGAGATTCCACCGCAGTCCGGCAAAGCATCAACCTGATGTTCATAGCCCGTTCCCTAGAGCGCCTCGCTGATCATGCCACCAACATTGCCGAAGATGTTCTGTTCCTGGTGGAAGGAGTGGAAGTGCGCCACCACGCGGAGGTGCGCGAGTAGGCTGGCAACGATCACCGATTGTTGGAGCAGAAAATCGAAATTCGAAAATCGAAACTCGGCTCCAATGGGGCGCAGCAGCGTCTTTTCCGAGTTTCGAATTTCTAGTTTCGAGTTTCGAATATCGGCAATTCCAGCCATCCTTGGCCAAACGATGATCGCCCCAGAGTCCCCTTCATCCAACCTGCGGGAAAAAGCTGCATCAAAGCCTTAAGGGAAACGCGAGGATTTTGCGCCCATTTTCCCTTTGACTGCATCGGACGTTTAGTGGTGAAATAAGCAGGGTGTGGAACTTGGACATTTCCAGGAAGGGTGAAGCCTTCGTGATCGGGAGTCAGGTAATGAAGCGAAGATCTCTTGGGCTGCTGGCAGCAGGATGTGCCTTTGCGTTCCTGGCGCTGCCCCTCTGGGCTCAGCAAGAGGGTGAAAACGCAAACGAGATCGCGAATGAGAATGAGATTACGATTCCTGAAGGGACGGAGTTCAAACTCCAGTTGCACTCCACGGTAAGCTCAAAGACCTCCCGACCGGGTGACAGAATTCTTACTACATTGCTTGATCCCGTGGCGGTCGAGGACCGGGATGTTTTGGCAAAGGGTGTGCGGATTGATGGGCATATCGCTGAGGTGAAGCCCGCCGGACGCCGCGGAAAAGGTGGGAACCTGTCCTTCGTATTTGATACCGTTGAACTCCCCAATGGGCAGAAGCTAGCTATCCTGGGATCACTGACCGAAGTTTTTTCAAGTGAGGGCGGAGGTGATCCCAATGTCGGACCAGAGGGCGATTTGAAGGGAGGCGGGGCCTCGCGAAAGAAGCAGGCCGCCATTATCGCCAGCACGACAGCGGTAGGTGCGGCGGCGGGAGGGTTATACACGGGCATCGCGGGAGCCGCGGCGGGTGTGACCTTGGCGATCCTTCTCCCTCACGGTAAGCAAGCCGCCTTGGCGGCAGGCTCGTTGATCGGTATGCGGCTCGACCGGGACGTCACGTTCAGCCTTCCGTCGAACGAAAAATAAGCTCCCCAAGTTACCTCAGCTCAGCCTCTATCCCCCGCCACATCTTGTGCGTCGCCAAGCCGCGCTGTCAGGGCGCGACTCATTACCCCGAATTCCAAATTTGGGATCATCTCTTCGGTGCTGGACAAAGCAGGCTCATGGCGCGGCCGTGCGATGGGGTGGTGGCTTCAGACGCGCAACTTCCGGAAGCCGCATGAGTCGCGACACGGGCGCCAATTGCACCGCATCGCTCTCGAGTTGGGGCAAGAACTTGGCCAGTGCGGCGATCGTGGTGGGGTAGGGGTGGCCGATAGCCAAGGCCGTGCCCTGCTCTTCCAATACGCGCCGGAACTGGCGGAGCTGCCCAAGCGTATAGGGCACGGTCTCGGTGTCGTCCAAAAACACCGAACGATAAAATGAGGGAAGGCCCTGCTGGCGAGCCGCCTCCAGAGCCACGCTGGCTGCTGTTGTACGGCTATCCACGAAATAGAGGTGGTGCCCGGCAAGCGATCTCATTACCGCAGTCATCAAGCGGGGATCGGCGGTGGCACGTGACCCCATGTGGTTGTTTACCCCGAGCGCATGGGGAACTGAAGCCAAGTCTGATTGCAGGATGTGTTCGACCTCGAAGCTGGTCATGCCGATACGGATTTCTCCCTTCCCCGGCGAGGCCTGGGAACCCGCTTCCGGCTCCATCGGAAGGTGGAGCATTACCTCGTGTCCGGCGCGGCGAGCTTCTTCGGCGGTTTCCACAGAGTCGCGAAGATGAGGTAGAACGGAGAATGTCAGGGAATACGGCAAAGCAAGCAGTTGGCGCGCAGCCCCGAGGTTTTCCCCCAGATCGTCAATAATGATGGCGGCGTGAAGGATGCGACGGACCTCATGGAGCTTCCATCGAGACACCTGCTTTCCATAACGTAACAAGCGGATATCAGCGACTCGCCATCCCTCTTTCGTCCGGGATTCATTTAGGGCACATTCCAGGTGGTTCTTCTCAGCCTCGTGTTGTAGGGCGGCCATGACCGTCGAATAGACCTCAGCGCCGACCCGCGCTTCAACGGGAGTTTCAGGCTTTCCGGAGGTGAGACCAACGGGTGACTTGATCCAGACTTGAGATCGTCCGGTAGCTTCGATAGCATTCTCGATCTTTCGCGCCACTTCCCGCCGATCGTCTTCGCGCAAGGGCGCGAAGACAGGCGGTTTACAGTTAATGGCACAAATGGCTAGAGCCAGAAGGAAAGCAAGCCATAGCGTTGAGGCTTGAATACCGTGTGGAGTGGAAATCAAGGGTAGGAATACCCGCAGGATCAAGCGCAAGGCTGAGTGTTTAAGTCTCCGTGGCAATGCCGGCGCGGGACTGATCAAGCAGCCTTAGCAGATGACGACGAATGTATCAGGATTTCAATTGCCTTGCGAAGCTGCAAATCATCCTTGCCACCGAAGTGCTCGGGGTTCTGTGTCTCCTCTTCGCCGTCGATATCCGCGGAGGTACTTCCCGCGCTTTGGACCACGCTGGGCGTAACGCCGTTATCGTTGATCGCTTTGCCGTCCGCTCCGTAATATTTCGCCACGGAGAGCAGCAGCGCTGAGCCATCCCCAACCGGGATCGTTTTCTGAAGAACTCCAACGCCAAAACTGCGCACACCGACCACCTCACCGCGCTTGTTGCCCAGGACGGCGGAGGCGACGAGCTCCGCAGGCCCGGCGGTGGATTGGTTGATGAGCACCGCCAGGGGGATATTGGATACGCCTTCAGTGGGATGGGCCGTGATGTCCTGCCTGGGATAACGTTGGCCGGAAAGGTAAGTAATCAATCCCTTGTCCAGGAAAAGGCTGGCTGTATCAATGGCTTCCTGCACATCGCCGCCGGCGCAGTTTCTCAGATCCAGAATGATCTTAAGAGCTCCGTTCGCCTCAAGCTCTTTGAGCTTGGCAGCCATCTGCTTAGCTTTCCCCTTCTCAAAGGTTGAAACGCGCAGATACCCGTCCCCGTCGTCCACTATCTTTGCCACCACCGGAGGATAATTCAGTAGGGTGCGGGTCAAGGTGATGGGCTCCGGCTCGCCTCGTGCTTCCCGCACCACGTAGAGCTTTACTGCGGTCTCGGGCGCCCCAGCCAGCAGGCGCTGGATTTGCACCACAGAAAGCTCCCGTGTGGCCGAGCCCTCGACGCGATCGATTAAGTCACCAGCCCTCACGCCGGCTTTCTCAGCCGGACTCCCTGGAAGCACGGAAATCACGGTAGCATAACCCATCCTCTTGGATAGGAACATGCCTACGTCCGCCGGGCCCGGGTCAGGATGTTTCAGGTAGTCTTGATACTCTGCAGGGGTAAAGTATGTGCTGTAAGGGTCCAAGGCCTCGAGAAGGCCCCGGATTGCTCCGTCCGTTACCTTCTTGAGGTCGGGTTCGGTCACATAATCCATGCGGATGCGGTTCAATACTTCGCTATAAACTCCCAGGTCGCGATACGTCTTCTCCGAGGTCGATTCGCTCTTGCCGAGCAATCCTCCGAGGACGACATAAAACAGCAGAAGACTGGAAACTGAGATTAACGTAACCCGTATGCGGTTGGTCATTACCGGGAAAGCTCCTTCAGCGCTGGGCCCACGCGGCCCTCACTGTCCAAAGTATAGCACGGCAACAGATTGGATGCACCCTGATGGCCTAAAGTCACTGCGAACAATTTTGAATTATGAATAGGGATTCAGCCCCTTTTCGCGGGAGGCTCCCTTTTTGGGAAAGCGTGTGGTCGGGGCTTCCGGTCGGCGAGGCTGGCGACTAGCCGAAAGGCTTGATTTGAGAAGGGCAATCTTGCGGCTGGCCCGCTTGCCGAGTTTCTGGTTCAAGAAGCGTCCTTTGTTCATGGAATGACGAGTGAAAGTCGGGAAGGCAGAATCGACGGAATCGCTAGGCTTTCGATTCCACACCTTCGCCCGGCGCCTCCTGATTCACGGGAGTTAAGAAAGTCCCAGATATCCAATCATGCCAGGTAAGGCCCTCACTATCCACTAGTGCCCAGAGGAACCCTATCATCAAAGCCGAGATCGACACCAAGTAACCAAAAGCGCGCAAGAGGGATTCGCGGGGTGCGGGTGGCCAACCTTCCATGTTCCGAACTTCAATACCCATCCAGATCAGGCCGGGCGTGGAGAAGGTGAGGGCCGTAAACAACCCAAAATATGCCCAAACGAAAATGACCGCGATAAGCGCGACGATGGCAAGGTTCGGAGGAACCGGAGTCAGATGGCCGCCAGCCCTCCAAAAAATGAACGCGAATAGTCCCGCCCCAAGCAGGAGAACCAGTCCATCCACCAAGCCCGCCAGGAACCTCCGGCCCAGGGGCGCTACGGGAAGGGCCTGGAGTTCTAGTTGTGAGGCAGCCGCTGGCGCGTCAACTTCCGACGGCCCGACAACGATCTCCAAACGATTGCCTGGCGGCGATGCCGGTTCGAGGGCGAATTCGTCTGCTTGAGCCAGCGCAGAATCGAGAATCTCCAACCCCTCGTCACCGTTTTCCAGGGTGTCCGCTTCCGAATGTTGCACGTCATCCTCGAGCGCCGCAGGGGGGGTAATTTCCGCGTCAACCGTAAGGACGTTCTGCGGGAATTCCAAGATCTCTTCCACGCCCGGCTCCGGAGGCGCACTCGCTTCTCTCGGTTCGAATTCAAAGTCGAGGGACTCCTCCCGGGCAGGTTCGTTTCGTAGACGGGCGCGACGCTGGCGAAAGCTCTGGAAACGCTCTGAAACCTCTCGCCTCCAGGGCGCAGGTTCTTCCGCTACGGGGGGGGGTGCTTTCTCTGCCAAGGGTTCGCGAAGATTCCTCACGAATTCAAGTTCGGTGTTACCTGGCATGGTCCGAGGTCCCTGGTCTTGCGGGGGTTCTTTGGTGGCTCTGCTCTGAGCTGGAGCCCTACTGGCGGGCGGTGGACCTATAGCTTTTTCCTCGAGTTGCAGCGCAGGCCCAGGCTGGGCGATGGGCGTCGTTTTAGTGGCGACAGATGGCGGCCCAGGGGCGCGCACAAAACTGGCGCCGCACTTCTTACATTGTGCGAGTCCGGGGTAGCTGACAAAACCGCACTTAGGGCACTTCACCGGGTGCTCAAAATCCTCCGGGCAGCGTTATACGCTCCCTAACGCATCTTAGCAAATTGATTCGTTCGAGCAAAGCTCCTTCGGGTAGAATAAAAAGCCTGTGCTTGCTCATGAACTTTGTGAACGTTCCCTTCTCCCGCCGGACAAGTAGCGCGCGCGTTCCTTTGGGGTTGTTCGTGGCGCTGGGCATGGCCTTGATCTCAGCGGCGCAACAGCCGCCCTCCATTCCGTTGGAATTAGGGAGTCCCGACAAAATCATCACCCTCCGCGCCGATTCCCAGGAGAAAGACAAGGATATTGACCGTTTTCACGGCCACGTGGAGGTGACTTACCGTGGCATGAAGCTCACGGCAGACGAGGTTACCTACGACGAAGCCTCAGGAGAAGTCGCGGGCAAGGGGCATGTGCTTTTCATCGACCCTCGAAGCCATATTGCGGCCGACGAGGTCCACTACAACATCCGAACGCAGAAAGGATGGTTTTCAAACGGCCACGGCTTCGTCCACACCAATCCGCGCGCCCGGCCTAAGGTGCTTTACACGGAGAATCCCTATTACATCCAGACTGACCGGTCTAAGGTGCTTTACACGGCGAACCCCTTTTACATCCAGGGAGAGGAAATTGTGCGTCTGGATGAGAATACGTACACGGTAAAACATGGCAGGTTTACGACTTGCGATTGCGAAACAAAGGGTTGGTCCTTTTCCGCCGGCAGCGCCAAGCTGGAGTTGGACGACAAGGCCATAGCGCGTGATTCTGTCATCCGATTCCTGGGCGTCCCTATTTTCTACCTCCCCTTCCTGGGTACCTCCATCGCCCGCAAACCTCGCCATACTGGCTTCTTGCTTCCACACATTGGGACTTCATCGCAGAAGGGGACCGTCGTAGGCGCGGGCTTTTTCTGGGCTATCAGCCCCAGCATGGATCTGTTGCTGGGTCTGGAGGATTACAGCCTCCGAGGGCTTGCCCGAAGGGCACAGTTCCGGGCGACACCCAACGATAACACCAAGCTCAGGGTGGACTATTTCGGGGTGAACGACAAGGACAAGGTTCGGGCAAATCGCGCCCCCGGCCAGAGCGTCAAGGCGGTCGGGGACGCTGAGGATTTTTTCGACGGATTTCGCGGCGTGGCGGACGTGGACTACGTTTCCTCGCTGGCTTTCCGCGAGGTTTATTCGCCAAGTTTCACCGAAGCGGTCAATTCCGAGGCCCACCAAATCGGTTTCGTAACCAAGGATTTCGGCGCTTACAGCTTCAACATCTACGCCTCCCGATACGAGGACTTCCTCTCCGCACAATTGGTGCCAGGGAACGCTGTAATCATCCGGAAAACGCCCGAATTCTCGTTTTTCGGAACGGACAAGCAGGTGGGTGAGAGCCCCTTCTACTTTTCCTTCGAGACTTCTGCTGGCGCCCTCGGGCGCACGGAACCAGGACTTGACCTTCCCTCACTCTCGGAGCGGCTGGACGTTCACCCCGAGGTCACACTCCGTCTCAAGGATTTCTGGGGTTTCCACCTCACTCCTTCGGCGGGAGTCGACGCGGCCCGGTACGGCACCAGCCTGGATCCGAACCACGACCCCCTTACCAGGCTGCTGGGCGACTTCTCACTCGATCTTCGGCCGCCTTCCCTCGAAAAAGTCCTCGCGTGGTCCTTGTGGGGCCGGCGCCTTAAGCATGTTATTGAGCCTGACATAGTCTATCGTCTGGTAAAAGCCAGGGATCCGGAAGAGCTTGCCAATGTTGTTCGGTACGATGATCTGGACATCCTCTCCCAAACCAATGAAGTTGAGTATTCGCTGACGAATGTTATCCTAGCTCGCAAGAACGTTCCTGCGGGGACAACGGATACACCCCAGGCTCGGGAACTGATTTCCTGGCGTATCTCGGAGAAGTATTATTTTGACCCCACGTTCGGCGGTGTCCTGGGACCGAACAACCCCATTGTTTGGGAGCCGACGCTCTCGCTCACGGGATTTCACTTCATTCCCGGCAGGCGTTTGTCGCCGGTCGTCTCTGACCTGAAGGTGGCTCCCTTCTCGTTTTACGACACTGAGCTGAAAGTTGATTTAAGCCCGAACGGTCAAGGTATTCTTGACGCTGGCATCACCTCTCACGTTAAGCACGGGGTTTATGGGCTGGCCTTTACCGACTTCTACATCAATAAAGACACCTATATTGGCCTCCTGAGCGGAACTTCCAGTTCCCCTTCAACGACAACTACCACTCCCACGACCTCCTACCACCTCTTGAACCTCCTCGCGACCTATGGGGACTTTGACCGCAAAGGGTTGAGTGGCGCGTTCGGCGTGAACTACAATCTTGTTCAGAAGATTGCGGCTGGCGGAGTCGCCCAACTCAGCTATAATTTTGGATGCTTCGGATTGAATGTTGAGTATCAGCGGTTTTCATTAGGAACCATTAGGCAAGAAAATGTTTTCCGAATGGCAATCTCGTTAGCCAACATCGGGACGTTCGGGGATTTTAAACCGCGCGACAGATTGTATTAACAGCAGTGGCTAGTGGCTAGTGGTTTGTGGCTAGTGCTCAGTGATTTGGGGTATCGGCTTGTGGTTAAGGAGTCTGTAACTAGCCCCTAAGCGCTAGCCACTGCTCTTGAAACTAGCCACTAACCACTAGCGACTAGCAACTTGATCGTAAGGAGCATACCATGCCTTTCCCCATCCATCGACCCCGCAGGTTGCGGCGGACCGAGACCCTGCGCAGCCTGGTGCGCGAGAACCAGCTCAACGCCCGGTCTCTTGTGTATCCGCTGTTTGTTTGTCCGGGATCGAAGGTTAAGGACGAAATCAAGTCCATGCCAGGAAACTACCGCTGGTCGGTCGATCTGCTGGTGGGCGAATGCAAGTCGGCGCATGACCTGGGCGTTCCTGCCGTAATCCTGTTCGGTATCCCGGAAAGCAAGGACGAAGTGGGCTCAGGCGCCTACGACCCCAATGGGATCGTGCAACGGGCGGTGCGGGCGATCAAGAGAGAATTGCCGGATTTATTGGTGATATGCGACGTGTGCCTGGACGAATATACGAGTCACGGTCACTGCGGCCTGATTCAGAACGGTGAAGTTGACAACGATTCCACGCTTCCACTTCTGGCAAAGACAGCCTTGACCCAGGTCGAGGCCGGCGCCGACATCGTAGCACCCTCCGATATGATGGACGGGCGCGTGGGGCGCATTCGCCAGGAGTTGGACGCCCGCGGCTTTACCCAGACACCTATTTTGGCTTATTCAGCCAAATACGCTTCGGCGTTCTATGGACCCTTTCGGGAGGCTGCGGACTCAGCGCCAAAGTTTGGGGACCGCAAGGCCTACCAAATGGATCCCGCCAACCAACGCGAAGCCATGCGAGAGATTGCCCTGGATGTGGAGGAAGGCGCGGACATCATCATGGTGAAACCGGCGCTTCCTTACCTGGATATTATCGCACTCGCCCGCCGCGAGTTCGATGTACCCATCGCCGCCTACCAGGTGAGCGGCGAATTCTCCCTCATCGAGGCCGCTGCCAGGATGGGATGGATTGACCGCGAACGCACCATGATAGAAACCCTCACCTCAATCCGAAGGGCCGGTGCGGATATCATCCTGACCTACTATGCCAAAGAGGTCGCCCGCTTGCTGGGCGGCTAGTGTCGTGCCCACAAAACATCTGGACCATCGCTCGCCGCAGCGCAGACCCAAGGCATGTCATCCTGAGGAGTCCCGCTCTTTGGGACGACGAAGGATCTCCGCAGTTCGCAGGGAACCCTCATCCGACAACTGACGGACTGGCCGTCGGAAGAAACTGCAGGGATTCTTCGGCCCCCAAGGAACGGGGGCCTCAGAATGACATGGCACTGCGTTACTTCAAGCTCGAGAGAAGAGCCGCCCCTCCAGTGTAAAACAGCGCGCTCGAGACAGGTTGTAATGTCACCCGGAATTCCTCGGTATTCCGCGCAACTGATTTACGTTCAAACAGGTCGTAGACTTCTTCCACTCCTCGAGGAAGGCTGAAGGTTCGATTACCGCCGGAAACGGTGTGGACAGCCAGGAGTTCTCGAGTCGCATATAAAACGTCGCCCTCCTGGTTGTACAAATGGACCCCCGAAAAGCGCGCCATCCCACGCAGCACCGGGGCAGGCAGGTTGGGGGCAGCGACGTAGATCGAGGTCCATCCGGGAAAGGCTTTGACGCCCATGCCGGGCTTGCAGTTTCCCTGTGAAAATACCACTTGCCCCAGCACCCGGGCCTCAGGATCTTCCAGATAAAAAATCGGACTCAACTTGCTGTTCGTGCCCCATGCAAGGTCTTGCGGCAGGCCGGCGGTGATGGGGTGAGCGAAGTCCACAATGTGCATGAGCGGTCCCCAGGGTGCCCCGCCCATGGCAAACTTAAATCCCGTCAGCTCGTGCATATGCTCCAGTGAAGGCCCATCCCCGATATAGCCGGGGGCGTAGATCCAAACCGCCACACGGCCATCCTTGCGCAGTTCCCGGTTCAAGGCTTCACGCCGTGTCTTGTCGAGTTGAAAGCTGTTGAGGAACAGGTAGAGCTTGTAAGGCCTCAATCGGCCTTCAATGAAATCCTGCAAAAGGAACACATCGAAAGGCGCGCCGGTTCGCGGCAGGCCCCAGAGTCGTTGTTGAAAAACCAACGGCACATCCAGATTATTTCGGTCTGTCTCATAAAAGAAGCTCACGTCGTCCAACAGCACGGCGATTTCCGCACTCGGGGTGCGGTCCGTTTGAAGGAGGAAGGCGCCGAGCTCGTGAAAGCTCTCGAGTAAAGGCCCAAACGCCGGTTCTTTGCCGGGATTGATAGATTCGAACAACCACCACATGCCCTGGCCGTGGGTGACAACCTGGGCAAAGTTCCGCCGCAGGATGGTGACACTTTCTGCAAGGGAATTGGCGTGACCGTAGTTCGGATCCGGACTGATGTGGGTCCGCGTGTCGTCTTCAATGATGCAGAGCTTCCCGTGCAGCCGGGCCGACTCGGTGGGTTGCATAGCCGGCGCGTCGCCCCCTATGCCGCGGAAGCCGTAGCTATAAGGACATACCAGGAAGTCGACGTAAGGTGATTCGAGAACCTTCCTTAGGCCCAGATGACCACTCCGCTGATAAGTCGAGTAGTCGCTCTCCGGCCTTTCCTTAAAGAAGCCCCCATTCCAAGCCAGTTCCATCAAATAACCGTAGAAAGCACCCGCCAGCTTCTTCCCGTCCGTGGCTTCCTTCACGGTGCGACAGAAATCGATCAGCAGGTCGCTGCTCAAATCCGCCAAGCAACGATAGTAATCGATGACGTTTCGTTCCCGCGCCGGATCGCGGAAGGTGTAGAGCTTGCTTTGAAGTTGTTCTTCAGCCGAGGGAACTTCTGCCGTCTCAAAGCTGATCTGCGGATTATTCCAGGCGGCTCGAAACGCCGACAGATCGCTCGCGTAGTGGCGACGGAGCCAGAGGCGAAAGTGCCGCCGCATCGGCTCACTATAATCCCCGCAGAGCGCGGACATGGAGGTTTCGCCCTTCACCCATTCTCCGGTGTGCCCCGCTCCCGTCTGGAAAGCGGTAACTCGATCCATGAGGCCGGTGCGATTGAGGTGAGCGATAAACGCCTCGAGGAAATCCTTCACTTGCATCCGCCACACATCAGAGGCAAAAGACTGGCTGAACGGTTTCCCCTCCGAGGTGATCTCACATTCGTCAGGGTAAGCCTTCATCCACCAGTCGTCAGGCTGGACCTCGAAATTCAAGCGCAGGTGAAATCGGGCCAGAGGGTCGCGAGCGATGATCCGCCCGTAGCGGGCCTCCACGGTGGAGAAATCGAAAGGGTCCGACCGCCCCGCCTTGGGCTCGACCCACTCGAAACCTTTTCCGGCATCGAAGGAATAGATGTGGATGCCTGCTTTCGCAACCGCCGGCGCGTTCTCCGCATCCCGCCAACCTTCCGTCGAGGGAGTCGTAACCCAGCACATTCCGGCAAAGGCCGGCTCGCCGTCGAGGAATAGTGTGGGTGTTCCGTTGTACTGCTTCACCTGGGTAACTAGAGGCTTGGCCTCCGTGTCGGCAGCATCCCTCCGACCTCCCTGGCCCATTCCGGGGAGTTCCGTCATCCCGGCCACCGAGAGAGGGATCATTTTCAGAACATCACGTCTTTGCATCAGACCTCCGGATGGTCACAGCAGGGCTGCCGGCGGCAACCAAAACCAGACTCTCCGCGTCCTCCGTGGCTCTCGAGCTTTAACACGGAGCACACGGGGGGCCTCAGTGGCCTCCGTGGTGAAGCTCTTCTGGCCAAGGAGCACACAGAGAAATCATCAGGGAATTGCATGGGTCTAAGCTGCCTTTTTTCAATGACATCCCCGCCTTGAACGCGTAACTACCTTTGTTTTCAATGACATTCCCGGTTCATTGCGCCCCGATGAAAGCCGGCCCTTTGTTTTCATAGACATTCCCGCTTCGTTCCGTCAAAAAAGAAATTCTTTCTTGAGGTTGATAGGCCTTCTTGAGCCGGAGGACAAATTGTGTGGGTGATGCCAGCACGCGCGAACGGCGGGAAGCCATTAGCCCCCCAGTCCCTAGTGCCCAGCCCCCAGTCCCTCTTTTTCTTTCCCCACACACCACATACCACCTACCTTTGTTTTCATAGACATTCCCGCTTCGTTCCCTCATTTTTAAAGAATTCTTTTTCTCTTTCGTTTCCAAGAACGGACTCGTTGGCCGCCCGGGCGCACGAAGTCTTCCGGGCTTTTGGCCCCGCTTGCCACACTTTCGAGAGCCGATCGGAGTTCGCGGCAACATTGCCACCAAGTGTTTCCGGGAGGCCATGACTACCTTCATAGTCTCAACCCAGTATTCTAGCCTATAGTTCTTGAGTTGTCAAGAGACATGATGTCCGCTTCCACCTCGCACGGGCGGTAGCGCGGGCCTCCGGTTTTGAGGTCCGCGGCTTTTTTGTTGTGATCATGGAGAGTGGTGACTGGCCAGTGCATCCCGGCAAGAAGAAGCTGTGAAAAAATCAAGAAAATCGAAAAATTAAGAAATTTTCTTGTCTTAGCTATACAGCTATGATATATTAGCCTCTGACCGCACTTCCGGCGGGGAGGCCAAGCATGGGTTATCATTCCA